>DIBR01000016.1 GCA_002415025.1 Spongiibacteraceae bacterium UBA5047
ATCAACCGCACGGCCGAGGAGTACGAGAAGCACATTACCGCCCTGGCGGCCGCAGAGGCCTACGAGAAGGCCGGCGTATCCCCGGGAGATGTCAGCGTGGTGGAAGTGCACGACGCCACCGCCATGGGTGAAATCATCCAGGTGGAAAACCTGCGCCTTGTTCCCTGGGGCGAGGGCGGACCTGCCGCCGTGCGCGGCGATTTCACCGTGGGCGGCCGGGTGCCGGTCAATCCCTCCGGCGGCCTGGAGTCCAGGGGGCACCCCATCGGTGCCACCGGCCTAGGCCAGATCTTTGAGCTGGTGACCCAGTTGCGCGGCGAGGCTGGCGCAAGGCAGGTGGAGGGTGCACGGATCGCTGTACAGGAAAATGGCGGCGGCTTGGTAGGCCTCGAAGAGGCAACAGCAGCTGTGAGCATACTCGCAAAGCAGTAAAGGACATTAAAGCGATGAATTTCCAACGAACCGAAGAACAGCAGATGATCATCGAGAATCTGCGTAAATACCTGGACTCGGAAATCGAGCCGGCCTTCCGCGAGCACGGCGAGGGCTTTATTCCCCGGGAGAAAATGCAGAAATGGACTCAGGGGCTGACCCAGTTCGGCATGATCAAGGCGCCGCACAGCGAGGAATGGGGCGGCTTCGGCATGGACTGGCTTACCCACCTCATGGTGTTCGAAGAGGTCGCCTACACCTCGCTGGATATCGCCATCCCCGGCTTTATCAACGCGGTGAATGCTGAGTTATTAGGTCAGCTGGCACCTGACGCCATCAAGGAGAAGTATCTCGCAGATATTATCAACTGCAACAAATTCATTGCTATGGGTATTTCAGAGCCAGACGTGGGTTCAGACGTGTCTGCAGTCAAGACGCGTGCGGTGCTCGATGGCGACCACTGGGTGATCAATGGCGAAAAGACCTGGATTTCGAATGGCGAGTACTCAGACATCTTCATCTGCACCTGTCGTACGGGTGAGAACGAAATCAGCCATATACTGATCGACCGTGAGGAGCACGGTTATGAGACGGTGGGAATCCCCAAGATGGCGCTGAACGGCCAGTCAACAGCACAGGTTTTCATGTCTGATGTGCGGGTGCCTGTGGAGAATGTAGTGGGGGGCCGTGGTACCGGACTCAAGAATACCCTGAAGATATTCGAATTCGCTCGCTGCCACATGGCTATGTGGGGTGTTGGCGTGGCGCGCCGCGCCATGGACGAGGCCATCAAGTACGCCCAGGAGCGCAAGCAGCACGGCAAGTTGATTGGTGGTCACCAGATGATCGCCGACAAGCTTGCTACCATGGCTACCCAGATTGATGCCGCCCGGCTGTTGGCCTACAGGGCCATGGATATGGTGATGCGCGGCGAGCGTGCGGACAAGCAGTGCGCCATGGCCAAGTGGTACGGCACCGAGATAGCGGTGACCGCGACACGGGATGCGCTGGAAATTCACGGTGGTAATGGCGTTACCAAGGAATTCATTGTTGAACGCCTGGCGCGGGAGGCCATTATCGCGCCGATCCCTGATGGCACTACCGAGATTCAAAAGTTACTTATCAGCCGGGCCTTGACTGGTCTAAATGCATTCAGCTGAGTAAAGGAAATTTGGAGGCTTCTTGTGAACCTGAAAGATAAAGTTGTAGTAATCACCGGCGGTGCTTCTGGCCTGGGGCAGGCCACTGCTCGCTACATGGTGAACGAGAAGGGTGCAAAGGTTGCCCTCCTCGACCTGAATGCCGAAGCCGGCGCTGAGACTGTTGCGGAGCTCGGTGAGGAGAGCGCCATCTTCTGCCAGACCGACGTAACCTCCGAGGAGAGCATTGATACCGCTATCGCCGTCATCATGGATAAGTTCGGCGCGATCCACGTGGATATCAATGCCGCGGGCATTCCTCTACCCTGCAAGATCCTGGACCGGGACGGTGTGGCCAGCAGCCTGGCGAAGTACGCCACGGTGATCAACGTGAACCTGATGGGCGTGTTCAACGTGATGGCCAAGTGCGCAGAACAAATGGCCAAGAACGAGCCGGATGAAAAGGGCGAGCGCGGTGTGGTCGTCAACGTCTCATCCGGGGCCGCCTTCGAGGGACAGATCGGCCAGAGCGCCTACTCGGGCTCCAAGGCCGGCGTGAACGGCATGAACATTCCCGCCGCGCGGGAGCTGGGCCCTCTGGGTATCCGTGTCAATTCAATCGCCCCGGGTCTTTTTGGTACCCCCATGGTCAAGTCTTTCGATCAGAAGGTGCAGGACGCCCTGATCCAGATGTGTGAGGCCCCCAAACGCATGGGCGACATGGAGGAGTTCGCACACACCTGCGCCTACTTGGCGGAAAACGCCTATATGAACGGCCGTGTCATCCGCCTGGACGCGGCCACTGTGATGCAGGCTAGGTAGCGTAATGAGATGAAACGCAATCACCAGTTCCCTCGTTTGTCTGCGGGGGCTTGTTTCACGTCAGCAGAAGTTGGACTAACTAGCCTGATTGCCTAAGGGATGGTTTTGGTTCATTTTTAACACGAGAGGGAACTTTGAGGCGGACCATAAAATCGCCGATTGCAAGCTTTATCTAGCCGCCAGCGACATAGAGAATACCCGAATAAAGGCAAGGCGCCGGGAGACGAATGGTATTTTCAATGCGCTCCAACTTTTCCTAGATGGGCCTATTATTTGTGTGATTCACAGAGATCGTTTCAATCTGGCCAGCTCCAAATCTAGTTTGTAGTTGGCCTCTTGTATGCGTTCTTTGGATGGCTCGTAGTCAGCGTAAGCATCCTCGGACAGTGGCGTTTCTTCCGACAACTCGACGTACCGCTCCATAGGCGTTTTACCTTTATGAGCACCATGAGGCCGATCCCAGTTGTAGTAGTGCTGCCACTCGGCCAGCAGGTCATCGAGTTCTTCTGACGATAGGTCGACGGCTACATAAAATTCGGTCTTATCTGTTTTCTGTGACCGCTCTACTTTACCGTTAAGGTGCGGCGATCCTGGCTTGTTTGGCCGGAACTTTATCCCAAGATCCATCAGCTTTTTCTGTACCTTCGCGGCAAAAAATTCTCTGCCCCGATCGGTTTGTATTTGTTGAATAGGGAATGGCATTTCTTCCATGATGGCGTCGATGAAATCCAATGTATTAGCAGCCGTACGACGCTTGTATAGTCGCAATACCCTATAGCGGGTGCAGTCATCAATGGATGTGTACTGATAAAGGTTTGGCCCAATCTTGCAAGTATCCATCTGCACTCGGTCGCCAGGTACCGGCCGTTCATACCTGACAAATTCCGACTTCTTCCTGAGCCTTTTAACGGGTTTTACCTGATTCCGCTGGAATACTTTATGTATTGTTGCCAATGACAAGGAAATATCATGCAGCCGCAAAAGTTCGCTTTGAAGCCTTCGGGCTCCAAGATTTCGAGATTTCCTAAGGCCGATAATCAATGCCTCCATTTCGGCATCGACCTTGGCTGCAGGTGAAGAGTGAGGTCGCCGGCTGTGGCTTTCCAGGCCGCTTTCGCCGCTAGCCTGATACCTTTGCCACCATTTCCTTAGGGACGAGACTGCCACTCCACAACTTGACTGATCACAGCCTCTGTCACCTTGGAAACCAGGGTGGGCGAGATGTCGGCATCGTACATCTCTTTGAAGGTGGCGACGATTTCCCGCGTCGTCATGCCTTTCGCGTAGAGGCTCAGGATCTTGTCATCCATGGAGGTGAAGCGGGTTTGACCCTTCTTTACCAGCTGCGGATCGAAGCTGCCCTCGCGGTCACGGGGCGTGTTTAGCTTAAACTGACCGTCCTCGGTTTTCAGGGTCTTGCTGGTGTAGCCGTTGCGGCTGTTCGCGTTGTCGGAGGGCTGGTGCCTATCGTAGTCCAGATGTTCGTCGAGTTCGGCATTCAGCGCCGCTTCGACAGTGATCTTGGTCAGCATCTGGCTGAACTCGTTGAGATCTTTCTCGGTTTTGAGGGTTTTGGCAGCCTCACGTGCGAAGGCTTCCAGTTCTTTCTTGTTCATATTGCCTATCCTTACCCTGTAATGGTTCAATGATAGGCGGTTTACACAGTTTTATTTACAGGCCCGAGAAGTGACTTGCTAGGCCATAGGCCAAAAAACCAACGGCCAGTTCCTGCCTGTTCCGCACAATGCCGGATTTGCTGCGCTTAAAAATAAGCGAGCCATATTGGGGTACTAGGGACATCCCCGCCGCAAATAACACTTCGCCCTGAAACCCGCACGTGGTAAGGCTTTCAAGAGTGCCCTACTTTTTCGGTTTCCCAGATTCACCGGTCAGCGGGCTTAAAATCTCCGCCATATTGATCACGTTTTGCTCAAACGTGAAGCTGTAGGTGCCATTGAGATTCACGTTCAGCCAGGCCACAGGGGACACCTTTTTCACCAGTTCCAGGTTTTCCTGGTCCCCCGTGGCCCGATAGTAAGCAAGCAAATTGCTCAGTATCAGCGAATTGAAGTAGATAATCGCGTTCGTTAGCAACCGAGCGCATTCATTCCAGATGTCGATTTCCTGATCGGAGGAGCCGCGGAAACGGTTGCCGTTGACCGAGGCCACCGCTCTACGTAACTGGTGATAGGCCTCTCCCCGGTTCAGTGCCCGTTGTACATAGTTGCGCAGGGCTGCATCGTCAATGTAGTTCAGTAGGTAACTGGCCTTAACCAACCGGTCATACTCCGTCAGGGCCTGCACCAGCGGGTGCGTATTGCTGTACGTAGATAGTTTCCGGATCAGTGCAGCCTGGGATGTCGTCTTGCGCTGAAGCGAGATAACAATGCGCTGGATAGTCTCCCATTCCTGCACAATGGCATCCGCGCGGATCGGCTTTTTCAGGGACAACACGGGCTTATCGTCATTACTGACGTTGACCGTGAACATTTCCTCAATAACCCGCCCGAACTGGGCGTAGCGCGGTGCGAAGGTATAGTCAAAGAGATCGAGTAGTGCAAAGTTCACGTGGTTCACACCGTGCGTGTCTGTGGACAAAACATCCGGCTTGATCTGGGATGTATTGTTGAACAGCAGGTCGAAGATGTAGTGGGACTCGTGTTCGTTGGCGCCGATAATCCGGGCGTTAACCGGCACATGGTTGGCGACCAGGGTGACGGCGGACACGCCCTTGTTGGTGCCAAAATACTTGGACGAGTAACGCGTTTTGAACGTATGCAGCCGAGACTCAAATTTCTGTCCGTCGGCGCTGGCATGCAGGACACCTTCCTGGATGTTGTAATGCTGGAAGATCTCCAGTTCGGCAATGGCATTACTAATGGCATCGTTGGCCTGGTTCAGGGTTTCCATGCGCAGGTAGTTGGCCTGCGTCGAGCGCAATTCTTCATAGGAACGATCAGAGATATGCGCCATGCGGTAAAGGCCGTAGTTTGTGCCGTTGGCAATGATGGCAGCAATCAGGTTGTTGGCGTTCACCGCCTGCCTGGCTTGCACTTGCCTGACGTGATCGAAGGTATCCAGAAACCCGGTTTCCTGGTCGACAAATCGCATGAGATCGGCAATATTGACCTGATTCAGCTGTTCGAAGAACGGATTGTTGAGCAGGCTCTTAGCGCCCGATGACGGAAGTCGCCACTGGGTTTTCCCGGAGCGGGAGCGCAGTATGACGTTTCGGTTATCGCCTTTCTGGATGCGGTCCCCCACCTGATCCAGTGTCGTGGCCAACTCCTTCTGCATCGAACGCATCAGTTGTTTCGGGGCAGTGTTAATCCGGTTCAGCAACGAGCTTTTGATCAGCTTCCGTCTATGCTTCCAGATGTCGTCATCGACCAGATCATCCGCCAAACTGCAGTGTTTAGGCGATTGCGGGATGAACAGGTGCCCGTCGAGCTTGCCTTGAACCAGTAGATAGAGCAGCACTTCAAAGCGAGCAGGATTGATGGCGCTGTCGGTGGCGACAAAGGGCAGGTGCCTCGGTCTGATCAACCGCCGGTCGATTTCCCTGATACTGCCGCAGGAATCAAGGTTGAATTGGCTCCGTTCGATCTGTGCGCCCAGGGCGCGAGTCGTTGTCGACGACTGGAACTTGAGGGCGAGGAATATCGGCCGCAGTGTCTGCTCGATCAGTTCCGTCTGCTGGTCATAGTATTCCCAGATGTAGAACGCCTGCGATTGTTTCTGGTCGGTGAGGTACCGACACAGCGACTCGATCTGTTTCGGGCGCATGACGCCGGCTGCTCGCTGGCGTATCTCGCTAAAGGGCACAGATCCGTCAATGGAATCGTCAATAAACAAACGTAACAGCGTGGCGCCCTTGCCGACATTCGCGACGGCCTCTTTCCACTCCTGATAAGCAGTGTCCTCCGCATACGTTTTGGCCTCCTGCTGCAGCTTGCGGCAGTGGTGGATAAAAGCGTCTGCCAGGTGCTCGGTAACCTGTCGATGTTTGAGGTGAAGATAACAGATCAGGTACAGGGACCGAGTCATTCTGTCGAAACGACGAAGCTTGGTCGGGGTGTAATAGTCGACCATGGAACAAAAGTGTTCCAGATTGCTGAGTGATAGCCCCAATTGCTGAATAACCGCATCGATATCGTCGATCAGCGGCTCTATCTGCTGGTGTATTCTGAGCTCCTTTTCCAGTTCTGATAGGGAGAAGTTCCTGGCCGATTGCCGAACACTGTTCAGTGTCGTTGCTGTATCGTCATCCAGAATTGCATCCACGCTCTCACTCAGTGACGGGCTCATCGAGTGTGACAAGATATCCGCCAGGCGCTGGCGCTCACTGGCAATAGCTCTGCTGACCACCCGCTGTAGCACGGTATATTTTGGGATGGCAATACGGTGCTTGGCCAGAAAGTCGGTAGATTCATCGAAGAGGAATCGCGAATCGATAGAGGCTGCTGCCGCCACTCCAGCGCGCATACTCAAAGCCGCTTCGCTGTCATCATCGAAAGATTGGTAGTCTAATAGCTGAAATATGCGGCGGTAAATTCGCACTTTTTGCATGGGTGACAAGTTCTTGCGCCCGAGTTTCATGTCGGGGAAGAACTCGCCTGCAATGAACAGCAGGTCATCCCGCACATCGCTATAGCGGATGTTCAGGACAACGGGCTTGACCTTGAAGTAGCCCAGCAACAGGATAAAGTAGACCCTGTTGTAGCGGTCACGGATTGAGCGAAGGGCATCGAGTTCGGGATCATTCAGGGAAAAATAGTATCGCTTTTGCTCGAAGGCGAGCTTCGGTGCGCCATATAGATCTTGAATCTCAGAATCCAGGAGGATGGCGCGGCGTTTGCTTTTCAGGCTCAT
>DIBR01000069.1:0-145 GCA_002415025.1 Spongiibacteraceae bacterium UBA5047
CCAGACCAGCTTTTGGGTTGTCGGCGAGATCATATCGACAATCAAGCGGCCCTGCTGGTATTCGGTTGTCCAGTGATCATGATGAATCCCGCCGGGGTAATAACCAAAGCCCGGGCCACAATGCCGCGAAAAACAGGGGTAATAG
>DIBR01000069.1:367-39329 GCA_002415025.1 Spongiibacteraceae bacterium UBA5047
AAGTTAATGCCATCAGCAACAGTTAAAAAGAGAAAAGGCCGCGAAAAACAGGGGTAATAGCCGAAGTGGTCGTGAAAATCATACTCTTCGACACGCTCCTCTATCCCCATATGAAAAGTCAGCAATACATCCGCCGACTTGCTGTCGGGAACCCGCTTAATACCCTGAGCCTGCATTTGCGCGTCGAGGGCATTGCGAATGCGATCCCGCATCAGGTCATTCACGTCAGCGCGCGCCTTGCTTGCCTCGCCCTGAGCATTGCCGGTGCCAGACTCCAGCCACGCATAGCTGCGAACTGAATTAAAGGGGAAGTCGGGATCATAGTCCGTTGCGACCGGAACAGACGAACAGGCCGCGAGAAACACAACAGCCAACATTAGCGGTGCCAAGCGTGCCATCACCTGCTCCTTATCTGAATACACGGACCTAGTGTAGGCTGCCGGGCTGAATCGGGGCTGAACGGAGAAGTGGCAGTATTACCACCACCCCGCCAAGCCCTGCTCGCGCCCCTCTACTGAAGAACGATATAAAGTGCAGCCCGCCCTCGTTTCACCTGTAGCAAGAGCCTTTGTTCACTGCCGGAAACGGCCTTTCGCAACTCGGCGATGGACTTCACCCGCTTCTTGTTAGCAGAAACGATGACGTCGCCGGGACGCAGCCCGGAACGGGCAGCGGATGAACCCTGAGTGATATCCGACACCAACACACCGTCGTTGTCATCCGACTCTTTCAAGGAGGCACCGTCCAGAAATTTGTGCACAGCATCGTCTTTACCTGCGACCAGCGTCGATGGCTCGCCGATCTTGGTTTTTACGATTTTCGTTTTGCCGTCACGCACGATTTTAAGCTTCAGGGTTTCGCCGATTTTGCGCACGCCGACAGCATTGCGCAATTGCGCCGAACTGAGAATATCCTTACCGTCGACTTCGACAACCACATCACCGGCCTTGAGGCCGGCCTCATCTGCAGCGCTGCCTTCTTGTACCTCGGCAATTAAAGCTCCGCGCTGACCGTTCTCGATACCAAAGGCTTCGGCGAGCTCTGTAGTGAGATCCTGAATGATCACCCCTAACTGCCCCCGTTTGACTTCACCGTGTTCGAGAATTTGAAGGATGCTGGACTGGGCCATATTGGTTGGAATAGCGAAACCGATACCGACATTACCACCCGACGGCGCCAGAATTGCCGTGTTGATGCCAACCAGCTCACCGCGAAGGTTAACCAGCGCACCGCCTGAATTTCCGGGGTTAATGGAGGCGTCTGTTTGAATAAAGTTCTCATAACCCTCAATACCGAGGCCCGTGCGACCCAAGGCACTAACGACACCGGTAGTTACCGTTTGCCCAAGCCCGAATGGATTGCCTATTGCAATCACAAAATCACCAACGCGCACAGGGTCAGAGTTGGCTATCGGGATCGCCACCAGATTGCTGGCTTCGATTTTCAAAACAGCGACATCAACTTCAGGGTCAGAGCCAATCAACTCAGCCTTGTAGCTGCGACCGTCTTCCATTGACACGGTGATTTCATCGGCTCCGTCAATCACATGATGATTGGTCACAACCGTGCCATTCTTGGCATCGATAATGACCCCGGAGCCGGCACTTTGCGTACGGCGCTTGCGCGCTGGTGCCTGCTGCTGTTCAGGCATATTGAAGAAGCGCCGGAAAAAGGGATCATTCAGCAGCGGGTTTTGCTGCACCGTGCGCGTGGTATAGGTGGAAATATTAACAACTGCGGGGTTTACCGTTTCCAGCAAGGGAGCCAGACTCGGCAATTTGTCGCCTTGACTGTCTGCCAGTGGCCAGGAAGCGAATGCGCCCTGAGCTACCGCCATAAACGCCATGCACGCCAATAATTGCCGCCAGAAATTAAAAGGGTTATTGCCTGTGTGCATCACTCATTGATCTCCCTGATTACATCGTGCGAGTTTAGAACCAGAAAAAGCAAAAATTATCCCGACAATCAGAAATTTATCCTAAATCGTTGTCAGCCGAGCTTTTCATCCAGAGATTTGCGTAACTCAGACTCGATTTTGCTTTTGAAAGCCCCGGCGAGCAGCCCCAATTTGACCTCGATACTCACCAGATTCGGCTGCAGGGTAAGCTTTCCCGACATGCGGCTATGATCAATTTTCACCGTACTGTCATTGACCCAGCGGGCATCAACATCGTAGCGCTGCTTTAGAGAATCAGCCAGCTCCTCCACCAGCGCCCTCACCTCGGCTTCCGGTCGTGAATGGGTCTTTCTCAGAGAGATCGTTGCCATGCTATTTCTTCCCCTGCTCCGTCGACCCCAACAAAAAGCGCTGACCGGCCGACTCAACCCACAATTGCCCGGATTGTTCTCGGCCCATCTCCACCAGCCGGTAAAACACGGCTCGGCCCACCTTGGCTTGCAAGCCATTGGCGAGCTGCACCGTCGGATAGGGCTCTCCCGTTTCCGGGTCGGCCGACACAGTTAATGGGTGCTCCTCGTTCAGTAGCACCCAATCGTCAGTATTGGTCTTCATCAGCACCTGATCGCCCCCCGCCTCGCAATCAACCATCAATAATGGTTGATCAAGCACGCGAATGCGCCACTTTTCAACGGGGGTCACCAGATAATAATCACCATCGTCTTCCCGGCGAAGAATAGAGGCAAACAGCTTCACCAGCTCATGCCGACGGATTTCACCACCTTCATGAAACCACCGGCCATCCGGGCGAATTTCTATATCGATATCGCCGCTTAACTCAGGGTGCCATTTCTGAATGGGAGGTTTGCCACGCTGGCCGCTCAACAGCTCGGCTATTTCGTCCAGTGACTTCATGGCACCTCCGCTGACAGGTGATCAATCAATAACGCGAACGTTTATGACGCCTTCAATACCGCTGATCTTCTCGATTACGCTGGCATCCGGTGCGCTGGCAACATCAATCAGGTTGTAGGCAACATCTTCGCGACTTTTGTTCAACATATCGATAACGTTCAAGTCTGCGTCCGCCAAGGCTGACAACACATGACCCAGTATTTTGGGCACATTATTATTGCTGATGGCGATGCGCGTTCCACCGCTGCGCTCCAGGGCGAGTGCGGGGAAGTTGACCGAGTTTCTGATATTGCCATTTTCCAGAAAATCACGCAGCTGATCTGCCGCCATAACAGCGCAGTTTTCTTCGGCTTCGTCAGTGCTGGCACCTATATGTGGCATCAATATCACGTCAGCGCGACCAATCAGGCCCGGCGCCGGGAAATCAGTGATATAGCGGTCCAGTTGACCTTCGTCCAAAGCAGCGATAATCGCCGCATTGTCGACAATTTCTTCACGAGCGAAATTCAGCAAGCGTGTAGTCGGCTTGCAGCTCGCCAACAGCTCGGCGTTGATCAAACCACGGGTTGCATCGAGAACCGGCAAATGAAGACTGATATAGTCAGCACGCGCGAACAGGCTGCCGATATTTTCCATGCGCTTTACAGAGCTGGGCAACCGCCAGGCAGCCTCAACCGACAGCGCCGGATCATAGCCAACCACTTCCATTCCCAGATCCAACCCGGCGCGCGCTACCAGCGAGCCGATGGCTCCGAGGCCAACAACGCCAAGGGTTTTGCCATACAGCTCCTGCCCTTTGAAACGCTTTTTCTCTTTCTCGAGCAACTTGCTCATTTCAGCGGCATCGCTCATTTCAGCCAGCCCGGCTACATAATCAATACCGGGCAAGATGCCGCGCGAGCCAAGCGCCATCCCGGCAATCACCAGTTCTTTTACAGCATTGGCATTAGCGCCGGGCGTGTTAAATACCGGAATGCCGCGGCGGGTGCAGTCGGCGACGGGGATGTTGTTTACTCCGGCACCGGCTCGAGCCACCGCCATCACGGAGTCCTGAATACTGTCGGCGCTGAGTTTATGGCTGCGTAGCAATACAGCGTCTGGTGAGCTGAACTCGCTTGCGATCTCGTATTGATCGCGCGGCAGGCGATCCAGACCTTTGACTGAAATCTGATTAAGTGTCAGTACCTTGAACACGTTTTCCCCCAATGCGGTTGGACATCAGACGCCGCCGGATACGGCATCCTGAAAGACGGGGAATTCTATCAGAAAGCCGCGCTAAGTGCGTCCTGTCGTGCGTGTGAGCAGAGCATTTGCGGCTCTTCAATCGCGACACTGGCAACCAGCGGAATGGACTCCATCAGCCGCAAGGATTTGATGGGGGCAGCCAGACTCACCGCCGCAGAATAATCCTCACCAAAGTCAAAGCATCGAAAGTCCCAGGCCTCGTCAGGCTCGATAAAGCCCTCGGGGTAACTAACCAGTTTCGCCGCCCCACCGCTCGTTCTAAAGGAAAAGCTGTCCAACGGGACTGACAAGCCCTCGCCGCGCGCCTTAATCAAGGACTCCTTAAGCGTCCAGTAACGAAAAAAGCCCTGCCGCTGCCTGGCCGCCGGCAGACGTTTCAGCTCTGCAATTTCCAAAGCCGAAAAATACTGGTCAGCTACATCAAGCATTGAGCGCTCGTGACCGTGAAACTCTACGTCGGCGCCCACCCTGGCCCCGACGCTAACGGCGCACAGTACCAGGCCCTCTGTCAGGGAAATGTTGAAACACAAAGGCGATGACTTCCCGGCTAGGCACGGCTTACCAAATTCGCTGCGATCGAACTCCAGTGATCCGGGGTCGCAATCGAGGTAACCCGCCAACACCGTGCGCAACAACGCCCGGCTAAGCAGGTAGTCAAAACGGGTTTCAGGATACTGAAGCGAGCGATACTGCTCCAGTTCCCGGGGGCCGAGCATGGCCTCGAAAAGAGAATCATTTTTGTAGCGAGCAACACGATCACTGACCGCAACCCATACATCAACCTGACCCTCGCTGAGGGCCAGAGGCTTATTGGGGCTTATCATTATTATGTCCCTGCGCCGGCCAAAACTTACTGCCGTGCGCGACTCATTAGTTGTATTTGATAGCAGCCGACTTGACCAGGCTGTCGAAGTACGCAGTAAAACTTTGGCTTGCCTGAACACGCTGCGCGCTGGCCAGCAACTCGCCACGCCGCTTTTCTCCCACGAGAGAATCGTCACCATCATTAACCGCCGTCAACTGAACAACCACGTAATCACCATTTTCATTGGTCGTTGTCGACAGGATTGCGCTCGCCCCTTCGGCCGGTCGAGCCAGCATAAACGCTTCACGGCGAATCTTTTCGGTAACGGACGGATCCTGACGGGAAGCGCGTACCGCGACGTCCCACCGGACGCCCTCAGAACCCTTCGCGATAGCCTCGGCCGATTTACCCCCGCGCAAGGATTCAGCCGCTTTAGCTGCTACCTCCCTGGCTATATCGCGCCCTTTCTTAATGCGCAACTCGGCTACTATCTGCTCGGATACGTCACTCAGAGGTTTCAACTCCGGCGCACGATAATCTTGCGGATGAATCACCACAAAATGCTCCGGGCTAATTTCAATGACTTCCGAGTTGTACTTCTGCTTGCGCAACTCTGCATCAAACGCGGCTTTACGCACGGCGCTGTGCGCCATCAGACCTTCTTTCTGCAAGGGCGTAACCCAGTCAGATTGCTGCACTTCAAGCTTCAGCGCCTCGGCAGGCTGGGCAAGACCATCTGCGTTAAACACCAGATCACGCAAGGCTTCAACTTCGGCTATCAAGCGAGGCTTGGCAGCCTGCTGTTGCAGACGCTTTTCAAGCGTGGCGCGACGTGATTCAAAGTCCGGCAGTTCCGGCTTGCGCACATCCAGCAGTTTCACCAAATGCAAACCGGCGTCGGTTGCGACCGGCTCCGACACTTCACCGGGCTCGAGGTCTGCCAGGGCCGCCTCAAAGGCTTCCGGGAAAGAGTTGCCGGCACTGTAACCGAGGTCACCGCCCTGCTCCGCACTCCCGAAATCATCAGAAAACGACTTCGCCACTTTCGAGAACTCTTCACCGGCATCTATTTGTGAGCGAGCCTCTTCGATACGAGCCATAGCCTGCTCACGATTTCGCTCATCGGTAATTTCAACCAGAATGTGCGCGGCGTGACGTTCTGCTTGCCGGTTAAGACTGTCGATCTCCTGCTGATAGGCAGCGCGTACATCAGCCTCTGCTACCGGCTTGAAGAAATCGGATTCCTTCAACTCCAGATACGAAAAACGAACGCTCTCGGTGGTTCTGAATTTGCTGGCGTTATCTTCGTAGTACTGCTCGATTTCAGCCTGTTCAATTTTTGCCTGCTCGGCGAAATAATCGGTGCTGAACGTCAGATAATGAAAGCTGCGTTTTTGGTCACCAAGGCGAATTGCTGTGTCGCGCTGGAAATCTGTAAGAAACGCGGAATTGGAAATACCACTGTTAAGCTGGTCGATCAGCAGATCCGAACGAAGCAATTGCCTGAAAAGTTGTGTTGAAAAACCTTGCGCGCTCAATATCTGCCGGAAGCGATCCGGTGAAAAACGACCCTCTTCCTGAAATTGCGGCATTTGCACGATATTACTGTTGAGCACAGCATCCGGCACTGCGACACCGGCTTTGTCCGCAGCCTGCAACAGAACTTTCTGCTTTACCAGCGAATCAAGCGCGGGCTTTCGCAATACGGCGTCATCCAGCAAACCGGGATCAATATTGTTACCCATCATGGAAAGTAACTGCCGTTTCTGCAGCGCGAGAGCCTGATTCAGCTCAAACTCGCTAACCTTCTCTCCATTGACTATGGCGACCGGCGTTTCGCTGGTGCCACTGAACAGGAAGTCGATACCGTAAAGTGCAAACGGCACAATCATCAAGCCGATGATAATCTTGGCCGCAAAGCCCTGGATGTTGTTGCGAATATTTTGAAGCATGTTTGCCCACTACTTACAAAAAAAGCGCATCTTTCGATGCGCCTTTATGATGGAGCTTTTTACGCTCCGATCAGTCTGTGATTTTTGCTATCACACAACTCAGTTAACAGCGTCTTTCAACGCCTTGCCAGCTTTAAAGCTGGGGATTTTAGCCGCAGCGATATTGATAGGCTCACCAGTTTGCGGATTACGACCGGTACGGGCAGCACGCGCTTTAACGCTGAATGTGCCGAAGCCAACCAGTGAAACGCTGTCATCCTTTTTCAGTGCGTCAGTGATCGACTCAACAACCGCGTCCAATGCGCGACCGGCTGCTGCTTTTGGAAGATCTGCTGAAGCAGCGATAGCGTCAATTAGCTCAGATTTGTTCACTTATTATCCCCTTCGTTTAAATAGGCAATACTTTGCAAGTAATTAATAAACCACTCCCTGACATCAGCGACAACAAGGCTTATCAACTGAATTCGAGTGGGATTTATACCAACTGCATCTATGACGGTCAAGGAAACAAGGCCTTAATGCGCACTAAATCTGCTACTGCCTTGCCCTTCTGTCACATCGGCCTCCAATTTCTGCTGAGACAAGCCCGCTAGGTACTCTTCATCAGAAATAGGTTTTGGTAATTGCTCCAGTGCAATCTCCAGCACTTCGTCGATCCACTTCACAGGCTTAATGGCCAGATCCGCTTTAATATCGTCCGGTATTTCTTTCAGGTCCGGTTCGTTTTCCGCCGGTATTATAATGGTTGTTATGCCCCCGCGGTGTGCCGCAAGCAACTTTTCTTTCAAGCCGCCTATTTTTAACACTTCGCCACGCAAGGTAATTTCACCGGTCATTGCGACGGTTGATTTAACCGGAATCCCGGTAATAACCGACACAAGCGCCGTACACATTCCCACGCCGGCCGAAGGGCCATCTTTGGGCGTAGCACCTTCCGGCACATGAATGTGGATGTCGTGAGAATCGTGATAGTTTGCTTGAATTCCAAGAGCTTGCGAACGACTCTTAACAACCGTCAGCGCAGCCTGAATCGACTCCTGCATTACGTCGCCAAGCGAACCGGTTTTCACATGACGCCCTTTGCCGACAACCGACACGGCCTCAATGGTTAACAGTTCACCACCGACCTGTGTCCAGGCCAAGCCCGTAACCTGACCAATCCGGTTCTCTTCTTCGGCTTTGCCAAAACTGAATTTACGCACACCGAGATAGTCGCCCAAGTCATCGGCATCAATTTCAAGCAGGGCATTTTTACCTTTATTGCGGGCAATACTTTTAACGACCTTGCGACACACTTTGGCAAGCTCGCGCTCCAGCCCCCGTACACCCGCTTCGCGGGTATAGAATCGAATAACATCGCGAATGGCATCGTCACTAATGGCCAGTTCTTTTTCATTCAAGCCATTGTTGCGCATTTGTTTTGGTATCAGATAACGAATGGCGATATTGACCTTTTCCGCCTCCGTGTAACCGGGTATACGAATAACTTCCATGCGATCAAGCAGGGCCGGCGGAATATTCAGCGAGTTCGAGGTACAGACAAACATCACGTCAGACAGATCGTAGTCAACCTCCAGATAGTGATCACTGAAGCTGTTGTTCTGCTCGGGGTCGAGCACTTCGAGTAAGGCCGATGCGGGATCACCGCGATGATCCATGCCCATTTTGTCAATTTCATCGAGCAAAAACAGCGGGTTGCGTACACCAACCTTGGCTATTTTCTGGATTATCTTACCGGGCAGCGAGCCTATATAAGTACGGCGATGCCCTCGGATCTCGGCTTCGTCACGCACACCGCCCAGGGCCATACGCACAAATTTACGGTTGGTCGCACGCGCTACCGACTCACCCAGAGAGGTCTTACCGACACCGGGCGGCCCGACCAGACAGAGCACGGGGCCTTTGACTTTTTTCACCCGTTTTTGCACCGCAAGATATTCGACGATGCGATCCTTGACCTCATCCAAACCGTAGTGGTCTTCGTTCAACACATCTTCGGCTTTATCGAGATTGTGCTTAACACGCGAGCGCTTCTGCCAGGGAATGGAAATTAGCCAATCAATGTAGCCGCGCACCACTGAAGCTTCAGCTGACATCGGCGACATCATTTTCAGTTTGCTGAGTTCAGACAAGGCCTTCTCTTCGGCCTCGTCACTCATTCCGGATTCCTTGATTTTGGTTTCCAGAACTTCCAGCTCATTACCGGTTTCGTCCATGTCACCCAGCTCACGCTGGATGGCCTTCATCTGTTCGTTAAGGTAGTACTCGCGCTGACTGCGCTCCATCTGCTTTTTGACGCGGCCACGGATGCGCTTTTCGACCGCAAACAGGTCAATTTCGGACTCCATCAGCGTCATCAAGTGCTCGAGACGCTCACGCTCGGAGAGCATTTCCAGAATGGACTGCTTTTGCTCCAGCTCCATACTCATGTGAGCAGCAATACTGTCGGCAAGGCGGCCTACTTCATCAATGCCGGACAGCGAAGTCAGCACCTCGGCGGGAATTTTCTTGCTGACATTGACATATTTTTCGAACTGGGTGATCGCAGACCGCACCAGCGTATCGGCCTCGGCACCATCGATTTCGTCGGCGTCCAGAGCAACAACCTGAGAATGGAAAAACTCGCCGGTGTCGTCAATGCGATTGATCTGTGCCCGGTAAGCCCCCTCAACCAGCACCTTAACCGTACCATCAGGCAGGCGCAGTAGTTGAAGAATATTGGAGACCGTACCAATATCGTAAAGATCGTCAATGCCGGGCTCGTCGACATTGGGGTCGCGCTGGGCAACGAGCATAATTTCCTTATCTGCCGCCATCGCGCTTTCCAGCGCACGAATGGATTTATCCCGCCCGACAAACAGGGGGATGACCATATGGGGGTAGACCACCACATCTCTCAGTGGCAGTAGCGGAAAATCCATAACCTCGTTGGAATCACCCATTGGTAACCTCTTAACAGGTGGCTTGGAGATCTCGACATCTGGGCCGGATCGGCGAATCGCGCCAGACAAGCCCGAAAAATCGAACTGCGCGCTCCCTAAACATGGGGGGTGATTGCCGGAATTACAAGGGCTTGACGGAGAAATAGTGCCGTCCGGGCCAGTAGACTGGCCCGGACTGATCAGTTTTTAATCGTCCGGGGCCGCTTTTTTCTTTTCGGTGTTGTGATAGACAAGCATGGGCTCGGATTCGCCCTTGATAACGGACTCGTCAATCACAACCTTGCTGACATTTTCAAGGGACGGGATCTGGTACATGGTATCGAGCAGAACGGCTTCAAGTATGGAGCGCAGACCGCGAGCGCCGGTTTTGCGCACCATGGCTTTCTCGGCCACTGCGCGCAAACCATCTTCGCGGAAGTCCACATCAACCCCCTCCATCTCAAACAGTTTTCCATACTGCTTGGTCAGGGAGTTTTTGGGCTCCGTCAGGATGCTGATCAAGGCATCCACATCCAGCTCTTCCAGCGTCGCGATAACCGGCAAACGCCCGACAAATTCAGGTATCAAACCGTAACGAACCAGATCTTCCGGCTCCAAATCCGCCAGCACTTCACCAACATTGCGCTTGTCGTCTTTGCTTTTGACCTCAGCAGCAAAACCGATGCCGCCTCGCTCGGAACGATCGCGAATGACCTTGTCCAGACCCGCGAATGCGCCACCACAGATAAACAGAATATTAGCGGTGTTGACCTGCAAAAATTCCTGCTGGGGATGTTTGCGCCCACCCTGGGGTGGCACCGAAGCGACGGTACCTTCGATCAGCTTCAACAGTGCCTGCTGTACGCCCTCGCCCGACACATCCCGGGTAATGGAAGGGTTGTCGGATTTGCGGGAAATCTTGTCTATCTCATCAATATAGACAATACCCATCTGGGCCTTGTCGACATCGTAGTCGCACTTTTGCAGCAACTTCTGGATGATATTTTCAACGTCTTCGCCCACATAGCCGGCTTCGGTCAGCGTAGTGGCATCCGCGATGGTAAACGGTACATCCAGCAAGCGGGCAAGAGTTTCAGCCAGCAGGGTTTTACCGCTGCCCGTGGGGCCAACCATCAGAATATTGCTTTTGCCCAGCTCGACATCGTCAGAGCTGTTGTCGGCATGACGCAGCCGCTTGTAGTGGTTGTAAACCGCTACCGCCAGCACTTTTTTGGCACGATCCTGGCCAATAACATACTGGCCGAGAATATCTTTGATTTCTTCGGGCGTTGGCAGCCGGTCGTGACTGGACTCGCTACCGCTTTCCTGAATCTCTTCGCGGATAATATCGTTACACAGGTCAACACATTCGTCACAGATAAATACAGACGGTCCAGCGATCAGTTTTCTGACCTCATGCTGACTCTTGCCGCAGAACGAACAGTAGAGCAATTTGCCACTATCGTCGCCGTCTTTCGTGTGATCCGCCATCAAGCTCTCCATTGCGCGCACCAAAAAGGTGCGCAATCTATTCTCTCTAATCTAAAGATGCTGATTTTTGCCGCATTTTGCAAGCCCGACGGACCTATCAAAACTACGTATTGCCAGCCTTCAAACGCTGTGGTCTGCCCTGCTATGCCTTCTCCGCAGGCGCCCGCTGGATCATGACGTCGTCAACCAGCCCGTAAGCCTTGGACTGTTCAGCGTTCATAAAGTTGTCACGCTCGGTATCCAGACGGATTTTCTCGATGTCCTGGCCGGTATGCTGGGCCATCAGCTCATTCAGACGCTCACGGATAATCAGGATCTCGCGGGCGTGAATGTCGATGTCCGTCGCCTGCCCCGTCGCACCACCGCTGGGCTGGTGAATCATGGTGCGCGCGTTGGGCAGCATGTAGCGCTTGCCTTTGGCTCCGCCCGACAGCAAAAACGCCCCCATGCTGGCCGCCTGACCAATGCACATGGTGCTCACATCCGCCTTGATAAACTGCATGGTGTCATAAATAGACAGACCTGCAGTCACCGAACCACCGGGCGAGTTGATATACAGGTGGATATCCTTGTCCGGGTTTTCAGACTCCAGAAACAGCATCTGCGCAACAATCAGGTTGGCCATATGGTCTTCAACCGGGCCCACACAGAAAATGACGCGTTCCTTGAGTAGCCGCGAATAAATATCGAAGGAGCGCTCACCTCTGGCAGTCTGCTCGACCACGATAGGCACCAGGCCGAGGTTATTGATCTGATTGCTGTTGTAGCCTTCCGAGTAATTACGCGACATAAGCTCTATTTTTCTCCCGCTGGTGATGACTGGCTTGCGTTTGGGGTGTGTGACCTCGCGTTTGAAACGCGATAAACGCTCTGCTGTAAAATCTTTCTACTACAAATTAGCCGCAACCCAAAATATCAGGCCACAAAAAACAAAGGCGACCGAATTTTCACCCGATCGCCCCCTGCGAAGTAAACGCTGCGCCAAGCCGCGTTATTCGTCGTCGGTAGTCGCTTCTTCGGGTGGCGACATAACTTTTTCGTAGCTGGAAGTTTCCTCGCTAAGCTGTGCTTTTTCAAGCAGTTTATCAACTACCTGATTCTCTACCACGAGGGATTCGATTCCACGCAACTGCTGCGGGTTGCTGTAATACCAGTTAACAACCTGCTCTTTGTCCTGATATGTTTCGGCCATTTTTTCGATGGCCTCGCGCACTTTATCAGCGTCTGCTTCAATTGACTCGGAGTTAACCAATTCATTCAACACAAGACCCAGCTTTACACGGCGCTCGGCATTTTCGGCAAACACCTCATCCGGGAAAATGTCTTTGGCGTTAATCTGTTTGGCCAGATCACCAAACTGCTGAAGCTGCTGATTTCTCAGCGCATCGATCTCCTGAGTGATCAGGGCCTGCGGCACCTGCAGGTCGTCGTGCAGTTCCAGCACGCCATCCATAATCTGTTGCTTCACGCGGTTTTCAATCGCATTGTCGAGCTCGCGCTGCATATTCTTGCGAACTTCGGTATGAAAGGCCTCTACACCGCCCTCATCCACGCCGAACAGCTTGAAAAACTCGTCATCCAGTTCTGGCTGTTGTTTGGCCTTAACCGCATTGACCTTGATTTTGAACTCAACAGCAGCACCCTTGAGCTCCTCACTGTGGTAGTCCTCCGGGAAGCTCAGAGCCAACACCTTTTCATCACCCGCTGACAGGCCAACGATGCCGTCTTCAAACCCGGGAATCATACGACCCGAGCCCAGCACCAGATCAGAACCTTCGGCAGTACCACCATCGAAGGCTTCGCCGTCCTTGGTACCGGCATAGTCGATATTGACCTGATCGCCATCTGCTGCGGCGCGCTCGACCGCCTCGAAACTGGCCCGTTGCTCGCGCAGATTCTCGACCATTTTCTCAAGATCAGCGTCTGTCAGCTCAGCAACCGGTTTGACGACCTTCACGCTGCTGTAATCTTTCAGTTCGACCTCGGGAAATATCTCAAAAGTCGCAACAAACTCGAGATCGCGGCCCTCTTCAATATTCTTGGGCTCTATGGCGGGCTGACCAGCCGGCTTAAGCTCCTGCTGCTGAATCGCCTCGTAGAACGAGTCGTTCATCACCTGACCCAGCACTTCCATACGAACGGACTGGCCGAAGCGCTGACGCATGACTTTCATGGGCACCTTGCCCGGACGAAAGCCCGGCAGACGTACGGTTTTGGCCGCTTCCTGCAATTTGGTGTTCACGGCGCTGTCGATGCGTTCTGCTGGCACACCAACGATCAAACGACGCTCCAGACCTGAAGTCGTTTCAACTGACACTTGCATGGGATTCCCTCTACGCGATCAGAACGGCTGCTAGCGGTTGCGCTACCCCTGTTCTGAGCTGATCGATAATAATATGGTGCGAAAGGAGAGACTCGAACTCTCACAGGTTGCCCCGCTGGAACCTAAATCCAGTGCGTCTACCAATTCCGCCACTTTCGCAAATTCGTCAACAGTAGGCTATAAGCCTCTGTTTTATCGGATTAAACAGCTGTGGATCGTGTTTAAGCCCGCAAATTTTGGTCGGCAATTGTGCCACAGCGCCTTTGACGTCGCAAGCGAGATTGGCGCCTGCGGCAAGGGCTTAACCGGACTTTTCGGCAGGATAGCCCGCCAGAAAAATCAATGCCTCACCCACACCGGCCTCGGGCTGGTATTCGACCTTCAGTGCGGGGTGGGAGTTGGGTAGCAACAGCGCCTGCTCCGGACCCAATCCGCAGGGCCCGATGGGCAATTGCCCCTGAATACCGATGAAGACGCCATACTGCTCCGGGCCGGGTAGTTCAAAGGCGCTGCCCGGCTGGACGATATAGCGTTGCACTTCAAAATCGGCAAAATCGACAATGCGCTCCACCCGCACCCCCCCGCTGTCGCGCAGGCATTCAGAGGGCGGCTGTTCGGGCGTGTCCAGCTGCATTTTGGCAACGGCCGCTTCGGTATCCCAGTGCGACTGGGTCAGCACTTTCTGGGCGAAGGCAACGATTAGCCGTTCGTAGACCGGGGTCTGAAATTCTATGGTGCGAACGCCATGTTGCAGCGCGTGAGGGGTATGGGTTGGCACCTTGACCACGTCGCCGGACCTTAGCGGCAGCAAGGCGGTAAACGCGTTCATCTCTGCCCGCAACTCACGCTCCCGCTCAGTTAACGTCTGAGGCAGCGACGACAATGCGGATTCCCGCGCCGCGATGCTGTCTCCAACTCGCTCATCCAGCAAGCCGTCAATTTCGCGGCGCACAGCTTCGTAATTAACTACGGCCTGGCGGAAGGCCGCCCGAAAATCGGCATCATTCGCATACTCGCAGCGCCGCACCGGATCAAACCCGAAACGGATAGCCCCCACGCCATCCGGCCAGGCTTTGGGGTCGACGGAGGTCACCACGTAGACTTCGCGCTTCTCTTCATGCAATTCGAAGTACAAGTCGCCGTAGACCTCCTCGGGCCTGGGCGCCAGAATCTTCAGCAGCATCAGGTCGCGCTCGCGATGGCCGCAAAGCGCCGACGGCAAGGCACTCAGCGCCCAGGGCAAGGGAACCGCCCGATCCGCATGACCCGCCAGGGCAACACCGCGATCTTCCATGCCGGTATACCAGATCTCCTCTCCCCAGGGCTTGGGGATATGAACCGGTTGCAGCGCCAGCGCAAGATCGCTGCCAAATATCTCACATCCCAGCTGCCCGGCCAGTTCCGACAAGGTGGCTGTGCCGTTGAGATCGTTGTCGGCAAGCGACGAGGCCTCACACACGATAAAATGCAAAGCGGCATTGGGCTGCTTTTCATACACGGCAACCAGACGGTCAGTCGCAGGGGTTTTTTGCCAGTATCTGGGTAAATCGAATACCAGCGCGAGCCTGTCGCCGCCGGACGCTGACGCGGCCCAGCCCTGCACATGGGCGTCGGGTAATCCGGAAATGTTGGTGAGAGCGAGGGCCATTCACAACCTGTTTTGCAAAAGCAGATAAAGGCGGAATATTAGCATAGCCGCAAACGAAAACGGGCTCCGAAGAGCCCGTTAGTCGGTAGAGTCGCCGGCAATCAGATTCGCTCGATCAGCGTGCTGATGCCCTGCCCCATACCAATACACATGGTAGAAAGACCAATCGACTTGTCCTGCTGCTCAAGCACGTTCAGCAAGGTACCGGTAATGCGCGTGCCGGAACATCCGAAGGGGTGCCCCAGAGCGATCGCGCCGCCGTTGAGGTTAACCTTCTCGTCCATCGCATCGAGCAAGCCCAGATCTTTCAGGACCGGCAGTGACTGCGCGGCAAAGGCTTCGTTCAGCTCAACACATTCAATGTCGTCCATACTCATGCCAATACGTTTGAGCATTTTCTGGGTGGACGGCACCGGGCCGTAACCCATAATGGAAGGATCAACACCGGCCACGCCCATACCGATAATACGGGCGCGCGGCTTGGCACCAATGGCCTTGGCCTTGGCGCCGGACATCACCAGCATCACCGATGCGCCATCGGCGATTTGCGAGCTGGTACCGGCGGTTACCGTGCCGTTGCGCGGATCAAAGGCCGGCTTCAATTCGGCCAGACCTTCCAGCGTGGTATCGCCGCGAATGGTGTTGTCCTGGGTGACCAGAATTTTCTTGCCGTCTTCGTCATGACCTTCAATCGCGATGATTTCATTGTCAAAACGACCATTTTGCTGGGCATCGTGCGCGCGCTTATGAGAGCGCAGACCAAACTGGTCCTGCTGCTCGCGCGTAATACCGTGGAGCATGCCCAGGGCTTCGGCGGTCATACCCATCATGCCTGCGGCTCGCGCTACGTGCTTGCTCGCCTGCGGGTTGGGGTCAATGCCGTGGTTCATGGCCAGGTGCCCCATATGCTCGACACCGCCCACGAGAAACACATCACCGTTGCCGGTCATGATGCCCTGCGCCGCAGTATGCAAGGCCGACATGGAAGAACCGCAGAGACGACTCACCGTCTGGCCCGCCACGGTATGCGGAATGACGGTAAGCACCGACATCATGCGCGCAATATTCCAGCCCTGTTCCAGAGTCTGGTTAACGCAGCCCCAGATCACATCCTCAATGTCTGCCGGGTCCAGCTCGGGATTGCGGGCCAGCAGACCGTCCACCAGCGCGGCCGACATATTTTCAGCACGTACATTGCGGTATACGCCATTTTTGGAACGCCCCATGGCGGTTCTGGCGCAATCAACGATGACAACATCAGTATCTTTGAAACTCATAGTCCTACTCCTGCACCAGATCAGTTAAAAAAGCGTTCGCCGTTTGCGGCCATTGCCCGAAGACTCTCGGTGGGCTCATAGAGCTTGCCGAGTTCGGAGAATTTAGCCGTCATCTCACAAAATGCTTTCGCCCCCATCTGGTCGATATAACGCAAGGCGCCGCCGCGGAACACGGGGAAGCCAATACCCATAATCAAACCCATGTCAGCGTCTTCAGGACAGCTGACAATGTTTTCATCGAGACAGCGCATGGTTTCCACGCACATCGGAATCATCATACGGGCGACAATATCCTCGTCACTGATGTCCAGTGAACCCTGCGCTGCTTCCGCCTGCATCTTCAGTGCCGTTTCATCTTCGACCTTGCGCGGCTTACCTTTCTTGTCTTTTTCGTAGCGGTAAAAGCCGATACCGTTTTTCTGGCCGTAGCGATCCGCCTTGAACATCATTTCCGAGATGCCGGTGTAGTCGTGCTTCATGCGATCAGGAAAGCCTTCTGCCATCACTTCGGCCGCGTGATAACCGGTGTCAATCCCGACCACGTCCATCAGATAGGCCGGCCCCATGGGCATGCCAAACTTCTCCATAACCTTGTCAATACGGCGGAAATCAACCCCGTCGCGAACCAGCATGTCAAAGCCTGCGAAGTACGGGAACAATACCCGGTTCACGAAAAAGCCGGGGCAATCATTGACCACGATCGGCGTCTTGCCCATTTGCACGGCGTACTTCACCACGCGGGCAATCGTGTCTTCACTGGTTTTTTCGCCGCGAATAACTTCAACCAGCGGCATTTGATGTACCGGGTTAAAAAAGTGCATACCGCAAAAGTTTTGCGGACGCGACAGTGGCTCGGCCAGATAGGAAATAGAAATGGTTGAGGTGTTCGAAGCGAGCACCGCGTCTTCACGAATGTGCTTTTCACATTCAGACAGCACCGCGTGTTTTACTTTCGAATTTTCGACAACTGCCTCAACAACCACATCGGCCTTGTCAAAACCGGTGTAATCCAGCGTTGGGCGAATACTGCTGAGCACCTCACCCATTTGCAAAGCCGACATACGACCTTTATCAACACGCTTGGCGAGCAGTTTCACCGCTTCGCTCATGCCCAGCTCCAGACCCGCATCAGCGATGTCTTTCATCAGAATAGGCGTACCTTTATAGGCTGACTGGTAGGCAATACCACCACCCATAATACCGGCACCCAACACCGCTGCCTTCGAGACAGACGCCGCCTTGTCTTCCCACTGTTTGTTGCGCTTGCCAAGTGCCTGCTGGTTCAGAAACAGCCCAACCAAGGCCGCAGCTTCAGGTGTTTTAGCCAGTTTGGCGAAGTGCTCGATCTCGACTTCAATGGCTTCGTCGCGCTTGAGACCTGCGCTCTTTTCCATGGACTTCGCAACAGTCAAGGGCGCGGGCATTTTGGTGCCTGCCTGCTGGGCAACCATGGCTTTACCGGTGGTGAAGGCCATCATGCGCTCAATATCGTTGAGCTGAACCGGTTCGAGTTTTTCCTGACGGCGCGCCTTGTAATCAAAGGTACCGTCAATGGCCTTATTGAGCAGGTCGAGTGCCGCTTCGTGCAGTTTTTCCGGTGCGACAACGGCGTCAACACCGCCGTCTTTCAGCGCACTGTCAGGCTTCTGGTCGTTGCCAGTCGCCGCCCACATTGTGGCGTTGTCGGGGCCAATGACTCGCGGCAGACGAACGGTGCCGCCAAAACCGGGGTTAATGCCCAATTTCACTTCAGGCAAACCCACCCGCGCCTTGTTGGACATCACGCGATAATCGCAGGCCAGACACATTTCAAAACCACCACCGAGCGCAATGCCGTTGATAGCGGCCACTGTCGGTACCGGCAGATCCTCAAAGCGGCTGAAAATGCCATTGGCTTCGCGAATCTGGGCCTTCAGGTCGTCGTCGGCCAGTTTGAACATGTCGGTGAATTCCATAATATCGGCACCGACGATAAAGACCGATTTAGCACTGGTCACCAGCACACCTTTGAGATCTTTCTCAGCGGCCAAAGCCTTGGTTGCCGCATCCAGGTCACGCAGTGTGAGCTGGTCAAATTTGTTAACCGATTCGCCTTGTAAATCAAAACAAAGCTCGGCGATGCCGTTTTCCAGGTACTTGGCCGTTACGGCCTTGCCTTCGTAAATCATGTGGTTTCCTCACATCATGAATTATTCGCTGCCACCCTAGCTTTCCGCTGCAGTTATTGCAGCGGAAATTTCAGGTCATAATCGTCGACTGGCTTTATGTTTACCATGTAAACATGGGGTGCAGACATTACCTCATCACACTAAACTTGGCAACCGCCGCCGGGCCACCTACTCCGTCAGACAGTCAGGATCAAACTGGTAGTCACCCGCCAGCCAACCTTCAATTTCCCGCGCAGCCGGATGTTGGCAGCGGGCATAATCGGCGCGCAACTCGTTGTTTTTCTGAGTATCGATGGCATCAAGCCCCTGCATCTGGAATAACCGCCAGTCACGCTCCAGCAGTCGCGCCAACTGCTCCGGTAACGTGGCGAAGCTCTGTCGCCTTTGATCGTCCGGGTCGTAATCCTGCTCTGTATAAAGGTGCGGCAAGGTCGAGAGCGCCAGTTTTGACAGCGCGGGCTGATTCATCGGGTTAACAAAATGCCCCCGGGCGCATTCCCGCAAAACCGGAGATCGACCGGTAAACGCGTTGAGATGCAAATGCCGGGACGTTTTGCGACCGTCATTGACGGGATAGTTGTCCCACAACAAGGGCTTGCGCCCGGTAACGGCGCTAAAGGCGTCGCAATCAGCCTTACCCAAGGCCGTGCTGATCACCTTTTCACCCGTCCAGAGAATGTCGACCTCCGCAGCAAGGCCGTCGGCCAGGCTGCGTAGATAATCCGGTGGCCGCTGGCCGAAGACCTCATCCAGCACCGGGTCGCTACTGTAGTAGCTCGGGCAAACTGCCAGGTCGCCGGAAAAGACACTTCGCACATCAGCAGTAGCGGCGCACTGATTGGCTGCGAGCTGCGCGTGATCGCCGCGCATATCGTCAAATAGCAGCCACAAGACATCAATATTCAAAGCCTGGAGTTGCCCGGCAATACGCAGCAATACTTCGCGATCGCGGGCGTTATAGCTTGCTTGTACCCCCATGGGCGATAAGCCAAGCCCCCACTTGAGCCCGGCCCCGTGACACTGTGCTCCGAATAGTTTGAGTTGAGCAAGCCACCCATCCGGAAAGGGTTCTCGCCAGCGTGAACGGAGATTACTGTCGCCTTTGGGCGCGTAAATATAGTGGTTATAGCCACACTGACCAAGGAAATCCGCCATGGCTCTGCGCTCTGCCCAGTTCCACTGGCGGCCGTAAAAGCCTTCAATCAAACCGAGCGCAAAGTTAGCCATCGTCTTCAGCCGCGGAAATAGCGCTGTTCAACAAAGGCTTTGCTGCGAATGCTGACCGGAATCCTGTTTTTTCTGACTTCGGCAAAAAATGCCGCCCCGCTTTCAACCAGCGCTGTATCAACGTAGCCCATCGCTACGGGTTTACCCACGGTAGGCCCGAAGCCCCCACTGGTGACACGGCCGCACACTTCGTCCTGGTCATTGAGTAATCGTGCGCCTTCGCGTACGGGTGCCCGCCCTTCAATATCCAGTAAAACCCGCTGCTGCGACGCGCCCTGCTGCCAGTTGGCGGCAACAATATCAGCACCGGGGTAGCCACCTGCCCGCTCGCCGCCGGGCCTGCGCACGGGAGACACGGCCCACTTCAGGTTGGCACTCACCGGATTGGTGTCAGCATCGATATCGTGCCCGTAAAGGCAGAGACCGGCTTCCAGACGCAGGGAATCCCGCGCGCCCAATCCAATCGGTTCAATCTCAGGGCGCTCTAGTAATAATTCGGCCAGGGCCTGAGCCTTATCCGCGGCAACCGAAATTTCGTAGCCGTCCTCGCCGGTATAACCCGAGCAGCTAACCCAGCATGGAATTCCCGCGATCTCGATATCGGCCGTGTCCATAAAACGCAGTTTGGCCAGCGCCGGTGCCAACTGACCCATCGCCTGCCGCGCCTTTGGCCCCTGTACCGCCAACAGCGCACGATCGTCCAGAAGCTCCAGCTCAATGCTCGCGGGCAAGCCCTGACGCAACCAGGCAAAATCCTCGTGCTTGCAGGCGGCATTCACCACCAGCATGAAATGATCGCCGCAGTTGGCAAACATCAGGTCATCACGAATACCACCGTCGGCATTCGTCAGCAAGCCGTAGCGCTGCCGGTTTTCGCCAAGACCAATGACGTCCTGCGGCAGCAAACTTTCCAGAGCCTCCGCCAGATTTGGCCCGCACGCGCGAATTTGCCCCATGTGTGAAACATCAAACAGGCCCGCACTTTCACGCGTTGCCAGATGCTCTTTCATTACGCCGGCGGGATATTGCACCGGCATGGCATAGCCGGCAAAAGGCACCATTTTCGCGCCCAGTTTTTCATGCAAACCGAACAGCGGTGTTTTTAGTAGTTCAGACAAAACAGTCATCCTTATCTCTACGCAACCACTCAGGCTGCAAGCTTGAATAAGCGATCAAAATTCTCGGCAGTTTGCTCCACTACTTGCTCAAAACTGATGCCCTTGATATCAGCAACGCACTGGGCCACTTCAACCACGTATTTAGGTTCATTTTTCTTGCCACGGTACGGTACCGGTGCCAGGTAGGGAGAATCAGTTTCAATGAGCATACGCTCCAGCGGCATATGGGCAACCACGTCACGCAACTCCGCCGCATTTTTAAAGGTGATAATGCCTGAAAACGAGATATAAAAATTCAGTTCCAGCGCGGCTTTTGCCATATCCAGACTTTCGGTAAAACAATGTAATACGCCAGCCACATTCGGGTCAGACGCTTCCCGAATAATGGCCAGGGTATCTTCGCGAGCCTCGCGAGTATGAACAATACTCGGCTTCCCGGTTAAGGCCGAAGCGCGCAGGTGGTTGTAAAAACTTTCCTGTTGCGCGTCTTTGTTGTCCTCGGAGTAATAGTAATCCAGTCCGGTTTCGCCAATGGCGATAACACGATCGTTGTCAGCCAGAGCCACCAAAGCATCTACGGCCTCGACGGTATCGGCAAGATCAAGCGGATGAATGCCCACGGAGGCATAAATGTCGTCAAAGCGCTCGGCAATACCAATCACCGCCGGGGCGTTGCTGCGGTCAATACCGATACACAACATGCGCGCTACGCCGCGTGCTCGCGCGGCAGCAATTGCCGCATCAAGGTCACCGTCATAGGGCGAAAGGTCCAGTCTGTCGAGATGACAGTGGCTATCAGTCAGTAACATAGAAATCCAAGAGTGTTGATGCCCGCACAGGTCTGCGACCAGCGCGCGGCGTGTGACAAATTACATCGTATGCGTAGCGCGGTCGGAATCCAGCATGCCCGCCAAATACTCTTCAATTTTGCGATTGGCGGTAGTGTCATCACCGATAAACTGAACGCCGATACCGGGGCTACGGTTGCCCTGAGCCCCGCGAGGGGTAATCCACACCACTTTTCCGGCTACCGGCAGTTTCTCGGCCTCTTCCATCAACGACAGCAGCATGAAAACTTCATCGCCGATCTGGTAGGGCTTATTGGTGGGAATAAACAGACCACCTCCGGTAACAAAGGGCATATAGGCGCTAAACAGCACGGATTTGTCCTTGATATTCAGGGACAGCATTCCGCCCTTGCCGCCAGGATTTAATGCCATAGTCGATGTTCCTACCGTCGATATCATTCAGTTAAGGCGTAAAGCATAGCCCTTGCGTGCTCACAGGCCAAGCCCTGCTCACGCCCAGGCGATCAAAAACGACTCCAGTGCCAAACGCTTGTTCAGCGCCACACCTCTCTGAACCTGCGCACGCATTTCCAGAGAGGCGTCGAGCTGGCGACTTATATCCGTCGCGGGCCGCGACACCCATTGCAGCCACGGAGCCGCAAGCTGCGCTCCCTGCCCGGCCATCGCAGCGCGAAACAGGGCATGAAAGCGTTGCGTCAGCCATTCCAGCAGGAATTCCAGGTCTCGCTCCAGCAGCAATTCAACGGTGTCTCCCAGCGTTTTCTGTCCGCCGGCCCATGCCGACAAAGCCTCGTCGCATTGACGCCGCAAGGCCAGACCGTCTTCCTCGAACAACGCTTTTGCGGCGAGCGGCCGCCCCGCCATTTCGTCCAGACAAGCCATGCACTGGCCTTCGTCGGGAATCATGACCCGCAACCAGTCAAGCGCAAGCGAGCGTTCCGGCACGGGAAAAGCCATCTGCCGGCAACGTGAACGGATCGTAGCCAGCAGGCGCGCCGGAGCGTCGCTAATCAGGATAATCACAGTATCACCGCTGGGCTCTTCCAGGGTTTTTAGCAACGCATTTGCGGTGCTGTTGTTCATCGCATCGGCTGGGTAAATCTGGATGACTTTTCGTCCGCCGGAACTGTGAGCGGTTTTGTTGCAAATCTCGACCAATTCCCGAACCTGATCGACAGCAATCTGCTTTTTACCTTCGGGGGCGGTTACCGTATGTAGATCCGGATGTTCCATTTCAAAATGGCATGCCCGGCAATTGCCACAGGCTCCTTCGCCTGTCGGCGACTCGCACACCAACGCCCGCATAAGCACCCGTGCAAAACGCCGCTTGCCAATACCTTCCGGCCCGGACAGCAATAAGGCGTGTGGCAAGCGATCACTCTCGCGCAGGGTTTCCAGTTGCTGCCACTGAGCAATATGCCAGGGTAATACGGTCTCGCTCACAACGCCCCCTCAAGCAGAGTGTCAAGCACCGATACCACGTCAGCACTCACCTGCTCCACCGAATTGGCTGCATCAACAATGTGAAACCGCCTCGGCGCGGCAGCGGCCCGCGCAAGATAGGTCGCGCGAACCTTTTCAAAGAAATCCATTTTTTCCGTTTCAAAACGATCCAGCTCACCGCGCTGCTGCGCGCGCTGCATTCCAACTTCAGGCGCCAGATCCAGCAGGATGGTGCAATCGGGCTGCAGGTCTTTATGTACCAGCGCTTCAAGCGACTCTATCAACGCCAGGGGCAGACCGCGGCCACCGCCCTGATAGGCATAGGTCGCATCCGTAAAGCGGTCACTCAATACCCACTCACCGCGTTCAAGCGCCGGTTTTATAACAGCCTCAAGATGCTGGGCGCGCGCGGCAAATACCATTAACAACTCGGCCTTGGGGTGAACCGTCTCTTCCCGGGGAGCCAGCAGCAGTTCCCGCAACTCTTCTGCCAGCGGTGTTCCGCCCGGTTCGCGGGTTTGTATAAAAGCAATGCCCTGCCTATTCAGCCAATCCACCATGGCGGCCAGATTGGTTGATTTGCCGACGCCTTCCGTGCCTTCCAGTGTGATAAATTTGCCGCGCTGCGTCATGCGCTTACTTCTCCTGAGCGGGCTGTGCAGGCAGCGGCGAGGAGCGATAATCCTTGCGCCGCTTTAGTTGAAAATCTCGCACTGCCTGTTGATGTTGTTCCAGCGTTTCTGAAAACTGGTGACTGCCATCGCCTCTGGCAACGAAATAAATGGCACCGTCCTGCAAGGGGTTCAGACTCGCCCTTATCGCAGCCAAGCCTGGCATGGCGATAGGGGTTGGCGGCAAGCCCTTGTGTCGATAGGTATTGTACGGGTTTGTGTCGTCAAGCAAATGCCGTGTACGCAAGTTGCGCTTTTCAGCGTCATCCAGACCGTAAATAACGGTTGGGTCTGTTTGCAAGCGCATGTTTTTTTGCAATCTGGATACGAATACACCGGCAATACGTTCACGCTCATCCGGCTGGCCCGTTTCTCGCTCCACAATAGATGCCATTATCAACGCCTCATAGGGGGTCTGGTAAGGTAAGCCGTCAACCCGTCTGGCCCATTCCTGCTCTAACACCAGCTGCATGCGTCGATAAGCACGTTTGAGAATGCTGAGGTCGCTGGCACCTTTCACAAAACTGTAGGTATCGGGAAAGAACAGGCCCTCAGGGTGCTCATTCAGCGGAGATCCAATGCCGAGCTGCGGCCACAGCGGCTCGGATGCCTGATAACGTTGCTGCAATTGCGGATGGTCGGCGAGGTAGGCCTGGAGTTCAGCAAAAGTACGGCCTTCGACCAGTGTGACCTGATAGCGCACAACGTCGCCACTGATCATCAAATCCAGCAGCTCGTAACTGTTCATACCCGTTCGCAAGGCATATTCACCGGCCTTGATCGAACCGGCTTTGCCCGCCAGCCGGGCGTAAATATTCAGCAACTGAGGCGAATAATCAATCAATTGCTCGCGCTGCAAGCGCGCACTCATGCTGGCAAAGCCTGTACCCGGCGCCAGCTCCACAGCCTTGTTGGCGTCGGAAATCGCCAAGGGTTTAGACAGCTGGATATCGGCCCAGATCACAGCGATCGACAACAGCGTTATAAAGACAAGGGTGAGACTAAAAAGTCGTTTTGCCCAATCAGGCATACCACACGGCTTCCAGTTGAGATTGCAGTTTGCGGGTCAGTTCAAAAGAAGAAAAGCGGAGGCAATCGAGCGCGCGAACAGGCCAGATTCCGATCAGACTATTACAGAAGAACATTTCTTGTGCCCGATATAGTTCCGGCAGCTCAACGCGGCGCACCACCTGCGGCATTCCCAGGGATTGCGCCTGCGCCAGAATTTTCTGGCGAACCACGCCCACAACGCCAGCAGTATCCAAAGCCGGCGTTACCAGAGTGCTGCCAACAACCAGAAACACATTGGAACTCACACCCTCAATCACCAAGCCATTGTGGGACAACATCAGGCCTTCGGGAAAATCCGTCACCGGGCGCTCTGCCCGTGCCATGACGTGTGCCAGCCGGTTATTGTGTTTAATTCCCGCAGTGGCAGCACCTTCAGGCAACCGGGTTTTACACAGATAGGAATGAATGCCCGAGCGCCAATGGTCATGATTCGGCGCGGGTGTCCCGGCAATCTGCAGCAGGCGGTTGCAGTCTCCGGTGGCTGGGGCATAGCCACGCAATCCCGCACTTTTGCGGCTCAGCGATATGCGCAGTACCGCGTAATCAGCAGCCGGGCTATTGCCCAGAAGCGCCGCAATGTCGCGCTCTAATTCACGGCGGGGAAAATCCAGCCCCAAACGCGTGCATCCTCCGGCAAGACGCGTCAGGTGCTCATCAAGCCAGATACACTGCCCGAGACGAACAAGAATGGTTTCAAACAAGCCATCGCCTAACGCTGCGCCCCGATCGTCCACCGGCAGTTGAGCCGTTGCTTCGCCATTACACAAAATTGCCCGACGGCTGGTCATAGCTTACCAAACAGCAAGCTACCGTTGGTGCCACCAAAGCCGAAAGAATTGGACAACGCGCGTTCAATACGAATTTCCTGAGCTTTATGAGGGACAAAGTTCAGGTCACATTCCTCAGACGGGTTGTCCAGGTTGATAGTCGGGGGAGCTAATTGATCGCGAATCGCCAGAATGGAAATAATAGCTTCAACCGCCCCTGCCGCACCGAGCAAGTGTCCGTGCATAGATTTAGTTGAGCTTATTGCCAATTTTTTGGCCGCCGCCGAAAAAACCGATTTCACCGCGCGCACCTCGGCAATATCACCCGCAGGCGTTGAAGTGCCGTGCGCATTTATATACTGAACCTCTTCCGGCGCAACACCCCCATCGTTGAGCGCGGCTTGCATGGCCCGCGCTGCGCCGTTGCCATCTTCGGGCGGTGAGGTCATGTGAAAGGCGTCGGCACTCATTCCAAAACCCAGCAGCTCGGCGTATATAGTCGCCCCACGTGCCTTAGCAAATTCGAGCTCTTCAAGCACCAGAACTCCGGCGCCGTCACTGAGCACAAAGCCATCGCGATCGCGATCCCAGGGGCGCGAAGCCGCTTGCGGGTCATCGTTGCGAGTGGACATCGCACGCGCCGCAGCAAAGCCCCCGAGGCCGACCGGGGATGTTGCCAGCTCAGCTCCACCCACGATCATAACGTCCGCGTCGCCATAGCTAATCATGCGCCCTGCCACACCAATATTATGGGTGCCTGTTGTGCAGGCTGTGGTTATAGCGATATTGGGACCGCGCATGCCATAGCGAATGGAAAGCAGCCCCGACAGCATATTGATAATCGCACCTGGAACAGTAAACGGGGAAAGTTTGCGAGGGCCGGTGGTGTCTAGAATCACCCGGCTTTTTTCAATCAGGTTTATGCCACCAATGCCCGAGCCAATGGCAGCGCCAACGCGGTCGGCGTTGCTTTCGTCAACGACCAGGCCGCTGTCTTCAATGGCTTGAATCGCCGCGGCCATTCCATAGTGAATAAAGGGGTCAAAGCGCTTGGCTTCTTTGAGTTCCATGTAGGGCGCAACGTCGAAATTTTTTATCGCGCCGCTTATCCGCGTAGAGAATGGGCTCGCGTCAAAACTGTCTATGGGGGCTATACCACTCACCCCGGCTTTGACATTGCTCCAAGTATCTTCAAGATTATTGCCTAGGGGGGTCACCATGCCCATTCCCGTAACAACTACCCGCCTTCTCGACATAAAGCCCTCGCTACAGCCTGCTAATCATTATCTGCTTACGCGCTATTACCGGCATCAGGATCACTATAAAAGTGTCCTTCAAAAAAAAAGCCGCTCTATTAAACAATAGAAACGGCTTTTTGTAGACCCATTGCGTCAGAGAGCGACGCCTGATTACTGAAGGTTTTCCTTGATGTAATCAATGGCCAGCTTAACAGTTGTGATTTTTTCAGCTTCTTCGTCAGGAATTTCAGTTTCAAATTCCTCTTCAAGCGCCATCACAAGCTCAACAGTATCCAGTGAATCCGCGCCCAGATCTTCTACGAAAGAAGCAGACTCCTGAACATCTTCTTCTTTTACGCCCAGTTGTTCTGCAACAATCTTTTTGACGCGTTCTTCAATGCTACTCATGTCGTTATTGACTCCTAGTTAAATGAAATCGGTATTTGTCGGTTTTTACCGGGCGAATGCCCCAGCGGCAAACCGGAAAAATCTACCCGCTAGCATCAGGGCGGCATTGTACCCCGTGAATTTCAATTTGTGCACAGGATTTTGATGAATTCAGCCGATTTATGCCAAAAATACCCCGCGCAACAAATGTTTACGCCATATACATGCCGCCGTTGACGTGAATGGTATCGCCCGTGATATAGGCAGCAGCATCGCTCACCAAAAAGGCCACTACGCCTGCAATTTCTTCAGGCTGCCCAAGGCGCGCCAGCGGTATTTGCCCGGTCAGCGCTTCGCGCTGGGCATCCGGCAAGCCCCTGGTCATATCGGTATCGATAAATCCGGGGGCGACACTGTTGACCGTGATATTGCGCGAACCCACCTCGCGCGCCAATGCGCGCGAAAAACCGTTCATGCCGGCCTTGGTCGCCGCGTAGTTTGCCTGGCCTGCATTGCCCATTGAGCCGACAACCGAACTGATATTCACAATCCGGCCCCAGCGCGCCTTGGTCATACCCCGCAAACAAGCCTTGGTGAGGCGGTACAGAGCATTGAGGTTGGTATCGATAACATCAAACCACTCCTCGTCCTTCATCCGCATCATGATGTTGTCTTTGGTGATACCGGCGTTGTTGACCAGGACCGTCGGCGCACCAAATTGATCACTTATGGCCTTGAGTACGCTCTCGACCGAAGCCGCGTCACTGACGTTAAGCGCCATTCCACATCCGCTATTACCCGCCTCTTTCAGGTAGGCGGTAATTGCCTCAGCCCCGCCCTCGGTCGTAGCGGTGCCCACCACAATCATGCCCTGCGCGGCCAGCGCCTGCGCTATAGCCTTACCGATTCCGCGACTCGCACCGGTTACCAGTGCCACCTTGTCTGTCATGTTTATCTCCTTACCTCAAAATCGATGGTTACAGCTCGGCGGCCAGAGCTGCGTCTACGCTGGACGGATCTTCTATATTCAGGGAGTTCAGCGATTTGTCGATGCGCTTGTTGAGCCCGCTCAATACCTTGCCCGGTCCGCATTCCACAACCGTACCGACGCCTTGCGCTACCATGGCAGTGACGCAATCTACCCACTTCACCGGGCTGTATAGCTGACGCACCAGCAAAGCGCGAATGGCTGCCGGATCGGATTCCGTCTGACCGTGGACGTTGTGCACAACCGGCACCGCAGGTGCGCGCCACTCGATGGCATCGATGGCCGCACTGAGTTTTTCCGCCGCGGGCTGCATCAGTGACGTATGGAAAGGCGCACTGACCGGCAGCGGCATGGCGCGTTTTGCGCCCGCCTCTTTCAAGGCCGCAATGGCCTGATCTACCGCCGCCACATGACCGGCGATAACCACCTGCCCCGGCGCGTTAAAGTTCACGGCTTCAACGACCCCTGCCGCACTGCTTTGTTTGCAGATATCGACAATAAGCTCATCATCCAGCCCAAGCACGGCTGCCATAGCGCCTTCGCCCACCGGTACCGCCGTTTGCATAAACTGCCCGCGAGCCCGCACCAGCTTCACCGCGTCGGCGAAATCCAGACTGCCGGCGCAGACCAGCGCCGAGAACTCACCGAGGCTGTGCCCCGCCATGTAGGCTGGCGTGACGCCACCGCGCCCCTGCCATACCCGCCACAGGGCAACGCTGGCGGTTAACAAGACGGGCTGGGTATTTTCTGTCAGGTTTAAAGCTTCCTGTTCACCGTTTTGCACCAGATCCCACATGTTGTAGCCCAGCGCCTCGGACGCCTCGTCGAAGGTCTGCGTGACAACGGCTTCAGCTGCAGCGATTTCGGCGAGCATACCGACTTTCTGGGAACCCTGACCGGGAAATACAAAGGCCAATCCATTCGTCATTGTTTTACCTGTCCTTTATTACGATTTGATGTTTGGATATTTATTGAGCAAGCTGCCGCGCAATGCGACTGGGAAGGTCCTGATTTACCGACTGCGCCGCGTGGCGAATTGCACTGTGAAAACTTTTCTTGCTGGAGCTGCCGTGGCTTTTTACCACAACACCGCGCAAACCCAGCAGCGCCGCGCCGTTATACTGATCCGGATTGATATCTTTTTTGAAATCCCTGAGCAGTGGTTGCACAAATACACCGCTGAGCATGCCGTACCAGCTGTCACTGAATTTGCCCTTGAGCTGGCGGCTTATATAAGATGCTGTTCCCTCGCAGACCTTGAGCGCAATATTCCCGACAAAGCCGTCACACACAATCACATCGGCCTTGTTGGAAAACAGATCAAAACCTTCGACAAAACCGGTGTAGTTGATAGACGGCGCGCTCGCCAGAAGCTCGGCCGCAGCCTTCACCTGCTCACTGCCCTTGCCGGCCTCGTCGCCAATATTGAGCAACGCAACACGGGGCGACGACAACGGTTTAAGGCAACTCACCAGCGCCGAGCCCATCAGTGCAAACTGCAGCAGCTCTTCCGGGCGGCAATCCACATTGGCGCCCAAATCCAGCATATAGGTGTCGCCCTTATCGCCGGGCAAGGGAGCGCACATGGCGGGGCGCCGTATGCCGGGCAAGGTGTCTAGCAGATACCGCCCCATGGCCACCATCGCGCCGGTATTACCCGCACTGACAACCGCCTCAACTTCGGCATCGCGCAGCAGTTCGATGGATTTATACAGGGAGGATTGTTGTTGTTTACGCAATGCCGTCGCGGGCTTCTCGTCCATGGCCACCACATCGGGGGCATCGACAATCGTAAACTGGTCAGGATTGATATCGCGCTTTCGACACTCACGAAGAATCGCATCGGTTTGCCCGATCAGTGTCAACTTTAGCTGGGGGTTTTCGGCTATCGCACTTGCGGCCGCCGGAAGTGAAGAGCGGAGACCGTGGTCTCCGCTCATGGCATCTATAGCTAATTTAGGCATTGCTGCCAGAATTTACTCGTCGTCTTGGCCAGCGACAACTTTGCGACCACGGTAGAAACCGTCGGCAGTCACGTGGTGGCGGCGATGAGTTTCACCGCTGGTTGAATCGACAGCCAGAGCTGGACCGCTCAGGGCGTCGTGTGAACGACGCATATCCCGGCGTGACCGGCTCTTTTTGCTTTTCTGTACTGCCATGGCTAAATGCTCCTCAGCGTTAATCGCTAGATTTCAAATCTCTCAGTGCGGCAAACGGGTTTTCACGTTCAACCTCACCCACTTCCGGTTCACCGTATTCCACCGGCCCTTCGGGCTGACACTCTCCCACCGGGTGGTAATTGGTATACGGCGTTTCTATAATCAGTTCATCCTCTACCAGAGGCAGCAAATCCAGAGGCTCTTCACCGAGGATGACGGAATCCAGTCCCCGCGGCAGTGCCTTCGCCTGCTCTTCGGTCCAGACTACAGCCAATTCAAAATTCGAATTAATCCCTAGAGGCATGGCCTTGAGGCATCGCTGGCATATCACGGACACTTCGGTTGACAGGGAGGCACTGATTCGATGAACCCAGGATTCATCCCGAAAAAAGTGCATCTCCACATCAACTTCCCCTTCAGCATCGTGAAGCCCGGCAACAAACCGGGGAAACTCGCTGACGGGCTGAAAGCCGGAAACCCGCACATCAGTGCTCGTTAACTTCCGGGCGTCCACCTGTCGGGGCAGTAGCTGTCTTTGCATAGGCGCGCAATCATAGGGCCGAGTCCGGGCTTTGTCAAAGCAAAATCGGTTAAAATGCCCGCAAATCAGTATGTTTCATCCAGACAAGCGCCGCCGGAGCCGCAGATTGACGATAACGCAGGAAAATCACGCTACCCCGCCCCTGATTCTGGCCTCCAGTTCACGCTATCGGGCCGACCTGCTCAAGCGGCTGGGGCTCACATTTTCCCAGATCAGTCCCGATATAAACGAGAACCCACGAGCGGGAGAAACACCGGAAAAGCTCGCCTGGCGCCTGGCCACTGAAAAAGCCCGCGCGGTAGCAACAAAGCACCCGGGCAGCCTCGTTATCGGCTCCGACCAGGTCGCCAGCCTCGACGGGATCGCTCTGGGAAAACCCGGAACAACAATAAAAGCACGCCGGCAGCTTTCACTCTGCAGCGGGAAAAGCGTGCATTTCTACACAGGCCTGTGCCTAGCCGGCCCGAATATCGGCCAACAGTGCACGTTAGTCGACACGTTCACCGTACATTTTCGCAAACTCGGCGCCGATCAAATCAGTCGTTATATAGAGAAGGAGCAACCTCTGGATTGCGCAGGCAGCTTCAAAATGGAGGGTTTGGGTATTAGCCTGTTTGAGCGGCTCGAAGGCAAAGACCCGAATTCGCTGATCGGGTTACCGTTAATCGACCTCGTCAGCTTGCTAAACCAGCGCTACGGCTTTGCCATCCCGTAGCGCTCGGCCACCAGCGGCAGCAAAGCGGAAAAATCGTCCAGGATCTGCAGCGGCTGCCAATTCGCCAGCCGCGCCGGCTCATGTACACCATAGCTGACTCCCACGCTGGGCATGCCAATTCGGTGCGCCATTTCAAGGTCGTATTCCGTGTCACCGACAAAAACCGCGCTGTTAGCATTAACTTTAAATTCTTCACATAACTGATTGAGCATCAAGGGGTTTGGTTTGGACGCTGTTTCATCGGCGCAACGCGAACCCTGAAAATAGTAGCTCATACGGAGATTGCCCAGCACGCGGTCCAAACCGCGCCGGCTCTTGCCGGTAGCCACCGCCAGCGGCACTCCCTGAGCTCGCAACCAGTCCAGCGACTCCATAACACCGGGGAAAAATTCACAGGGCGTTTGATCAGCAGCCACAAAACGAGCGGAATAGTGTTGGCGAATACTGGCCCTGAGGTCAGCAGCCTGCTCGGGATAGAGCCGGAGCAAGGCCTCATCCAGACCGAGACCGATAATATTGCGAATATCCGCCACGCTGCGCGGCGCAATACCGGCATCCTTCGCCGCCTGCTGCATGCAGGCAACAATTTTGCCGGTAGAGTCAATAAGCGTTCCATCCCAATCAAATATTACTAGCAAAACAATACTCTACTGATATTTTTTAATGTACGCATTAAGGTCATCGCTCAACTCGGCCGCCACCGAAATCCGCTCCCCATCAAGCTCAAAGCCGAGCGAGTGGGCATGCAGAAACAGGCGCTGCACGCCCTCCTTCCGAAATTGCTCGTTTACCTCATCTCGCCCGTATTTATCGTCGCCGATAATGGGGTGCCCTGCCGCCTGACAATGAACCCGAATCTGGTGGGTGCGCCCGGTGACAGGTCTGGCTTCAACCAGTGTAGCGCCGGGAAAGCGCTGCACCACCTCAAAACGCGTCAGAGCGTACTTGCCGTCGGGATTAACCCTCACCATACGCTCACCTGACTGCAGCACGTTTTTCTCCAGGGGCAATTTCACCTGAACCTTGCGCGAGGACCAGCGCCCCTCCACCAATGCAAGATAGCGCTTATCGACACCATTTCCTCGAAGAAGCCCGTGCAAGGTCTTGAGTGTGCTTCTTTTTTTGGCCAACATCACGCAGCCTGATGTGTCCCGGTCGAGCCGATGCACGAGCTCCAGAAAGCGCTCTTCCGGGCGTATTCGACGCAGAGCTTCAATAAGCCCCACACTGACACCACTGCCACCGTGAACAGCAAGGCCCGAGGGCTTGTTGATAATCAGCAAGCGCTCATCTTCAAACAAGATAGCCCCCTGCAGCTGCCTTGAGAGCCCATCTGATACGAAAACATCTTCCGGTGCGGTGCGCTCGGCAACCCTGATCGGCGGCACACGAACGCTGTCGCCATCCATCAATTTGTACTCCGGCTTGATGCGCCCCTTATTCACCCGCACCTCGCCCTTACGCAGGAGTCGATAGATCCGGGATTTAGGTACACCTTTCAATAGCTTGAGCAGATAGTTGTCAATGCGCTGCCCGGCAGCCTCTTCACCGACGACCAGAACTTGTACGGACTGCTGCTTACCCGACTCACCTGACAAAATAGAACTTCCCGCCTAACTGATTGAACCGACAATGGTTTACTGCTATATTCGCGCCGGTAGACGTCGAGTCCACAGCGGCAGTCAGAGAATGACAGCAAGCTTATGATGAAAAAGACTGACTCTACCGCAAGCCTGATGACATAACTTCCCGAGGGACATGTAAAAGGCCTGCAAACGATTTAGCGAGAACAAACTTGTACATGCGCTAGTGTAAAAGTGTTTGTACCTATTTTAACAGTGCGAGTTGAATTTACCGCACCGTTAACGAGAGAAATGAGATTTGAGCCAGTACGGTGCCCCGAACTCAGGCATCGTTGATGAAAAGACCGATCGACAGCGCAGCAACCCTGTTAGAAGCCATCGAATGTAGAGAAAACTTCGCGCTTCGGTCTCGATAGTCAGTCGTTTCAAATAGACCAAGGAGCAACCGGCAAGCCCGTCAGACCCGATATCAGAAGAGCGCTTCAGGCTGCGCCTGAATACCCAATGATGTTGTGACTGCGCTGACAGTGCCAAAGCACAGGCTTTCCAGCCTCTGAGTCCAATCTCTGCCCTCGTCCCGACGGCGCGGTAAGTCCTCCACACAGGGATTTACCACATGAAAAGAATGCTGATTAATGCCACGCAACCCGAAGAGATGCGTGTCGCACTCGTTGATGGCCAACGACTCTACGATCTGGATATTGAAAACCGCACCCGCATCCAGAAAAAAGCCAACATCTATAAAGGCACCATCACCCGCGTAGAACCCAGCCTGGAAGCGGCCTTTGTCGATTTCGGCGCCGAACGTCACGGCTTCCTGCCACTCAAGGAAATTTCCAAAGAGTACTTCTACCGCTCGCCCTCCGATGTGCAGGGCCGCGTCAAGATCAAGGACGTATTAAAAGAAGGCACGGAAGTCATCGTGCAGGTTGAAAAGGAAGAGCGCGGCAACAAAGGCGCCGCCCTCACCACCTTTATCAGCCTTGCGGGTCGCTACATGGTATTGATGCCCAACAACCCGCGCGCAGGTGGCATTTCCCGCCGCATTGAAGGCGAGGAGCGCGCCCAACTGCGCGATGCCCTGAGTTCAATTGAAATTCCTGATGGCATGGGCGTCATTGTACGCACCGCAGGCATCGGCCGCTCATCCGAAGAGCTGCAGTGGGACCTTGATTACCTCCTGCACTTGTGGAGCTCGATCACCAAAGCTTCTGAAGAAAACAAAGCCCCTCTGCTTATCCTGCAGGAGAGCAACGTAATTATCCGCGCTATACGCGATTATTTGCGCGACGATATCGATCAGGTGTTGATCGACAACGACGCCTCTTTTGATGAAGCAAAAACCTTCGTCGAACAGGTGATGCCGCAATTTAAAAGCAAAATCCGCCTGTATAAAGACTCCGTCCCCCTGTTTAACCGCTACCAGATCGAAAGCCAGATCGAATCTGCTTTCCAGCGCGAAGTGCAACTTCCCTCTGGCGGCTCAGTCGTTATCGACCCGACCGAAGCGCTGGTCTCCATCGATATCAACTCCGCGCGAGCCACCAAAGGCGGCGACATTGAAGAAACCGCCCTGCAAACCAACCTGGAAGCCGCCGACGAGATCGCTCGCCAGCTTCGTCTGCGCGATATCGGCGGCCTGATCGTTATCGACTTTATTGACATGATGGCGCCACGCAACCAGCGCGAAGTCGAAAACCGTATGCGTGACGCTCTCGAACCCGATCGCGCGCGCGTCCAGATTGGCCGCATCTCGCGCTTTGGTCTGCTGGAAATGTCACGCCAGCGTCTGCGGCCCTCGCTCGGTGAAACCAGCGCCAAGGTCTGCCCGCGCTGCGACGGCCACGGCACGATTCGCGATACCAAATCACTGGCGCTCTCGATTCTGCGTCTGCTGGAAGAAGAAGCCAACAAGGAAAAAAGTGCCGAAGTCCGCGCCATTGTTCCTGTGGTTGTCGCCTCTTACCTGCTGAACGAAAAACGCGTTGCCATTCACGATATTGAAAACCGTGCGGGCGTTCGCGTCGCTGTGATCCCCTCCATTAACCTGGAAACGCCACACTTTGAAGTGCAGCGCCTGCGCGACAGCGATATCGGTGACGAGGAGCTGGTCAGCTACAAAATCACCAGTGAGCTTGAAGTCGCACAGGAGCAGATGGAAGCCAAGTCCGAAGAATTGCCTCCCATCCAGCAAGCGGCCGTATCGACCCTGGCGCCACGCGCGCCGGCACCCCAGCGCAGCGCACCGGAAAACGACCCCGTCGCTCCGGAAAGCACCCCTGCGGACAGTGGTCCCGGCCTGTTCAGCAAGATCATGAGCAGCCTCAGCACCTTCTTTCAGGCGGAAGAAATTGAAGAGAAGCCCGCACCCAAAGCGGCGGCCCCTGAAGCTCCCAAACCCCAGACGCGCAACCGTAACGGCCAAAACCGCAATCGCAACCGCAACCGAAATCGTCGCGACAGCGATGATCGCGACAACCGCAACGACAACCGCGGTGACGCCAGCGAACGTCGTCAGCCAAAAGAGCAGAAAGAATCGGGCGAGCGCAAACCCCGCCCTTCACGCGACCAAGGCAAGGACCAGGACGAAGGCAACCGCGACAACCGTAATCAGCGGCGCTCGGCAAGCGATGACAATAGCAGCGATGGTAACGGCAACCGCCCACAACGCCGCCCCGGCAACCGCAAGCCGCGTCAGAATGCCGAACGCAAACGCGAAGAAGCTATCAATCTGCCCGAGGATGCAACCGTCGCGGCTGCACCACAGGCCAAACCTGAGCAGACGCCTGCCGAGCCAAAGCCTCCTGCTGCTCCTGAAGCAGTCGCTGATATCGCCGCAACCGACAGCAGCCCGGTAACAAGTGAAGCCGTTGCTGATGCAAAACCCGAAGCCAACCCGGAAGCTGCCTCGGAAGCCAAACCCGAGACATCAGAAACCAAGCCCGGGAAAAAGGCTCCGCTTGCTGAACAAGACGCAGCTGCACAGCCGGAAGAAGCCAGCACTGCGGCGAGCAAGCCAGCCGTTGCCCAAACGGCTCCTGTTCCGACTGAAAGCAAGGTTGAGACTAAAGAAGCCTCTGACGAGCAGCCCAAGCCCAGCGAGCAAAAGCCCGCTCAACAGCCGAAGGAACAGACCAGCGCTGCGGTTATTCCAGCCAGAGAACGTGGCCGCGCGGCAAATGATCCGCGCGACAAACCGAATCCGGTTACCGAGATCGCTATCGCAACCAGTTCACCCATTCCGGCCGAGCTGGATCCAACCCGGGTTGAGCAGCCTGATCCGGATCGCGTGATTCCGCCTCGCGCAGCGAACGACCCACGCAACCGCTAGTACCCTGCACGCATCAAATGTCGGATATTGTTTTTCGAGTTTGATGCGTGCACCTCCTCCCCCGAGGCATTGCCCGCCGACCTTCGCCTGAAGCCGGCCGCGAGCCATTTACCGGGAAGCCACTTCAGTAATTGCTGCGAATGAAACCGCCCGGCGATTCCCGCAATTGCTTTCGTTATCGGCAAGACCTTAGCCCCGAAACACGTTGTCGATCGACGACGGAAATGCCGCCATTTCGGTCGAAGCGTGGCTGCCAACTGTTTATATTCCCTACATATTTTCCAATGAATCGTGAAATTACCAAACCGCGGAACACCTCCGAATATCGTCAGTCCACTTACTGCATCTGCGCAAGACAAGAGACTAAGGAGGTCTAATGATGAAACAAAAAAGAACAGCCCCAATATTGGTGGCGACATGCATCACGTTCTCGGCACTCATGTCGGTGCAAGCAATAGCTCAGCCGGCTGTGGGCGGGTTAGCGACCGCCGGCGGTGGCGCGGAGATGTTGGGGGGCTCGTTCGCAAACAGCTCCATGTCTTCCAATGACTCCGGAGCAGGCAGCTTTTCTGAAGCGGACGCTCCCCGAGCCGAAGCCCCCGAACAGGGAGGCGGAACAGATCCGGGCCAGGGCGATTCTTCCAGTGAACCGCTCCCCGGCCTTGAGCCTTCGGGAGAGCAGGAAGGTGAAGCAACCGCTCAGGAAGAGAGCCCCGAATCGGCAGTCGCCAGCAACGACGGCGAGCAACCCAACCGTTTCGATGGTGGCGTGACTGTGCGCCAGGAGACGCAAGGGGAAGCCTTTACGCCCGACGATGGTGACCTTTCCGAAGCGCGCAACCCCTCGGTATTTGAACGCCATACCGTTGCAGAGGATCACTCCAGCGTAAGAACCTGTGCTGCGGCTGGTGAGGTTTGCCAGGCGGAATTTGATGTTATCGTCGCAACGAGTGACGAGAGCCAGTACGATTCCGCTGTGCTGATTAATGACGAGCAAGTCCTTCCGCCGCCCGAAGAGTAAGAAGTCTCCCGCGAGCGCAAGCCGGCCCGATGTTCGGGCCGGCTTTCTTGTTTCAACGCGCTATCCCCTTCCACGCACTTACGGTTACTTCAACGACGCCAGAAAGCGCAGCATAATTTCGTTTACCAATTCCGGTTGCTCCTGCTGTACCCAATGCCCCGCGTCGGGAATAATGACACAGTCACGCAAATCGGAAACCCGATCCCGCATAAAACCCAGAGCCGTGTCACCACTCATTACCAACACCGGGTCTTGTGCACCGGCGATAAAGCACACAGGCACCTCAATAAAATCGTTAACAAAGCGACGATTGATATCCCAATTGATGTCGGCAACACGATACCAGTTAAGCGCACCTCTAAACCCGCGCTGACAATATGCATCGGCATAGATGGCGAAATCCCGCTGATCCAGCCACGACCAGGGTAAAGGCGTGGCGATCGGCGGTAGCACATTCAGGTATCCTGCCCCGGAGCCTCCTGCATGGAAGGCCGACAGCAAATCGCCCTTCGCGCTCAAAGCCCAGAAAATGCGGCGTAAAAAGACAGCACATTGATCGTCTAGCTCTGCCTCAGCCACTCCTGGTACCTGAAAATAATGGGCATGCAAAAACTGCGACCGGGCGATGCGCGCAAACTGTTGAGTTGGTCGTTCTTGCGCACCCCCTCCCGCACCGTGCCGACCGTAGTAATCACAGTCATAAGGAACACTGAGCACCATTAACCCACGAACCTGCTTTGGCGCAGCAAGCGCCATATACCAAGCGACCGCTGCACCAAAATCATGGCCGGCAAATACCGCTTCCTCTGCATTCAACTCGACAAGAAGTGACAGTAAATCTGAGCCAATGTGCTTGAGTGAATAATCTGCAACCGCCTCCGGCGCATCACTTTCGCCGTAGCCTCGCATGTCCAGGGCAACGGCCCGGTAACCACTCTCTGCGGCAGCGGCGAGCTGATGCCGCCAACTGTAAGCCAGGCCCGGAAAACCGTGACAAAAAACCAGCAGCGGCCCTTGCCCCTGTGAATTATCAGCAATCAAATAGGAGAGTCGAACACCATCGGCGCTAATAAATTCGCGACGCTGCGCTGCCGGCATTGGGGCAGTCCTGTAGGAGAAAGCTAAAATGCTACTTTTCTCGCCTGCAGGCGAGAATAGTCTGTTTACACGCTTGTTTGTAAAAAAGAGGCCTGTATAATCACCGACTGCCGCGGAGGGGTGGCAGAGTGGTTGAATGCACCGGTCTTGAAA
>DIBR01000069.1:39551-46710 GCA_002415025.1 Spongiibacteraceae bacterium UBA5047
TCTTGAAAACCGGCGTGGGTTAACGCCCACCCAGGGTTCAAATCCCTGCCCCTCCGCCATCTTTATCCCGCATCTGCTCCGTCCACCCCCACTTTAAGCCCGTCACCACTCAAGCTGATCCTGAATTCCTTGATTTTGGCGCTACGGGCAGTATGATTCAGTAACGTTCGACCATTACGCGGAGATTGCGATGCAAGACCGAACTATTGCTCAACCGGCAGCGGGTATCGAGGTTGTTGGCACGACCAATAAGGTGCTTAAAAACACATACTTACTGCTCGCCATGTCACTTGCCTTTAGTGCCCTGACGGCCTATCTGGCGCGCGGCGCGGCGCCTATCAACCCATGGGTATTTCTGGGCGGCTTTATTGGCCTTTCTTTTCTAACCCAGATACTCGCTAACAGCGCCTGGGGGCTGCTTGCCGTCTTCGGTTTTACCGGCTTTGTCGGCTTTGCTATCGGGCCACTCCTTAACGCGCTCATGCAAAGCAGTGCCGGATCGGCGATCGTCATGCAGGCGCTTGGCGGTACGGCCTTTATCTTTCTTGGCCTGTCAGCCTATGCACTGACAACCAAAAAAGACTTTTCCTTTCTATCGGGCTTTATCACCGCTGGCGCTATCGTGCTGCTACTCGGCATCGTTGCGGTGCTGGTTTTCGAAATGCCAACACTGCATCTGGTTCTGTCCGGTGCTTTTATGCTCTTCTCCAGCGCAATTATTCTGTTCCAGACAGGGCAGATTATTAACGGCGGCGAGCGCAATTACATCATCGCGACCATTACCCTGTATGCATCAATCTACAATATCTTTATCAGTCTGCTTCATATTCTGATGGCGTTTTCTGGCGACGATTAATGCACGGCTATTTCGGCTAATGAATAAACCAGCCCTCAAGCCCCGCTCTGGCGGGGCTTTTTAATTAACATGAAATTTTCACTGCTTGTTCTCGGTTCGCCCCAATCCAGCCCCGCTGTTCACAGCGCACTTAATTTTGCAGAGGCCTGCTTGGCCTCGGGGCACGAACTCTTTCGCGTATTCTTTTTCCACGATGCTGTCATTGCCGGCAACGCCTTTACTATTGCCCCGCAGGACCAGGTGAACTTACCCAAAGCCTGGCAGCGTTTTGGCGATGAGCACGGAACCGATATGGTGTTGTGTATCTCCAGTGCGTTGCGACGCGGTATTGTGGACGCGCGTGAAGCAAAGCGTTACGAACTTGGCGCATCCAACAGCCTCAAGGGCTTTGATTTATCGGGTCTGGGCCAGTGGGCCGAAGCTATGATAGTTTCCGACCGCGTTGTGACCTTTGGGGGCTGAGGTGACATCATTACTCCTGATCAGCCGTCAATCTCCCTACGGCGGAAGCTACGCCCACGAAGCATTGGATATTGCATTGTCCGCAGCAGCCTTCGATATTGCCGTGAGTCTGCTGTTCATGGACGACGGCGTGTACCAGCTCTTGAAAGACCAGCATCCAAATCACGGCAGCAAGAACCTGGGCGCCGTTCTGGGCGCCCTACCCCTCTATGACATTAATGAATTATGGGTAGAAAGCGATTCCCTCGCGGCGCGACACCTGCAAACCGCAGACCTTGCCCACGCAGCACAAAGTATCCCCGGCGGGGAAATCGCCAAACTGGTGTCTCGATTTGACCGGGTATTAACGATCTGATGAGTGACGCCACGGTTCATTTGATACAGAAATCTCCTTTCGATGGTCAGGCACTCGAATCCTGCCTGCGGGTCTGCGCCCCCAACGATTTGATTGTGTTGATGTATGACGCCGTTTACGCCGCAACAATGCCCCGGCAATGGCCAGCCACCGCAGTCTACGCGCTGGCGGATGACGTCTCAGCCCGTGGCATCAGCGATAAACTCCAACGGGGCATAGACACTATTGACTATACCGGGCTGGTTGAACTCTGCGCCGCCCACCGCCATTCGCAAAGCTGGTTTTGACATGCCATTGGTGTGCGGCGACAAGAACATTGCAACCGATACCGAAGGCTTCCTGAAACACCTGGACGACTGGTCGGAGCCGGTAGCTCAATGCCTCGCCGCCGAGGAAGGCATTCAACTGAGCGAGCCACACTGGGAGTTGATCCGGCTTATTCGCCGGTTTTATTCCGTTTACCAGCTCTCACCCGCCATGCGACCTCTGGTAAAATACGCTAGGCAGGAACTGGGCAGCGACAAGGGAAACAGCCTCTACTTCTTGAAGCTCTTTCCGGGCAGCCCTGCAAAAGTATTGAGCAAGATAGCGGGCTTGCCGCGACCGGAAAATTGCCTTTAGCTGCCCCTGCCCGGTTTTTTGGCCAACCAGGCCACCTTTCACCATCAACGATAGCGATACTCCATGTCTGAGCACCCATTTGCACAATACGTCCGCATTCTCGGCAAGGGAAAGACCGGCTCTCGTTCACTGAGCTTCGACGAAGCCGCACTGGCAATGGGCATGATTCTGCGCGGCGAGGTAGAAGATGTGCAGCTGGGCGCCTTTCTTATGCTGCTGCGTGTCAAGGAAGAAAGCGCGGATGAGCTGGCAGGCTTCGTTAGCGCTGTGCGGCAACACATCAACACGCCAACGTTGCCAATTGATCTCGACTGGGCCAGTTACGCGGGCAAGCGCCGACAGCAACCCTGGTACCTGTTGAGCGCACTGACACTTGCCCGGGCGGGCTATCGTATTGTTATGCATGGCGCTGCGGGGCACACCGAAGGCCGAATATACTCCGAGCAGGTATTGCAGCTACTCGGCCACTCGCCGTGTGCAAACTGGCAGGAAGCTGAATCTGCGCTGACACAACACAATTTCGCCTTTGTCCCCTTGCGTATGTTTTGCCCCGGCCTGCAACACATTATCGACTTGAAAAGCCGTTTCGGACTGCGCTCTCCGGTGAACACACTCACCCGGCTGATCAATCCCTGCGGCGCGCCCTATTCTCTGCAAAGTATTTTTCATCCGGCTTATGCAGACAATCATCAGGCGGCAGCACTGTTACTCGGGCAAAAGAACGCAGCCGTGTTCAAGGGCGAAGCCGGTGAAGCAGAACGACGCCCGGAAGCCGACCTGCGGCTGCATTTGATTCAGGATGGCAAAAACTCGATTGAAGACTGGCCTCGTCTGGTATCAGGGCGACAGGAAAAGCAGGAACAGTTGCCTTTTGCAGACCTCGAAGCCGTTTGGCTCGGCAAAAGCGCCGACAAGTACGGTGATCTTGCTGTGACCGGCACACTCGCCATTGCGCTCAGGTTATTGGGCAAGGCTGCCGATGCCGACTCAGCACAGGCGCAGGCCATGACACTCTGGCACAATCGTCACGGCTAAAAAACTTCACTCTCTACAAACACCAGACCAACGAACTCAAGGCGCACTATGCCACTCCGTGACTTTAAACCCGATCACTATTCTTCCCTCCTGGAAGCCAAAACCAGGCTGGTGCGCGAGCCTTTTACACAATTCACCGCACTTGAACCTGCGATATTTCCTTCCGAGCCCAGCCACTATCGCATGCGTGCAGAATTTCGCATCAGGCATATCGACAACGTTCCCCACTACGTGATGTTTCGCAAGGAAGATCCACGGGAAGCTCACATCATTACCCGGTTCGATATTGCCTGCGAGCCCATCGCTGCAGTCATGCAGCCATTGCGAGAACTTATCGCTGCGTCAGATGAGCTCAGCCGGCGACTCTTTCAGGTAGATTTTCTGAGCGGACAGTGTGGCGAAGTGCTGGTAACGCTTATCTATCACCGGCCACTGGGCGATGCCTGGCAAGCCGAAGCAGAAACCCTGATGCAACAATTGCCGATTCTTCTTATCGGGCGTAGTCGCAAACAAAAAATTGTACTTGAACAGGATTTCGTTACGGAGTCCCTGCACGCCGATGGCAAACATTTTCAGTTCAGACATTACGAAAACAGCTTTACCCAGCCTAACGCCAAGGTGAACGAAGCCATGATCAGCTGGGCCTGTGAACAGGTAAGCAGCGCTTCAGGTGACCTTCTGGAGCTATATTGCGGCTGCGGGAACTTTACCATTCCGCTGTCTCGCTACTTTTCACGCGTACTGGCTACCGAAATTTCCAAAACGTCAGTGCGGGCAGCGCAGGAAAACAGCGCGCTTAACGGCGTTGATAATATCGACGTGGTTCGCCTTTCTGCTGAAGAAATTTCAGCCGCACTCAAAGGTGTTCGTCCCTTTAGGCGTCTTGCTCACCTGAATCTGGACGCCTTCGACCTGAAAACCGTTTTCGTCGATCCGCCCCGCGCCGGGCTCGACGATTTCACCCGCGATATGGTTTGCGAGTTTGACCAGATATTGTATATATCCTGCAATCCACAAACCCTCCTGCGTGACCTCAATCATTTGTGCCAAAATCATCACATTAAATCGCTGGCTTTCTTCGATCAATTTCCTTATACAACGCATATGGAATGCGGTGTTTTTCTACAAAGGAGTACTCTATGACAATGCGCTTTAGCGAAGCACAACTCAAGGACGTTATGGCCGAGCTACCTGACTGGACGGTACGTGAAGAAAAGCTATATCGGCAATACAAATTTCCCGACTTTGTTGCTGCATTTGGCTTTATGACGCAAGTCGCATTGCTGGCTGAAAAAATGGATCACCACCCTGAATGGTCCAACGTCTATAACCGCGTTGACATCTCCCTGACCACTCATGACCTGGGCGGCATTTCCATGCGTGACATTACTCTGGCCAAGCAGATTGACGATCACCTTGGCAAATAGAACGGTTCATTGCAGGAACGAACCCCGCCCTGAAGCAACTCGGGTTTAATACCGTCCCAAACGGTTCGCCGCCCATCCAGCCCTCTCCCGAAGGAGAGGGAAATCCCTCTTACAAGCCAGGGCAGCTCTGATTAATCAGAGCTGCCCTGGCAGGCTGTTGATTTTCTATCTGCGTTGCCACTGCGGCGTTAAAAACTCGCTCATTTCGCCAGTTTTTGCCTTGCATTGGCTGCCTCGAAAACGAAAATCAACAGCCTGCTAGGTAAACTGCACTCCGAACTTGTGCAATTGCCGCGGCATAACATCATCGAGCTGCGAGACATCTTCGGCGTGAATTTCAATCGCAGCCAAACCCAAATTTTTGTAGGCTTCGGCCTTGCGCATACTGGCCTTTAGCTCCGCAGGCGAGGCATTCGCCGACCAGTAATCAATGTAAACGCGATTCACGGGCAGATAGAAATCGGCCTTCAGTGACTCCTCCACGGGTAACTGGCGCTGCGTGGCGTGCAAAACACCGGCCATGTAAAGCCAGTGGCAGATCGCCAGCAATTCGCGTGTGTCATGGCCGTGGCCGTCAACACTCTCATAGCTTTCCTGGTTCGCGAACAAATCATCACCCGGCGTAGCGCTACCCGCGGCGGCGGCTGCCGCACAGGCTTGCAAGCGTGCTGCCAGCACCGGGTTTTCTGCCACGCCGGCAGGCCACAGTGCATATAACATGTCAGTTTGCCGGTTTTCCATCTGCACGCCACCACTGTGCTTACCCGCCGCAGTCAAAATCCAGCCGTGCAATTCACGCTTCAACCAACCGAGTTCCGCAAGACAGCGATTCACCGCCCTGCCACTGAGTTGAACACTTTCACCAAGAGCCGCCGCAGACAACATTTTGTTGTTTTCCAAGGCCTGCAGCATCGGGTGCTGCTCAAGGCCTGCGGGCCACACAATATAGCGGCCATAGCGCTTGCTGGTTTTGTACTCTCCGCCTTCAAACTCACCTTTAGGAGTTAAGGCCCAACCATCCTGAATTTTTCGTATCCAATCATAGTCTTTGAGCGTGCCAAACAATTGCTGCACCGGCACTTCCAGCTGCCGTGCAAGCGCCGAGGTCGAAATTTTCGGGTTATCCATGACACCTATCTGCCTGATTCTATAGTCTTAGCGTACTGGCACCGTTGACACCCAGCAAGCCGGAGTTTGATTCGCCCTAAATAGTTCTATATATTTGGAACTATGAAATCACTTGAAGCCGTAACCGCACTCGCTGCGCTCGCACAGGACTCCCGGCTCGCCATCTTCCGGGCACTTGTACAAAGCGCTCCTGAGCCTATCAATCCCGGCCATTTGTCCGAGGCACTCGACATTCCCAAGGCGACGCTGTCCTTTCATCTGAAAGAGCTAAGCAACGCCGGCCTGATCAGCGCGGAGAACGAGGGGCGTCACAAGCTCTATCGTGCCAGGCTGGAGACCATGAACACCTTGATCGACTACCTCCTTGAAAACTGCTGCCAGGGAACGCAATGCCCTCAACCGGAGAAACCTGCATGCTGAGTACTGACCCGTCGAAAACCAGCGCCTATCTGGCGGAATTTTTCGGCACCGCCATGTTACTCGTCGCTGTTGTCGGCTCTGGCATCATGGGCCAGAACCTCTCACAGGAAAATATGGGCATCGCGTTGCTGGCGAATTCCCTGGCAACCGGCGCAGCTCTCTACGTACTCATCACTGCCCTTGCACCAATAAGCGGCGCGCACTTCAACCCGGCTGTTAGCCTGTGCTTTGCGTTAACAGGCAAGCTGCCTGCCCGGCGCCTGCCTGCATATATCTTTCTGCAGTGCTGCGGCGCGGTACTCGGCGTGATTACCGCAAATTTGATGTTTGATCTGGCTCCGGTCTCGTTCTCCACAACCGAGCGCTGGGGAAGCCACCTGCTGCTGAGCGAATTCGTAGCCACCTGCGGTTTACTGCTCACCATCGTGCTTTTTATCAAACACAACGAAGAGGCCGTGCCACTCGGTGTGGCGTTGTTCATCACCGGCGCTTACTGGTTTACCAGCTCAACCTCCTTCGCTAATCCGGCAGTATCTTTCGCACGCATATTCAGCGACACCTTTGCAGGCATTGCCCCGCACTGCGCACCGGCCTTTATTGCCGTGCAGCTCGGCGCGGCGGTATTAATCGGGGTGGGCTTAAAAGGAATCGCCGTGCGAACCGGGCAAAGTCGCGCAGTACAAGGTTAAGGGCCTCTCCATGAGGATCCAGAGCGCGCCTTGCCAGTCGAAATAGCGCAAAGCCGGAACGATCACTGAGTGATTCGAAGCTGCCCTAGCAGGTTGTTGATTTTCGTTTTCGAGGCAGCCAATGCAAGGCAAAAACTGGCGACATGAGGGAGTTTATACGCAATAA
>DIBR01000069.1:46933-47465 GCA_002415025.1 Spongiibacteraceae bacterium UBA5047
TAGAAAATCAACAGCCTGCTAGATCATACCATCTTCGTCACGAGGGATTTCTTCAAGCGACAAAGCTGCATTGGCGTCACCATCGCTACCGCTTGAATTGGAGTCGAGCTTGATGCGCAAACGCAGATTGTTTGCAGAGTCCGCATTTTTAATCGCTTCGTCCAGCGACACACGTCCCTCTTTGTACAGTTTGAACAGGGCCGAATCAAAGGTCTGCATTCCCAAGCGCTCGGATTTCTCCATAATTTCCTTGATGCCGTCCATTTCGCCCCGGAGTATCAACTCCTGAATGGTTGGCGTACCCAGCAATACCTCCACGGCGGCGGCGCGTTTGCCGTCAACGGTGCGTACCAGTCGCTGCGAAACGAAGGCGCGCATATTGGTTCCCAGGTCGGTAAGCAATTGTGTTCGACGTTCCTCGGGAAAGAAATTGATAATACGGTCCAGCGCCTGATTGGCATTATTGGCATGCAGGGTCGAAATCGCCAGATGCCCGGTTTCGGCAAAGGCCAGCGCGTGTTCCATGGTCTCG
>DIBR01000069.1:47684-47844 GCA_002415025.1 Spongiibacteraceae bacterium UBA5047
GGTCGCGAATCTCGCCAATCAAAATAACATCGGGTGCTTGCCGCAATGTGTTTTTCAGGGCCGCCGCAAATGAACGTGTATCTACACCAACCTCGCGCTGGTTAATAATAGACTTCTTATGTTTATGGACGAACTCAATAGGATCTTCAATGGTGATGAT
>DIBR01000069.1:48071-49745 GCA_002415025.1 Spongiibacteraceae bacterium UBA5047
ATAGGATCTTCAATGGTGATGATATGACCACCGCTATTGGAGTTTCGATGGTCAATCAAAGCCGCTAACGAGGTCGATTTTCCGCTCCCCGTGCCACCGACAAACAGCACTAACCCGCGTTTGGCCATAATGACTTCTTTCAGCACTTCGGGCAGGCGCAGATCGTCAAACTGGGGAATTTCAGTGACGATATTTCGCGCAACAATGGAAACCTCATTGCGCTGGCGAAATATATTGATACGAAAACGGCCTACGTTCGGCACAGAGATCGCTAGGTTCATTTCAAGCTCATGCTCAAATATCTGGCGCTGCTCTTCATCCATGATGCTGTAGGCGATGTCCTTGATTCTGCCAGCCCCCACAGGCTCCTTACCCATTGGCTTTAAAACGCCCTGAAATTTCCCACAGGGAGGCGCACCCGTACTCAGATAGAGGTCTGAACCATCGTTTTTTGCCAATACGCGAAGATAATCGATGAATTCCACTACTACTGTTCCTGCTGCATCAAGGGCGTCAGTGATACTGCAATTCGCAACGCAATTCAATATTGATGAGCGATATTTCTGACACTGGCATTACTCGCAGCAACTTCTAGACTGAGAGTACGCACAGGCTGACAATAGCCGGAGCAATAATGGGAAGGGAAATTGACCAAACAGCCTTTAGTCAGTCCGATTTCGCCGACTTCAAGGGAAGGCTCGACAGCGAAACCGCGCTGCTGCTTGATTGGCTGAAGAAAGGAAAAGTCGAGCGACAGTCGGGCACCTGCGGACTTGAGCTTGAAGCATGTCTCATTCGGTCCGACCATAGTCCCGCCCCGGAGAACGCCCCATTTATTGAAGCTTTGAGCAACCCGCTGGTTGTTCCCGAGCTTGCCAAGTTCAACTTCGAAATCAATACACCGCCCTTTGCGCCCTCTCCAGACCTTCTCCGCGCGCTGGAAGACTCCCTTACCCGGCAGTGGCAAGCATGCTCTGCTCAAGCCGAGCTGATGGGCCTCTCCGCCGTGCAAATTGGCATTCTGCCGACACTGCGTGACGAGGATCTGTGCCTGACTAACGTCTCGGGCCAGCAGCGCTACCTGGCGCTGAATCAGCAAATTCTGAAAGGTCGGCAATTTCAGCCCTTTCGTATCGATATCCGTGGCGACGACGATCGACTCACCCTGGAACACACAGATGTCATGACCGAGGCCGCCACCACCTCCTTGCAAATCCATGTTCAGGTAAGCCCGCAGCAGGCCGTGCGCTTTTACAACGCTGCACTTATCGCCAGTGCTCCCATGGTCGCCGCCTGTGCAAACTCCCCGCTATTGTTCGGGAAAAGGCTGTGGCCGGAAACACGCATTCCCCTGTTCGAACAATCCGTTGCAATCCCCTGCTTCCGACGCGTCAACGGGCAAGCGGTACACCGGGTCTGCTTCGGCAGCGGCTATTTGCAACACTCAGTCGCAGAACTGTTTATCGAGAACCGGGATGAGTTTCCCATACTCTTGCCCATGCAATATGACGACAGCAACAACCCCCTCGCTCACCTGCAGCTGCACAACGGCACCATATGGCGCTGGAACCGCCCTCTGCTGCATGTAACAAGCGAAGGGCTAGTGCAATTGCGCATTGAACACCGCGCTATTCCTGCCGGCCCAACCATTACCGACAGTATCGCGAATATTGC
>DIBR01000069.1:49990-51120 GCA_002415025.1 Spongiibacteraceae bacterium UBA5047
CTGTTTTATGGCTTGTCACACCACCTCGCAACGCTTGACCAGGCACCAGAAAAGGAACTGACGTTTGATGCGGCCCAGCAAAACTTCTATGCAGCGGCGCGCTATGGTCTCAAAGCACCGGTAACCTGGACAGACGGCCGCGTCTGGCTGATGCAGGACCTGTTGCTGCAACACATTATTCCGGCAGCGACGTCCTGTTTGTTCGATCTGGGGCTCGCGCCCCGGGATATTGAGCACTACATGAACAACGTTATGCAGCCCCGTGTACGGAGCGCTAAAACCGGAGCGCAATGGCAAATGGACGGCTTTAGTCGTCACAGCGGCAATGTCGCCAGCCTGTTGGCGGAATACCAGTCAAACCAATCAATAGGACCGGTACACCTATGGCGATAGAAGGAATGTCCATCCCGCCCACGGCTAACGCCAGTGTCAATGTGCGCACATCGCTTCCTGCCGGCTTTCTCGATTGCCCCGCGCAAAAGCTCCACACACTGCTCCCCGGCCCTACCCTGATTCACCTGGAGGGTGAATGCAGTGAGAGCCTGTTCGTTTCTGTTTTGTTGCATGGCAACGAAACCACAGGTCTGAGCGCAATCCAGAAAGTCCTGAAAAAAATCGAAGACAGGAACACAAAGCTGACGCGCGGACTGATTCTATTTATCGGAAATATACATGCCGCCCGATACGGCGCACGGCGGCTATCGCAGCAACCCGATTTTAATCGCATATGGGCAGGCGGCGAACTCGACGAACATCGCATGGCGCAGACGGTTTTAGACTATGTCGCGCAATCGCGTCCGGTTGCGGCTATTGATATTCACAACAATACCGGCCGTAATCCGCTTTATGCCTGCATCAACCACGTCGACCGCCGATTTGTTCAATTCGCCCGGCGCTTCAGTGAAACACTGGTCTTTTTCTCGGAGCCACATCAGGTGATCGCCAACAATCTGGCGCGCTATTGTGTTTCAGTAACGCTCGAGTGCGGGCAGTCTGGCGACCCGGAGGGAATTGAACGCGCCTGCAACCTGATTGAGTTCGCCCTGTTGGAAGAACAAATTTACACGGACGGTTCGGCCTTTGATGAAGTTAAGGTGTTTCATACCGTCGCCCGGATAACGGTTCCGCAG
>DIBR01000069.1:51359-52306 GCA_002415025.1 Spongiibacteraceae bacterium UBA5047
AACTCAACATCTGTTTTGGAGACGGTAAGTCCGGAAATAACGATACTGACGCCGATTTGAAATTCGCTGGGGATTTTGACTCACTGAATTTTCGGGTTTTGTCGCCCGGATTCAAGCTCGGCGAATACCAATCGGAGACGGCTCGCCTGCAGATACACAACGACGCCGGCCAGGAATTGGGCGATAACTATCTTGCGTATAACAATGGAAACATTGAAGTAAAAAAAATGTTTCTGCCGTCTATGCTGACACTGGATTTACGCGTCATCCGGCAAGATTGCCTGGGCTATATTATGGAACCTTATCCCCTCTAAACCCGCCTTGCACCGAGCCTTGGGTTAGGCCCGGTGCTAAACGCAGGCCGATCAGCCTGCAAGTGCGGCTTCCGCTGCCGCATTGCGGGCAGTGCCCGGTTCGATCTCGAGTCCTTGGCCAATCAAAGCAGTTTCCAGAGCGTCCAGACAGAGCGTGATATTGTCAGCACGGGCACTGTGCCCCATCAAGCCAATACGCCACACTTTGCCGGCCAATGCGCCAAGGCCCGCGCCAATCTCAAGGTCCGACTCTGCCAGCAACTGCTGACGAACCGCCGCTTCATCTACACCTTCAGGCACGGTAACCGCGTTGAGCTGCGGCAAGCGAAAGGCCGAGTCTACGAGAAAGCCAATGCCCAAAGATTCCAAGCCCGCAGCCAGTGAGGCGTGCATGCGCGCATGCCGCTGCCAGGCATTTTCCAGCCCCTCTTCCTGCAGCAGCACCAGCGCTTCGTGCAGCCCATAGAGTGCATTTATTGGTGCAGTATGATGATATGCGCGCTTGGCACCGCCACCCCAATAGCCCATGACCAGATTCATATCCAGAAACCAGCTCTGAACCGGCACTTTGCGCGAACGAATCACCTCCGCAGCTCGTTCGCTGAAGGTCACCGGTGACAAGCCCGGTGTACA
>DIBR01000069.1:52510-52961 GCA_002415025.1 Spongiibacteraceae bacterium UBA5047
GACAGGCATTTCTGGGTGCCGGAATACACCGCATCAAGGCCCCACTCGTCGACCTTCAATTCGATGCCACCCAGTGAGGTAACGGCATCAACAATGGTTAAACAACCCGCTTGCTGTGCGAGCGCCGCCAGCGCTCTGGCATCCGAACGTGCACCGGTAGAGGTCTCGGCATGCACAAATGCCAGCAGTTTCGCATCGGGGTTCGCCTTTAGTGCGGCCGCCACTTTGTCCGGGTCAACCGGCTTACCCCAGTCATCATTAACCGTGATCGCCGTTGCTCCGCAGCGAGTAACGTTCTCAACCATGCGATTACCAAAAACACCGTTGATACAAACAATCGCCTTGTCACCGGGCTCAAGCAGGTTGGCAAAACAGGTTTCCATACCTGCAGAGCCCGGTGCCGACACGGGCAAGGTCAGGGCATTCTCGGTTTGAAAAGCGTATTGCAGAA
>DIBR01000008.1 GCA_002415025.1 Spongiibacteraceae bacterium UBA5047
ATGAAGTCCCAGCCGCTGGCCTATAACAAGGACAATCAGGAAGATAAGGAGCCGCTGTTCGATACCATCGACACCCTGCGCGACTGCCTGAAATCCTACGCCGATATGGTACCTGCCATTACCGCCAAGGCCGACGTCATGCGCGAGGCTGCCATGCGCGGTTTTTCCACTGCCACCGACCTGGCCGATTATCTGGTGCGCAAGGGCGTGGCCTTTCGCGACGCCCACGAGGTGGTTGGCAAGTCCGTGGCCTACGGCATCGACTGCGGCAAGGACCTCTCTCAAATGAGCCTGGACGAGCTGCGCCAGTTCAGCGACGTCATCACCCAAGATGTGTTTGAGGTGCTGACACTGGAAGGCTCAGTGAATGCCCGCAATCACATCGGTGGTACTGCGCCCGAGCAGGTGCGCGCCAGCGCCCAACGCAGCCGCGACCGCCTCGCTCAACGAAACTAAATCCGGCAAATGCAGTCCAATGCCGTCAGCACAGCTGGCGGCACTGCCGGTTTAGCAAAGCAGTCGAATCCACGGGCTATTATCAGTTTGGGCGGAAACTATTGTCGTCTAAAACAGATCCCCCTACAGTCAATTCGACTCGTGCCAATAATCAGAACGAAATGGAATTGTGGGGACGTCAATGCGATTTATCGTCAGCATACTGGTGCTCGGCTTGGCAGGCGCGCTTGCCTACCAGTACTTCAGCTCGGAAGAAACCTCTCGCGGAGCGGCAAAACCCGCAGTGACCGTAAGCAGCTACGTTGCCGAAAAACGCAGCTTTTCTGATCGGGTTGAAGCACTCGGCACCCTGAGAGGCAATGAATCTGTAACCCTCAGTGCCAATGCTTCCGACACCATCAGCACAATTCATTTTAGTGAAGGACAACGTGTCAAAGCCGGGCAGTTGCTCGTCACCCTGCAAATGAAAGAAGAACAGGCGCAGCTGGCTGGCGCCCGCGCGGAACTTGCCGACCAACAACGCGAAGTCAAGCGACTGGAAGGCCTGGTAAAGACCATGGCGGCCGCACAAACAGAGCTGGATCAGCGCCGCACGGCATTGCTGAAAGCGAAACACAGAATTGAAGAACTGGAAGCGCGCATTGCTGACCGCCGTGTTATCGCCCCCTTTGCAGGTGTGCTCGGCCTGAGGCTGGTTAGCCCGGGCGCCCTGCTCAACCCCGGTACACCGATTACCACACTCGATGATATCGACACCCTGAAACTGGACTTCAGTGTACCCGCAGCGTTACTCGGTTCACTCAAAGCCGGACTGACGCTGCGCGCGCGTACCGCCGCCTACGATCGCGACTTCAATGGCAAGATCACCGTTGTCGACAGCCGCGTCAATGCCGTTGATCGCTCCATTCGCGCCCGCGCCGAATTCGACAACAGCGAGGGCCTGCTCAAGCCCGGCATGCTGATGACTATTGAGCTACTGCGCAATCCGCGCCGCGCCCTACTCGTGCCGGAAGCCGCCCTGCTGACCCGCGATCAACAGCACAGCGTCTGGATTATTGCCGAGGACAATACCCTGCAGCGCCGGATCATCGAGATTGGCAGCCGCCAGCCCGGCTGGGTTGAAGTCCTGTCCGGTTTGAATGAAGGCGAAAATCTGGTGCGCGCCAATTTCCCGCGCCTGCGTGAAGGTATTAGCGTGGCGGCGCCGAACCCCAGCGCGCCAAACGTAGCCGCTCCGGCAACAACCACAAACAGCAACGGAGCGCAGTAACATGTTGCTGTCGGATACCGCCGTAAAGCGCCCGGTACTCGCCGTAGTACTGAGCCTGCTCCTGATTGCTTTCGGCCTGGTCTCTTTTGAGCGGCTCGCATTGCGCGAATACCCCGATATCGATCCGCCTGTTGTTTCCATACGCACCAACTACATTGGCGCTTCGGCCTCGGTTGTCGAATCCCGCGTTACCCAAGTGCTGGAAGATCGCATCGCCGGTATCGAGGGCATCAAGACCATCACGTCATCAAGCACCGACGGCTACTCCAGCATCAGTATCGAGTTTGACCTGGGCCGCGATATCGACGCGGCAGCCAACGACATTCGCGACCGCATTTCCGGTGCCCTCGGCAACCTGCCGCAGGAGGCCGACCCGCCCGAGGTACAAAAAAGCGACTCGGACGAGCGCGTTATTATGTGGCTCAACCTCACCTCCGAGTCCATGGATACCCTTGAGCTCACCGACTACGCCGAACGCTATCTGGTAGACCGCTTCTCCGTACTGGATGGCGTGGCGCGCGTGCGGGTAAGTGGCGGCCTCGATTACGCCATGCGTATCTGGCTCGACCGCCGCGCACTGGCAGCACGCGGCTTAACGGCAATGGATATCGAAAATGCGCTGCGCAGCGAAAATGTTGAGTTGCCTGCCGGCACGGTGAAATCAAAAGACCGTGACTTTATTGTCAAACTGAATCGCAACTACCAGAGTGAAGATGATTTTCGGAAACTGGTGGTTGCCCGCGGCGAAGACGGTTATTTGCTGCGGTTGCAGGACGTCGCGCGGGTAGAACTGGGAGCCGCTGAATGGCGCCGGATGTTCCGCGGCAACGGCGTCAATATGGTCGGCCTCGGCATAATCAAGCAAAGCACCGCTAACACACTGGCGGTTACCCGCGCCGCAAAAGCACTGCGCGACCGCATTGCCGAAACCCTGCCTGAGGGTGTCGAAATCAAACAGAGTTTTGACAGCTCGGTGTTTGTTGAGAGCGCCATCTCCGAGGTTTATCGCACACTGTTTATCGCTGCCGGGCTGGTTATTGTGGTGATTCTGATTTTCCTCGGCGATCTGCGAGCCATGCTGGTGCCCGCCGTCACGGTGCCGGTTTCCCTGATCGCCACCTTCACCGTGCTCTACGCTCTGGGCTACTCCCTGAACCTGCTGACGTTGCTGGCACTGGTACTGGCGATTGGCCTGGTTGTCGATGACGGCATTGTGGTACTGGAAAATATCCACCGGCGCATGCGCGCAGGCGAGTCACCACTGGTAGCCGCCTATCGCGGCAGCCGGCAGGTCGGTTTCGCCGTCATTGCAACGACACTAGTCTTGATTGCCGTTTTTATCCCCATCACCTTTTTGCAGGACGATGTCGGGCGACTGTTTGGCGAATTCTCCATTGCGATGGCCACCGCCGTAGGGTTTTCCAGCATCGTGGCGCTCACGCTGTCGCCGGTAATCTGCGCCAAATTGCTGAAGCCGGAAAACGGCCACGGCGGCTCCCGCCTCGGCCAGACTATCGACAAAGGCTTTAACGCATTGCAAAGCCGTTACCACGCCGGCTTGTCGCGCGCCTTGCACGCACCGGTCATCACCCTGTTCATTGTCGTGGTCGCGCTCGGCGTTTGTGCGCAACTGTTCAAGCAACTGCCACAGGAATTCGCACCCAAAGAAGATCGCGGCGTATTTTTTATGATCATCAACGGGCCGGAAGGCGCCTCCTTTGACTACACCAAAGAGCACGTTCTGCAGATCGAACAGCGCTTGATGCCACTGGTCGACTCCGGCGAAGTGCAGCGCCTTTTGCTGCGCGCACCCCGAGGTTTTGGCGGTGGCGAAAACTATAACGGCGCTATGTCGGTCATCGTACTTTCCCCCTGGGAAACAGGCCGTCGCAACGGCTGGGCGATAATGCAGGATGTGCGCCAGCGAGTTGCCGATGTCAGCGGCGTGGTCGCCTTTCCCATCATGCCCCAGGCTCTGGGCGGCCACGCCAGTCAGTCGGTGCAGTTTGTTATTGGCGGCAGCGACTACGATGAACTGGCGCGCTGGCGCGACCGCATTCTGGCAGAAGCGGCGAACAATCCCGGTTTGATTGGTCTGGACAGCGACTATCAGGAAAGTAAACCGCAGCTGCGCGTGTCGGTGAATACAGAGCGCGCGGCCGCGCTGGGTGTGCGGCTGGTGGATATTAACCGCACACTGGAAACGCTGTTGGGTTCACGCCGCGTGACCACGTTCTTGCGCGAGGGCGAAGAATACGACGTTATTCTCGAAGGCGAGCCGGCCAGCCAGCGCTCGCCCGGCGACCTGAACAATATTTACGTTCGCTCCGCCAGCACCGACAGCCTGATTCCGCTGGCGAACCTGGTCACTCTGGAAGATCGCGCTGACGCTTCCACGCTAAACCGCTACAACCGGACTCGCGCCATTACTCTCACCGCAGGTCTGGCCGGTGACTACGCCCTCGGTGATGCTCTCACCTATCTCGAACAACTCACCCGCGAGCTAACCCCCGAAGCCGTTGTCGATTACAAAGGCGAGTCACTGAGCCTCAAGGAAAGCGGCGGCGATATCTATTTCATTTTTGCCCTGTCACTGTTGGTGGTGTTTCTGGTGATGGCGGCACAGTTTGAAAGTTTTGTGCATCCGCTGGTCATCATGCTGACGGTACCACTGGCGATTGCCGGAGCGCTGATTGGCCTCTACCTGAGCGGTCAAAGCATCAATATATACAGCCAGGTCGCGCTGATCATGCTGGTGGGCCTGGCGACCAAAAATGGCATTCTGATCGTGGAATTTGCCAACCAGCTGCGCGATGAAGGCCAAAGCTTTGAGCAGGCACTGTTAAATGCCGCAGGTCAGCGTTTGCGGCCCATTCTCATGACCTCCATCACCACCATCATGGGCGCCATTCCCCTGCTGCTCGCCAGTGGCGCAGGCAGTGAAGCAAGAATCGTGATCGGTATTGTGGTGGCCTCCGGCGTCAGCGTAGCTACCGTGCTCACTCTTTTTGTGGTGCCACTGGCCTATCACTTGCTGGCGCGCAATACCCATACGCCGCAAACGGTCAGCCGGCAGCTCGACGAGGAGCTGAGCTTAAAACCAGACTAGGCTGGCCGCGCCAACTGTTCGGCGCGATCAGCTATCGCCTGACTCATTTCCCGAAAACCCCGCCGCAATTGCCGCGCCAGCAATAAACCCACCACCGGCGCAAACCAGCCACTCAACTGGAAGAAGGAATGATATTCCGTGCCGCCATCGGCCGAGGGCGCAAGCCGGTGCGAACGGTAGCTCTTCAAGGCACCCAGCGCATCACCTTTGATGCCGTAGCTCAAAAGTTGCTGCGGCTCATGCTCCCAGATAAATTCGGTTTGCGGCTGGGCAAAAAAGGGCAGCACCTTCACCCGCATGACAATCGGCTCGCCTACCACCAGACTCGATTCCGAATGAACCACGAAGGGGTTCCACTCGGGGTAGGCCTGCTGATCACTCAACACCTCCCACACGGTGGTCACCGGCGCCTGAATCGTGTGCCTGAATTCAATGGTTACTGGCATTGTGTTAACTCCGCGGCCATAGCCCTGTGCATTTGCCCGCAATTTTGCCATAGTTAGCCGCAAATCAACGTCTCCTTTTTATCAACCAGCAATGAGCGAGCACTGTGGGCGCCTTATTACAAAACTCCATCAGTGATTGGCGCGACGGCGGCAATTACCTCACGATCAACGGCCACACCATTTTCTACCGCGACAGCGGTGAATCCGACAAACCCTGCCTGCTGTTGATACACGGCTTTCCGACCTCAAGCTGGGACTGGATCAAGCTGTGGCCGCTGCTGGAAGATCACTACCGGCTGATTGCACCGGATATGCTCGGCTTCGGCTTTAGTGACAAGCCCGTGAACCACGAATACAGCATTCACGAACAGGCCGACATTATCGAGGCCATGGTGAGCGAGCTGAAACTGACCCGATTTCACGTGCTCGCCCACGACTACGGCGATACCGTCGCCCAGGAATTGCTCTACCGCCAGAATGTGGGCAAAGGTCGCGGTCACTGGCTGTCGGTGTGCCTGCTCAACGGCGGCCTGTTTCCCGAAACCCATCGCGCGCGGCTGGTACAAAAGCTGCTGGAGGGCCCCCTTGGCTCCTTTATCTCGCGGCTGTTTGGCAAAAAGCAGTTTGAGCGCAGTTTTACCGCCGTGTTCGGCAGTGCCTCGCGCCCCACCCAAGCTGAACTTGACGGCTTCTGGCAGCTGATCTGCCTGCGCCATGGCAATCAGTTGCTGCACAAACTGATTCATTATATGGCCGACCGCCGCAAGCACCGCGAACGCTGGCTGCTGGCGCTGCGCGACAGCTGCGTGCCGGTGATGCTCATCAACGGCAGTGCCGACCCGGTGTCCGGCGCGCATATGGTGGCGCGCTACCGCGAGCTGGTTCGCCCCCGCGACCCCATTATTGAACTGCCGGAAATCGGACACTACCCTCAGGTAGAGGCACCCAGTGCCATTGCCTCGGCCTATCACGATTTTCTGCAGGAACTGTCATGAACTTCCAATTTGAAACCTGCCGCCGCATCGTGTTTGAAGCGGGCGCCAGCGCCCAGCTACCCACCTTGTGTCGCGAACTCAAGCTGTCGCACCTGATGCTCGTTACCGACCCCGGCCTGCAGTCCACCGGCATTGTTGAGCGCGTGGAACAACTGCTGCTAAAGGCGGGGTTGACGGTCACGCTGTACGGCGACGTGCTGGCCGATCCGCCCGAAGCCGTGGTTCTGGCCGCCGCTGACAACGCGCGCGCAGCCGGCGTGGACGGCGTGATCGGCCTGGGTGGTGGCAGCTCCATGGATGTTGCCAAATTGATTGCCGCGTTGGTGCCGTCGCAACAACCGCTGGCAGAGATGTACGGTATCGGCAATATCCTCGGCGGCCGCCTGCCACTGATTCAGGTGCCCACGACCGCTGGCACCGGCTCAGAGGTGACCCCCATCGCCATTGTTACCACCGGCGAAACCACAAAAATGGGTGTGGTATCGCCGCAGTTGCTGCCCGACATCGCCTTGCTGGACCCCGAACTTACTCGCGGCCTGCCGCCCGCCGTCACCGCCGCCACCGGCATCGATGCCATGGTGCACGCCATTGAGGCCTACACCTCCAAGCTCAAAAAGAACCCCTATTCCGATATGCTCGCACGGCAGGCACTCACCCTGATGGCCGCCAACCTGCAGACCGCCATTGACCAGGGCGACAACCTCAAAGCGCGCAGCAATATGCTGCTCGGTGCCTGCCTGGCCGGTCAGGCCTTTGCCAACGCGCCGGTAGCGGCGGTACATGCGCTGGCCTACCCGCTCGGCGGCCACTACCATATTCCCCACGGCTTAAGTAATTCGCTGGTGCTGCCTTCGGTGCTAAAATTCAACGCTCCCAAAGCTGCACATCTCTACGCCGAGCTGCTGCCCTGCCTGCAACCGGATGTGCACATCCTCTCTCCCGCAAAAGCCTGCGATCAGTTTATTGCCGCGATGGCACAGCTGGTGGCGCGCGCACCACTGCCACAAACACTGAAGCAGGCAAACGTTGCCGAGGCCGACCTGCCGATGCTGGCCAAAGACGCCATGCTGCAGCAGCGGTTGCTGGTGAATAACCCGCGTGAGGTTTCGGAAGCCGACGCCCTTGCCATTTATCAAGCGGCCTACTGAACCATGGAAAAAACCGAGCGCGCTTACTATCACCGTTTCTACCCCATCACCACCCGCTGGATGGACAACGACATCTACGGTCATGTAAACAACGTGACCTACTATTCCTACTTCGACAGTGCCGCCAACCGCTTTCTGATCGAAGAGTGCGGACTGGATATTCACAAGGGCGAGATTATCGGTTTTGTGGTGTCATCCGGCTGCGACTACCACGCCCCGGTTGCTTACCCGGAAAAGCTCGAGGCGGGCCTCGCAATAGAAAAGCTTGGCAATAGCTCGGTGCGCTACAACATCGGCATCTTTAAAGAGGGAGAAGACCGGGCAGCCGCAAGCGGTTTTTTTGTACATGTCTTTGTGACGCGAAAAGACCAGAAGGCCACAGCCATATCCGAAGCGACGCGTGAAGCCATGCGGGCAATTTGCCTGGCTGCCCCCTGATAGCTGGCTGTGTTACTGCCAGCAAATCAGGGTATCGCGACTACCCTTCGATGCCGCGACAATATTTTCCCGGTAGCAGGTTTCAACAATATTGCGCTTAACCTTCATGGTGGGGGTCATAAAACCGTTATCCGGCAACCAGTCGTCCGAAACGACAACCAGCTTGGCAACTTTTTCATGCGCTTCCAGCGACCGGTTGATTTTCGCCAGCGCAGTGGTTAGTTGCTCTTGCAACTGAGCGCGATCAAGCTGCTTCCCTTTCTCGCCCAGCGTAACCAGCATAAGCGGTTGCACCAGCTGCGCACCGACAAGACAGGCTTGTTCCACCACTGGGCATTGCACCATTGCGCCTTCAATGGGTGCTGGCGCCACATACTTTCCTTTCGCTGTTTTAAAGATGTCTTTTATACGGCCGGTAATATAGAGATAGCCCTCCTCGTCAATGCGCCCCTTATCGCCGGTGCGTAAATAGCCGTCAGCCGTATACAGCTCCCGGGTCTTTTCCGCATCCTTGTAATAGCCCGGACTGCAGCCGGGATGTCGGCATTGAATTTCACCATCGTCGGCCAGTCGGACGCGAGCGTCCAGAAAGGGTCTCCCCACGGCCTTATCCTTGAACTCACCGGGTAACGAGGCAGAAAGGTAGGCCGTGTTCTCTGTCATGCCATAACCTTCGAGCAGGGTAATTCCGAGAATATCCTGAAAAAATCTTTGTGTTTCCGCCGGCAAAGGGGCAGCTCCTGAGATGCAGGCCCGAGCATTTGCCAACCCCAGTGTTGCCCGTAACTTTTTTCGCAGACGCTGGCCCAGAAAGGGAATGCCAAGCAAGAGTCGCAAGCGATGTTCGGGTATCCGTTCTGTAATGCCCGCCTGCATACGCCCATACACCAGAGGAACCGCATAAAATCGTGTCGGCATAACGAGCGGAAGCTTCTGCGCGAGGTTTTCAATGGCCTCGAGAAAATACACTTCGGCGCAAAAATGGAGGCTGGCCAGTTCCACGGCACAGCGTTCAAACAAGTGCGCCAGCGGCAAGTAGGAAAACAATCGCTCATCGGTTGATGCCGGAAAGTAATGCAAAAAACCTTCCGCAGCAAAAGCGATATTACGATAGGTAATCATCACGCCCTTGGGTTTGCCGGTGGTTCCCGAGGTATAGACCAGGGTCATCAGATCGTCAGGTGCTGGAGGTTCTGAGGCTGTAATCGGCTCATGTTCATCAATAAAACTTTTCCACGTTATATCGCAGGCCGGCACATCTGCAAAAGGCATGGCAACGCTTAACACACCCTCCGGAATCTGCGCCCGCAATTCGCCGGCGTCCGACGCCGGACCAACAAATACTACCCGGCAATGGCTATGCTGCAGAATATAGCGCGACGCCTCTGCTGCCTGCTTCGGATAAAGACCGACACTGATATGACCACTCAGGGAAATAGCCATATCCGCCATAAACCAGTGTGCGGTGTTGCGCCCCGATATGGCGACGCAAGACCCTTTAGGTAAATTCAGTGCCCGCAGAGCCGCAGCCAGCTTTCCGACTTCTGTTGCAGCCTCCTGCCAGGTAAAGGTGCTTTCCCCGCCGTTCTCCTCAGAGCCTGTACCACTACTTTCATCACTGTTCTGTGGCTGGCGCAGCCAGATTTTGTCGGGACTTGCCTGCGCATTGCGAAATAGCAATTCAACCGGCGCCAGTGAATGGGTCATGCTGGTTTCCTTTTAACAAATCGCGCTGACCGATAATCATTGGCCAGCCCCGGATCCGCAGCTACCGCATTTTCCGGCCCCGGCGGCCTAATCATGACCGCAGTGCGGAGTGCATTTTTATAACTCATAAATTTCCCCTGCCCATTGAAGATGGCGCCGATACTGGCGCGTGGTTTCTGCAGCAGTTTTGTTTTCTGGCGGATGTATCGGTACCGACCTATGGGCGCTATTCCAGAGTGGTTGCGGGAACCAGCGGCAACACAATGCTCGAAGGTCGCTGCGGGTCGTGATAAATACTCATTACCCCCGCAGCCGACTGGATCAGCGAGGGTGCGGGCATGGCCGCAAAGGGAAAGTTACTCGCACCGACGGAAATCCGCAGGCGATGCCCCTTCTTGATCAAGGCGCTGGTGGGAAAAATTTCAACGGGCACTTTAACAATATCGCCACTCGCCATGGCCTGCACCGACGCTGCGGTGAAGGGGTGCCAGGGCTGGATCATTTCGCCGTCGAGAAAGCGCGAGCGCGACACGTCGACGGCGCGCAGCGATGCGGTCTGCAATCCGCTGGTCAGCGCGCGCGCGGTACCGTCAGGTTGCAAATCAGACACCCTCACCACTACACCGGCATCCAGCGCAGTGCTCGATATCCAGACATCAGCCTGCAGGGGGCCGTTGATATACATATCCTGTTCCAGCACCGGGGTATCGAACGTTGCCTCAAGCGTTTGCACCAGATTGTCTTCGTACCAGCACGGCAAAGGCGCGTAGCCGGTAAGGCCAAGCGATATTTGCAGACTGCTCTGGGAGCAAACGCCGTTCAGAGGTTGCTGGATGATTTGACTGGGGGCCGCCTCGCGGTCGGGACTTTGCCCTGACAGCCCGCCGCCGCCCTGAAGGAACAGGCGCCGGGCGCCGGCCTCGGGGTGGGGCCAGTCGTCAGCGGTCTCAAAGCGCTCATGCCCCCATACCCACTGCGTAACATCAGGAAGATTTTGCGCGCCGTTATCCACCCCCTTGAGATAGTGGTCAAACCACATCATGGCAATCTGGTCGAGCGGAGGAACACCGTTAAGCGGCAAGCCCTCACCCACCGCCGCCTCCAGGTGATGCCAGGGGCCAATCAACAGTTTGGCCTGTGTGTGCCGTTTAAGCGCCTCGTAATTCAGAGGCTCGCTGCGCTGAAAAATATCGAACAGCCCTCCCACAATAAAGGTGGGCGCCATCAAACCCGGTGAGACTTCCAGCGGTGCCTTTTCGGCCCAGTAGCGGTTGTCGTAGGCTGAATCTTCCTGCCCGGTGAGCACGCCAGCGGTGCGCCCCAGCAAAAAACTGTCAAAGCCCTGAATATGCTCAAGTACCGCCGTCAGATATTGGTCCGGCTGGTCATAAAAACTGGGGTTGGCCGTGGCCAACAAGGTAACGACGCCCATCCAGGCGGGCAAAAAGGCAACGGAGGCCTGACCGCCCACAAAGACCACGTCCCGATAGATGTCACCGTGAGGCACAATGGGAAATACCGCCCGAATGGCCGGATGCCTGTCGCTTGCGGCCAGCAGTGATGTGGTTGCCGTTGCCGAAATCCCCCACAACCCCAACTCGCCGTTACTCCATGCTTGCCCGGCAATCCAGTCCAGCACGGCCGGGTAGTCCATCTGCTCACGCTCACTGAAGGGATCCCATTCGCCGCCCGAACGCCCGGTGCCGCGCACATCGATCAACACATGATTGTAGCCACGCTCAACAAAGTACAGGTTAATGGAGCCACCTAAGGATGCGTAATCGCTCATGTTTTTGTTATAGGGCGTAAAGGTCACAATTGTTGGGAGTGGTGTTGTTTCAGCCACGCCGTTCGCGCCTGCCGGGCGAACCACCTTCAGGGAAATCTGAACGCCGTCATCCATTTCCAGCTGAATATTGTCGTAGGCCACGCTTTCGGGGTAGATGGGCGGCGACGCATAACCCTGCCAACTCCCGGCGTTGTCGATGGGTGCGATGGCGGCTGCCGGAGCGGACTCTGACTGCCTGGTACCCAACGTGGTCCAGCCAGACTCGACTTCCGCAACATCCGGATCAGACGCGTCGGGAGTGGTCGTGTTCCCAGCCTGTGACCCTGCCTCCGCACCCGGCTGTGCGGGGGCCACGGACGAAGAACTCCCGCCGTTGCAACCCGCAACTGCCAGTACCGCTGCCAGCAACAGATAGTGTGTCCGTCTTGCCAAACCCAACATAAGCGCCTCATGTATTGTGGCTGCCAGCACCCGGCAGACCAAAGTATCCAACTGGATACTCGCGCAATGTATCCACTTGGATACTTATTGTCAACAGTGCTAGAATCGCGCCATGAACAAGCCGCAATTGCAAAGTACCGACACGCCTGCCCCGGTTACCAGGCCCATGGCCGAGGGCAAACGACGCCTCATCGATGCCGCTCTGGAATTGATAAACAAGGGGGCATCCCTATCAACGATTGGTATTCGGGAGCTGGCCAGAGAAGCCAACCTGAACCACAACACCTTCTACCGGCATTTCAGCAACACCGACGAACTTGCGAGCGAGGTCGCTGGCGAACTCGCTGCCCAGGTTATGGAAGGCTTGAAGAGCGTGAGGGCGAAAGCGACGCGCCACGCTGATGCTACCGGCGAATCGATTGAGTACTTGCTTAACTATGTGGAACAGCACGCCGCTGCATTCGCGGCCGGGCTGCGCGAGCTGCACGGCGGGCCACCCAACACCCGCGCCATCATGCGCGCGGTTATGGATCAGATAGCCCGGGAGAGCGTAGAGCAGATAAGCAGCATGGAGCTCGCTCCCGGCCTGACCGAGGAAACCCTGCTAAGCATCACCTCGCCGGTTACGTATTACCTGTTTTATCGCTGTCTTGACGTTATCGATGCGCCGGCCCGGCGCGGGGAAGTAGCTGCAGAAATGGAACAGTTTGTGCGGCAAATGTTTCTCGGCGCCTACGCCTTGCAAGAACCCGCACAGTAACACTTGCCGGGGGCATGAAATAATCGGCGCGCATTAATGCGCCAGCGCATTAGCCTGCGGTCGTTCCGGCATCACCCTTTGCAAAAAGCGCATGCTCTCCTTTACCGCAAAACCGCTGGTAAGAAAGGCGGTGACATGCCCCTGCAATCTCATGATATACAGCTCTGAAGGTATTCCGGAATCCTGCAGGGCCTGGTAAAAATCGCTGGCGTGGTCAGCGCTAACCAGCATGTCGGCACTGCCATGATAGATAAAAAACGGGGGCGCCCTATCGTGTATATGCACTACCGGCGAGGCTTGTGCATATAACTCGGGAACCTCTTTTATCGTGCCACCAAGAAACTGCGGCACGAGTGTGCCGCCTTCAAATTTACGCAAATCGCTGGGCGTACCTCCGGCAACCACCGCCGCCGGGCGGGTTATCGCTCCACCGTAAGGTGAATCAAGCTCGTCGCCTGTACCCGCAACCAGGGCCAGCAAGCTGACCAGATGCGCGCCCGATGAATAGCCCATTGCCGCGATGCGGCTGGTATCAATATTGTAGGTGCCAGCGTTGTCGTGAATCCAGCGCATGGCCTGTTGCATGTCGTGCAGCTGGGCCGGGAACAGATGTTCGGGGGCGAAACGGTAGCTAATATTCACGGCTACAAAGCCGCGAGCAGCCAGCTGTTTGGCCGTGCCGCGCATGTCATCGCGGCTGCGCCGGGTCCAGGCGCCGCCATGCACAACCAGAACCGCCGGCCGCAATTGATCCCCCTCCGGCTGGTAGATATCCGCATGCAAGGCCTGGGGCCAGTCTGGAGGGGTGTAAAGCTGGTTTTCGATAACCTGATAAGGCGTTCTGGTCAGTGTCGCCTCAGCCTGGTCGTTAGCCGTATAGCTGACGCAGGCGGACAAAAGCACCGAGGCCGACAACAACGCCAGTGAACGTATGGGAGAGAGCGCGTATGACAAACTATTCACCTTCCAGCAAGTTTCTTCGACCTGAATCTTACGCAAATTCCCGGTCACCGGATGTGTTATTTGCGAATGCGCAGCAAGCCTTCCTGACTGACCGCCGCTACCAGCTGCCCCTGCCGATTATAAATTCTGCCCCGGCTCAGCGCCCGCCCGTGCCCGGCCACATCACTGTGCACCTCATAGAGCAGCCAGTCGTCCACCCGAAAGGGCTGGTAGAACCAGAGCGCGTGGTCCAGCGTAATGACCATGACATCCGGGCTCATATGCGACACGCCATGCGGCCTGAGCGCCGTCACCAGTATAGGGTTGTCGGAGGCATAGGCCAGCATCTGCTGGTGAGTGGCCAGATCGTCGCCAATGCGGTCAGTAGTTTTAAACCAGGCATAGGAAACCGCCTCTGTTGGCTGCGGTTTTTTCAGATCCTGCGGCGCAACCTGCCGAAACTCGATTGGCCAGCCATAGTCGCCCCCTGCAAAAACTTCTCGATATAACTCTGCATCGCTAGCGAGCCCCTCCGGTCCGGGCACATCGGGCATCGGGCGCGCGTGCTCCAGCCCCTCTTCGGGCAGCTGAAACGATAAGGCGGCACTGAAAATTGCCTTGCCATGCTGCTTCGCGACCACCCGCCGGGTGACAAAGCTGCGTCCGTCCCGAATGGGATCAACCTCGTACACCACCGCCCGCCTGGGGTCACCCATACGCATAAAATAGGAGTGCAGCGAGTGCAGGGTGTATTCCCCGGGCACCGTGCGCTGGGCGGCGCTCAAGGCCTGGGCCAGAACCTGACCGCCGTATATCCTCGCGCCTTCACGACGGCTGGAATGGCCGGTATACAGATTGTTGTCAATTTCTTCGAGTTGATTGCAGGCAATCAACTCAGCGAGGGCTGCTTGCACAGAAGTACTCCTGACGGTGAACTGGGGATGAAACTGCGGCAAATTGGCGTATCTGCCGAAAACCGGCGACGATTATTCTTTCCGCAAAACCCGGCCCGGAATAATCACCCCGTTAATGATGTGGTGCTACTATGGCATCTGCAACAACAAAATCTGCCTCACATATCTGTCTCACATAATAACAGAGCTTCTCCGCAATGTTAGTTTCAATCATTACCGTCAGCTTCAATGCCGCCGCCACAATCCGCGATACGATTGAATCGGTACTGGGCCAGCAGCGTGTCGCACTGGAATATATAGTGATTGATGGTGGCAGCACCGACGACACTACCAGCATTGTGAGTGCCTACGGGTCCAGAATTTCACACTTTATTTCCGAGCCCGACAAGGGCATATACGACGCCATGAACAAAGGCATTCAGCTTGCGTCCGGTGACATCATCGGCATTCTTAACGCCGATGATGTCTATGCGACCGACAACGTTCTAAGCCAGATTGTCGACCGTTTTGGCAGCGGTGCCGACGCGGTGTACGCCGACCTTGAATACGTGGATCAGCAGAACACGGCAAAGATAAAACGCACCTGGATTTCCGGCACCTATACCGAAGGCGCGTTTCTACGTGGCTGGATGCCGCCGCACCCGACTTTTTTTGTGCGCAGCTCCGTTTACCAACAATACGGAGGCTACACACTGGCATTGAAATCCGCCGCAGACTACGAATTTATGCTGCGCGTCATCCACAAGCACAAGATAGCGCTCGCGTATCTCAATACCGTGACCACAAAAATGCGCGCCGGCGGCATCAGCAATGCCTCGATCAGGAACCGCCTGAATGCGAACCGGGAAGACCGGCTAGCCTGGACCATGAATGGGCTCAAGCCCGGCTGGCTAACGCTGATCAAAAAACCCCTGTCCAAGCTCGGTCAATTTTTGGGGCACTAACTTTAACGCCGCCCTATTGTGCAGCAACGCACTTGGCAGTTCTCGTCTTTCGCGCTAGTTTGGGTGCCCCAACCCATACTGGACAACACCATGGCTATCACGCTTTACGGCGCTCATATTTCCCCTTTCGTGCGCAAGGTGCGCGCAGCTCTGGCTTACAAGGGCCTGCCTTACGACATCGTTTTCGTCGCCCCCAAAATGGGAGAGCAACCAGCGGAATTCAAGGCCAACAGTCCCCTCGGCAAGATACCCCTGCTGCGCGACGGCGATCTCTACATTCCCGATTCATCGGTGATCTGTGCCTGGCTGGATCGACAGTACCCGAACAAGCCTCTGTTGCCATCAGACAACGTCGATGCAGTAAGGGCTTTGTGGTTTGAGGAATACGCCGGCTCGGTAATGACAACCGCCATGGGCGGGCATCTCTTTGCCGAGGTCGTGCTGGCCAAGCTGCTTTTCAATCGCGAATCCTTGCAATCCGATATCGACAAGGCAATCAACGAAGAAATCCCGGCGATCTTCGACTATCTGGAGTCACAGATCGCAGGCGATTACCTGCTGGCGAGCGGCTTTTCACTGGCGGATATCGCCGTTGGCTCAATCAGCGTTGCCATGCTGCACAGCGACTATCACTGCGACGCGGCGCGCTGGCCGAAAACGGCGACATACCTGAAGCGCTTGTTTGAGGGGGAGGTTTTTGCGCCGCTGATTGCCGACGAGAAGGCTCTGCTCGCCAGTTTTGGTGGCTAAAAGCGCAGAGCAAACTTCATAAAAGCGTCACATTATTGTCATAGCGCCGGGCTTTACTTGTGGGTGGGGTATTTCTCCCACCAGCAAGAGCCCGAGCGATGATGAGCAACGAATTTCAGCAAATCAACGGCATTCTTCAGGCCGACAATCTGAGCAGCGTATTTCAGCCCATAGTGGATTTGCGCAGCCGCGATTTTTTTGGCGTGGAAGCCCTGACCCGAGGCCCAGCCGACAGCGAGCTGTTCAGCCCGGCGGTGTTGTTCCCCATGGCCGAACGGGTTGGCCTCATTCGAGAGCTGGAGCTCAAAGCGCTTGAAATTGCCGGCCGCTCATTTCGAAATCTGGCGTTGCCAGTCAGAATATTTGTCAACATCAGCCCGATGAGCCTGATGGCGCCCGGTGCGCTGGAGTTCGCCAGAACATTGCTTTCTAACGCGCACATTGATGCGCAAAACGTTGTACTCGAATTATCCGAGCAGTATCAGACCGACGATGTAGCCGAGCTTGCCGCAGCGCTGGAACAGTTCAAGGCCGAAGGCTTCGGCATCGCCGTCGACGATCTCGGTTCCGGTTATGCGGGCCTGAAAACCTGGTCGCAACTTAAACCCGATTTCGTCAAGATTGACCGGCATTTCATTTCCGGCATCGACAGCGATCCGATAAAACGCGAATTTGTGCGCTCGATTCTCGCCATGGCTCACGAAATCAAATCGCGGGTAATCGCCGAAGGTGTGGAGACGGCCGAGGAAGCGCAGATCATCCGCGAACTGGGCGTACGTTATGTTCAAGGCTATCTGTTTGGTCGCCCTGCAACCGTTCCCAGTATCGACCAGAACATTCATCACCTTGCGGCCAGACCGGTGCTGCGTGAGCGCGCTTTGGCCAACCGCAAGACCATTGGCTCGCTGGCGCAGGACTTTCCGTCAATTGATGTGAATACGCGGCTGGCGGATGTGGTCAGTATCTTCAAAGCGCACAGTGCAATCAGCAGCCTGCCCGTGCTGCATCACAACACTCCGGTGGGCCTGATCAGCCGCCAGCATATTCTCGAAATTTTTTCCGACCGCTTTGGCCCGGAGCTGCACGCACGCAAACCCGTGGTGCAGTTTATGAACGAGCATCCGCTGGTGGTGGAATACACTGCCGCACTGGAAGACGTCAGTTATCTGCTGACCGAAAACGGCGAGCAGGATCTGGTTCAGGATTTCATTATTGCCAATCACGGCCAGTACCACGGCATCGGCAAAACATCAGCCTTGCTGCGCGCTATTACCGACCAGCAAATCAGCAGCGCGCGACATGCCAACCCGCTGACCCAGCTGCCCGGTAATGTGCCTATCAACGAGCAGGTGAACACGCTTATTTCACAGCAAACCGATTTCTGGGTCGCCTACTGCGACATCAACGGCTTCAAGGCCTTTAACGATGTCTACGGTTACGCCATGGGCGACAAGGCCATTATGTTGCTGGCGAATATTCTCAGCGATCACGTCAACAGCGACCACGATTTTGTCGGCCATATCGGTGGCGACGATTTTATCCTGCTGCTGCGCTCGGACAATGCGCCTGAGGTCTGCGCGGAAATTTGCAACAACTTTAAACAGCAGGCCCGCACTCTTTACGATGCGGTTGCCCGTGGTCACAAGGGCATCTGGTCGCAAGACCGGCAAGGCAAACGTGCCTTTTTCCCATTGATGACACTGGCGATTGGTTTGGTGCATCCGGATGTGGATTCCACTCTGCGCGCCGACGATATCAGCACGTTGGCCAGCGAAGCTAAAAAGGAAGCCAAATTGTTACCGGAGGGCGGCGTGTTTGACTCGCCTGCGCGATTTCCCGGCTGCTGGCGCGCGGTGAGTTAGTCACCCAATTGTCGGTCGCCTGCAGGGCAGGCGCGCATTTCTGTTGGAGCCTGCCTGCAGGCAAATAATCGCAACCGACTAAACGAAGTTGTAATCCGCCGCATTCACAGCTTGAGTCCACTCCCAAAAATCGCGCAAGCGCCACGGCGACAGTACCGTCACCTTGCCGCTGTCATTCTGGTACCAGCTGTTTTTAACTGACGGGTGTGACCACACCATATCCGACAGTTCGTTTTGCAGGCGCTGCTGAAAATCATCGTGGACGGTCTGTCGAACTTCCATCGCCTTGTTGCCTTTTTGCAACAAGGTCTTGATCGCCGAGAGCGAGTAACGCACTTCACACTCGGAATGAAAAATCAGGCTGCCGCCAAAGGCCAGATTGGTGCCGGGGCCGTACAGACAAAACAGATTAGGAAAATTCGGCACGGTAATGCCGAGATAGGCGGCGGGATCTTCACCCCACTGCTCGTTGAGCTTGATGCCTTTGCGGCCGACGATTTCCATCGGCCATAAAAATTTGTTGGCGTGAAAGCCGGTCGCAAACACAATAATGTCGGCTTCAAACAACTCGCCATTGCTATCGATCACACCTTGTTCGGTGATCTCCCGAATACCAAGATTGTTGAGTTCAACATTGTCTTTTTTTAGTGCGCTCAGCCAGCTGCCGTTATCCTGCAAGGTACGCTTCGCCAGAGGCACATAGTCGGGCACCACTTTCGCCAGTAGCGCCTCATCGTCTCCTACCTGCTGCTTCATCCAGTCGGTGAAGACCTCGCGCACCATCTCGTTCATTTCATTGATGGAGCGATCCTGATGTGGCCAGTTCGGATCAATTTTCAAACTCGGCAGCAGCCCGTCGCAAGCTGGCCAGAACAGCAGAAAGCGATACCAGCGTGAATAGAAAGGCAGATGCTTCATGCACCATTTGGTGCCCTCTTCGACCTCGCGATGATAATCAATATTGGGAAACATCCACGGCGCCGAGCGTTGATACACGGCGAGTGATTCAACTTCGTCGGCAATGGTTGGCACCAACTGAAACGCACTGGCACCCGTGCCGATCACCGCAACCCGCTTGCCGCGCACATCTACATCACTGCGCCATTGGGCGGAATGCATACTCACGCCGGCAAAGCTTTCGCGGCCTTCGATGTCCGGTAACTTGGGGCGGTTTAACTGCCCTACCGCACTGATCATTGCGTTGCTGTCCAGCTCTGACTCACTGCCATCCTGTGCGCGCAGGGTAATCTGCCATTGCTGCAGGCTTTCATCGAACTGCGCCTTAACGACCTCGGTATTGAAACGGAAATGCTCACGCACCCCAAAGCGGTCGAGACAATCTTCAAAATACTGCTGCAACTCCGGCTGCCGGGCGAAGTATTCGCTCCAGTCGTGATTGGGCGCAAAGGAGTAACAGTAAAAGTGGTTACCCACATCCACCCGACAACCTGGGTAACGGTTCTCATACCAGGTGCCGCCAACGCCAGCGTTCTTTTCGATAACGGTAAAATTGATACCGGCTTCTTTCAGGCGAATCGCCGCCAATACGCCCGACATACCACCGCCGATAACCGTGACGTGAAAGTCTGCGCGCTTGTCGGCCGGAATATCGCCCCAATCGAGTTGGCGCGCGTCACCGTCGAGCTCCATTTCCTCGAGCATCATCGGCACGTAATCCATGGGCACTTCTTCAGCCACCAGAAAACTCATCATGCGGCGAATGGTTTCCGGGTCTTTGATCGGCACCGCCTGGCAACCGTTGTCGCGATAGCGGGTGATCACGTCGAGGGCCTGTGCACGAATGCCTGCCTTGTCCTCCTCCGACATATAGCCCTGCACCTCATTGAGGTACACACCCAACGGCCGGATGCCGCCGTCGAGCAACGCGGCATCGCCGCTCATATGGATCATCGACAACATGAGGGTCGGGATACTCGCGTCGGTCAGTGCTGCTTCAATGGCAGCATTGTCGTCGGTGATTTTTTCAGCGGCTGGAGCCAGCGCCTGGGTCATAACATCATCCCTTCGGGGTTATCGTTGTGCGGGGAGCATACCCAGCCATTGAGGCGACTGACCATTACAGCTCTGTTAAGAGGGCGGCAGGTTGCGATCCCGAGGCCAGTCGGCAAATCCCAGATAGAACAGAAAGCCGATGTTCACCAGCGGCACCATCACCAGAAAGGCCAGCCAGCCCGAGAAGCCGGCTCGCTCACAGATTTTCCAGAAGGGGACAACAACCAACAACAGGGTCAGCAATATGCCCAGATTCACTTCCATGGATGACTCCTTAACAGTTTTTTTCGATTTTGCGGCTGGTGGCATAGAGCGCAGTCGCAGGGTAAAGTGCAGTGTCAGCCCGGAACGTTGAAAATTCTATGAAAAAAGTCGCGCTTCACTGGCAAATTGCCATCGCCATTGCCTTGGCCATAATTGCAGGCACCCTTACGGGCACCGACGCTTCCCTGTTCGGCGTTCGCTACCACGCCGCCTATGGATTTCTCGGCACGCTGTTTCTCAACGCCCTGAAGATGATTATCGTACCACTGGTGACCGCTTCCATTATCAGCGGCATTGCCAATATCGGCGACGAAAAAGGGCTGGGTACGCTGGGTGGCAAAACCCTGCTGTTCTATTTTTCCAGCAGCCTGCTGGCCATTCTGGTTGGCCTGACCATGGTCAATATCATGCAGCCCGGTGTTGGCTCGAATCTGGCGGATGCGCTCAGCGGCGATCAATCCGTAGCCGAGGTACTGACCAAGGTTGAAGGCAAAAGCACCGCCGATGTGGTGGAAGTGTTTATTCGCATGGTGCCACCCAATATCATCGCTGCGGCGGCAGAAGGACAGATGCTGGGGCTGATCTTTTTCAGCCTGTTGTTCGGTTATTTCCTGTCGCGCAGCCGCTCCAAACAAACGGAGGTGGTGCGCGATTTCTGGAACGGCATCATGGATATCATGACGTTGATCACCCTGTGGGTGATGAAATTCGCTCCGCTCGGGGTCTTTGGTCTGGTGGCCAAAACCGTGAGTGAAACAGGTTTCGCCAGCTTTCAGCCGGTGCTGATCTTTTTTATTACCGTCATACTCGCACTCGGCATTCACAGTTTGGTGACCATGCCGCTGCTGCTGCGTTTTCTCGGTGGTATCAGCCCCGCCAAACACTACCGCGCTATGTCGCCGGCGCTGCTCACCGCCTTTTCCACCGCCTCCAGTTCGGCCACCCTGCCACTCACCATGGAGTGCCTGGAAGAAGCCGGCGTATCCCAGCGCGTGCGCGGTTTTGTGCTGCCACTGGGCGCCACCGTGAACATGGACGGCACCGCCCTGTACGAATGCGTAGCCGCCATCTTTATCGCTCAGGCTTTCGGCTTTGATCTGAGTTTTACCCAGCAATTTACGATTGTGGTGGTGGCCCTGCTCACCTCCATTGGCGTTGCCGGCATTCCCGCCGCCAGTCTGGTAGCCATCTCCATTATTCTCGGCGTGATCGGCATTCCGCTGGAAGGCATTGGGCTGCTGATGATTACCGACCGCGTGCTCGACATGATGCGCACCGCCGTCAACGTATTCAGTGACAGCTGCGCCACTGCCATTATCGCCCGCAGTGAGGGCGAACAAACCAAACTGGCGGTGTAATGGAACCAAGCGCCCGCGCCAGGTTTTGCTCGGAGTGCGGCGCTGCACTAAAACCTGAATCGTTTCAGGGTCGGGGTGAACAAATACTCTGCCCCAAGGGCCACCTGACGCTGCCACCGGGCCCCAAAGTGCTGGTGGCCTGCTTTATCAATTGCGGCGAAAAACTGCTCTGGATGAAGCGCGGCAATCCGCCGCGCGCTGGGCACTGGGCAATACCGGCAGGCTTTATGGAAAACGGCGAAACCCTGCGCGAAGCTGCCGCCCGGGAGTTGCGCGAAGAAACCTGCGTGCATATTCCGGCCGAGCAGTTTTCACCCTATATGCTGGGCTCCATCGACTTTATCAGCGAGGTTTATCTAGGCTTTCGCGCTTCGGTAACCGGTGAGGATTGCGCCTGCGGGCCGGAGTCACAGGAGGTCGGCTTTTTCAGCGAAAGCGAAATCGACTGGGACAACGTGGCCTACCCCAGCGCCAACGAGGCGGTAAAAACCGCTTACCGCGAAGCCCGAGACAACAACTTTGGCGTCTATCACGGCAATTACACCAATCAGGAAGACAGGCTGGAACTGGTTTGGCGACCGGACTAGGCTATCTCTTAATTATTCAGAGACACGCTAGAACAGCGCCACCCCCGACAACCACGGGTGGGCATACAGCAGGCCCGCAAACACCGCCAGCCCGATGACCGCCGATACGCCGGTTTTGGCCGCGCCAACGCGTGGCGGTTTTTTCCATTCACCCTCGGCCCGGTTAATCAGCCGTATCTCGATCAAGGCCCACAAGCCCAGGCCGCCAAACAACAGCAACGAGCGGGTATCGCCATTGGCCAGCAGGTGCGCCATCGACCAGAGCATCACGCTGGTAAGCTGGGGGTGACGCAGCACCTGCTTGATATCGGTCGGCGCCCGCGCCGCAATAAACAGGCAGGCGGCCATCGCCATCAGCAGCAGCGACAGAGGTTTGGCCCAAGGGAAAAAATACAGCGGCTCGCCGGGGCCGGCCATTTTCCAGCCGCTGATGATGCAAAACAGGCCCGCCAGCAGAGCCAGCGAGAATAAACCCTGATAGGGAAAGTGGCCCACGCGCGCTATCAGGCCCGCGCGCAAACCCGGCGCCAGGCGAATGGAAAAGTGTACGAGTGACCAGATCAGAATCCCGGCAAGCAATACGCTCATGGGCGGCTCCATTTTATTATTGAAGTAGAGTGCCTCCGCTCAGGAGGCACTCTGACTTTACCCCTTTTGGGGCAGTCTGTGGAGCGGTAGCAGGCTCTCCTCCAGCGCTTTCCAGCCATCCCCGATTTCGACCCGGATATCCCGTGCGCCGACCGGCTCACCGCACTCGGAACAAACGGTGAGCGGACGCATCGCCCGGCCGCAGCCTTTGTGCACATGAACCACCGGGCTGCCACGCTCGTCGGCCATATGGCGATCACCCCAGCTTACCAGCGATAACACCACGGTATGCAGGTCAAGGCCCTTCTCGGTCAGCCGGTATTCCTCGCGCAGCGGTTTCTGCTGGTAGGGCATTTTTTTCAATACGCCATGGCTCACCAGTTTTTTGAGGCGGTCGGCCAGTACGTGCCGGGTCACGCCGAGGCGTTTTTCAAATTCGTCGAAGCGGCGAACGCCCAGAAAGCAGTCGCGCAGTATCAGCAGGGTCCAGCGGTCGCCCACCACCGCCAGCGTCCGCGCCAGCGAACAGGGTTCCTGATCCAGTTCTTCCCAACGCATAAGCGCGCACCCGAGCTTGAAGTATGACACCAGAATAGCTTGACAGGTTCTGAAATGGAACCTACTGTCATAAAAGTTCTTTTTTAGAACCCAAGGAGATAGCCATGTCGCGCCAGCCTCTGGCACTGGTAGTGGGTGCCGGCGATGCCACCGGCGGTGCCATTGCCCGTCGTTTTGCCCGCGAAGGCTTTACCGCCTGCGTTACCCGCCGCAACAAGGATTCCCTCGCACCACTGGTCCAGGCCATTGAAGCCGACGGTGGCAAGGCGCTGGCCTTTGGTTGTGATGCCCGCAGCGAAGAGGCCACCGTGCAACTGTTCAAACAACTGGAGCAGGACCACGGCGAGGTGGAGGTGCTGGTTTTCAATATCGGCGCCAACGTGTTTTTTGGCATTACCGACACCACCGAGCGCGTATACCGCAAGGTCTGGGAGATGGGCGCGCTGGCAGGCTTTCTGGCCGGGCGCGAAGCAGCCCGAGTGATGCTGCCACGCAAACGCGGCACCATCATTTTTACCGGCGCTACCGCGTCGATTCGCGGCGGCAGTGGATTCTCGGCCTTTGCCAGCGCCAAGTTTGCCTTGCGTGCGCTGGCGCAGAGCATGGCCCGCGAACTCGGCCCACAGGGCATTCACGTGGCCCACAGCATTATCGACGGTGCCATCGATACCGACTTTATCCGCACCACCTTTCCCGAGACCTACGCCCTGAAAGATCAGGGCGGCATTCTCAACCCCGAGCATATTGCCGAACAGTACTGGCAATTACACCAGCAACCCAAAGATTGCTGGACCCAGGAGCTCGACCTGCGGCCCTGGATGGAAACCTTTTAAGAAACATTTTCAGGAGACGCCCCTGTGACCAAAGCCGTGGAATGTTTTTTCGATGTAGGTAGCCCCGCCAGCTACCTCGCCTGGACCCAGCTTCCCGCGCTCGCGGAGCGCCAGCAGGCGCAACTGATCTGGAAACCCATGCTGCTCGGCGGCGTGTTCAAGGCCACCGGCAACCAGTCGCCGGTGATGATTCCGGCCAAAGGCACCTACATGCTGAAGGACCTGACGCGCTATGCCCGCCACTATGACGTAGAAATGCAGTTCAACCCCTTTTTCCCGATCAACACCCTGCAACTGATGCGCGGAGCAGTGGCCGCACAGGATCTCGGCCAGCTCGATGCCTACCTCAATGTTGTATTCCCCGCCCTGTGGGTTAAGGGGCTGGATATGGGGCAAGCGGAAGTAGTTGCTCAGGTGCTTACCGAGGCTGGACTGGATGCCGAGCAAGTATTCACTCACGCCAACACGCCCGAAATTAAAGGCGCACTCAAGGCCTCAACCGAGGAGGCGATTGCCCGTGGCGCCTTCGGCGCACCGACCCTGTTTGTCGGTGACGAGATGTTTTTCGGGCAGGATCGCCTCGACTGGGTTGAGTCGGCATTGCACGAAAAAGCTTAACGCATTTTCACTATACGATCGTAAAGTTTGTTGCTAAGCTCCGGCAAAAGAATGCTGTAACCCTCACTCTATTGCGCCGGAGATTGCCCGTGGACAACGAACGCCCCACCCCCCTGGTTGAAGATATCGACGGCACCCGCCGTAAGCTGGAAAGCTGGTTTGCCAAAAAACTGCAGGCCGATGGCGCCGTCAGTATTCCCGAGCTGAAAATCCCCGAAGCGACCGGTATGTCCAACGTCACCCTGCTGTTTGACGTCAGCTACGAAAAAGGCGGCAAGGCCATCACGGAAGGCTGTGTGGGCCGCCTGCAGCCGGAAATTGAAAAGCCGGTTTTCCCCGAGTACGACCTCTCCATTCAGTACAAGGCGATGGACATTGTCGGCAGCAAAACCGATATCCCCGCGCCCGGCCTGCTCGGCCTGGAATTGGACAGTTCAGTACTGGGCACCGCTTTTTACGTCATGAAAAAGGCCGATGGCCGCGTGCCACCCGACATGCCTCCCTACAGCATGGACGGCTGGATGATGCACGACATTGGCCCGGCCGAGCGCGAAAGCCTGTGGAATGCCGGTATTGATGTTATGGCCAGCTTTCATCGCCAATGCCGCGACTACAAGGCCCTAGGCTTTGATTTTCTTGAGCGCCCCGAACCCGGTGCCAACCCCCTGCAGAAGCAACTCGCCTACTGGGAAGGTTACGGCAAGTGGGCACTGGAAGGCCGCTCGCACAGCATTTGTGACCCGGTGATGCAGTGGCTCAAGGACAACCAGCCCAAGAGCGAAGAATTTGGCCTGTGCTGGGGTGACTCGCGCATCGGCAATATGCTTTTTTCCCAGGACTGCAAAAGCGTTAGCGCCATGCTGGACTGGGAAATGATCACCCTGGGTAATCCGCTGCAGGATGTGGCCTGGTGGAATTTCCTGGATTATTTCTTCTCTGACGGTTTGGGCATACCGCGCCTGGAAGGCCTGCCCAGCTATGAAGACACCGTTGCACGCTGGGAAAAAGCCTCCGGCTTCAGCGGCGAGCATTACAAATATTACTGGGTGTTTGCGGGGCTGCGTTACGGCCTGATCATGAGTCGCATCATGGTCGCTCAGGGCCAGCACGACCAGATTGAAGATAACTTTGCGACCGGTGTGCTGAAGAAGGTTATGGAAGAGTTGTAAGGTCCCGCCCGAAACGCCTGTGGCTTATTCGGGCCTACAATTCCAATCGTAGGCCCGCATAGGCGCAGCGTTGCTGGCGAGTCACATAACAATAAGGTTCTTGCCATGAGTCAACTACAACGTCCGGACTGGGTTTCGCATTTCAATCATCTTGGCACGGCCGCGGGTAGCCCCGAGACCTTGCTGCCCCTTGATGGCAACGCCCTGATCGACCAGGCCTGCGCGTTGACCGGGCTCGATGACTTTGGCGATTTCCCCTGGCGCGAGGCCTACGACAAGCTGCTGTGGGGCCTGAACAACGAAGCCAAACTCAATACGCTCGGCCGTCTGCTGGTAAGAACCGAGTTGCTGCGCACCCTGCAACTGCGACTGCGGCTTACGGACTTCTGGAAGCAAAACCCGCAAGTGCTGGAAACACCGATTATCGCGCCTATTGTGATTGCCGGCGCGGCGCGTACCGGCACCTCCATCCTGCAGGAAACCCTGTCGCAGGATGCGCAATTTCATTTGCCCTATACCTGGAAGTGCCTCGACCCACTGCCGCTGCAATCTGCCGACGACAAAGCCGCGCGCATCGACAAGGCCAAGTGTGAAGCCGAACTATGGGTGGATATTCAGCCCGAAATTCGCAGCATGCACGACTTTGGCGCGGAGCTGCCCACGGAATGCCTGATTTTTATGTCCACGGATTACCACGCCGACTACTGGGGCATGGTGGCCGATATGCCCACCTGGAACAGCTGGCGCATGGAACAGGGTTATTTTCTCAATGCCTATCGATGGCACAAGCGCATACTGCAGACCATGCAAGTTGGCGAGCCGGACAATCGCACCTGGTTATTGAAGTCGCCGGCGCATCTGGCTTTTCTCGATGTAGTGAAGGAGGTCTACCCGGACGTTCGCATTATTCACACCCACCGCGACCCGGTGAAATGCATTCCCTCCACGGCCAGCATTACCAGCACTGTGCGCTGGGAGCGCAGCGACACCGTCAACTCACTCGCCGTCGGTCAGGAAATTGCCTTTGGTTTTCAGTTTGCGATGGAGAATGTGATTGACCAGCGCATCGACGGTCGCCTGCCTGAATCACAAATTACCGACATTCAGTTGCGCGAGTTAATTGATAATCCGGTGGCGGCCATCAAACGGGTTTATGACCACTTTGGCTTGCCCTTTGCCGATGATATGCCCGCCAAAATAACGGGCTATCTCAACAACAAACCGCAAGGCAAGTTCGGCAAGCACAGCTATTCCATGGAAAGTTTTGGTTTAAGCGAAGGCGGCTTGCGCGACAGCTTCAAACGCTACAGCGATTACTATGGCATAGCGCCTGAATGACAGGCCGAAAAACTAGCTCTGGTGCTGCGTAATCACCTTGCCCAGCAGATGGAACTCCTCCTTGCGCGGACTGTTGCGGCGCCAGCACAATCCGATTGAACGCTGCACCGTCTCCTCCTCAAACGCACGCGTTTTAACGTGCGTGCCCGCCAGCAACTTGCCGTCCAACGCCATTCTGGGCAGCAGCGTCACGCCGATATTATTCGCCACCATCTGCACCAGCGTATTCAGGCTGGTCGCCTGAAACGGTGCCGTCATATCGCGGTCATTTAAATGACAGGCTTCAAGCACGTGGTCACGAAGGCAGTGACCGTCTTCCAGCAGCAGCACATCCTGACCGCGCAGATCACTGCTTAACAAGGGGGTTTTGTTGGCAAGGCGGTGCTCTTCGTAGTAGGCCAACAGAAACTCATCGTTATACAGGGGCGCAAAGTCCAGGCCCTCCGTGGGATAGGGCAGTGCGAGCAGCACAACATCCAGCTCACCTTCGCGCAGCCGCTTGATCAAATTGACAGACAGATCCTCGCGAATAAATAACTGGCAGTCCGGGTATTTGCGCCGGAATCGCGGCAGGAATTTCGGCAGCAGAAAGGGTGCAATCGTCGGTATCACACCCAGATGCAGGCTGCCGCTAAAGGGCTTGCCCGCCGATTCAACCAGAGACACCAGATCATCAACCTGGGTCAAAATACGCTGGGCTCTGGCAACCACCTCCTGCCCGATATCCGTCAGCAGAACGCTTTTATTGTCTCGCTCCACCAGCAAAACACCGAGGTTGTCCTCCAGCTCACTGATGCCAGCGCTCAGGGTGGGCTGCGACACATGGCAGTGCTTGGCGGCGTGACCGAAGTGACGGTGCTTTGCCACCGCACACAGGTAGTTTAACTGTTTGAGTGTCGGGCGATGCGCCATAGAAATTTCCTATCATGGGTAGGCGCAATGTACGCGGGTTGAGTGCTGCATTTCAATAGCCGCCGCACCCGGCCGCCTTATAATTTCAAAGCCCGGTGCAGCAACATCCCGGCCAGCATGGCCGCCACAAACACCAGCACATCGCCAAAGCCACTCGCGATATTCACCAGCGCGGGTGCCGGGCACAAACCGCTTAAACCCCAACCCAGCCCGAACAGGGCCGCGCCACCCAGCAGCCTGGCGTCAATCGCCGTTGCCGCCGGCAGACTGAAACCCTCGGCAAACAGAGGGCGCTCGCGTTTTGTCACCACAAAATAGCCCGGCAGGGTCACCGCAATGGCGCCCCCCATCACCAGCGCAAGGCTGGGGTCCCAGTGCCCGGCAATATCGAGAAAGTTGAGCACCTTGTCCGGTATCAGCATGCCGGATACGGCCAGACCCAGCCCAAACAACACCCCCGCTACCAAGGCTGCAATTCCCTGCTTCATATCAGCCTCCCAGCACATGGCGTTGAACAAACACGGTAGCAATCGCCACCGCCATAAACACCAGCGTCGCCACGATTGAACGCGGCGACAGGCGGCCAATACCGCAAACCCCGTGACCCGAGGTGCAACCCGAACCAAGCCGTGTTCCAAAACCCACCAGCAGGCCGGCCACGATTAACACCGGCGTGGAGGCGCGCAAAACAATCTCGTCTGCACCCACGTACCCGTAGAGACCTGCAGCCCCTCCAGTCAGCAAACCGGCAATAAACAGCCAGCGCCAATAGGAAGCCGGGCTGAAATCCGTCATGGCCGTACCCACAATGCCGGAAATACCCGCCACCTTGCCGTTTAACCACAGCAGCAACAGAGCCGCTGCGCCGATCATGATGCCGCCGGCCAGAGAAGCCAGTGGTGTAAAGGTTGTTTCCATACGAAAGCTCCGACGCGCCTACTAAAGCCCCTTAGCCGCGCTATCAATTCAAACCGCCAGCATACCTGCGTCGCCATTAAGTGCTCAAGCCGGCGCCTGCACAGAAACGGTTGACCTCAGTTCACAATCTACTAGACTAAAAAATGAGCGATGCTGTCGGCAGCGGGGATGCCAGAAGCGCCAAACCACTGGTTACAGCCCAGGGCAGCCGCCATGAATGATTCTAATAATACGGGCCGCAAACAGGCTCACGTTGTTGCCCGTTGCCGCAGTTTCCTGTGCAGGGGGCTGCTCACCAGCCTGCTGATGCTCGCTACAACCTCGCCCGGATACGCTATTTCTCCCGAGTTTTATCAGCTGCTGGGCGATATTAACGGGCAACTCAAAACCTTTTCGCCCACACGCGGCCCACAGTGCAGCCCTGACCTTGTAGACAAGGTGCAAAACTCGCTGCAGGGCGAACTGTTTACATCGGCCTTCAAGGAAGTGGTGGTTAAACCGCTGGAATCCGGTGCGAAAACAGCAGCCTCCCTGCTCGGCGCACCAGGGCTTGCGCTGACCACTTACGGCATTATGCGCTGTGCCATGGACGAGACCACTGCGCAGGGCTTTTTCCGCTGCGCAGGCGGAGAATCACTGGGTGGAGCACTCGGCTCAGGGCTTGGCACGCAACTGGGCGAAGGCGCGGCCGGAGCCGTCACTGGCGTCGCTTTCGATCGCGGCTGGGATGAAGCCTTTGCCCAGGCGCGCAGCGCCTATGAAGCCTACGGCAGCACATCGGAAGAAGTGTCAGACTCCAGCAGCGCCAGCGGCTGCAAGGTTGAATACCGCTTTTACTGGGCCAAACGTCCACGCCCCGGTGCGCGCGGCGGTCGCATCATTTTCAGCGCGCGCGTAAGTGACTGCGACTGTCGCAGCGCCAGTCAGGCCAAGTCCGGGCATGTGCGGGCCATGTTTGACGTTGTCTACGTCAGGCACGGTAACAACCAACCCGGCTGGAAAGTCCGGCCGTTTCGCGATTTGCACCTGGAGGCCCAATGCTGTGGGCAGCGCCGTCCGCCGGATACCAGCTACCTGTTCAACAGCGCCGGCAAGTTAATTGGTATATTTAACGATGACGACCTGGTCGAGCCAGAGGCCGACGATGCACCGCCTCCACCTAAAGGTGGCGGCTCGGAAACGAGCGACCCTCCTCCTCAGACACCACCACCTCCGCCGCCTCCGATCCGACTGCCGGAGCCGGAGGTCGTCGAATACGATCGCAGTAACCCCTGCCCGGCCTGTGTTCCCATTCAACAGAAAATTGACGAGCAAGCTCGGAAAATTTCTGCCTTGCGTGCGGAGCGCAGCGCAAAACTCGGCGAGAAAAATGACAAGCTGGCAGAGAAAGCCCGCATCGAAAAACGCATCCGGCTGCTTGAATCCCGCCTCGCCGGCCAAGGTGGTACGGGTGGCGAATCTTTCGACTCCGGCACAGGGCTAACCACATCATCCTACGATACCGGCGATGGCCGTGTGCGAATCACCGTAACGGACGCGGACGGCAACGTCCTTTCCGAACGCTTTCGCGAGCGCGAGAGCAGCGAGTCCATCAAACAAAAACTGGAACAAGCCCAACAGGAAAAGGCAACGACCGAAGCCGAGATCAGCGCACTCGACAAAGCCATCAGCGCGCTGGATGACGCCCGCGAAGCCGCCATTGCTGTCTACGATAACTTGCAGGCGGCGCTGGACGACTGCGTAAACCGCCTATGCAGAGGTTTTGCGCGTTGTGAACAATTGCTGAAACACATTGAGGCCTACGAACGGGCAGGACTCAAACAGCGATCACGCTCCATCTACAATGACCTGATGCGCCGCGCCAGAGAGATGGGCTGCTTTGATCTGGAAGACAGGCAGCACCGCCTGTTCGATCAGAACTATCAGCTCGACAGCAGTCAAGTGTTTGTATCGCCGCCGCAACCGGGCGTGTCGGTCAAAGTCATCGACGTTCGCCATGTCTCGGGCAACAATCCCTTTGATCGCGAAAACCCGGAAGCAGCCGATGCAGCAAGGCCCGGCACAAGCACCTCCACACCAACAACCTTGGCGCCACCGGCAACAACACCCCCTGCCACGACACCGCCAACCACTACGCCACCGGGTGGCGGCGCCGACATCTCGGTGGTGAATGTAAGTGGCCGCATTATTCCCATACGCAAACTGAGAATTGGTGGCCCGGAAGCTGGCTGCGCTGGCGATCACTACCACGCATCGTCGGCCATCGCCTGTGACGGAACCAGTGTTCCCGATCCCGCACCGTCAAACTGCGGCTACGGTTTGGTTGGCAGTGAATTCGACTTCCCGCTGGCAAACTGCGCGAATCCCTGAGGAGCCACTATGCGACATTTTTCAGGTCACATCTTTTTACCTCGCATCGATGACTCGAGGGCTTGCGGGCGATTGCTGGTAGTCGCAATTCTGTGCGCACTGATCGCTGGCGCTGTTCAGGCGCGCGGTTTCAGAACGATGGTTTCATTTTCCGCTGCCGACGACAGCACGACGCCTGCCGATGCCCAGCCACTCGCACCCGGTTCGGAAATTCCCCGGTCGGTGGCGGTAGAGGCCCTGACCCGGATTGTCGCGCAATGGAACACTCCCGCTATGCAGGCATCGCTGTCGGAACGTTTTTTTGACGCCGCCAAATTCGGCGACAACGTTGCAGAAAATTTACCGCGCGATGCGGCCTTGCGCATACAAGCTATTCGCGGTGTGCAGACGCTAAGTCAGCGCACTGAGCAAGATTCTGTTACCGGCGCGGTGAATAACGTCAGCATCGTATCTGTCACTGCGCAAACACAACTGGAGTTCAGCTCCACATCGCAGGGCTTTGTCCGTCGTTCGGGCGTGAACGAATTCATTCTGGAAATTACGGAAGCAATCCCCTGACACAGTGGCCCGAAGGCGAATCGTGCAGCACTGTATAAAACAGACAACATAGCGAGACGTGCCCGTGAAAACACTAACAACCCTGAGCGGCATCAGCTTGCTGATACTGCAGCAGAACGTGGCAGCACTGGAGTATCGTGGCAGCAACACGTTGCGTCTGTCTGAATATGATGCACAGGGGCCAGCCGCACCCTACCCCTTTGAAGGCAGTATGGCCTACGACGAATTTTCCCTTTATTTGCAGGACTACAGCAACGCCTACGATTACAGCAGCGCCCAGCTTACCGGCGTTTATGCCGCCGATGATTACCGTCATCCGCAAACCGGCGTGTCCGCCGAGCGCGTAAACCTGACCGTACAAAAGGGCACCAGCTCCCTGCCCTGGCGCGCGGAGCTGGGTGATCATTTCGCCTACTACAGCCAGCTCACGCTGCAGCAGTCTTTGAAAGGCGCACAACTGGAATTGCAGCCGCAAACCGGTTTTGGTCGTCACTCTTTTGTGGTGAATGTTGGCGAAGTGGAATCTGACTGGCGCCGATTGAATCTCGGCGAAAATACGGTGGCCGGATTGTCGTGGCTTTTTGAACACAACCGGCTCGGTCACTTTGCCCTGAACGTAGTGCGCAACGAACGCGACGGCTTCGCGCTCTTGAATACGCTGGACCAAACCCAAACCGTATATTCCCTGGCTGGCGAAAAGCAGTTTCTGATCGCCGACCACCGTCTGAGCATTGAATCCGAGTTTGCACATTTCTCGGGCGACCACAGTGGTCTGAGCGGCGCGCAAAGTGGCCAGAGTCGAAGCGACAATGCTGCCTTCGTCGAATTGCGCGGCGCACCACTTTCCGGCCGTTGGGATGCACTGCTGCGCGCCGATCACTTCGGTCAGGATTATCGCCCCGGAGGCGCAATTATTACGCCCGACCGCCGATCACTACAGGCCTATGCAGGCTACCGCTTCAGTGGCAGCCAGTTGCGCGGGCGCATACAACGCTACAAAGACAATTATGAAACGGCCAACGTGCTGACGACCGAAACCGTTGGCGCCAACCTGAGTGGCGCCTTCATTCCCGGCCTGAGCAGCGCAGTGGACATCTTCAGGCAAACCCAGGAAAACGAAAATAACAGCGTCGACCAGGACATCCTGACGGCGACTGCAGATTTCAGCCGTCCATTGCGGCATAACGTACACGGTCGCAGCAGCCTGTACTACCAGCACATCGACGATCACAGCGCCGTAAATGTCGACAGCCGGGTACGGCAGATTGGCGCGTTTGTAGATTATAGTTTTCAGTACCGCAGCATGGATGCCTTGCTCTCGCCCGGGCTCGTCTGGCGTGATATTCGCGATACAGCCATTGAGTCGGACGAACTTCAGCCCGCCCTGCGAATGACCCTGACGCGCTTTGATCACCGATTCGAAGTTCAGTACAACACCCTGATCCAGGACAGAAGCCGCGTTCAGGGCGGCGTTGATGTCGATACCTCGCAATGGTCAGCGAACTACGAATATCGTTGGGGGCAACATGTCTTCGGTGCGGAATACGATCGCTTTGACCGCGACCCCGATACCGGAGCAGACACCGAGGCCTACCGCGCCTCCCTCTACTGGACATTTTATTTTGATCGCAACGGTGGCGACGCTACCGCCGTTCAAACCGTTGGCAGCAGCTCTGCGGCAGAATTTGTGGCCATAGACTTGCTGATGTTGCCTCCGGGCAGTAGTGCAGAGCAGACTCGTGAATCACTGAACAGCCACAACTTCAGGCAGGCACAGCAGCAAGGCAACTACCGCGCCTACCCCTACCCGGTCTTTTACGACGTGGTGCAGAGCCAGACACTGGTCACCGAACTCTCGGGCGGCCAACTTCAGGCCAGCGGCGTGGTATTCCAGTTTGATAATCGCGGCGACCTGAACAACATCGCGCAAACCTACGCCAGCACCCTGCGCCAGCTGATCCGAAACTACGGCAGCCCCAGTCGCAATTTTGAAACCGGCGATTTCAGCGGCAATATCGCCACCCAGCTCGCCAACGGCTCTTTCAAACGCATTGTTGAATGGGATATGCCCAAAGGTGTGCTGCGCTTTGGCATTCCAAGGCGGCTCGACGGTGTCTTGAGAATGGAACTGATCTACCGCCAGACACAACCGCAAACCAACCAGTCGCTGTGGGGATTCACGCAACTCCAGTAGCCCGCCGCGAGACCCCGCCAACTGGCAATGAGCGCCCACTGTGATTAGACTGCTCGCCTTCAGCGGAGAGCAAGCATGAATCCTGAAGTAAACCCCACCGGCCCGCTGGCCGGCATTCGCGTACTGGAGCTGGGCCAACTACTGGCCGGCCCCTTTACCGCATCCATTCTCGGCTACTTTGGCGCCGAAGTAATCAAGGTTGAGCCGCCTGAAGGTGATCCCATTCGTCGCTGGCGGGTGATGAAGGACGATACCTCACTGTGGTGGTACAGCCTGGGCCGCAATAAAAAATCCATCGCCCTCGACCTCAAATCCTCCGAGGGGCAGGCTCTGGTGCGTGAGCTGGCGGGAACCTGCGACGTACTGGTGGAAAACTTTCGTCCCGGCGTCATGGAAAAATGGGGACTGGGGCCTGAGGACCTCAAGGCCGACAACCCCGACCTGATTTACACCCGCATCTCCGGCTACGGCCAGACCGGCCCCTACGCCGAAAAGCCCGGTTTCGCCTCGGTGTGTGAAGGTATTAGCGGCTTTCGCTTTTTGAACGGCTTTCCGGACGAGGCACCCGTGCGCCCCAACCTGAGTATCGGCGACAGCATCGCCTCCCTGCATGCGGTAATCGGCATCCTGATGTCACTCACGGCCAAACTGCGCAATCGCGCCAGTGGTCAGGTGGTCGATGTGGCCCTGTACGAATCCATGTTCAATCTGCTCGAAGGTGTGATTCCGGAGTACAGCGGCGCGGGCGTGGTACGCCAGCCAGCCGGCACCACCGTGACCGGCATTGTACCCACCAACACCTACCGCTGCCTGGATGCAAAGTTTGTGGTGATCGGCGGTAACGGCGATTCCATCTTCAAGCGGCTGATGAACGCCATTGACCGGCCCGACTATGCCGACGACCCGGCCATGGCCGACAACGCCGGCCGCGTTGTGCACGAACGCGCTATCGATACCGCCATTGCGAGCTGGTGCAGCGCCCGCGAATCCAAAGACGTTATTGCGGCACTGGAAGCGGTGCGCGTGCCGGTTGGCCCGATTTACAACGTCGAAGACATGTTCAAAGACCCGCACTTTCAGGCACGTGGTTTGTTTGAAGAAATCACGGTGGGTAACGATCAGGTGCATATCCCCGCCATCACTCCGCGCTTGTCGGAAACGCCCGGATCAACCCGCTGGCCCGGCCCACCACTTGGCGCTCACAGCGACACAATATTGCGCGAATTGCTGAACAAGTCCGACGATGACATTGCCGCGTTACGCAAGGCCGGTACCGTTAACTGAGCACCCGGAACATTAACGGATTGTGAGGGTACAACGGCGGCGAGCTGCAATAATTGCAGGCAGTCAATAACCGCTGCCTGAAACGCTGGCGCTTATTCCGGCCTACCCCGTCCGTAGGCCCGCATAAGGCACTCGTTGCCGGCATCTACGTTCTTACTATAAGGCCGCCCCCATGAAACTCAGTTGCTCACTGCCCCCCAGCGTTAACCTCGTCAAACAAGCTCGACTGGCAGAATCCCTCGGTTACGAACGGGTCTGGGTCGGCGATTCTCCGGCCCTGTACTCAGACCCCTGGGTGGCGCTGTCACAGGTGGCGGCCAACACCTCTACCATTGGCCTGGGTGTAGCGGTGCTGGTGCCCTCCACCCGCCATGTGATGGTCAACGCCGCCGCCATTTGCGGCATTGAAGCGCAGGCACCGGGGCGTCTGGCGGTGGCCATCGGCACCGGCTTTACCGCCCGCCGTCTGTTCGGCAAGGGGCCACTGAGCTGGGCCAGTACCGCTGACTATATTCGACAGTTAAAAGCACTGCTGAACGGCGAAACCATTACCCTCGACGGCGCCAAAACCCGGCTGATGCACCCGGCAGGCATGTCGGCGCCACTGCCACTGAAAACCCCGATTATTGTTGCCGCCAATGGCCCCAAGGGCATTGAAGTGGCCAACGAGCTCGGCGACGGTGTGATGAGCGTGCAGGCACCCATTGCCGGCTTTGGCTGGAGCGCGCTGCTGCAACCGGGCACCGTACTGGATGAGGGCGAGGCGCTGGACAGCCCTCGCGTGTTTGAAGCCCTTGGCCCCGCCGTTGCCACCTTTTACCACGGCGCCTATGAAGCCATGGGTGAAGGCGTGGACGGTTTTCCCAACGGCGCTGCCTGGCGCGCCATGATCGAACAGTTCCCCGCCGACGAGCAGCATCTGCACCTGCATCAGGAGCACTGCGTGGGTGTGAACGATCACGATCGCCCGCATCTGGACGTAGCCGGTATGGCGCCGCTGACCTTTACCGGCACAGCCGCCGAACTCGGGCACAAAGCGGCGGAACTGGAGGAGGCCGGTGTAACCGAGATTCTGTATATGCCGCTGGGCCCCGATATTGAACGCGAGCTTGGGGCCATGGCGAGCGTGTTCGGCTAAGAGCTGTCTTCAAGCGGAAAATGCTATTTTCCGCTATAGCAGCCCCCGAAATAACGTGCCTTCGGTAGCCCACCCATTTGAGTGATGTGCATTGCTGCCTGAGCGATCACAGTGTTTGCTCGCGGAACTGCAAAAGCGCCCCTGGACAAAAAACAACCAGCACTATTGCATAGCAGGAGTAATACCCGCATATTAAATACAAGCTCATAACCAATAATAAAATTGAGGGCTACATGAAAACTACGCTATCCCCACGCATTATGCTGGTTGCCGGCGGCATGTTGAGCGCCGCCGTCCTGTCTTCTCACGCTTTCGGCCAAACTGAAACCCCCGCCGCCAGCAGCGGCAAGAAAGTCAGCTCCAGCCTGGAAGAAGTGCTGGTAACCGCCCGGCGCCGACGGGAATCCCTGCAGGAAACTCCAATAGCCGTAACGGCATTGAGCGGCGCCGAGTTGCAGGAACGCGGCATTATCAACATTGGCGAGCTGACCAAAAGCATCCCCAGTGTCGAGATCACCGAGAGCGTGTCCAATCTGATTTATATTCGCGGCATTGGTCAGCGCTCGGCGTTCGCGCGGGTCGACCCAACCGTGGGTGTGTATCTGGACAATATCTTTTTGCCACGCGCCGACGGCCACCTGCTTGATACCGTCGACGTTGAAAACATTCAGGTGCTGCGCGGACCACAGGGAACGCTGTTCGGCAAGAACACCACCGGCGGCGCCATGGTGCTTACGCTGGAAAAGCCCAAGGATGAGCGCGAAGGCTATATATTCGGTTCGCTGGGCAATTACGGCCGCCATCAGGTGCGCGGCGCCTACAACACCCCGATTACCGACACCCTGTTCGCCCGCGCCGCCTTCAATTACCTGAAGGATGACGGCTTTTTTGAGGACGACTCCCAGAACGAAACCAACACCTCCAAGGGCAGAATGTCGTTTCTGGGCCAGTTGCGCTGGGAAGCGAGCAGCTCGGTGCTGGTCGATACCCTGCTCTACGTGGGCAAAATAGACGAGCGTTTGCCCGGCTCCTATTGCACCCCTATCAACAATGAAAATGCGGTGCTTGATCGCGGCCTCTACCTGATGTGGCCCGGCGACACTGACGCCAGCAACCCCACCGCCTACAAGGAAAATTGCGCCAGTAACTCACGCGAACGGCTCGGTGACCTGAAGAGTAATATGGGCCCCAACAATCTGATGGATCGCAAGCTGGACACCTATCTGCTCGCCGCCACTGTCGATTGGGAACTCAGCGATACCCTGTCGATGAAAATCATCGGCGGCGCCCGCGACGAAACCAAGGGCCCGCTGATCAGCAGCGATCAGGATGGCGGCCCAGCCAACTTCAATGAGTCCTATAACACCGGTGACGGCGAACGCAGCTCCTACAGCCTGGAATTGCAGCTCAACGGCACGATGTTCGACGGCGCCGTGACCTATACCGGCGGCCTGTTTGGCATGCGCGAAACCAACACCGAGATATTTACCCTGATCAACTCGCTCAACGGTCTGGACGCAGCTTCGCTGGCCGCAATAGCTGCGGGCAACCGGCCAAGCCAGCCGCTCACACCGCTGGGCACCAGCCCGGTTGTTGGCATACTGGTCGACCCGATACTGCACTCGGCCTTTGACCTTGAAAACGAAACCCTCGCCGCCTTTCTGCAAACGTCGTGGAACGCCACCGAGCAACTGGAGCTCACGTTCGGTATTCGCTGGACGGAAGAAACCCGCCGTTCGGATCTGGTCGTGCGCGGCACGGACCGCGAAGCCGTAGGACAAAGACTGTTTACCTCCGGCCTTGGCTTTGGCCCCGCTGTGCAGGGCTTTAATCCCTTTTTCGGCACCTGGTTGCAGGACCCGGTCGGGCTGGCAATGAGCCTGTTCCCCGATGCTGACGGCGATGGTCTGCACGATTTTCCCGAAGCCGCGGAGCCCCTGCGCACTGACAGCAAGGATCGCGTATTTGAGAAGATTACCCCCATGGCATCACTGTCATACCAGTTTGAATCGCTGCCCGACAATGTCGACAGCCTGATGGTATACGGCACCTGGAGCAGCGGTTTCAAGTCGGGCTTCTTCGAACCCAAGGGCGTGGATGGCCTCGCGCAAGTTGAACCGGAAGAAGTCGAGAACCGCGAAGTTGGCTTCAAACTTGAAGCCTTTGATCGCTCGATGCGTTTCAACATGGCGTTCTATGACATGGACTTCGACAACCAGCAATTGATCCAGGTTGATACCGACACTAACAACAACCTGGTGGTGATTTATCAGAATGCCGGTAGCTCAAGAATCAAGGGCGCCGAACTGGAACTCCAGTGGATGCCCAGCCCCGGTATGATGATCAACCTTTCGGCAAGCAATAACGACTACAGCTTTTCTGATTTTGGCGACAACGACCTGCTGCAGGCCGCGCTCAGCAACCCCACCTTTATTGATCGCAGCGACGAGACTTTCCCCGTGTCGCCGGAAACCACCTTTGCTTTCGGCATTCAGTACGCGATGGATACCGATATCGGGCTGTTCACCCCGCGCCTCGATTACAGCTACAAAAGTGATGTCTATTACGGCCTGGATGACGGCGCGCACACAATCTACGAAGAAAACCCGGACAACGCAGGGCAGGCTGCCTACAGCGTGGTGGACCTTCGCTTGACCTGGCAAAACGCCAACGGTGACACCACCATCGCCGGCTACGTTAAAAATGCGCTCGACAAGCGTTACGACATCGGCATAGCAGCCGTTGCAGATTCCACTGCCACCTTCTTCCAGACCTACGGCGACCCGCGCCGTTTCGGCATAGAGTTACGCAAGCTCTTTTAACGTATTCCCGCGGCAGCGGGAATCTGTAACACTGTCCGGCCACACTATGTAAGAGGCCGGACAGTGCCCCCACAAGACCTGTCAGCATTGCAGGCGACCATTGCCAGCTGCGCCAAGCAGGTAGGCATCGATACGCTGTCACCCGACTTTCCCGTGTTGAACATCCGCAACGCCCGGAGTTCTGCCAGCATCTCCCTGTACGGCGCCCAGGTTTTAGGGTTTCAACCACAGGGTAAGCACGAGCTGCTATGGCTGAGCGCCGATGCCCGGTTTGCGCAAGGCCGCTCAATTCGCGGCGGCATTCCCTTGTGCTGGCCGTGGTTTGGCCCTCACCCCGACAATACCGATATGCCGGCACACGGTTTTGCCCGCCATCGCCACTGGCGACTGGATCAGGTAAGCGGTGACGATCATTGCACGCGTCTGGATTTTTCACTTCCGTCCACAGAAGATGCCGCCACACTGTGGGCCAGCCCGACAGAACTCACCCTGACCGTCATCGTTGGCCCTGCGCTTGAGCTGGCACTCACGACCACAAATAGCGGTAGCGCACCGGTGCAAATCAGCGCCGCCTTGCACACTTACTTCACCGTATCGGACATAGGCGCTATCCGCATCGAGGGTTTGGACGACACGCTGTTTCGCGACGCCGTAAACGGCGACCGGATTTGCCGGCAATGCGGGCCAATACGCTTTCACAGCGAACTTGATCGCGTGTATCACGATACCGGCGCCGATGTTGTCATTCATGACCCGACCCGTGACCACTGCATTCGCATCGGCAAAGGCGGCAGCCGCTCAACGGTTGTCTGGAATCCCTGGGTAGAAAAAGCCGCGCGCCTGGGCGATATTCCCGCCGGCGCTTACCGGCAGATGGTTTGCGTGGAAACAGCCAATGCCGACCATAATCGCGTTGCGCTGTTGCCGGGTGAGTCTCACTGCCTGTCCACCACAATTTCGTGCGAAGGAGCAGGCTCATGATGCTTGCGACACTGTTTCATCCGCAACTAAACGACGACACACCACAGACGCAAACCACAAAGGAGCGAGAACAATGGCTGAAGTAATCGACCGCTGGCACGCCATGGTACAGTCCGGCAACGCGGCGGATCTGGACTCCCTGTTAGCCGACCACGCCGTATTTTATTCGCCGGTTGTACACACTCCGCAAGAGGGCAAGGCAATAACCCGGCTCTATCTCGGCGCGGCATTCCTGGTTTTGTTTAACAACGACTTTCGCTACGTTCGCGAAATTATTGGCGAGCGTGATGCCATGCTGGAGTTCGAAACCGAAATCGACGGTATAAAAATAAATGGCATCGACATTATTAGCTGGAATGAAGCCGGCCAGATCACCGAATTCAAAGTCTTGCTCCGCCCGCTAAAGGCGATCTTGCTGGTAAAAGATAAAATGGCTGCGATGCTCGAAGCCAATCAATAAAACGGGGCGCCTTTTCCGGCCCGCAACTGATTTGCCCCGCAGGCCGATGAACTCAGCGCTGCGGGCAAGCACCTACCACTCACAAGGCTCGCACAAAAATACCGGGATATTGCGATCCGTGCGCGCCTGATATTCGTCAAAATCAGGGTAGATCGACAGCAGGTGGGGCCAGGCCGCGGCCTTTTCTTCATCACTGATCTGGCGCGCGCGCAGCTTGCGGGTTTTACCTCCGTACATCATGGTGATATCAGGGTTGGCGGCAATGTTGTAATACCACACCGGATTGCGTTCCATGCCGCCCTGAGAGGCTACCAGGTAGGCGTTCTCTCCTTCGGGCAGGTGTATCAGTGCCACTTCGCGCCACTGGCCGCTTTTGGCGCCCTTCATACCGACCACACAAATTTCTGCGCCACCCGGAAAGGTTTTCCAGAGTCTGCCTTTGGATTTTTTAAAGACCCAGACGTTGGCGGCGGTAATCCATTTCATAAACCACTTGATGGTTTTGAAATTGTCCTGGGGGATGGCTTTGACATCCGCGCGTTTGGTTTTCACATAATCGTATTCAACCATGTTCAGATTCCTTGGCTTGGTCGAGCCCATTTAAACGGGCGTGGAGAATTCTTGCAACGCATCTTACCGGATCGTCACCTCCCTTCGGGTTAACGCTCTGTTACTGTTGCCCTTTGATTTGTCGGAATCGATGTATGCCAGCAGCGCTCAGGACATCAGGCGGCCTTTACTACGGCTGGGTCATCGTCGGCCTCGCCTTTATGATGCAGGCGTTGGCCAGTGGCGGCATCAATGCCCTGTTCGGCGTCTTCGCGGTGCCCTTCAGCGACAGCTTCAGTGCGTCGCGGGCGCAGGTACTGATCGCAACGGCCAGCGTGGCCATGATTGCCTCCGGCCTGCTGTCACCGCTGGCGGGCTACTGGCTCAGCCGCTACAGCCCCAAACATCTGATCATGGCCGGTGGCGTCATGCTGTCCGCCGGTTTTCTCGCCATGACGCAAGTACAGGCCCTGTGGCAGATCTCGATGATTTACGCCCTGTGCTGGAGCGCCGGCAACTGCCTGTTCGGCACGCTGGCCGCCAATACCTCGGTCTCAAACTGGTTTGTGGCCCAGCGCGGCAAGGCACTGGGCTTTGCCGCTATCGGCATGTCGCTCGGCACCTTCAGCCTGCCGCCTTTGGTGAGCTGGCTGATTGTCGACTACGGCTGGCGCGTCGCCTGCGGCGCCTTGTCCGGGCTGGTGGCCCTGAGTCTGCCCGCCATCTGGCTGTGGTATCGCAACAAACCCGAGGATCTGGGCCTGAACGTGGACGGCAGCGCCGACATGCCGGAGGAAGTCGCCTCGGGTTCAGGCGCCGACAGCTGGCGACAGGTGCTGTCCAGCCGCTATTTCTGGTTGATCACCGCCTGCATCAGCATTTGCTTCGCCGGCTTCAACGGCCTCACGGTGAACCTGATCCCCATGGCCATCGATCAGGGCGTTGATCCGAAAACGGCTTCACTGCTGATGTCGGTGGCGGCTTTTTTCGGCGTCATCGGCAAACTGGCGGTGGGTTTTTCGGCGGATCGCCTGGGCGCCAGGCTCGCCCTGCTGTTGCCACTGATGGCACTCGCACTCGCCTGCACCATTCTCTGGGGCGCCCCCGATTTCAACCGCCTGTTAGTGGCCGCAGCCATGATCGGTTTGTCGTCGGGTGGGGCCATTCCGGTCTGGGGCTCGCTGGTCGGATTGTTTTTTGGCCGCCGCCTGTTTTCGCTGGTCATGGGCATGATGAACCCGCTGCTGGTGCCACTCATCGTCGCCTGCGCACCCTTTGTGAGCTGGGTGTATGAACGAGACGGTAGCTACAACCAGGCGCTGCTGGTGATTCTGGTCTTTATCGCGGTGGCGGTCAGCCTGATACCCCTGCTGCGGGCGCCGCTCAACTCAGCGCCCGAAACTGCGCCAGTTCAAAATCGTTAAGCAGGGTGGCCGGAATGATATGGAACAGGGTCGTTGTCGGGTAGACCAGCACCAGGTCATCCATCAGTTCAACTTTTTTCAGTTCGCCAAAATGGTAACGGGCCTCGCCGTTGCTGGAGCGCAGCACAACGCCAGCAGGCAGCATTTCAACGCTCTGCTCGCGCTGCAATAAAGGGTTTTTGCGATAGGTGCGGCGCAGTGCCCAGGTATGCAGGGCAGGCAAAATTCGCCACAGAAACAGGGCCAGGAATAGCGCTACCACAGCGCTGGCAGCGACACTCTCGCCACTGAAGCCGTGCAGCGCCGGAAACAGGGCAAGCACCAACACCATCGCCACCACCAGCCAGCGAACAAGGCCTCGCCGGGCATGCCGGTTGGCCAGTACAAAATAGGTTTCGGTAATCTGGTAGCTTCGCGCCATGTCCGTTTGTCGCCTTGCCGGTCGGGGATCTTGGGTGCAGGCTCTTTATCGCACAGTGTTTACTGGCTTTTCAATCTCGTAGAGGCTGTCTTTCATCTCTTCAAAACGACTCTCGAGCACAGCCTGTGCATCGTAAACACCGCGATTGTAGAAAAAGGGACCAATTTCCTCCGCGAAAAAGTCGAGCAGAAATTCAGCGTCAAAACGGCCGATGTCCTGATCCAGCTCTTCAGAAAAATACAGTTGGATCTTGCGGGCAATCACCGCTTTCTCGTCGTCGCTGAAATTGATTTCTGCCATATGGCCTTGCTCCCCTCGGATCTGCTGAATTGTATTGGAGGGGTGATTTCCGTAGAATGCGCCCTCTCCTCTCGCCGTAATAACAACGACTCCCGCCGACAGGTTACTCCCTCCGCACGCGTTGCGGGCCGTTCTATCGTAAAAAAATGGGCTTTTCATGTTTGAAATTCACCCCAGCCGGGTAGGCAGTGCCAAAAATGACCTGCTCTCGGGCCTGACCGTGGCGCTTGCATTGGTGCCTGAAGCGGTTGCCTTTTCTTTTGTGGCCGGCGTTGAACCGCTGGTCGGCTTGTATGCCGCCTTTATGGTGGGGCTGATTACCGCCTGTATCGGCGGGCGACCGGGCATGATCTCCGGGGCAACCGGTGCACTGGCGGTGGTCATGGTTAGCCTCGTTGCCACGCACGGGGTCGAATATCTGTTTGCCACCGTGGTTTTGATGGGCATTCTGCAGATTCTGGCGGGGGTGTTTAAGCTCGGCAAATTTATTCGCATGGTGCCGCACCCGGTGATGCTGGGCTTTGTTAACGGCCTCGCCATTGTGATTTTTCTTGCCCAGCTCAGCCAGTTTGGTGTGGCGGGCGAGCCCGGCTGGCTAAGCGGCACCTTTCTGGAAGGCTCGGTGATTGATATTGCCTGGCTGGAAGGCCGCGAAATGAATCTACTGTTAGGGCTGGTCTTTCTGACCATGTGCATCATCCATTTTCTGCCCAAATTAACCAAGGCGGTGCCCTCGTCGCTGGCCGCCATTGTTGTGGTCAGCCTGCTGGTTATCGGCCTGCAGCTCGATACCCGCGTGGTCGGTGACATTGCCTCCATCGCTGGCGGCCTGCCGTCTTTTCATATCCCGATGGTGCCGATCAATTTCGAAACGCTGGCGATTATTTTCCCCTACGCGGTCATTCTCGCGGCGATCGGCCTGATTGAATCGCTATTGACCCTGCGACTGGTGGATGAAATTACCGAGACCCGCGGTCGCGGCAACAAGGAGTGCATCGGGCAAGGTGTTGCCAATACCGTGACCGGATTTTTTGGCGGCATGGGCGGCTGCGCCATGATCGGCCAGAGCATGATCAATGTGAACTCCGGGGGCCGCGGTCGCCTGAGCGGCATCAGTGCAGCGCTGTTTCTTTTGCTGTTTATTCTGGTGGCCTCGCCACTGATCGAACAGATTCCCTTAGCCGCCCTGATTGGCGTAATGTTTATTGTGGTGATTGGCACTTTTGAGTGGAGCAGCTTTCGTATTATTCGCAAGGTGCCCAAGAAAGATGCCATGGTGCTGGTGCTGGTATCGGGCGTGACGGTGGCCACCGATCTCGCCGTTGCCGTCGTCGTCGGCGTTATTGTGTCGGCGCTGGTGTTCGCCTGGGAAAACGCCAAACACATTCGCATAGAAGCGCGCGAGGATCACAAGGGCTCAACGGTTTATGCGGTTATCGGGCCACTGTTTTTCGGCTCGGTGACCTCCTTTCTGGAGCACTTTGACCCGCAGCAGGACAACAACGATGTGGTTATCGACTTTGCCCGCTCCCGCGTGGCCGATCACTCCGGGCTGGAGGCCATTGACTCACTGGCCGAGCGCTACCTCAATGCGGGCAAAACCCTGCATCTGGTGCACCTGAGCCCCGAATGCAAAAAGCTGTTGCGCAAGGCAGGTTCGCTGGTGGAAGTGAATGTGATTGAGGACCCGCATTACTTTGTTGCCGAGGACAGCCTGGCCTAAGACGGCAATTTTCACCAGAGATCGACATTTTGTCAGTAGTGATAATCCTGAAGGCCGCTTATTCGCGGCCTTTATTATTTGCACTAATCAAAGATGGTAAGGGGATATCAGCAGGCCGACTGAATTCAGCCGGTCTCCCAAGGCGCAAGAGGCGAAAATAGCGTCACCAGAAAATCAATCATCACCCTGACTTTGGGCGCCAAAATTCGCCCACTAGGGTGTACCGCCCAGATGGCCGAGCGAGTCATCAAGGGGAACTCGGGCAAGATATGCACGAGGCTGCCTGCTTGCAAACTCCCGCGGGCGTTCCAAAGTGATTTCACGCCAATTCCCGCTCCACTTTCCAGCAGCAATCGCATAGCCTCCCCATCATTTACTGCTGTTGACGGTGTAACCCGTATGCTCGGGTGATTTTCAAAAGACCATTGCGAATCACCGGGAAAGGTCACCTGACGATGATTGACAAGCTCTTCCGGGGATTCAGGGTGGCCGTAGTTTTCTAGGTAGTTCGGTGAGGCTACGAGGATTCGCCGATCGTTGGCCAGCTTGCGCGCGACCAAGCCGCTATCCTCTAGCGGCGCATTACGTATCACTAGGTCAAAAGCGCCCTTCACAATGTCCTGCACCTCATCCGAGAGTCGCAGGTCGAGCGAGATATCCGGATAGCGAGCGCAAAATTGCTCCAAAGCCGGGACGATATACATCCGGCCAAATGAGCCCGGCATGGATATGCGCAGTAGTCCGCGCGCCCGCTCGGTTTTTCCGGTGATCATTGCCACCCCGGTTTCGAGTAGCTCCAGCGCTTCCTGCGCATAGGGCAGAAATTCTGCGCCATCTGCAGTTAATGTGACTTCGCGGGTGGTTCGGTGAAACAGTCGGGCTCCCAGCGACTCCTCCAATTTGCTCAGTCGGGTGCTCGCGCTCGCCGGAGAAAGCCCTAGGTCAGCGGCCGCCGAGGTAATTGAGCCCAATTCGCTGATGCGAATAAATAGACGCAGGGATAAAGGGCTCATTATATAAATAATCCGAACAATGAACTCATAATTTGCTAGATTCTATCGATAAGGTAATAAAAGTACAGTGTCTTCATCGCACACCAATCATAGGAAACCCTCATGCAAGCGATGGTATTGACGCAATATGGCCCCGACGCCAACTTTGAGCAGATAGAGGTTCAAACCCCGGAGCCAGACGCCGGGCAGGTACTCGTACGTATTGCCGCGACTAGCGTTAACACCGTGGATACGATGATACGCTCAGCGGGTAATGGCCTGCCGCTGTCACCGGAGCTGCCTGCCATTCTCGGGATGGACTTCGCGGGAACCATTGAAGCCGTTGGTGCTGAGGTTGAAAACTTCAAACAGGGCGACGAAGTCTATGGCTGTGCCGGTGGGCTGGCGGATCTGCCCGGAACTTTGGCCGAGTATATTTCGGCAGACGCACGCCTGATCGCTCACAAGCCAAAATCGCTTTCCCTGCGAGAAGCTGCTGCCATTCCTCTGACAGGCATTACCGCCTTTGAAGGATTGCATCGCGCCGGTGTGAAAGCCGGTCAGCGTATTCTTATACACGGTGGCAGTGGCGGAGTTGGCCACCTTGCCGTGCAGCTGGCTGTGGCTCGCGGCGCTGACGTATATGCAACAGGCGGAAATAATGCAGCACTCGCGGCAATCAAATCGATGGGAGCCACACCCATCAACTATCGTACACAGGCGGTCGCTGACTATGTAGAGCAGTACACCGCTGGCGCAGGGTTTGATGTGGTGTACGACACCGTCGGCAACGCCAACATGCTAAATTCCTTCGAGGCGGCCGCGTTAAATGGCCACGTGGTCACCACGACCTCACTGTTGAATATAGATCTCAGCACAGCCCACTTTCGGGGCTTGTCGCTTCATGTGGTATTTATGCTGATTCCCATGCTGCACAACCATCATCGCGAGGCGCACCAGAAAATTCTCAGCCAGATCGCTTCACTGACAGACCAGGGTCACTACACGCCACTGCTGGACAATCGCCACTTCTCGGTAACTGACGCAGGCGAGGCTTATCGACATCTCGCAAGCGGCAATGCCATGGGCAAAATTGTGCTAAATGGATTCTGATACCAACCATCATCGCGTGTGATGAAGGAGAAACCCTCGGTTGAGAAACACCTTGCCAACTGCCAGGAATAGCGCTATGAAAAAAACCCTTTTGATCACAGGCTCAACCGATGGGATAGGTCTGGAGACGGCGAAAGCCCTGCTAAAGTCGGGACATCGTGTATTGATGCATGGACGTAATCGGGAAAAATTGCACGCGATCAATGAGTACCTTACTGATCTAGGCTACGCCAGCCAAACGACGTTTTTTCTGGCAGACCTCTCAGAGCTGGCTGATGTTTACCGCCTAGCATCCGATGTCATCGCACACGTCGACAATATCGACGTTTTGATCAACAACGCAGGAATCTTCAAAACACCGAATACCGTGGCAAGCAACGGTATCGACGTACGCTTCATGGTCAACACTGTAGCCCCTTGGGTGCTGACCCGGGAATTGCGACCGGTATTTGCCGACGATGCACGATTAATCAATCTGTCCTCTGCTGCTCAAGCGCCGGTTGACCTGCCTGCAATGAGAGGAGAAACCAGAATTGCTGATGATTTTAATGCCTATGCGCAAAGCAAGTTGGCGTTGACGATGTGGACGATGGATCCCTCAGCCATCGAGTTATTGCCGACACAGGCTATCGTTGCAGTAAATCCCGGCTCGATGCTGGGAAGCAAAATGGTGAAGGAGGGGTTTGGAACGTCGGGCAAGGATATCAGTATCGGCGCAAGAATCCTTCAGCAACTTGCGCTGTATCCCGATGCTGTTAAGTCTTTTCAGTACTTTGACAATGATGTCGGGAAGTATTCGAAACCGCACCCAGACGCCTTGTCACCAATAAAACGCAACCGTGTCCTTAGCCTACTAAGTCTGTTGGGAGAAATTCAGGCCTCTGACGCATAATTATCTCGGCGGACAGCGCAAGGAACGTCGACCTCACCGGGTGTAACGCAAAATTTGCCCGCTGTAGCCAGGCAGGGTATCGGCTTTGGGTATCGCTTTGGTTTGCTGGAGACTATAACCCAAGGCCACCATGTTTTTGCTGAAATGCGCATGATGCCCCCGACCGGGATCGATCAGAACAACCTCGCAGACCGGTTTGGAGTGCTGACAGATAAACTCCGCCAGTTGTCTGGCATGGCCCTGCTCATAGAGCAAATCGCTGCCGACAATCAGATCAAAAGTGCCGAGTTCGCTTAGCGCGTCGGTCCAGCCGGTGCGGATATAGGGAATACTGCGCCCGGCGTTTAGCCGCACATTTTCAAACAGAAATGATTCCACTTCGGGGTGATAGTCGGTGGCGGTGATATCTGCGTTGCGATGGTTGAGCACGTGGCTGGCCAGAGCCATACCGCACCCGACCTCCAGAATCCGCCTGCCCTGAATATCCTCGTCCAGCATAAGCTGGGCCAGCATTTCGCTGGACTCCCAGACCACACCAAAAATCGGCCACAGCGCATCGCTGATACCCAGCTTCGCGGCAACGCCGTGGACATCGGCATATTGCTGCCGGTCGCGGAGGGTTTTCAGATGAATATCCAGCTCACCGACTTCGATGGTCTGGTAGCGAATTCGTGCAGTCATGGCAATAACCTCTCGGACGAGCGGTACGCAGCCTGTGCACGCTATTGCTACGCGGGAGTGCCCACCATACACGCCCGCCATCGCAAGTAACAGTCAGCCTTAGCCGGTTTCACAGTAAAGCTCGAGACATTTCCAGGCTCGTTCCAGCGGCATACCGCCGACCAGCGGATGCAACACCTGATTGCGCTCGGGGTTATTTTTACGCCGCTGCCTAAGCTCATCAGGCGCCAGAATTTCGTAGCGACCGCTGGCTCTGATCTCTTCAACACTGGCGCTGGGCATTTCCATCGGCCTTGCCAACCCGGCGCGCTTCCAGCTGTTGTATTCCTGCACTTCGTTGAGAAAGTGGTGGCCGATTTCCGCCCAGGCGCGCTCGGGGTCTTCATCGACAAACAGCAGCGAAAAATCCGCCGGCGGAGCCACCATAAAACTTTTCTTGCCATGCACCTTGAGCTGCTCATAGTAGTAAGCTTCGAGCCCTGCATCGTAGGCCGGCGGCGAGAAGGGCAAGCCAAAACGCGCTGCGCGCCGTGCCGCCACCTTACTCATACCACCCACCAGAAACATCGGATGAGGCCGGGTGAAGGGCTTGGGCGTGACATTGATCATTTCACCACGATACTCAAAGGGCTCGTCGCCCCAGGCCTTGAGCAGGGTGTCGAGCACATGGTCCATCCACTCGCCGCGCGTAGCAAAGGGTTTGTCGAGGGCGTGAAACTCGATTTCCCGATAACCCAGGCCCGCAATAAAGCTGAGCCTGCCGTTGCTGAGCAAATCCACAACGGCGATATCTTCGGCGAGCCGAACCGGGTCATAGAGCGACACCAGCAACGCCATAATGCCGATACCGGCCTTCTCGGTGCGCGCAGCAATGGCCGCCGCCATGGTCAGGGGTGAAGGCAGCCAGCCATTTTGTGCGCAGTGGTGCTCCTCGACATTGATATAGGCAAAGCCGTTTTTATCGGCGAAGTCGGCCATGGCAATGGCGGCCTGATAACGCTTTGCCCGCAGCATGGGGTCGCTCTCGGCGCCCGTCATATTCAATCGCAGTGAACTTGTCATTATGGTGTTACCTTCTGGTGGAATTCCCGGTGTGTGAGCCTGAGCCAAAACGGCTGGAACAGGTCGATCAGCAAAAGCCTATTATTCTGCTAAGATGCGCGCATTGCGACTGACAGGTTCCGAGTTATGCCCACTAAATCAATTATTCAAACCACCGATGCCCCCCAGGCGATCGGCCCCTACTCCCAGGCTGTGAAATTTGGCGATACCGTGTTTCTGTCCGGCCAGATTCCGCTCGACCCGGCCACCATGACGATGGTGGGCGACAGCGCCGCCGAACAGGCAGAGCAAGTCTTTAAAAATCTTGCTGCGGTCGCCGCCGCCGCTGGCGGCAGTCTCGACGACGCGCTCAAGGTGAACATCTCCCTCACCGACCTGAACGATTTTGTGTCGGTGAACGAGGTGATGGCAAAGCATTTCTCCCAGCCCTACCCGGCCCGCGCCTGCGTGCAGGTTGCAGCACTACCCAAAGGCGCCAAGGTTGAAGTAGAAGTCATTCTCGGCCTGAGCAGCTAATACACATCGCATGCGGGCGGCAGCCCGCTCGCCATAGGTTTTAGCGCCCCACATCGCTATAATGTCGGGCTTTTACGCTTTCGGATTCCATCATGCCCCTGCGAACTCTGGCTATCGGCGCCATCCTGCTCATTCTGACCGCCTGCGGCCAGAAAGGCCCCTTGCGCCTGCCTGACGAGTCACCGACACAGGACAATAGCACCGAAAGCACAGCGAATCAGGAGAGCCGCGAACCATGAGTGCCGTTTTTCACTATCAGAACGGCGAACTGTTCGCTGAATCCGTTGCCTTGGCTGGTATCGCGAAGTCTTTTGGCAGTCCAACTTATGTGTATTCCAGACGCTTTATCGAGAATGCCTACCTGGATTACACCCGCGCGCTCGAAGGTATGCAACATCAGGTTTGCTACGCGGTAAAGGCCAACTCCAATATCGCTGTACTCAATGTACTGGCCCGGCTTGACGCAGGTTTCGACATTGTTTCCGAGGGAGAGCTGGCGCGGGTGCTGGCCGCCGGCGGCAAACCCGAACGTATTGTCTTTTCGGGCGTGGGCAAAACCGCCGCTGAAATGAAAACCGCCCTTGAGGCGCGCATCGGCTGCTTCAATGTCGAGTCGTCATCCGAACTTGAGCGTCTGAACACTGTCGCGGCTGATCTGGATATACGCGCGCCGGTGTCGATTCGCGTTAACCCCGACGTCGATGCCCAGACCCACCCCTATATTTCCACCGGCCTGCGCGACAACAAGTTCGGCATTAACATCGACGAAGCGCCAGCCGTTTACCGTCGCGCCAGCGAGCTGAGCCATATCGACATTGTGGGTGTAGACTGCCACATCGGCTCGCAGCTAACGGATATCAGCCCCTTTCTGGATGCACTGGATCGCCTGCTGCTGCTGATTGATGATTTGGCCGCCGAAGGCATCGTCATTCGCCATCTGGATCTCGGCGGCGGCCTCGGCGTGAAGTACCGCGACGAGGTTCCGCCGACGCCCGCGGCCTATATCGGTGCTGTGCGCGAGCGGCTCGGCAGTCGCGAACTCAAACTGCTGTTTGAGCCGGGGCGTTCGCTGGTGGCCAATGCGGGCTTGCTGCTGATGCAGGTCGAGTACCTTAAACACACCGAGCACAAGAACTTTGCAGTCGTGGATGCCGCGATGAACGATATGTTGCGGCCGTCACTCTATAGCGCGTGGATGGAAGTTTTGCCGGTGACTCCGCGGGATGGCGCAGGCAAAACCTACGATATTGTAGGCCCGGTCTGCGAAACCGGCGATTTTCTGGCCAAGGAACGCAGCCTCAACCTCGCTGAAGGCGACCATCTGACGCTCGCGTCAGCCGGTGCCTATGGATTTACCATGAGTTCCAACTACAATAGCCGGGGACGCGCGGCAGAAGTCATGGTTGATGGCGATCAGGTTCACCTGATCCGTGCCCGCGAATCACTCGCCGACCTGATGCAAGGCGAACAGCTGCTCCCCTGAGCGCAGCGGCCGGCATCACCCTGACTGCGCCAACGGCGAGGCGCAAGGTGCCGAATATGCTTTTGAAATTTGCCAAAATGCACGGGCTGGGCAATGACTTTGTGGTCATTGACCTCATCACCCAGCGCTTCAACCTGAAAGCACACCATGTGCGCAAACTTGCGGACCGCCATTTCGGCATTGGTTGCGACCAGCTATTAGTGGTCGAACCGCCTACCCGCCCGGACGTTGACTTTCGCTACCGTATTTTTAACGCTGAAGGCAGCGAAGTTGAACAGTGCGGCAACGGTGCGCGCTGCTTCGCGCGCTTTGTACGCGACCGCAAACTGACTGGCAACAACCCCATTCGTGTGGAAACTTGCAGCGGCGTTATCACGCTGGAGATTGACGAGCAGCGGCGGGTGAAAGTCGATATGGGCGCACCGCGCTTCAATCCGCCGGATATCCCCTTTATTGCCGACACCCGGGCCAGCGAATACGCGCTGGACGTGGCGGGCCAGACGCTGAGCGTCGGCGCCGTCTCCATGGGCAATCCGCATGTTGTGCTGCAGGTAGCCAGCACCGACACCGCGCCGGTAGAAACACTGGGGCCACTGCTGGAGGCCCATGAACGCTTTCCCAATCGCGTCAATGTCGGCTTTATGGAGGTAGTTGATCGCCAACATTTCCGGCTGCGTGTGTTTGAGCGCGGCGTCGGCGAAACCCTGGCCTGCGGCAGTGGTGCTTGTGCGGCCATGGCAGTTGGCGTGCAACAGGGTTTGCTCGATCATCAGGCGACGGCTCAACTCAACGGCGGCGCGCTGGAACTGAACTGGCAGGGAGAGGGCCATCCCGTTATCATGACGGGGCCTGCCACAACAGTCTTTGAGGGGCAGGTTAGAATATAAGCGCGAACGGAGACGGCAGTGGATTCAGTAAAAGATAAAAACAAGGACACCCCGAGCGAAGACGACGTCGCCCGCTATCTGCGCAACCACCCCGGTTTCTTTCTCAAGCACGAAGATTTGCTGGCCGATATAACCCTGTCACACGATTCCGGCAAAGCCGTATCGCTGCTTGAACGGCAAGTGAGCATATTGCGCGACCGCAATATGGAAATGCGCACGCGCCTTAACGGACTCCTCGAAAACGCCCAGCACAACGATGTGCTATTTGAAAAAACCAAAGCCCTGATTCTGTCCCTGATGGAAGCGCGCCGCGCCGACGAGCTGGCCGATACCTTTTGCCGCACGTTAACCGAGAATTTTGACGTCGACGCTGCCAGCTTGATTGTGTTTGGCAATCCCGGCGTCAGTAACACACGCCTGCGTGTAACCAGCGCCGACGAGGCGGGCAAGCACATCGGCAGTATTCTCAAAAACAACAAGGCGATTTGTGGCGTGCTGCGCGAAACGGAAAATCATTTTCTGTTCGCCGAGCAGGCCGCCAGCATTGGTTCGGCTGCCGTGGTCCCGCTGCATAACAACCGCCCGCTCGGCATCATCGCCGTTGGCAGCAACGACCCGCAGCACTTTCAAAGCAGCATGGGGACGTTGTTTCTAGGCTATATCGCGGAAGTTATTAATCGCTGCCTGCCGCGATTGCTCAAGCAGTAACTGGTATGTCGCTGGCCGCCCTGACCGACCGTTTTATAGAATATCTGCGCTCGGCAAAGCGGCTATCACCTCACACGTTGAGCAGCTACCGGCGCGACCTCGATCAGTTTCTTGCCTTTTGTAATGCTCAACAGCTTACCGCCCCCGACCAGATTGACGTTGCTGCCATTCGCCAGTTTGTAGGCCAGCGCCGCAGCGGCGGAGCAGGCGGTCGCACTATCCAGCGCCAGCTATCGGCGCTGAGAACTTTCTTCACCTTCCTCAACCGCGAAAAGCTTTGCGATAACAATCCCGCCGTGGGTATTCAGGCGCCGAAGTCCCCCAAACGCCTACCCAAGGCCCTGAGCCCGGAAGATATGGCGCAAATGCTCGGTGGCACAGACGACAGCTGGCTGGGGCTGCGCGATCAGGCGATGGCCGAATTGTTTTATTCCTCCGGCCTGCGACTGGCCGAGCTGATTTCACTGGATGTTCGCTCAATAGAGTTTGGCGCTGCGCTCGTTACGGTTACCGGCAAGGGTCAGAAAAGCCGCACCCTCCCAATTGGGCGCATGGCAATTATCGCTGTACGCAACTGGCTAAAGGTGCGCAGTCTTCACTGCGCTGACAGCAGCGAACAAGCACTATTTATCAGCCAGCGCGGCAGGCGGTTGGGCAGCGGCAGCATTCAGCAACGATTGCGCAAGCTGGCTCAGGAACGCGGCCTGTATCAGCATGTGCATCCTCATATGCTGCGTCACTCCTTTGCCAGCCATCTACTCGAATCCAGCAGCGATCTGCGGGCAGTGCAGGAGCTGTTGGGGCACGCCAACCTGTCGACCACCCAAGTCTACACCCACCTGGATTTTCAGCACTTGTCCAAGGTTTACGACAAGGCCCATCCGCGCGCCAACCGAAAAGGACGTAAAGATAAAGAATGACGCTAAAGCTAATCACGCTGGATCTTGACGATACACTGTGGCCGGTCGAGCCCGTGCTGATCGAGGCCGAAGGCAGCTTTTATCACTACCTAAGCGAGCAAGAGCCGGAGCTTTTTGCACAGATATCACCGGAAGATATCCGCAGCCACCGGCTGGCGCTGTTTGAACAGCACCCGGAATTTCAGCACAACGTCAGCCTCTGGCGCAGGGAAAGCCTGCGGCAACTTCTCGCGACGCACCTGTCGGCCGAACGAGCCGAACAACTGGCGAACAGCGCGTTCAGTGTTTTTATTCAAGCCCGGCAAGGTGTCACGCTGTTCGAGGATGCAGAGACAATTCTCGAACAACTCGCTGCGCAGTATATGTTGATTGCGCTCACCAACGGCAATGCCGATATTGAGCGCATGCCGGTTGGTCGACTCTTCACGGCGGCGATCCGTGCAGAAGATATCGGGGTAAGCAAACCGGCTCCGGATATGTTCATAAAAGCGCTGGAGATCGCGCGTTGCCGCGCAGAGGAATGCCTGCATATAGGCGACGACCCGTACTACGATATCGCGCCGGCCAGGGCACTGGGAATGCACAGCCTGCGGGCCGCCATTACCGGAAAGGTTCCCGCCGATGACAACAGTTTTTCACACTGGCGAGAACTGCCGGCACGCATTGACGGCCTGAGCGGTCGTTAAACACCGATTAGAACAGGTCGGAATCCCCTACCTGCTCAGTGTAATTCTCGGCATGCATACTAGTGTCCAAATGTTGTATCTGACCGCCTTTGGACAAAAAAGCTGCAACGTCGTCATCCAGTTGTTTGCGAATGCGCTCTCTGGATGTCAGGTTATGCGTGTCATCGCCGGTTGTATCCCAGCGCTCGTCCACGCTGTTCAGCGCTTCGTCAAAATCACCCCGTCGACTTGTACCCATGCTGCAAACCTCGCTTTTTACAACACCAAAAATGACCACAGGCTTTGCGCCAAAGTATCGTTGTTAAATGCGAAAAAACAATAGGTAATTTGCGGGCTAAATAGTTTTTTTTGTTCTATTGAGCAGGGGAGTTATTACTGCGGAGTTGGACGCCTCCCCGATGCGGCGGGGAGGCGGGCAGACCTAGATAGCTTCTTCGCCGGTTTCTCCGGTACGAATTCGAATAACCTGCTCCAGTGCGCTGACAAATATTTTGCCATCGCCAATCTTGCCGGTATTGGCGGATTGGGAAACAGCCTCGATAACGCGCTCAACCTGATCGTCAGGCACGGCAATTTCCAGCTTCACTTTTGGCAAAAAATCGACCACATATTCTGCGCCGCGGTATAACTCGGTGTGACCCTTTTGACGGCCAAAGCCCTTAACTTCTGTTGCGGTGATACCCTGTACGCCAACATCTGACAAGGCCGCGCGAACATCGTCCAGTTTAAAGGGTTTAATCACGGCAGTAATCAGCTTCATCCTGTTCTCCTTGGTGGCAGGAATGCATAGAGGCATGAAGGTAGCCCAGCGGCGAGAGACTTGCAACTATCGCCCGCAACCATGGCGGGCATGCGCCGGAGCAGAGATGCCGAATAAAAAAGGCGCCCGAAGGCGCCTTTGGTATTCACCAGCAGGGGGAGATTATTGCTGGGTGAATTCGGGGTAGGCTTCCATACCGCACTCGGACAGATCCACACCTTCGTACTCTTCTTCTTCGCTGACGCGGATGCCGATAATGGCCTTGATAATGCCCCAGGTCACCAGGCTGGCTACAAACACCCAACCAAAGATGGTTGCAGCGCCGATCAGCTGACCAGAGAAGCTTGAGCCGTCGTTGGTGACCGGCACCAGCAGCAGACCGAGCAAGCCCACCACACCGTGCACAGAGATTGCGCCAACCGGATCATCAATTTTCAGCTTGTCGAGCGTCACGATAGCGAATACAACCAGTACACCACCGGCAGCACCGAACAAGGTTGCCTGCAAAGCCGTTGGCGTGGAAGGCTCTGCGGTAATCGCTACCAGGCCCGCCAGCGCGCCGTTCAGTGCCATGGTCAGATCCGCTTTACCGAACATGATGCGCGCTACCATCAGCGCGGCGATCAGGCCGCCGGCAGCTGCGGCATTAGTATTCATAAACACCACTGCAACCGAGTTTGCGCTTTCTACTGTGGCCGTAGCCAGAACAGAACCACCGTTAAAGCCGAACCAGCCCATCCACAGGATGAAGGTACCCAGCGTTGCGAGCGGCAGGTTGGCGCCGGGGATCGCATTGATTTGACCGTTCTTGCCATATTTGCCCTTACGAGCACCCAGCAGCAGTACACCTGCCAGGGCGGCTGCAGCACCGGCCATATGAACAATACCGGAACCGGCAAAGTCAGAGAAACCCAGATCGCCCAGTGTGTACAGACCGAACACGGCTTCGCCGCCCCAGGTCCAGGCACCTTCCATCGGGTAAATAACGCCGGTCATAACCACCGCGAAGGCCAGAAAGGCCCACAGCTTCATGCGCTCGGCGACCGCGCCGGACACGATAGACATGGCGGTTGCTACGAACACAACCTGGAAGTAAAAGTCCGCCGATGGCGCGTAGGTTGCGGGCTCTTCTGCACCGGCAACACCGTCGCCAACGATGCCATCAAGAAACAGAGTGAAATCACCGCCGCCGTACATGATCGAGTAGCCGCAAATCATGTACATTGTGCAGGCAACCGCGTACAGGGCGACGTTCTTGGTCAGTATTTCGGTGGTGTTCTTGGAGCGAACCAGACCGGCTTCCAGCATGGCGAAGCCAGCGGCCATCCACATAACCAGTGCGCCGCAGACCAAAAAATAAAACGTGTCCAGCGCATACTGTAGTTCAAAGATTTGATTTTCCATGATTTAATAAACCTCGCAGGCTTGTTGAGGGTTTCGGTCTTCTGCCAAAGACTGAATATCCATTCCGGTAACACCGGCAATGAGCTTGCCCCTTTTTAAATTGCTTCCTCGCCGGTCTCACCCGTACGAATACGGATAACCTGTTCGAGCGATGAAACAAAAATCTTGCCGTCACCGATTTTTCCGGTATTGGCTGATTTGCTGATGGCTTCGAGAGTCTGCTCCACCGAGCTATCGGCAACAGCAACTTCCAGTTTTACTTTCGGCAGAAAGTCCACCACATACTCTGCACCGCGGTACAATTCAGTGTGTCCTTTCTGGCGACCAAAGCCCTTCACTTCAGTGACAGTAATACCCTGCACACCGATATCCGAAAGGGCCTCGCGTACATCATCCAGTTTGAATGGCTTGATTACAGCTGTGATCAGTTTCATGAGACAAATCTCCTCTATACGGTGTATGGATTAGCACACACGCCCGGTTAGAAACTGGTTGGGTTAAATCCGGCCGACGGAGGCGTCGGCCGGGGTGTTACTTAGTTAAGCGGGATGCTGTAGGTTACGACCAAAAGCGCATCGTCATCGAACGCTGTAGACGTCAGCCCTTTAGGATCCGTGCCCACGACCGCCTTATTTCCAATCAGCTCATCATCAATATCGACAATTTTGCTGAGGGTAAAGCTAAGGTTGTCATTAAACGCGTAAGTCAGATCCAGGTGAGTGTAGTCATTGTCGTGCGCAGCACCTGTAGGCTCTTCACCATCGGCAAAGCCGACCAAGGCAGAGAACTGACCCATGCTGTACCCCAGAGTCGTGTAAGTGAAACCATCGTCTGAGTAAGCATTGAAGGCGTTGTTGCCTGCAATGTTGTCGTAGTAGTAAAGCTCAACCCCGGCGAAAGACAAACCCAGATAGGCTTCGGTCAGGTCGGTACCCCAGCTGTCGATCAGGTTGTTGCCCGGGTAGTAATAGTTCAGCAAGCCAATATCAACACCCAGGTCGCCGAACGAACCGCTCCAGCCAGCGAAGGTATCGATTTCGCCACCATTGCCCGCTGAACTGGACGCCCAGACACCCGCATAAAAGCCGGAATTGCTGTACACCAGATCAGCCGAGACCGCGCCATCACCTGCGTTCTGGTCCACACCACGGAACAGATAGATGTTAGACACAGCCGCGCTGGCTTCCAGGTCAGCCACTGCAGGCGCAGCGCTCAGAGCAATAGCCGCTGCAGCAGCACTTGTCGTAAGCAGATTTTTAACTTTTTTCATGTGTGTTTCTCCACGTTAATTTTCTTTATGTGCTAGCACGTTGCGGCAGCTTCCATTGACTCCGATAAAGCACAGCTCGTGCCAACTAGAAATAATCACTTGTTTTTCAACTGCTTATCGTGATTTTTGCCGCATTCGGAGTAAAATGCCCTGCAACAGCATGGCCAATTTAGGTGCATTCTTCCCCTAACGCACCAAGTTAGGACAAATAGCAAGAAAAATCCAGACTTTAAATTAAAAAAGCGGCATAAACTGCTGATGCAAAAAGAGTTTTACAAGTATTGAGAGGGAAAGAAGGGGCGGACACTCAAAAGACTGCCAAAAGCGGTGGCCGCTTATGTTGCATCGGGCCACTTTCTTGCACCAAGCTGGTGCTTTGTAAAGTAAAGTTCTTACTCGATCCTTGGCGAACCCTCTTTGTTTTTATAGGTGTCGGCTAAAAAGCCTGCCTGCCGTTTGGATTATCGAGACTGCTGCTCCAGCGTACTCAGCCTGTCCTCAAGAAGTTCAAGCTGCGCCTCCAGCTGTTGCACACGCTGTGACAGAGCCACTGTAGCCTTATTGCCTGCCGCTGGCAAACTTGCCCGGGCAGCACCGTTACCCGAGCGACCGGCCTTGGCAAAATCCTGCTGCAACCGAGGCGACTCCGCACGCCCCGGTTGGCCGGCCTCGCCCGCATTGCCCCCTGCCCCGGGGTCGCCGCCGGCCAGCCATTTTTTATTACCGGCAAAGCTCCCCTTCATATAACGACCTTCTACAGCCGCGCCACCATCACCGCCAGCGCCACCGGCTCCCGGCGCCCCACCTGCGGCCGAAGCGCTGACGCGCCGCGCTATAGCCGTCATATCAACCTTGCTCCCCACAGGCCAATACACCAATGCAATTTCGCCGGCATCACCCCCCTTGCCACCGACTCCACCCTTACCGCCGGCTCCGCCCTGACCACCACGGCATTTATTGATATCTCCGCCGCGCTGACCGGCGCCGCCGTCGCCACCCCTGCCACCAGCACCGCCGTCACTGATAATCCGCAAAGACCCCAGTTGGGCAATTCCCCAGCTCAGGGATATATCCACACCCCGGCTTCCGGGCAAACCTTCTTCGCCAGCGCCACCAGCAGCACCGTCTTCACACTCCTTCGCCATAGCCCCGGCATCGGCCCCGGGCCTCCCCGCCAAGCCGCTCGCTCCGCGGCCATCGATGACTACCTCGTTCCCGACAACAACCTGCGCCGACGTTACCTGCCAGCGTGTCACCCCCGGCGCAAACTTCACCTGCGCCCCGTCACCCAGCTCCAGCGAATCCAGCTGCAGTATTTGCTGTGCCGGTGTTATCAACAAGGTTTCGCCTGGAGCGACTCGCAGTTCCTGGGCCGATAGCCCCCTCGCCACCACCAACGACAACAACAGCAGGCTAATTATTTTATGCTTCACGTTCCGGACTCCGACCAAAGGCAACACGACACTGGTCCACAATTTACGATAAACTGCCCGCAGTGAACAGGAAGCAATAATGTCCAGAACAGACTTTATCGAACAGCTTGTACAGCAAGCCAGCAAGCTCGCCAGTGGCTCACAGGTGCAGCAGGATATTGAAGCAAAGCTGCGGGTACTCATGCAGGGCGCTTTTAACCGCATGGATCTGGTTTCGCGCGACGAGTTTGACGCGCAAGCTGCCGTACTCGCACGCACCCGCGAAAAGCTTGAGCAGCTTGAGCAGCAACTGGCTGCACTGCAAGCTGAGATAGAGCCACGCTAGGCCCTCGCTACAACCCACAAATACCTTCCAGGGACGGAAGCCATGCAACTTGCACTTGTCTACAGTCGCGCGCGCATCGGCATTGATGCGCCGCTGATCACGATAGAAGTCCACCTCGCCAATGGCTTGCCAGCCTTCCACATTGTCGGCCTGCCGGAAGCCTCCGTGCGTGAAAGCCGTGACCGGGTTCGTTCGGCGCTGGTAAACGCACAATTTGAGTTTCCTGCCAGGCGCATCACCGTCAATCTGGCGCCCGCCGATATTCCGAAGGAAGGCAGTCGCTTCGACCTGCCCATCGCGCTCGGCATACTGGTCGCCAGCGGCCAGATCAGCGGCGCCAAACTCCGCGAACTGGAATTTATTGGCGAACTTGGCCTAACCGGTGAACTCAGGCGCATTGACGCCAGCTTGCCGGCCGCCATTCAGTGCGAACATCAGCAGCGGCAGCTGGTACTGCCCGCTGCCAATGCCACGGAAATTCACACCTTCTCAGACCGAGGGCTATTGGCCGTTGCTAACCTCGGCGAGGCCGCAGCCCTCCTGCAAGGACAGTTTACGCCACCGCTGATCGAGGCCGCTCAAGCGACAGCCAGCTACGGCGGGAACGGCGGCGACTTTGCTGACATCGTCGGCCAGGCAACCGCCCGCCGTGCGCTGGAAATAGCCGCTGCAGGAAGCCACAATCTCCTGTTTAGCGGCCCTCCCGGCACCGGCAAAACCCTGATGGCTTCGCGGCTGCCGACCATTCTCCCGCCACTGAGCAGAAATGAATTGCTCGAAACCTGTTCCATTTACTCAGTCGCAGGCGACGGCGAATTCCTGCTTCGGCGCCACCGTCCGTTTAGAGCCCCACACCATACGGCCTCTGCCATCGCACTCATTGGCGGCGGCACTCAGGCCCGCCCGGGCGAGGTATCGCTGGCCCACGGCGGGGTGCTCTTTCTGGACGAGCTTCCCGAGTACCCGCGCAAAGTGCTCGACGTCCTGCGGGAACCTCTGGAATCCGGCGAGGTGGCCATTGCCCGCGCCAATTTCAAAGTGCGCTACCCGGCGCGTTTTCAGTTAATTGCCGCGATGAACCCCTGCCCCTGCGGCTACCACAACGACCCCCGACACGAGTGCCGCTGCACGCCCGATCAAATATTGCGCTATCGCACACGTATTTCAGGCCCCCTGCTCGACCGCATCGACCTCTTTGTGCATGTACCACGCCTGCCGCCGGGCAGCCTCCAGCAAGCGGATGCGGCCGAAAGCTCGGAACCGATTCGCCGCCGGGTGATCGCGGCTCGCAAACTCCAGCTCGCGCGGTCCGGTCTGAGCAACAGTCAATTGCCGCTGCAACACATCAAGCGCGACTGCGCCCTCAACACCACCTGCCGCGATTTGCTGCTGCGCGCTGAACACAAGCTGGGGTTGTCGGCCCGCGCCCAGCATCGAATCATCAAAGTAGCGCGCACCATCGCCGACCTTGAGGCCGCAGAACACATTGACCTCAACCATCTCAGCGAAGCACTGGCCTATCGCGACGGCGTTAGCGCCCAAACCAACGGTCAGAGCTGAATCAGCTTTTTCATAGCACGCCGTTCTTGATTGGCAATCGGGCTGCTACAATGCGCTCTTTGCAAAACCAGCATTCGCCTGCAAGGCAGGCTCCTGCACAGCCTGTGGGAGCCTGCCCTGCAGGCGAACCCGAGTGCCACCCGGAAGCGGTAAGCCAATCTGTGAGTCAACTGAATCCACGCCAACGCGAAGCCGTGCATTATATCGACGGCCCACTACTGGTACTCGCAGGCGCAGGCAGCGGTAAAACCAGCGTTATTACCCGCAAAATTGCCTACCTGATAGAGCAGTGCGGCATCGACGCCAAATACATCACCGCCGTGACTTTCACCAACAAGGCCGCACGCGAAATGCGCGAGCGAATCACCACCCTGTTGCCGCCGGGCTCTGGCAAAGGCTTGAACGTCTCTACCTTTCACACGCTCGGTCTGAACATCCTGCGCAAGGAATATAAGACCCTTGGCTACAAGTCCGGCTTTTCGATCTTTGACCAGCAGGACTGTCAGGCATTGATTCGCGACTTGCTCATTCAACAGCACGGTAGTGACGGCGATCAGGTTGATCATATTCAGCGCCGAATTTCAGACTGGAAAAATGATCTGGTCCAACCCGAGCGAGCCGTAGAACTCGCCGAAGGCCCCGCCGACATGCTCTGCGCCCAAGCCTACCTGCGCTATCAGCAGGCCCTGAAAGCATACAACGCGCTGGATTTTGATGATTTGATATTGCTGCCTGTTTTTTTGTTCACCCGGTTTCCGGAGGTGCTGGAAAAATGGCAGCAACGCATTCGCTATATGCTCGTGGACGAATACCAGGACACCAACGGCGCTCAATATGAACTGGTTAAAAAACTGGTGGGGCTACGTGCCGCGCTAACGGTGGTCGGCGATGATGATCAATCTATCTACGCCTGGCGCGGCGCCCGACCGGAAAACCTCGAACAGTTGCAGAAAGACTATCCCCATATCAAGATCGTAAAACTGGAGCAAAATTACCGCTCCACCGCCCGCATTCTCAAGGCCGCCAA
>DIBR01000068.1:0-2124 GCA_002415025.1 Spongiibacteraceae bacterium UBA5047
TGGTACCAGAGGCCGGACTCGAACCGGCACGCTTTTAAGGGCGGGGGATTTTGAATCCCCTGTGTCTACCAATTTCACCACTCTGGCACTGCATGAAACAGCGCGCGATTATAGCAACCTGTTGATGGGGGTCAAAGGGTTTTGCCGTGAAACTGGAGGGAAGTTACGTTTTCCGGTAATCTGCGCGCCTGACACGACTCCCGCTTTTCAGATTCCGACAGTCACTGCAACCGTATTGCATGAAATCCAACGCATGAAAACCAGCGATTTCCATTTTGATCTACCCGAAGAACTGATTGCCCGCTATCCGGCCGAACAGCGGGACCAGAGCCGTTTGCTGGTGTTGAATGGGCAATCCGGCGCGCTAGAGCATAAAGGGTTCAAAGATCTGGTGAGTTTCGTTGAATCGGGTGACTTGCTGGTATTCAACAACACCCGGGTGATTCCCGGGCGTTTGTACGGCCGCAAGGAAAGCGGCGGCAAGCTGGAGCTGCTGATAGAGCGCGTGACCGGTGAAAGGACGGCGCTCGCCCATATTCGTGCGAGTAAATCTCCCAAGGCGGGAAGTCGCCTGCATTTGCTGCGAGCGCCGGGTGATGAACCCAGAGCGAGCTGTACCATGCGGGTCCGGCAGGGTGAGCTGTTTGAACTCGATTTTGAGGAGCCGCTGTTGCCCTTGCTCGCGGCAATTGGTCATATGCCGCTGCCGCCTTATATCGACCGGGCCGATGAGGCACTGGACGAAGAACGCTACCAAACCGTGTATGCCGATAAGCCCGGAGCCGTCGCCGCACCCACGGCAGGGCTGCACTTTACCCCGGAGATTTTGCAAAAGCTGGCAGATAAGGGGGTGAATACGGCCTATGTTACCTTGCATGTGGGGGCGGGCACTTTTCAACCTGTGCGGGTTGCAGATATTCGCGAGCATCATATGCACAGCGAGTATCTGGAGGTTGAAGAAAGTGTGTGCGATGCAATTAAGCAGACCCGAGAGCGGGGAGGGCGCGTAATTGCAGTGGGAACGACCTCTGTGCGCAGCCTTGAGACGGCCTCACGCAGCGGCCAAATTGAGCCCTATGCCGGGGAGAGTGACATCTTTATTTATCCGGGCTACCGGTTTCGCAGTGTGGATATCCTGCTCACCAACTTTCACCTGCCTGAATCGACCTTGATAATGTTGGTGAGCGCTTTCGCCGGGCGCGACAATGTGCTCAAGGCCTACGCGCAGGCCATTGCCGAGCGCTATCGTTTTTTCAGTTACGGGGATGCCATGCTGGTTTTTCCTCACAATCAGGAGTCATAAGCGGTGTCGACACGCGAATGTGCCATGCAATTCTCGCTGGCGAGCACCGACGGCGAGGCCCGCCGCGGAGAATTGAGTTTTCCGCGCGGCAAGGTGCAAACACCTGCCTTTATGCCTGTGGGTACCTACGGCACGGTGAAGGGCATGCTGCCACGTGATATTCACGAAATTGGCGCTGAAATCATTCTGGGCAATACCTTCCATTTAATGCTGCGTCCCGGCACCGAGGTGGTGAAGGCCCATGGCGACCTGCACGATTTTTCCGGCTGGCAGGGGCCTATCCTGACGGACTCGGGCGGCTTTCAGGTCTGGAGCCTCGGTAAATTGCGCAAAATCACGGAAGAGGGGGTTCGATTTCAGTCGCCGGTGGATGGCAGCCCGGTTTACCTTGACCCGGAAACCTCGATTGGCGTCCAGCACGACCTCGGCGCCGATATTGTCATGATTTTTGACGAATGTACGCCTTATCCGGCCACTGAGCAGCAAGCCCGCGAATCCATGGAGCTTTCACAGCGCTGGGCCGGGCGGAGCCGCGCGGCTCACGGCGATCATCCCTCGGCCTTGTTTGGCATAGTGCAGGGCGGTATGTACCCTGCATTGCGTACAGAATCGTTGAATGCTCTGGTGAATATCGGTTTTGACGGTTATGCCATCGGTGGTTTGTCGGTGGGCGAGCCCAAGGACGATATGCTCAATGTGCTGGATCATCTTGCGAATACCATGCCAGCAGATAAGCCGCGCTATTTGATGGGGGTTGGCAAACCGGAAGATATTCTCGAGGCCGTGCGACGCGGTGTTGATATGTTTGACTGCGTGATGCC
>DIBR01000068.1:2301-3009 GCA_002415025.1 Spongiibacteraceae bacterium UBA5047
ATGTTTGACTGCGTGATGCCAACCCGCAATGCGCGTAACGGCCATCTGTTTACCTCAGGCGGCGTGATCAAGATTCGCAATGCCCGTCACCGTCACAGCACGGTGCCACTGGATGCCGAATGTGATTGTTATACCTGTCAGAACTTCAGTCGCAGCTACCTGCATCACCTTGATCGCTGCAAGGAAATTCTGGGCGCCCAACTCAATACCATTCACAACCTCCGTTATTACCAAAACCATATGGCAGCAATTCGGGAGGCTATTGAAGCCGGCAGGCTGGATGCCTTTGCCGATGATTTTTATGAGGCTCAAAAGCGGGAGGAGCAGTGTACAAACTGATTGTATTCGTACCGGAATCCCATACCGAGGCGGTGAAAACGGCACTTTTTGAGGCAGGTGCCGGTCGCCAGGGTGATTACGACAGCTGCGCCTGGCAGACCCCGGGCGTTGGTCAATTTCGGCCGTTGGCCGGCAGCAAGCCCTATCTCGGTCAGACCGGCGAAGTGGAGCGGGTCCAGGAATACCGCGTGGAAATGCTCTGCGAAGACGATGTGCTCGACGCGGCAGTGAAGGCACTGCGAGTTGCGCACCCTTACGAAGAACCCGCTTTCGAAGTCATAGCGCTGGTGCAGGTCGATGGCTGACGCTGCCGCAATCACGACTGTTCGCGAACGTATGCTGAGCTATCAGGCACAGACGGTTGCCGGG
>DIBR01000068.1:3165-26284 GCA_002415025.1 Spongiibacteraceae bacterium UBA5047
CCGTTGTGGTGGCGCTGAGTAATGAGCCAGCCCCCGGTGTGCTCCTTACGCAACGATCACCGCATTTGAGCCTGCATGCCGGCGAGATAGCCTTTCCGGGTGGCAAGCAGGACGAGAGTGATGAAAGCCTGTTGCACACCGCTGTGCGTGAGATGGAAGAAGAGGTGGGTATTTCAACGGCGCAGTTTGAGGCGCTCGGCGCGCTTCACCAGCGTATTACCCGCACCAAAATTCGGGTAACGCCTTTTATCGGTATTTTGCCCGCAGATGTGACGCTGAGGATTAATCATGATGAACTGGACAGCGCTTTTTATGTCCCTGTAGATCAACTCTGCAGCGGAGATTTATTTTCCGTGGTAAATGTGCTGGACAATGGTGTGACCAAGCGCGTGGCCCGCTTTCAGTTTGGTGATTATGATATTTGGGGTGTAACCGCTATGATCCTGGCTGACGCCATGAATACGCTACTGGGCGCCCGGCTACCCATTGATACACAACCCTTGGAGAACGCATGATTTTCAGTCTTGATGATCTGCAGGTAACGCGCCACGGCGACGACCAGTTTATTGCGCACAATGCCACCGTGATCGGCAATGTCACACTGAGCGAGTTGGTCAGCATCTGGTTCAATGTGGTGGTTCGTGGCGACGCCGAAAAAATTTCTATCGGTGCGCGCAGCAATATTCAGGATGCCTCCGTGTTACATGCAGATCCCGGCTTTCCCCTGCAGATTGGCGAAGACGTTACCGTGGGGCATAAAGCCATGTTGCACGGCTGCACCATAGGTGACGGTTCACTGATCGGAATTAACGCTGTGGTGCTTAACGGCGCAAAAATAGGTAAGGGCTGTTTGATCGGGGCAAATGCGCTGGTTACGGAAGGCACAGAAATTCCCGACGGTTCAATGGTGTTGGGTTCGCCAGCCAAGATCAAGCGTGCGCTCTCCGACGATGAGCAGGCGGCACTGAAAATGTCGGCAGCACATTATGTGGAAAACGGTCAGCGCTTTCGCAGGGGTTTGAAGGCGGAGCCATGACGGAAATTGTCAAATCACCCTGTATTTCTGTCTGCGCGCTGGATCCAGACGATATCTGTACCGGTTGCTTTCGCTCGCTTAGAGAAATTGGCGACTGGTCTTCCTACTCCAACGATGAAAAACGCGAAGTGGTCACCGAGGCGCGACAGCGGATGCGGGATTACTTCCACTTAAGTACTACAAACTGATCTGACAGGTGCTGCGAAGCGGGGTGCAGGTTGTCAGTCGTCGGGTAAATTGAATGTGGCCCGCCCGCGTACGGGTTTGTCTTCAGCGGCCTTTTCCTGTTTTTCATCGTCAACCGGCATCAACTCGAGTTCCAGCTTGGAGCCCTTCAAAATTGTTTCAACGGCTGAGGTTGGAGGGGGGGGCGCCTTTTTCTCGGTCGTCGCTTCACTGTCGGAATCCTCTTCCAGCGGTACCAGTTCAAACACGGCATTTTTAATGGTTTTGAGGTAGTTGGAGGTTGCCACAGGCGCAGTGTTTGCCCTCTCTTCGGGCAGAAAGGCTTTGAAAAAACCGCGCATCTCGGCTAGCTGATCTTCCAGCAGCAGGGGCACCAATGTGGAGTACATATCCAGAAGGGTGATCGCGTTTTTGACCGAGTCGGAGCGCGTTGCCCCCTTTAGCCTGCTGGCGATAGCCTTGTTCATGATGGCCAGTTCGGCGTAGAGGTCGATCAGCCCCTGAAACTCGATGCGTCCTCCCTGGGCGCTGGTGCTGCGAAAGTACTGCCCCAGCAGATACATGCCGGTTACGCGAAAAATGTTTTCTTCCTCCGACGCGAGGGGCAAGTGGAAGCGGGCCAGGGGGCGCATGTGGTCGGTTTTGGGGCAGCCGCTCGCGGGGAGTATTAACTCAAGCATGGAAGCGGCCGCACGCTGCATGTCGGTTTTCTGGATAACCTTACGCTCTTCGGTAATGATTTCCATTTCCACTTCGTCTATGGAACTGGTGTCGTGAAAGCGTTCCACGAGGTCATGCAGCCTGATGGCGACCGGGCAATGTGGATGCTTGTCACTCGTTAGTGGACAGTGGGAGCATTTTTTGTAATCCAGCGCGGTCCATTCCGGCGGGTTTTCAGGCGCGGGGTTTTGCAGCGCGAAACTTTCAGCATCGAGGTTAAAGTCGAACTGCTCGATTTTTTTGGGCAGGTTTATGTTGTAGGTGATTCTAACGGAATCCATAGGCGGTGGCCTGCGCGCGTCATTCATATGCATGTCACAAGTTTAATGTGCCGCAGTTTACCTGCTCTGCTGACGAAAGTAATGGCGGCAGATCGCATCTTTACGCATGCCGATAAGTTATAGGTTTGTAGCTTTTCGCGCTTGGCGAATGACGTCTACTTCTTTTTCTTTTTGGATTTTTTCTGGGGCAGGGTGCTAACGCTCTTGAGCAGGTTGTCTTTAATCTCTTCAATCTGGAAGGCGTACTTGCCGAGGCGCACGCAAACCAGTCCATCGGGGAATGATTCCAGATGTTCCAGCAGCAGCCCGTTTAATGTTTTAGGCCCGTCTGTCGGAAGCTCCCACGACAGGGAGCGGTTGATGTCGCGAATGGTCGCGGTGCCGTCAATAACATGACTGCCATCTTTTTGCTGAACGATATCCTGATTGTTGTCCTCGATCAGGTTGGAAGTGAACTCACCGACAATCTCCTCCAATAAATCTTCCAGTGTGACAATGCCTTGCACTACTCCGTATTCATCCACCACAACGCCCTGACGGTGTTTGTGCTTCTGGAAGTTGAATAGCTGGGTGTGCAAAGGCGTGCTTTCGGGAACAAAATAGGGGTCTTTTACCGCGTTCATTAACAGGTTCAGTTTTACCTGTCCGTGCTCGTCAATACTGGATATCACATCGCGTTGGTGGAGAATGCCAACAATATTATTGATGTCTTCCCGGTACACCGGCATGCGGGTGAATTCGGATTGTTGCAGCCTGCGCAAGATGGTTTGAACATCGTCGTCCAGATCAATGCCGTAAACCTCATTGCGCGGAATCATGATGTCATCCACGGTGACCTGCTCCAGGTCGAGGATATTCATCAGCATGCCCTGATGGCGTTTGGGGATCATGTGGCCCGCTTCACCAACGATGGTGCGCAGCTCGTCCATGCTTAGGTGTTCGGTACTGTTGTTGGCTTCAAAGCCGGTAAAGCGGAGGAAGAAATGAATTACCCGGTTTACCACCCAGATCACCGGGAACAGCACTGTTTTCAGGGGCAGCAAGACATAGCTGACTTTAAACGCCACGCCCTCGGAGTGATAGGCGGCCACGGTTTTGGGGATGATTTCGGCAAAGATCAGGAAAACCAGCGTCAGCAGGATTGAGGCCGGGACTACGGCGTTGTCGCCGTAGAGGCGAATGGCAAGCACCGTGGCGGTAGCCGCCGCGAGATTATTGACCAGATTGTTGCCAATAAGAATGGTGCTGATCAGGCTTTCAGGCTCTTCCAGCAGCTTGGTGGCCTTGTTCGCGCCCTTATGCCCACTTTTCGCCAGATGACGCAGACGATAGCGATTGAGCGCCATCATGCCTGTTTCAGAACCAGAGAAAAACCCGGAGAGAAGAATTAGACAGCCTATCAGGCCGAAGAGAAAACCCAGCGGTGCCTCGTTCAAGAAGCCTCAAACCCCTGCAATGCGAAAAGAAGGCGTATCTTGAAGAAAATTGACGGAACAGGCAAGGGGCAGGGGTTAACTGCGTTGCAGCAACACTTCCAGAACAAATTTTGAGCCCAGATAACCGATCAGCAACAGGGCAAAAGCGAGCAGCGTCCAGCGGATGGCTGTGCGGCTGCGCCAGCCCAGTTGGTGCCTGCCTATAAGCAGTGTGCCGAAGCACAGCCAGGCGAGTATCGAAAAGACACTCTTGTGAACAAGATGCTGGGCAAATAAATCGTCCACATAGTAGACGCCTGTCCCGATTGATAGTGTCAGTAGCACGAAACCGATCAGCACCAGCTCGAACAGCATGTCTTCCATGGTGACCAGGGGCGGGAGCACCCTGAGAATGCCGCGTAATTGATGGTGTTTGAGGCGATATTCCTGAATGGCCAGTGTGACCGCCTGAATGGCAGCAATAGTCAGTACGCTATAGCTCAGCAGTGACAGCACAATATGACTAAGCACACCGCCGGGATGTTCAATCAGTTTGGGCGGAGAGCCGGCGAGCAGGTTAATGAGCAGTAGCGCGGCGGTGAAAGGGAAAATCGCAACCAGAATGCTGAGCAGTGGGCGAATGATGCCACTGAGCAGGGTGAGCGTGACCACAAACCAGCTGATCAGGATGCTGACCTGAGACAGGCTGATATTCATGCCGGTAGCGGTAATCAGCCCGGTGTAACTGGCGGCCCCGTGACTAAGTGCAGCCAGCACACCCAGCCACAGTGCAACCTTGTAGCGCGGATGACCCTGCCGGATTTCCTGCCAGAGCAGGCCGGTTGCCACGGTATACAGTGCAATTGCCAGCAGACTGCTTGCAGTGTTCATGGGTGGCCGTGGTGTCCTTGTTCAGTATTCGCGCTTTCGGTTTGCTCGCCAGCGCAGTATGCAATGCTTTACGGTGGGGATGTTGGCATTAGTTCGTTATAATGCCGCCCTGATTTTATTGGTCACGATTGTAAGCGTGTTGGCAATGCCCTGTCGACAGCTCCTCATCGTGCGAATTACGGCAAGAGAGCTGATTGCATGTTTGAAAATCTTACCGATCGATTATCGTCTACCCTGCGCGCGGTAACTGGCCAGGCGCGCCTGACCGACGACAATATAAAAGACACCATGCGCGAAGTGCGCAAGGCCTTGCTTGAGGCGGATGTGGCCCTGCCTGTGGTCAAGCAGTTCGTTGAGGTCGTGCGTGAGCGCGCCGTGGGGCAGGATGTCAGTAAAAGCCTCAGCCCGGGCCAGATGTTTGTCAAAATCGTCCAGCAGGAGCTGGAGCGCATTATGGGCTCCCAGGCCGAGGGCCTGAATTTTGCTACCCAGCCGCCGGCGGTCATCCTGATGGCGGGCCTGCAGGGTGCCGGTAAGACCACCTCGGTTGCGAAGCTGGCAAGGTACTTAAAAGAGAAAGAAAAGAAAAAGGTCATGGTGGTCAGTGCTGACGTTTATCGCCCGGCGGCGATCAAGCAGCTTGAGACACTGGCCGCGGACGTGGGCGCCACCTTTTTTAACAGCTCCGCTGATCAAAAGCCTGTGGATATTGCCAATGCGGCGCTGGCGGAGGCAAAGCTCAAGTTTCACGACGTGCTGATTGTTGATACTGCAGGCCGGCTGGCTGTCGATGAAGCCATGATGGCAGAGATTCAGCAGTTGCACGCGGCTATCAAGCCCATAGAAACCCTGTTCGTGGTTGACGCCATGACCGGTCAGGATGCGGCAAACACCGCCAAGGCCTTTAGTGACGCCCTGCCACTGACGGGCGTGGTGCTGACCAAGTCAGACGCCGATTCGCGCGGTGGTGCGGCGCTCTCGGTTAAACATATCACGGGCAAACCCATCAAATTTCTGGGGGTGGGCGAGAAAACTGACGCGCTGGAAACCTTTCACCCGGACCGGATTGCCTCGCGCATACTCGGTATGGGCGATGTGCTGTCGCTGATTGAAGAGGCCGAACAGAAGCTGGACAAAGGCAAGGCCGAGAAGCTGGCGGCGAAGCTCAAGAAGGGCAAGAAGTTCGACTTGAGCGACCTGAAAGACCAGCTCCAGCAGATGCAGAACATGGGCGGCATTACCGGCATGCTCGACAAACTGCCCGGCATGGGGCAAATGGCCCAGGCCGCACAGGCGCAGGTTGATACCAAAATGTTCAAACGCATGGAGGCGATTATCGATTCCATGACACCCGCCGAGCGACGTAATCCCGATCTGCTCAACGGCTCACGCAAACGTCGTATCACGCTGGGTTCGGGCACGGAGTTGCAGGATTTGAATCGCCTGCTCAAGCAGCACAAGCAAATGCAGAAAATGATGAAGAAAATGGGCAAGAAAGGCGGTATGGCCAATATGATGCGCGGAATGGGGGGCATGATGCCGCCCGGTGGTCCGGGAGGGCGCTTTCCCGGGATGTGAGTGGGCCACAAAGTGGCCCGGTCGGACGTCTGTCGTCGGACGTGGAAGATTCGCTGGGTGGCAGGGCCTTCGGGGTTTGGGCTTTGATTAGACGCTTCAGTGATGTCCAGTTAGGGTGGTTTGTATGTGTTTAGCGTCCGACGTCAGACATCCGACGTCAGGCCAGCCCCAAAACGGCAAAAAACCGTTTCATTTTCAAGCGCTTTCCCTTAGAATGTCGCGCCTTTGAAGGCCTCTCATATGTCGCGGGGCTGCAAGACTGATTTAAATACCGGCCGGGTCTTTGTGGATTCGGCTGAAAACTGTAGGAAATTCAATAGCATGGTAACAATTCGTTTGTCGCGTGGCGGCTCCAAAAAGCGCCCGTTCTACCACCTGACTGTCACTGACAGCCGCAACTCGCGCGATGGCCGTTTCATTGAGCGTGTTGGTTTTTTTAACCCGGTAGCACGTGGTCAGGAAGAGCGTTTGCGCGTTGACCAGGCTCGTGTTGAGCATTGGGTTGCTCAAGGTGCCCAGCTGTCTGACCGCGTGGCCAAGCTGGTGTCTGAAGCGTCAGCAGCGTAATTACACCCACTCCGGTGGCGCAAGCGTCCGAAGAGCTGATCGTCGTTGGCAAAGTGTCAACGGTGTATGGTGTAAAAGGCTGGGTGAAGCTGTATTCCTTCACTGAGCCGATGAGTAATTTGCTCGACTACTCCGGATTACACATCAAGAGAGGAGAGCAGTGGCAGCCCGTCACGATTACCGAGGGGCGGCTGCATGGAAAGTCGCTGGTTGCCGCACTTGAGGGTGTGGATGACCGGGAGCAGGCCAGAGCCCTGGCGGGCTGCGAGTTGGCGATAAGCCAGTCCGAGTTGGCCAGTTTGCCAGAAGATGAGTTTTACTGGCATCAGCTCGAAGGATTGCAGGTGCTGACCGACGTTGATCGGCAGTTGCTGGGTGTAGTGGACCATATGATGGCAACGGGCGCCAACGATGTCATGGTCGTAAGTCCCTGCGAAGGCAGCATCGATCAGACTGAACGCCTGGTGCCTTACGTGCCGGATATTTACGTCACAGCGGTCAATCTGGACGAAGGTACGATTTTAGTTGATTGGGATCCGGCGTTTTAAGCGCCTGTTGCTAACGGGTCCGGGAGGGAGCGGTGAAGATAGGCTTTATCACACTGTTCCCCGAAATGATTTCTGCAATCACCGATTACGGTGTCAGCGGGCGGGCCATCAAAAACGGCCTTTTGTCCGTAAGCTGCTGGAATCCGAGAGATTTTATCAGCGACCGCCATCAGACGGTCGATGATCGTCCCTACGGGGGCGGCCCCGGCATGGTCATGAAGACCGAGCCCCTGAGTTTGGCGATCAATGCCGCCAAAGCAGAGTTGCCGGAAGCGCGAGTGGCCTACCTGTCGCCACAAGGGCGGAGATTGGATCAGGCAGCGTTGGCGGGGTTGGCACAACGCGACTCGCTGATATTGCTCGCCGGACGCTACGAAGGCGTGGACGAGCGCCTGCTACAGCAGCAGGTTGATGAAGAATGGTCAATTGGCGATTATGTTCTCAGCGGCGGTGAGCTGGCTGGAATGGTAATCGCAGATGGAGTGGCGCGGCTTCTGCCCGGTGTACTGGGGCATGAAATGTCGGCGGTAGAAGACTCCTTTGTGGATGGGCTGCTCGATTGCCCCCACTACACCCGCCCTGAGGTCTTTGAGGGTGAGCAGGTGCCAGAGGTGCTGCTCAGCGGTGATCACGAACGAATTCGACGCTGGCGGCTCAAACAGTCGCTGGCCAGAACCTGGGAGCGGCGTCCCGACCTGTTGGAAGGGGTGACGCTTAACGATGAACAAGAAGCCTTGTTGGCGGACTATCTACGCGAACGGGATTAGCCAATAGCTGTGAAGCTATGAATTTATTGAGGAGCAGGCCATGAGCAGCAACAAAATTATCGCCGAACTGAACGCGGAGCAGACCGGCAAAGAGCTGCCGGAATTTAGCCCCGGTGACACAATTGTGGTTCAGGTTAAAGTGAAGGAAGGCACCCGCGAGCGTCTTCAGGCTTTCGAAGGTGTTGTTCTGGGTAAGCGCAATCGCGGCATAAATTCTGCCTTTACCGTGCGTAAAATTTCTCATGGTGTTGGTGTAGAGCGTACTTTCCAGACTTACAGCCCGCTGGTTGACAGCATCACCGTTAAGCGTCGCGGCGACGTTCGTCAGGCGAAGCTGTACTACTTGCGCGAGCTGAGCGGTCGTGCAGCGCGCATCAAGGAAAAGCTGGGCGGCAAATAAGCTGTTCTCGCTACCAGCAAAAGGCAGCCTCGGCTGCCTTTTTGCATTTTAGCGTCAGGTGCAAGACGTCCGGCGCTTTCAGGCATTACGTCATGTTAAACTCCCGCCATGACCTACACTCCAGCCCCTGTTATCGACCAGTTTCTCGACGCCGTTTGGCTGGAAAAAGGCTTGAGCGATAACACCCTCAGCTCCTACCGGCGTGATCTTGGCCTGTACGACAAATGGTTGCAGGCGCGTGGCGGAACGCTGCTGGGTGCGCAAAAGTCAGAGGTGTTGGGGTGGCTGGGCGAGCTGGCCACGCGCGGGCAGTCTGCCCGCAGTTCTGCGCGCATGCTGTCCTGTTTGCGCGGTTTCTATCGCTATTTGCTGCGTGAAAATCGTATTTCCGTTGACCCGACCCTGAACATTGATTCGCCCCGCCTGGGGCGGTCGCTCCCAAAATCACTCAGCGAAGATGACGTTGATCAACTGCTCTCACAACCGGATACCGCGCTGCCGCTGGAACTGCGGGACAAGGCCATGCTGGAGCTGCTCTACGCTTCAGGGTTGCGGGTCTCGGAACTGATTGGCCTGCGTCTTCATCAATTGAGCCTGAATCAGGGTGTTATCAAGGTGTTGGGCAAGGGCAGCAAGGAACGGCTTGTGCCCATGGGCGAGGAAGCCTTGTACTGGTTGCAGCAATACCTGCAAAACGGGCGCCCCGAAATGCTGTCGGGGAGTGGCGGAGACGTGTTGTTTCCGAGCCGGCGAGGTCAACAAATGACCCGGCAAACCTTCTGGTACCGCATTAAACACTACGCTTTGCGCGCCGGTATACAGGTGGAGTTGTCGCCTCACACACTGAGGCACGCCTTTGCCACCCATTTGATTAACCACGGCGCCGATTTGCGGGTCGTGCAATTATTGCTGGGGCATAGTGACCTCAGCACCACACAGATATACACTCATGTCGCTAGAGAGCGAATGAAGCAATTGCACCAGCAGCACCACCCGCGTGGCTAGCCCGCATCGGAACTGTTCACGATTTCCGCTTTCCAATCTGATTAGACATTCATTAAAGGCCATATTCATGTTGCACAGTATTCTCAGACTTGGCGTTTTGTGCGCCGCCATGATCTCCCTCACCGCGGTGGCGGCAACGCCTGCAGAAACCATTCGTCAGGCCTTCCACAAAAGTCGACCGGATATCCAGGTTGAAAATGTCAGGGCCAGTGACGTCAAAGGACTCTTTGAGGTGCGCTTGAAGGACGGTCCAACGGTTTACGCGACCGAAGACGGAAAATTCTTTTTCACCGGCGACTTGTTCCAGCTGGCACCAGGCGGCTTTATCAATATTGCAGAGCGCGGTCGTGAACAATTGCGGAAAAAGCGAATGGCGGAAGTGAAAACCTCCGATATGATTATTTTCCCCGCCGAAGGCAAAACCAAGGGCGCGGTCTATGTGTTTACCGACGTTGACTGCGGATATTGTCGCAAGCTACATAACGAAGTCCCGGACCTGAACAAACTGGGTATTGAGGTGCGTTATCTGGCCTACCCGCGTGACTTTCCGCGCGGTGCCCAGTCGCGCACCACACCGAAAATGGTCTCCGCCTGGTGTGCCGAAGACCAGCGCCAGGCGCTCACTGCGCTTAAAAATAACCAGTCGGTGAAAACCGCAACCTGCGAAAACCCTGTCGCCGAACAATACATGCTCGGCGGTGAAATGGGTGTGAGCGGTACACCGGCTATCGTCACCGAGCGCGGTGAATTGATTCCCGGTTATATGCCAGCCCAGCAACTGGCGAACGCCGTCTTCAACGGCAAGTAATCTTTCGGTGTAGGCCCGAATTGGCGCAGCGTTTCGGGCATTCTGTTTAAGGATCGCTCGTGCAAAACGAATTCAGTCGTATAAACCGCCTGCCCCCCTATGTGTTCAATATCATTGGTGAATTGAAGCAGCAGGCGCGGGCGCGCGGCGAAGATGTCATTGATTTTGGCATGGGCAACCCGGACCAGCCGACGCCGCCGCATATTGTTGACAAAATGATTGAAACCGCGCGCCGTGGTGATACCCATCGCTATTCCCAGTCGCGCGGTATTCCGCGTCTGCGCAAGGCCATTTGTGACTGGTACAAGCGCCGCTACGATGTTGATCTGGACCCCGATAGCGAAGCCATCGTGACCCTCGGTTCAAAAGAAGGTCTGGCTCATCTGGCGATGGCGGTGGCCGGACCGGGCGATGCGATCCTGGTACCCAACCCCTCCTATCCGATTCACCCCTACGGCTTTGTGATAGCCGGCGCCGATATCCGCCACGTACCGATGCGCGGCGATGGCAGCTTTTTTGAGGAGCTTGAACAGGCAATTCGCAATAGCTGGCCCAAACCCAAAATGCTGGTGTTGAATTTCCCCGCCAATCCGACCACCCAGTGTGTGGAACTCGATTTTTTTGAGAGGGTAGTGGCGGTCGCACGAGAGCATGAAATCTGGGTGGTGCAGGATCTGGCTTACGCAGATCTGGTGTTCGACGGCTATCAGGCACCCTCCATTTTGCAGGTGCCGGGCGCAAAAGATATTGCCGTGGAGTTTTTCTCGCTTTCGAAAAGCTACAACATGCCCGGTTGGCGCGTGGGTTTCTGCTGCGGCAACCCGACCTTGATTGCGGCGCTCGCGCGCATGAAGTCCTATCTCGATTACGGCATGTTTACGCCGGTTCAGGTGGCGGCGATTCATGCTCTTGAGGCTGATCAAGCCTGTGTGGAAGATATTCGTCTGCTCTATCAGAAGCGCCGGGATATTCTCTGCCAGGGCCTGAACGATATGGGGTGGCAGGTTGAGCCACCCAAGGCCACCATGTTTGTCTGGGCGCCATTGCCACCGGCCTATCGCGAGATGGGTTCGCTGGAATTCAGCAAAAAGTTGCTGGTTGAGGCCAAGGTGGCGGTATCGCCGGGTATCGGCTTTGGTGAATACGGCGAGGGCTATGTGCGTTTCGGGCTAATTGAGAACGAGCAGCGGATACGGCAGGCATTGCGAAATATCAAGCGGATGATGCGTCAGGGCGGTCGGACGGACCCATAGCATTGACTGTGCTCACCGGCGCAGGATGCAGTTCCCCAATATCCGATGCTTGTACGGCCCCGTTTCCGGCGGTAAAGCCGCAAAAAGCGGCTGACGCCCGACATCAGACGTTAGGCAGATGTATTACCCCCCCAATTCAAGCTAGAATACGCGCCTTTGTTTTACGCCCCCCGACAAAGCGGGGCTGGTGATCGAGGAAGCGATTTTGAATCCCGTCAAGGTAGGCATTTGTGGTCTGGGTACCGTTGGTAGCGGCACCTTTAATGTATTGTTGCGTAACCGTGAATCTATTCAGGCGCGCGTAGGTGCCGATATTGTGGTGGCCCAAGTTGGCGCGCGCCGCGAAAATCCCGCTTGCGATACCGGCAGTGTGCCGGTGACGCCCGATATTTTTGAAGTCGCCCGCAACCCCGATATCGATATTATCGTGGAGCTGATTGGCGGCACTACCGTTGCCCGTGAGCTGGTGCTTGAGGCCATTGCCAATGGCAAGCATGTGGTTACGGCCAATAAGGCGCTGATCGCCGAGTATGGCAACGAGATTTTTGCTGCGGCCCAGGAGAAGGGTGTTAGCGTAGCCTTCGAAGCCGCCGTCGCCGGTGGTATTCCCATTATCAAAGCCCTGCGCGAAGGCCTTGCGGCCAATCAGGTGCAGTGGCTTGCAGGTATTATCAACGGCACCGGCAACTTTATTCTCACCGAAATGCGCGAGAAAGGTCGCGATTTTGCCGATGTGCTGGCCGAAGCCCAGGCGTTGGGGTACGCCGAAGCTGATCCCACTTTCGATGTTGAAGGCATTGATGCTGCGCACAAGCTGGTGATTCTTGCGTCAATTGCCTTTGGTATTCCGCTGCAATTTGAAAAGGTGTACACCGAGGGCATTACCCGCATCTCAACAGACGATGTGAACTACGCCGAAGAGCTGGGCTACCGTATCAAGCATTTGGGTATCGCCCGCTGTGATGACAAGGGCATAGAGCTGCGCGTACACCCGACCCTGATTCCGGAAAAACGCCTGATTGCCAATGTAAACGGTGTGATGAACGCCATTCTGGTTATGGCGGATGCCGTGGGCCCAACCCTGTACTACGGCCCCGGCGCGGGCAGTGAGCCTACGGCGTCATCGGTAGTGGCCGACGTGGTTGATGTGGCGCGCACTTTAACCGCCGAGCCGAAGCATCGCGTTCCTTATCTGGCTTTCCATCAGGATACCCTGAGCGATCATCCGGTGATGCCGATTGAGGATATTTACAGCGCCTACTATCTGCGGATGTCCGCCCTGGACAAGCCCGGCGTATTGTCGAAAATCGCCCAGATATTGAGCGACGCGGGCATCAGTATCGAAGCCTTGATTCAAAAACAGCCCGCCGAAGACGCAGACCACGTGCCCGTGATTTTGTTGACCAGTATCACTCAGGAAAAATTGTTGATGCAGGCAGTGGCGGAAATTGAAGCGCTGGACAGCATTGCCGATGAAGTCGTGCGAATTCGCGTCGAGTCGCTGGCGGGATAAACGGCTTTCTTGTAGGAGCTTGCCCTGCAAGCGAATAGGCTGGCGGCTTTCGCCAGCAGGGCTGGCTCCCACATTGACATGATTGAACGGACAATACGGATACACCATGAAATACATCAGCACCCGCGGCAAAGCGCCGGCACTGAATTTTGAAGACGTACTGCTAACCGGTTTGGCACCTGATGGCGGTTTGTACGTGCCCGAGACCTTGCCGAGTTATAGCCCGGAGCAAATTGCGGCCTGGGCGAATTTGTCTTACGCCGAACTGGCATTCGAAATTGTGAAGCCCTTTGTCGACGACTGCATCCCGCCGGAGGACCTGCGCGCCATCGTCAATGACAGCTACAGCGATTTTCGTCATAGCGCGATCGCGCCGCTGGTGCAGCTTGACCACAACGAGTGGGTGCTGGAATTGTTTCAGGGGCCGACGCTGGCCTTCAAGGACTTTGCCCTGCAGATGCTGGGTCGTTTGCTTGACTATGTGCTCGAACGTCGTCAGCAGAAAGTGGTGGTGATGGGCGCAACCTCCGGAGATACCGGCTCGGCGGCGATTCAGGGCTGCAAGCGCTGCAAAAACCTCGATATTTTCATTCTCCACCCGTATCAGCGCGTATCTGAAGTACAGCGCCGGCAAATGACCACGGTCAGTGGCGATAATATCCACAACGTCGCTTTGCGCGGGCACTTTGATCACTGTCAGGCGATGGTTAAAGCCAGCTTTGCGGACCAGTCTTTCTTGCCGGAAGGTCGGCAGTTAGTCGCGGTTAACTCGATCAACTGGGCGCGTATCATGGCCCAGATCGTTTACTATTTTTACGCTGCGCTGGCGCTCGGTGCACCCGGTCGCAAGGTGAGCTTTTCGGTGCCCACTGGCAACTTCGGCGATATCTACGCGGGTTATCTGGCCAAGCAAATGGGCTTGCCGATAGAGCAGCTGGTGATTGCCACCAACTGCAACGACATACTGCACCGCTTTGTCAGTAGCAACCGTTTCGAGAAGCAGGACCTGCAACATACCCTGTCGCCGAGTATGGATATCGTGATTTCCAGCAACTTCGAACGTCTGTTGTTTGATGGCTACAGTCGCGACGGGCTGGCGGTAGCTGACTTGATGGATCGCTTTAATCGCGAACCGGTATCCGTTCCCGATAGCGTTTTTGACCGGGTGCGCGACTTGTTCGACAGCGGCCGGGTGAGCGATGAAGAAACCGTCGAGATTATTCGCGAAGTCTACGAGCGCAATGAATATTTGCTCGATCCGCATTCCGCGATTGGGGTGCATGCGGCTCGCGCCAATTGGCGCGATCGCTCGGTGCCTATGGTGACCTTGGCCACTGCGCACCCGGCCAAATTCCCTGACGCGGTTATGCAGGCAGGGTATCCCGAGTCACCGGCGCTGCCCCATCATATGCATGATCTGTTGACCCTGCCCGAGCGTTATGAAGTGCTGGATAACGACATCAGCGCCGTCCACGGTTTCATGGCCTCACATATCAGGGCCTGATGAAGATGGCGCCCGAGATTCTGCGGCGCGAGTCGGCGCTGGCGCAGGCCAGCTTTTCCCCGCGAATGCCGTCGTTGCTGCAGCGGCTCTACAGTGCGCGCGGCGTGTTTAATGACGCAGACTGCGATCTTTCCCTGTCAGGTTTGCTGCCCCCGCAAATGAAAGGCCTGCCGGAGGCGGTGGCCCGCCTCGTGACTGCTCTGAATCAACAGGAGCGCATCCTGATCGTTGGCGATTTCGATGCTGACGGAGCAACCAGCACTGCGCTGGCTATGCGTGTGTTTGCAGCGTTTGGTGCCCGCAATGTCGATTTTCTCGTGCCCAACCGCTTTGAGTACGGTTACGGGCTAACCCCTGAAATCGTGGAAGTGGCGGCGCAAACTGCGCCAGAGCTGATCGTCACCGTCGACAACGGCATTTCGAGCATCGATGGCGTGGCGTTGGCGAATGCCAGGGGCATTGATGTGCTGGTCACCGATCATCATCTGCCCGGGCGCGAATTGCCGGATGCCTGTGCCATCGTCAACCCCAATCAGCCGGGCTGCTCCTTTCCGAGCAAAGCACTCGCCGGTGTCGGCGTGATGTTTTATGTCTTGTCGGCGCTGCGTGCAGCCTTATCGAAATCCGGCTGGTTTGAAGCGCAGGGTATTGCCACTCCCAAGCTGGCTGATTATCTGGATATTGTCGCGCTGGGCACCGTCGCCGATGTCGTGCCGCTCGATCGCAACAACCGGATTCTGGTTGCGCAGGGTATACGGCGCATTCGTGCCGGACTGGCATCGCCCGGTATTTATGCTTTGCTCGAAGCCGGTCGGCGTGATTCTTCCCACTTGCAGGCTGCCGACCTGGGATTTGTTGTCGGCCCGCGGTTGAATGCGGCCGGGCGCCTTGATGATATGTCGTTGGGAATTCGCTGCCTGCTGGAAAATTCTCCCGATCAGGCGCGAGCGCTGGCCGGCGAGCTGGACAGCTTGAATCGCGAGCGCCGGGAAATAGAGCAGGGTATGCAAACTGAGGCGCTGCGTATTCTCGACAAGCTGCAACTGGAAGACAGCGCGCTGCCGCTGGGCATCAGTCTCTTTGATGAAACCTGGCATCCCGGCGTGGTTGGCTTGGTGGCCTCGCGGATAAAGGAACGCTATCACCGCCCGGTAATCGCGTTTGCTCCCGAAGATGAGCATACGCTAAAGGGCTCCGGGCGCTCCATTGCCGGTGTTCATATTCGCGACGTGCTGGATCTGGTCAGCAAGCGCTTCCCGGATACCATTCTCAAATTTGGCGGTCACGCCATGGCCGCAGGCTTATCGGTACCTCGCAGCAAGCTCGAACTGTTTGAGCAGGCTTTTGCCGATTGTATTGCCGAGACGACCCAGCCCGACTTGTTTGAGGCCAGGCTGGTCAGTGACGGTGAGCTGGCCCACGGCGAGCTGAGTGAGACCGTGGCCCGGCAATTGCTGGAAGCCGGCCCCTGGGGCCAGCAGTTTCCCGAACCGCGTTTTGATGGTGAGTTTCTCCTGCTGAACCAGCGTATTGTCGGGGAGAAGCATCTCAAACTCGTGGTCGCGCCGCCCGATGCACCACAGCACGCTATCGACGCCATCGCCTTTAATATCGACCTGAACTGTTGGCCCAACCCGGGTGCCCGGCGCGTGCGTCTTTTTTACGGTTTGGATATCAACCGGTTTCGCGGTAACGAACAGTTGCAGCTAATGGTCGAGTCCCTGCAGGCGGGTGACTGACCGGCCGGCTTGATGAAAATGCTGTTGCGGCGCGGCTTTCAGCTGACCGTCCCTTCCTGTAAAATTCCCGCTCTTTTCAATTCAGGCCGTACAACATGCTGGAAGTGAACGCGCTCCGACAAACCATGAAAGAGATGACCGAGCGAACAGACGTGCTCCGGGGGTATCTTTGACTACGCTCACAAGAAAGAGCGTTTGACCGAAGTTGAACTCGAACTGGGTGAACCCGGTGTTTGGGATGATCCCGATAAGGCTCAGGCACTGGGGCGCGAGCGCGCTGCGCTCGAAGCCGTTGTGGCAACCATTGATGAGCTCGACAGCGGTCTGGCAGATTTTAGCGAGCTGCTGGAGCTGGCGGTTGAAGAAAACGACGAAGATACGCTGACAGCGCTGGAAGCAGACGTCGAAGCGCTGGAAGGCTCATTGGTAGCGCTGGAGTTTCGGCGCATGTTCTCGGGCGAGATGGATGCCAACAATTGCTTTCTGGATATTCAGGCCGGGTCGGGCGGAACCGAAGCGCAGGATTGGGCCAATATGCTGCTGCGCATGTATTTGCGCTGGGGTGAGCGGCGGGGTTTCAAGCCCGAGCTGATCGAAGTCTCCGCAGGCGAGGTCGCGGGTATCAAAAGTGCCACGATCCAGTTCCAGGGCGAGTATGCCTATGGCTGGTTGCGAACCGAAACGGGTGTACACCGGTTGGTGCGAAAATCACCCTTTGATTCGGGCAACCGTCGCCACACATCCTTCGCCTCCGTGTTTATCGCTCCGGAAGTTGATGACGATATAGAAATCGAGATCAACCCTTCGGATGTGCGCACTGATACCTATCGTGCCAGCGGCGCGGGTGGTCAACACATCAATAAAACCGATTCGGCCGTGCGATTAACGCACGAACCATCGGGTATAGTGGTGCAGTGCCAGAGCGAGCGTTCCCAGCACCAGAACCGCGACAAGGCCTGGAAGCAACTCAAGTCCAAACTCTACGAGCTGGAAATGCAAAAGCGAAACCAGGAGGCTCAGGCGCTTGAAGACAGCAAGTCTGATATCGGTTGGGGTAGCCAGATTCGCTCGTACGTACTTGATGATCAGCGCATCAAGGATTTGCGCACCAATGTGCAGACCAGCAACTGCGTTAACGTCCTCGACGGCGATATCGATCAGTTTATAGAAGCCAGCCTGAAAAGCGGCCTCTGATTTTCCACTTTAGCAAGTCATTTACTTTCAAGGTACAGCAATGACCGATCAGCAAAGCACCACCGCTCAGGATGAAAATAAACTGGTAGCGGAGCGCCGCGGCAAGTTGCAGAAAATTCGCGACAAGCGCAACCCCTTTCCCAACACCTTTCGACGGGAAGATTACGCAGCCGATCTGCAAAAGGAGCTGGGCGACAAAGACAAGGAAGAGCTCGAAAGCCTGAACCGGCCGGCGGCGGTTGCCGGTCGAATTATGGCCAAGCGCGGCCCCTTTCTTGTGTTGCAGGATATGTCGGGGCGTATTCAGGCCTATGTCGACAAGAAAAAGTTGCCCGAAGAGCTGATGGACGAACTCAAAACCTGGGATATCGGTGACATTATCGGCGCCAGGGGTCCCGTGCATAAATCAGGTAAAGGTGATTTGTACGTCTACCTTGAAGAAGTCGAGTTGCTTACCAAGTCGTTACGTCCGCTGCCGGACAAATTTCACGGTTTGCAAGATCAGGAAATGCGCTATCGACAGCGTTATGTAGACCTGATCGTCAACCCTGAAGTTCGTGATGTATTCCGCACTCGCACCAAAATTATCAATGCCATTCGCCGCTATTTGGGTGAGCGTGATTTTATGGAAGTGGAAACGCCCATGATGCAGGTGATTCCCGGTGGTGCTGCGGCCAGACCGTTTATGACTCACCACAACGCGCTGGACCTTGATATGTATCTCAGAATTGCGCCGGAATTGTATCTAAAACGTCTAGTAGTCGGCGGTTTTGAACGCGTCTTTGAAATTAATCGCAACTTTCGCAATGAAGGCCTGTCTACTCGGCACAATCCAGAATTTACCATGCTGGAGTTTTATCAGGCTTATGCGGACTACAAGGATTTGATGGATCTGACCGAAGACATGTTACGCAGCGTGACCGTGCAGGTTCTGGGTAGCAGCTCGGTGCGAAAAACCGAGCGCGATGATGAGGGCAATGTCGTAAAGGAAACGGTTTACGATTTTGGTGAGCCTTTCCGTCGCATGAGCGTGTTCGATTCAGTGCTGCACTTTAACAGTGATATTTCAGTCGAGGCGCTGGCTGATGAAGGCAGCGCGCGCGAGATTGCCAAAGGTCTGGGCGTAGCACTCAAAGACAGCTGGGGTCTGGGCAAGGTTCAGATCGAGATTTTTGAAAAGACGGTGGAACACCGACTGGATCAACCGACGTTTATTACCGAGTATCCAACCGAGGTGTCGCCGCTGGCGCGGCGTAGTGATGACAATCCTTTCGTGACGGATCGCTTTGAATTTTTTGTGGGCGGCCGGGAGTTGGCTAACGGCTTTTCGGAGTTGAATGACGCCGAGGATCAGGCCGCACGATTTATGGAGCAGGTAGCGGAAAAAGACAGCGGCGATCTGGAAGCCATGCATTACGATGGCGACTATATCAAAGCGTTGGAATACGGTTTACCGCCAACGGCGGGTGAGGGCATAGGCATAGATCGCCTGGTGATGTTGTTTACCGACTCGCCCTCAATTCGCGATGTGCTGCTGTTCCCGCATATGCGACCCGAGGCTAGTGCGAGCTAGCGATTAAGGATATTCTTGCTGGAAACGACAATAGGGAGACACGGAATGCGGCTTGATAATGTGGATTTGTTCAGGGGCTTGAGCCAGGACGAACTTGAAGCACTGCGTCGCGCCAGTGTGGCGCGCGAGTTTAGTAAAAATGCCGTTGTGATTCACGAAGGTGATATCGCTGACTCTCTGTATATTATTGAGCGCGGTCGCGTGAAAGTGTACTGCAGTGACAAAAACGGCAAGGACTTCGTTCTCGATATTCTTGAAGACGGCGACTACTTTGGCGAATTGGCTCTGCTTGACGACGACAAGCGCTCGGCCTCTGTCCGCGCAATGGAGACCGCCAGTTTTCGTGTGATCTATAAGCAGGATTTTAATACAGTACTCGATGCACACCCGAATATCGCGCGCACCTTAAATCGCAATTTGACACGCCGGATTCGCAAATTGACCGACGACGTTAAGGCGCTGGCTCTGCAAGATGTGTACGGGCGCGTGGCGAAGGTACTGACGTCGCTGGTCGAAACCGGCGAAGATGGTATTGGCCGTATTCAGGAAAAACTGACCCAGCAGGATATTGCCGACCGGGTCGGCGCGTCGCGGGAAATGGTTGCGCGTATTCTTAAAGATCTGACGATTGGCGAATATATTGCGATAGAGTCTCGCCAGATTCTGTTGCTCAAGCAATTGCCTGAGAGCTACTGATTTTAGGGGATTGCCGGCAACGCCTGCGGCTTATGCCGGCCTACGGGAAGCACAACACCACCGTGTAGGCCGGCATAAGCGATAGCGTTGCCGGCGATTCACGACTCAAGCGAATTCACCGTTGCTCGCGCTTTTCCTTGCGCAAAACGGGTTTGAATCACATCGCCGGGTTTTAGTTCGCCACTGCTTTTTACTGCATTTCCCTGGCTGTCGAGCACGATGGCATAACCGCGCTGCAAGACTTTGTCCGGACTGAGTCGAACCATTAATCCTGTTGTAAACTCTACTTTCTGACGCTTTTCCCGAATAGCCCGCTGGATCAGTTGTGGCAATCTTTTTTCTGCTTCCGCTAACTGTCGTCTTTGTTCGCCAAGACGTCGCTGCGGGCTTGTTGCCTGCAGCCGCTGCTGCAAGGATTCCAGTTTTCGGCCATTGCGCTCCAGCTGGATTTTCATCAGGCGTTGCAGGTGCAGCTCCCGCTCATCGGCGCGTTGTACGCGCTCAGCGAGCAGTTGACCCGGGTTGCGCAGGCGTTTGTGCAGGGCGAGGCATTGCTCCCGCTTGCGCTGCAGGTTTTGCCTTGTCCGGGTTTGTAGCGTTCCACTCAAACCGGCGAGATAGGCGAGCACTTCTTCCTGATCGGGGCAGAGCAGTTCTGCTGCTGCTGACGGGGTGGCCGCGCGCAGGTCGGCGACGAAATCCGAAATGCTGAAGTCCACTTCGTGGCCAACCGCGCTGATAACGGGTATTGCGCTGTGAAATATCGCTTCAGCAACATTGCGCTCGTTAAACGGCCACAGGTCTTCCAGCGAGCCGCCGCCGCGGGTTAACAGGATAACGTCCGGCTTCAGGTCGCCTTCAAGCCGGTTTGCGCGCTTGAGTGCCGCTGCCAGTTGGTTGGCTGCCGCATCGCCCTGAACCTGAGAGGGCAGCAGCGTTAAGCGGATACTGGGCCAGCGCCGGCTAAAAACCGACAGCAGATCGCGAATCGCGGCCCCTGTGGGTGAGGTAATGATAGCGATATGCCGTATGGGCTTCGGGAGGGCCCGCTTACGGTCAAACCAGCCCGCGGCCTGCAATTCGCGTTTCAGCTGTTCAAAGGCCATCGCCAGAGCACCGGCCCCTGCGGGCTGCATGCTGTCGACAATCATTTGGTAGTCGCCGCGGCCTTCGTACAGGCTGACTTTGCCGCTGATCTGCACTTGTTGGCCCGCTTCGGGCTGAAAGCGCACGCCGAAATTACGACCTTTAAACATCGCGCAGCGAATCTGGGCGCGTTCGTCTTTCAGGGTAAAGTACCAGTGCCCGGAGCTGGGTCTGGCGAAATTCGACAGTTCACCGACAACGCTGACCTGTGGAAAGCAGTCTTCCAGTAGCTGTTTGGCAAGCCGGTTGAGCTGGCCGACGGACAATATGTCGTTCGGTGAAGGTGTTTGCATGGGCGAATTGTAACGGGCCGGGCGGCAATGCAACAGTTCGGCAGCGGTTTCGGTTTACTCAAGCGGGGTGCATCCATTAAAATTGTCCGATTCACTCGCGATCATCGGAAGAAGCTATGCTGCGAATCGCACAAGAAGCCCTGACATTTGACGATGTCCTCCTGCTGCCGGGTTATTCGGAGGTGACGGCCAAGGACGTCAGCCTGCGCACCCGCCTGAGCCGTAATATCGAACTGAACATCCCCTTGCTATCCGCTGCCATGGATACTGTTACTGAAAACCGTCTGGCGATTGCGCTCGCCCAGGAAGGCGGTATTGGTATCGTGCACAAAAGCATGAGTATCGAGCAGCAGGCCGCCGAAGTTCGCGCCGTCAAAAAGCACGAAAGCGGTGTGGTCAAGGATCCGATCACCATCAGTGCGGACGCGACGCTGGGCGATTTGATTGAAATGCGCCGCAAAAACCGCATATCCGGCCTGCCGGTCATGGACAAAGGCGAGTTGGTTGGCATTGTTACCAGCCGGGACGTTCGCTTTGAAGAAGATCCGTCCAAGCCGGTTTCGCTGATCATGACGCCCAAGGACAAGTTGGTGACTGTGCCGGAGGGTGCGGACATGGCGCTGGTGCGGGAGCTGTTGCACCGTAACCGCCTTGAAAAGGTGCTGGTGGTCAATGAGCGCTTTGAGTTGCGCGGCATGATCACCGTCAAGGATATGAACAATGCCCAGACTTACCCCCACGCATGCAAAGATGCGTCCGGGCAGTTGCGGGTCGGGGCGTCGGTGGGCACCAGCGCCGATACTGATGACCGCGTTGCGGCTTTGGTTGAGGCCGGTGTCGATGTGCTGGTTGTTGATACCGCCCACGGACATTCGCGCAATGTGCTGCAGCGTGTTGCCATGATCAAGAAGCAATACCCGCAAATTGATGTCATTGGTGGCAATATCGCCACAGCGGCCGCTGCCAAGGCCTTGCTCGAAGCGGGCGCCGACGCGGTCAAGGTTGGTATAGGCCCCGGCTCGATTTGTACCACGCGTATCGTGACCGGCATTGGTGTGCCGCAAATTTCGGCCATTGCCAACGTGGTCTCTGCCCTTAAAGGCACCGACGTGCCGGTCATTGCGGATGGTGGCATTCGCTTCTCCGGCGATATTTCGAAAGCGATTGCTGCAGGTGCGCATTCGGTGATGATGGGGTCGATGTTTGCCGGTACCGACGAGGCACCCGGCGAGGTCGAGTTGTACCAGGGCCGTACCTACAAGTCGTATCGCGGCATGGGTTCCATGGGCGCGATGTCGCAAACCCAGGGGTCCAGCGATCGCTACTTCCAAAGTGCCGATGAGGGTGTTGAAAAACTGGTACCCGAGGGCATAGAAGGGCGCGTTCCCTATAAAGGCACGCTGTCAGCTATTGTTCATCAACTGATGGGCGGCTTGCGCTCGGCCATGGGCTATACCGGCAGTATTGATATCGACACCATGCGCACGCTGCCAGAGTTTGCGCGCGTTACCTCCGCCGGTATGAACGAAAGCCATGTCCATGACGTGAGTATCACCAAGGAAGCGCCTAACTATCCGCGGGGCTAGTTTGCGTGCTGTGGGGGCGGGCCTTGCTCGCTAAACGTAGTTCGGTCTTTCGCTTGCAGGGCAAGCTCCTACAGGTAAAAGCTAACCAGATTCGCTTCGACGCGGGGCCGCAGAGCCCCGTTTCTATTTCAAAAGAGACCGCTCCATGCAAAACATTCACTCCCATCGCATACTCGTTCTTGATTTCGGATCGCAGTACACCCAGCTAATTGCTCGCCGCATCCGCGAGATCGGGGTGTACTGTGAGATTCATGCTTTCGATATGCCCGATGACGAGCTGCGAGCGTTTAAGGCCAAAGGCATTATTCTGGCCGGCGGTCCGGAGTCGGTAACGGCGGGTGAGTCTCCTCGCGCTCCGCAGGCCGTTTTCGAGCTGGGTGTGCCGGTGCTGGGAATTTGCTACGGCATGCAGACCATGGC
>DIBR01000068.1:26514-64719 GCA_002415025.1 Spongiibacteraceae bacterium UBA5047
CAGACCATGGCCGAGCAACTGGGTGGAAAGGTCGAGTCCTCCAATGTCCGTGAGTTTGGTTATGCGCGGGTAGCAGTTGCCAGCGCTGGGCGTTTGCTGGCGGATATAGCCGACCACATGGATGACAGCCGCGCCCAGCTGGACGTGTGGATGAGTCACGGGGACAAGGTTTCCCGGTTGCCTGAGGGCTTTGAGGTTATGGCTGAAACACCGTCGTGTCCCATTGCCGGGATGATGGATGAAAACCGCAACTTCTATGGCGTACAGTTCCACCCTGAAGTCACCCACACCCTGCAGGGCAAGCGCATATTCGAACATTTTCTGCAGGGCATTTGCGGTTGTGACGCACTGTGGACCGCAGAAAATATTATCAATGACGCTATCGAGAGAGTGCAGCAGCAGGTTGGCAGCGGCAAGGTGCTGTTGGGCTTGTCTGGCGGCGTTGACAGCTCGGTGGTGGCGGCGTTATTGCATCGCGCCATTGGCGATCAGCTGACGTGTGTTTTTGTGGATAATGGTCTGTTGCGTAAGGCTGAAGGCGATCAGGTCATGAAAATGTTTGCCGATAATATGGGCGTGAATGTTATTCGAGCCAATGCGGTAGACAATTTTTTGTCGCGGCTTGTGGGGGTTAACGACCCGGAGCAAAAGCGCAAGGTTATCGGCAACACCTTTATCGAAATTTTTGACGAAGAAGCCGAAAAGCTCAAAGACGTGAACTACCTGGCACAGGGTACGATCTACCCGGATGTTATTGAATCCGCTGCGGCTAAAACGGGTAAGGCGCACGTGATCAAGTCGCACCACAATGTCGGCGGCTTGCCCGACGACATGCGTATGGAGCTGGTTGAACCGCTGCGCGAATTGTTCAAGGACGAGGTGCGCAAGATCGGCCTTGAACTGGGCCTGCCCTACGACATGGTATATCGACACCCCTTTCCCGGCCCCGGCCTCGGTGTGCGTATTCTCGGAGAGGTCAAAAAAGAGTACGCGGACATTCTGCGTGAAGCGGATGCCATCTTTATTGAAGAGTTGCACAAGGCCGACTGGTACCACAATACCAGCCAGGCTTTTGCCGTATTTTTGCCTGTGAAATCGGTTGGCGTGGTCGGCGATGCGCGCCGCTACGAATATGTTATTGCCTTGCGTGCCGTTGAAACTATCGATTTCATGACCGCCCGCTGGGCACATTTGCCTTACGAGCTGCTCGAGACGGTCTCGAACCGGATCATCAACGAAATTTCCGGCGTATCGCGGGTAACCTACGATGTATCCAGCAAACCGCCGGCGACTATCGAGTGGGAATGAGGCCTGCGCCGCAGTTCTCCTGTTTGTTATGCGGTTTCCAGCAGGCATTGTGCTTATTGCACGAGGCAATGGTTTGCACTTGAGCTCTATCCCTGATTCACTTTCTCTCTGACAGATTCTGCCCGGATACCGGGCGTTACTGCTAATTGCTAGCGGCCTGCATTAAGGAGAGAGAAAACGTGGAAATCCAAATCGGCGGTATTCTGGGCCTGTTGATCCTGATAGCGGATGTCTGGGCTATTCTCAATATCGTGCAATCGCGTGTCGAAACGATCAAAAAACTCCTGTGGATTATCCTGATTCTGGTTGTGCCTGCGCTTGGCTTTATTATTTGGTGGCTGGCGGGGCCACGAGAGGGGCGAGCTCAATAGTCCACGGATTTCCCTATGCTCGATGTACTCGATATCAGGTGGACGCTGGTTTACCACAACCTTGCTCAGTTGGCGGTGGCCTATATTCTGGCGTTGCCTATTGGTTGGGAGCGTGAGGCAGAATCGCGCGGCGTTGGGCTTCGTACTTTCCCTTTGGTAGCGGCTGGCTGCTGCGGTTATTTGCTGATCGGGCTGGATGTGCTCAGCGGCTCGGAGGCATACGCCCGCCTGATGTATGGTTTGATGAGCGGTATCGGGTTTATTGGCGGCGGTGCGATACTCAAACGAAGTGACAATGTCAGTGGTACGGCTACGGCTGCGGCGATCTGGACCACGGGCGCCATCGGGGCTGCGGTAGCCTTTCAGCGCTATGAAATAGCCGTTTCGCTCAGTGTTGTCACATTCATCACCTTCCGTTTTGTAACGCCCATGAAGCGCTTTGCCTCCAGACACCATGGTGACGTACAGAGGATTACCCCGGACAATGACCCACAACAATGAAAAGTACAGCCGGGCCGCCATAGTTGTATTGGCTTTGCTGGCTGTGCTGTATACCGTTCATGTTGCGCGCGGTGTTTTGCTGCCTATCACGCTGGCTGTGATTTTTGCCTTGCTGCTGGCACCGGTTATCAAAATGTTCGAAGCGTGGAAAATTCCGCGGTCGCTCGGTTCCCTGATCGTTATTAGCGGCGGAGTGTTTTTTTTCGCCGGAGGGCTCTACCTTCTTTCGTCTTCTGCGCTCGAATGGCTATTGAAGTTGCCTGAAGCGGGCGAGGTTATTAAAAGCCATCTGGTTGAGGTGCAAAAGGATGTTGCCGAGGTGGACTCGGCGACAAAAAATATAGAAACACTCACAAACCAGGTTGGTGTCTCCTCCGAAAGCGGGCCGACAAAAGTGGTGATCTCCGAACCGGGTTTGCGCGCAGAACTCTGGATCGGTTTGAGAAACTTCGCCATGTTCGGCGGTTTAAGCGTCATGCTTTTGTTCTTTCTTTTATCGTCGGGTGACTCTCTACTTCGCCGCTCAATTGAAATCCTGCCTCGCCTTCAGGATAAAAAGCGGGCCGTAAAGCTGGCGCGCCATGCCCAGGACCAGATGTCGCGCTATCTGGTCACAGTCACAGCGATGAATGTCGGTGTCGGTGTGGTTACCACGCTGGCACTGTGGGCGATGGGTTTTCCCGACCCGGCACTGTGGGGCACTATCGCGGCTGCGCTGAGATTTGTGCCCTACCTGGGCGTGTCGTCAACGGTAATACTGCTGGCCATTGTCGGTGCTGTCAGCTTTGACGAGGTCTGGTTAATAGTCGCCGCTCCGCTGGGATATTTGCTGTTTGCCTCTGTGGTTGGTCAGGTGTTGGACCCTCTTGTGCACGGTTATCGGTTCCAGCTTAACCCCATTGTTGTATTTGTCTGGATTTTTTTCTGGGGCTGGCTATGGGGCGCGCCGGGGATTCTGCTCGCTGTGCCGCTGCTAACCTTGTTTCAGGTAATTTGCAGACATTCGAAAACGCTGGCGCCGGTGGCGCACATGATTGGAGATAGTTGAGTGAGTGCAGCAGACATTGAAGCCTATCGTGCCGGGTTGTGGCCTATGCCGGTACGCACAAAGACCCAGAAAAGAAAAATGCGACGCATGGGGGTCGAGGTGGAATTTTCCGGTCTGGATATCGAGCGCATTGTTGAGCTGACGCATGATCAACTCGGTGGCGAAGTGGACAGGGTTTCGGACTACGAAATTTTTGTACGCAATACCGCTGTCGGCGACTTCGGGGTTGAGCTCGATTTTTCCTATTTGAAAAAACTCGGGCGGGAAAAGGATCAGGATATCGACGTCGATGATCTCGACAATCTGGCCGAAGGCGTACTGGCTTTGTTCGCCAAGCGGCTCGTGCCCTATGAAATTGTAAGCCCGCCCATGCCCATGAATGAAGTCTGGCGTATGGAAAGCCTGATGGCGCGTTTGCGTCTGGCAGGTGCCAAAGGTACCCACCATGCGGTAGCCTATGCGTTTGGTTTGCACTTGAACCCGGAAATGCCGGACCTGAAGGCGGAGACTATCCTTGCCTATTTGCGCGCCTTTCTGGCGCTGTTTGAGTGGCTCAAAGTGCGCAGCGATGTCGATTTAAGCCGCAGGGTAACGCCCTATATCGATCCTTTTGACAGCGCATATATAAAACTCGTTCTCGCAGAAGGCTACGCACCGGATATGGATCAGCTCATCGATGATTATCTGGAACACAATCCCACCCGCAATCGGGCGCTGGATATGCTGCCCCTGTTTACCCATATTGACGAAGACAGAGTCAGGGCGGTCGTCAGCGATGATAGGGTCAAGCCGCGGCCAACGCTGCATTACCGGCTGCCCAACTGCCAGATTGATGAATCCGACTGGGGGTTGATTCGCCCCTGGCGAGACTGGCTTCAGATTGAGGCGCTGGCCTCTGACCCGAGGAGGCTGGATACCGTGTGCCGGGCCTATCGCAAGTATCTGAAAAATCCCGCAGGCGCACTTTTCAAGGATTGGGGCGCAGCATCGTCACGGTGGTTGTTGCCAGAGCTGTTATGAATCGACCGCTCATAGGTGTAACCGGAGGGGATTCACGCTTGCCAATTGCCTGGTGGTTTATACGCTGGGTACTCCACCGCTGCGGGGTGCAGGCCTGTTACCTGACGCCAAGGAGTCCGCAGCCGCCGGCGGTGCTCGACGGGATTGTGATCAGCGGCGGCGACGATATTGATCCGGGGCTGTACCTGCCCGACGCGCCGGATACCGCACCGATGGATAGCGCCCGGGACGCTATGGAGATTGACGCCCTGAAGTCAGCGATCGACAGCGGAATTCCCATACTGGGGATTTGCCGGGGCGCCCAGCTCATGAACGTGGTACTGGGAGGCGCATTACACAGCGATTTGCGCCGTATTCGCCAGCATACCTCGAACCGCCGCACGCCCTTGCCGCGAAAGACATTGCTGGTCGAACCGGATACGCGCCTGGCCGAGCTGCTGGGAAAGCCGCGTGTACGGATCAATAGCTTACACCACCAGGCAATTTCCGAAGTGGGGCGGGGGCTTGTTGTCAGTGGCCGGGACCTCGACGGGATTGTTCAGGCCGTTGAATATACCGGAGCCGGGTTTATGCTGGGAGTGCAGTGGCACCCGGAATACTTGCCTTATTTTTCGGTGCAGCGGGCAATTTTTGCGGCGCTTTGCGATGCGGCGCGGCAACGAACAGCATGAGTGCTTATATTGTATTGTTTTGGACCGCGCTGGGCTCGGCGACGATCCTCCCGTTCTATTCCGAGTTTTTGCTGATTGCTTTATTTGAGCGCGGGCTGGATCCGTTCTGGTTGTGGTTTGCGGCCACGACCGGGAATACCCTGGGTGCCCTGGTGAACTGGGTTATCGGCATGCGCCTGACAAAGTACGCTGACCGGCGCTGGTTTCCCTTCAAGGAAAAACATCTGCACCGGGCTCAGGGCTGGTTTCAGAAATACGGGGTTTGGACGTTGCTGCTCTCCTGGATGCCTGTGGGTGGTGACGCCCTGACCTTTGTGGCGGGAATGATGCGCGTGCGCTTTGGCCTGTTTATGATTCTTGTCAGTATCGGTAAGGGTGTGCGCTATCTGATCGTTATTGTCGGTTTGTCGACACTTGCGTAAGGCGGGGCCAGGGAGATGAGCGGTCCTGCATCGACGGTTGCCGGCGGGGGAGTAGTAATATGAGTCACAATGCTGACGATGAACAATGGATGCGCCGCGCCATCGCGCTGGCCCGTGAGGCACAGTCCCGCGGCGAAGTGCCGGTTGGCGCGGTACTGGTCCGTGACGGAGCCGTTGTGGGAGAGGGCTACAATCAACCCATCGGGAGCTGTGACCCCACAGCCCATGCCGAGCTCGTTGCCTTGCGACAGGCCGCCCGGCAAGACCGGAACTACCGGCTGCCGGACACAACGCTTTATGTCACCGTTGAGCCTTGTTCCATGTGCGCGGGTGCGTTGGTTCACGCGCGTGTCGCGCGTCTGGTTTTCGGGGCAAGCGAGCCGCGCGCAGGGGCGGTAGAGAGTCAACTCAGCCTGCTATCGCGGGATTTCTACAACCATCGGGTTGCCGTAACAGGGGCGGTGCTCGCGGCGGAGTGTGGGCAGTTAATGAAAGATTTTTTTGCCCACAAACGCGCCAAGCGGTAACGCTTACAGCGCTTTGTAGAAGGGTGCGAGCGCGGGGGGCAGCAGGTCTTGCGCAACCTTGGGTGGTGGAACCCGGATTTTACTGATCTCGGTCCAGGTCAGCAGGCTGTAATAGTGGCGGATGTTCTGAACGTAGTTTACGGCTTCGTCGCCACGGGCAAAGCCGAAGCGGGTGGTGCTGAAGTATTTGCGCTGCCGAAGCAGCGGCAACCTTTCCTTGACGTCTTTCCAGTGATCCGGGTTGCCACCCTGCTGTTCGGTGAGTGTACGGGCGTCTTCCATGTGCCCGCGGCCGATATTGTAAGCCGCCAACGCAAACCAGCTGCGGTCGGGCTCGCGAATATCGTCGGATATCAGCTGATACATTTTCTTGAAGTAACGGGCACCGCCGCGCAGACTTTGTCGGGCATCAAAACGATAGTCGACGCCCATCTCCTTGGCGGTGTTGCGGGTCAGCATCATCATACCCTTGACCCCGGTGGGCGATACCGCGCGCGGGTTCCAGTAAGACTCCTGATAGCTGATGGCCGCCAGCAAGCGCCAGTCGATTTCATATTCCAGCGCGACTTGCTCAATCAGGTCTTTATATTCCGGCAGGCGGCTTTCGACATTTTCGACAAAGGTTTGGGAGTTTATCTGCGTATTGCTTTCATTGTGGCCGTAAAAGCGTTCTACCAGACTGGCGAGTTCACCGGTTTGGCGAATCGTCGCAAAAAAATTGTCCAGCTCCTTGAGCAGCCGGGTGTTGTCGAGTTTGTTGCCCAGCGCCCAGGCCAGGGCTCCTGGCTCGCCAATGCTAAAGGCCACCCTGAGCTGAGGGTAAAACCCCTTGTTGGCTATATAGTCGTTGGAATCGATAACGGCGAAATCAATTTCGCCATTTTCCAGTTGCTCCAGTAAATCCGTTGTTTCCAGCTTGGGTGGCGCATCCCACGCCAGATCGGGAAATTCTTCGCGCAGGGCGATGAGGGTCTCTTCCTGGCTGCTGTTTTGCATAACCCGCAGATGCTTGCCGAACAGGTCTGGCGTGGCGTCGGCGTAGGCTTTGCCGCGCCGGTAAATCACAAACTGCCTTACCTTCATGTAGGTTGGGCCGAACTCGAATATTCTGGCGCGCTCAGGTGAGGGGGTGAGGCTGGCGGCAGCGAGGTCGGCCCGACCTTTTTGCAAGTGTTCGAACAGGTCGTCTATGCCGTAAACCGGCGTTACCTCAAGGTCTACATCCAGGTGATTGGCAAACATCTTCGCCAATACGTACTCAAAACCCGTGCCCGAGCCCCGATTTTCGTAGTAAGTGGTGGGGCCGTTGCGGGTGACTATCCGCAATACGCCTTCACTGTGGATGCGCGCCAGGCTGTCCTGCTCTTCGCAGGCGCTCAGGAGCAGGCCGAAAATCAGCAAGGCGGCTGTTGTGAGGGCGGTTAGGGTTCGCACGGGACATCCTGTTTGGTAAGCCCACATTCTATCGCCAGCGCTATCCGGGGCGCCAGCTCTGCGAGAAAGTGGCAGATTCTGTGCCTGTCATTCAGAAATCACGGGTCTCGGGCTACTTTGTAGATAAAAATTCTGCGCCAAATCGATTACAATAGCGCGCTTCAATTCGGCTGACTAAAAAGGCGCACCTGCTGCATGCTTATTCTTTCCGGACCACCCGCCTTATCGGATTTCCGCCTGGAAAAACTCAAGACCGCCCTGCACGAGATAACCCCGGCACTGCGTGGCCTGTCAGCCAACTTTGTCCATCTGGCGAAAGTCTCGAAACCGCTGTCAGAGGCGGACGCGGGCGTACTCTCCAGCCTGCTCGAATATGGCCCCGCGCTGGATCAGGAGCCGGTTGAGGGGCTGAATTTCGTGGTCGTGCCGCGCTTTGGCACTATTTCTCCCTGGTCGAGCAAGGCCACCGATATTGCCCGGAACGCTGGCTTGACCGGCGTTCAGCGCCTTGAGCGTGGCGTGAGTTACCAACTGGCGCTGGACGAAGAGCTTTCCCCCCGCCAGCTTGATGCCGTGCGCGCCCTGTTACATGACCGCATGGTCGAGGTGGTTCTGGACTCTGTTGCCGCCGCCGAGGCCCTGTTTTCCGAGCAGGAACCTGCTTCGCTGGCGACAGTCAGCGTACTCCGGGACGGTCGCCAGGCTTTGCTGGAGGCTAACAGCAGTCTTGGCCTGGCTCTGGCCGACGACGAAATTGATTATTTGCACGACGCTTTCAAGCGCCTGCAGCGTGATCCGACCGACGTTGAGCTGATGATGTTTGCCCAGGCCAACTCGGAGCACTGCCGCCACAAGATATTCAATGCCAGCTGGACCATCGACGGCGAAGCGCAGGAACACTCCCTCTTTAAAATGATCAAGAATACCTATGCGCTCGGCGGCGAGAACGTGCTGAGCGCCTATTCCGACAATGCCGCCGTTGTGGCCGGCCCGGTGGCGGGGCGCTTTTATCCCGAGGCAGGCAGTTCCGAGTACCGCTATCACCAGGAAAATATACACCTGCTGATGAAGGTTGAAACCCACAATCACCCGACGGCGATCGCACCGTTTTCTGGCGCCGGTACCGGGAGCGGTGGCGAAATCCGCGACGAGGGCGCGGTGGGACAAGGCTCAAAGCCCAAAGTCGGCCTCACCGGTTTCAGCGTGTCGAATTTGCAGTTGCCGGGAGCACTGCAACCGTGGGAAGAAGACTATGGCAAGCCCGACCGGATAGTGTCGGCGCTGGATATTATGGTCGAGGGCCCGATAGGTGGTGCGGCCTTTAACAACGAGTTTGGCCGCCCCAATATCTGCGGCTACTTTCGCAGCTTTGAAGAAACCGTCGCTGGTCCGGCCGGCACCGAACGACGCGGCTACCACAAGCCGATCATGATCGCCGGCGGTTACGGCAATATCAAAGCCGAACACGTAGACAAGCCGCCCTTTAGTGCCGGCTGCAAACTGGTCGTGCTCGGAGGCCCGGCTATGTTAATCGGTCTGGGAGGCGGCGCGGCGTCATCGATGAGCTCCGGAAGCTCCAGCGCCGATCTGGATTTTGCCTCTGTGCAGCGCCAGAACCCCGAAATTGAGCGCCGCTGTCAGGAAGTGATTGACCGGTGCTGGTCACGTGGCGACAAAAACCCCATTGCGTTTATTCACGATGTGGGAGCCGGGGGCTTGTCCAACGCCTTCCCCGAGCTGGTGAAAGACGGTGGTACCGGCGGCAACTTTGCTATTCGCAACGTGCCCAACGCCGAGCCTGGCATGTCGCCACTGGAAATCTGGTGTAACGAATCCCAGGAACGCTATGTCATGGCGATCAGGCCGGAGGATCTGCCGGAATTTGTCGCCATTTGTGAGCGCGAGCGCTGCCCCTATGCGGTGGTGGGTGAGGCGACCGACGAGCAGCACTTGACCCTGGGTGATACGCATTTCGAGAATAAACCCGTCGACTTGCCCATGAATGTGCTGTTTGGCAAGCCGCCCAAGATGCACCGGGAGATCGAGCGCCTGACCTTCGACAAGCCCGCGCTGGAACTGGACGGTCTCGATCTGGAGGAAGCCGCCGAGCGACTGTTGCGCCTGCCGACCATTGCCAGCAAGCAATTTCTGATTACCATTGGCGACCGCTCGGTCACGGGTCAGGTTCATCGCGACCAAATGGTTGGGCCCTGGCAGGTACCGGTAGCGGACTGCGCAGTGACGACCGTGTCGTACGACAGCAATGCCGGTGAGGCTATGTCGATGGGAGAGCGTACTCCCATGGCGCTTATCGATGCGCCGGCGAGCGGACGTATGGCGATTGCCGAGGCTATTACCAATATTGCCGCCGCCCGCATCGGGACCTTGTCGGACGTGAAATTGTCTGCAAACTGGATGTGCGCCGCCGGGCACCCGGGTGAAGACGAGCGACTTTACGATACGGTGAAGGCGGTAGGCATGGAAATGTGTCCCGCGCTGGGCTTAACCATTCCGGTTGGCAAAGACTCCATGTCAATGCGCACGGTCTGGTCAGACGAGGACCAGCAGAAGGCGGTTACCGCACCCATGTCACTGGTGATTTCCGCCTTTGCGCCGGTTATCGATGTGCGCAAAACCATTACACCGCAACTGCGGGCACTGGATGAAGAAACCTGCCTGATTTTAATTGATCTGGGCAACGGCAAAAACCGCCTTGGCGCGTCCTGCCTCGCCCAGGTTTACAATCAGATGGGCAACGAGACCGCCGATATTGATCAGCCGGAACAGTTGGCCGGCTTTTTCCGGGCGATGCAATCGTTGCTGGAGTCGGAAAGCGTGCTCGCCTACCACGATCGCTCCGATGGTGGCCTGTTTATCACTCTGACGGAAATGGCCTTTGCCGGACACTGCGGTCTGGATGTCGACTTGTCAGCATTGGAAGGCGCGAGTCACGCCGTGCTGTTTGCCGAAGAGCCGGGTGCGGTTTTGCAAATACGGGCGACGGATCTGGAAAGCGTTACAGCGGCATTTGCAGCTGAAGGTCTCGCCGGGCAAATGCATGACATCGGTGCGCCCTCGGTCAGTGATGGCATTCGGGTTCGTCGTCACGCCGAAACCCTGTTTGACAAGCCGCGCAGCTATTGCCAGCGCCTGTGGGCACAAACCAGCTACGCCGTTCAGTCCTTGCGTGACAACGCCGAATGCGCGCAACAGGAATACGATGCCATTCTCGCTGACGATCCGGGGCTTAGCGTTGACCTCAGCTTTGATGTTAACGACGACGTTGCCGCGCCCTATATTAATCGTGGCGCACGCCCGCGTATCGCGATCCTGAGAGAGCAGGGCGTTAACGGCCAGATGGAAATGGCGGCTGCCTTCGACCGTGCCGGCTTTAGCGCAGTTGACGTGCATATGAGCGATATTCTCGGTGGTCGCATCGCGCTGGAAGACTTCAAAGGCCTGGCAGCCTGCGGCGGCTTTTCATACGGTGATGTACTCGGTGCCGGCGAAGGTTGGGCGAAAACCATTTTGTTCAACACCAGGGCGCGCGACGAGTTTGAAGCCTTTTTCAAACGCACAGACAGTTTTGCGCTCGGCGTATGTAACGGCTGCCAGATGATGTCCAACCTGCGCGACCTGATTCCCGGCGCGGGTCACTGGCCGCGCTTTGTGCGCAACCGCTCGGAGCAATTTGAAGCGCGCTTTTCGATGGTAGAAGTTGCTGAGTCGCCCTCGATCCTGATGGCCGGCATGGCCGGCACCCGCATGCCGGTTGCCGTAGCCCACGGTGAAGGGCGCGCCGAGTTTCGCGATGCAGCTCATCTGCAGCAGTGCCTTGAGAACGGTACGCTGGCACTGCGCTACATTGATAATGGCTACCAGCCTACCGAACTGTATCCTGCCAACCCCAACGGTTCGCCGGCGGGTATCACCGGCTTGAGCAGTGAGGACGGTCGCGTCACCATTATGATGCCGCACCCCGAGCGCGTTTTTCGCGCGGTGAATAACTCCTGGCATCCCGCAGACTGGACCGATGACAGCGGCTGGATGCGCCTGTTCCGCAATGCGCGGGTATGGGTAGGTTAAGAGCCGCAGTAACGCGAATCCGGCGAGCCCATTGTGCGCGATTGAGCAAATGAGCCCTTCGCTTGCTATACTCCGGAGCTTTTAAAATCAGTCAGCCCGCGTACGGCGTGAGCTGAACAATAGAGACACAGGCTGCCATGGGCAGCGGTGATGGTGGGTAAAGAATGTTGAACAAGTATCCCTGGTGGAAAAACGCCCTCATTTTGCTGGTAGTCAGCTTGGGGTTGTTCTATGCCGCGCCCAACCTGTACAGCCCCGATCCGGCTATTCAGGTATCGGGAGAAAGTAGTGGCACCCAGATCGGTAACGGTGAGCTGGACAAAATCAGTGCTGCGCTGGACGAAGCCTCTATCGCTCATTTCGGTGAATCCGTGTCTGCCAAAGGCAACTCCGCACTGATTCGACTCAAGGATCGTGATCAGCAACTGACGGCGCAGAAATTGATACAGCGGGCGCTGGGCGATGGTTACATTGTTGCGCTAAACCTTGCGCCGACGACTCCTGACTGGCTTACCTCGGGCGGTGGTCAGCCCATGAAGCTCGGCCTGGATTTAAGCGGTGGCGTACACTTTCTGCTGGAGGTCGACACTGCCAGCGCGATCATTAACCGGCAGGAATTCTATAGCACCGGAATCAAACGGGTACTCCGTTCAGAGCGGGTGCGCGGTCTGGTGCAACTGCAAGAGAACGGTGAAATTACCGGGCGTTTCAGCACCGAGGAATTACGCGATAAAGCCGTGCGCTCCATTCGCAATGAATACAGCGAACTTCAGGTCAGCAAGACGGATGAGGCTGAAGAATTTGTGCTGACGGCGGTTATCGGTGAGCAAACGCGTAAAGAGATAGAAAGCTACGCGGTTGAACAGAACCTGACAACGCTGCGAAATCGCGTAAACGAGCTGGGTGTATCCGAGCCGCTGGTGCAACGTCAGGGTAAAAACCGCATCGTGGTTGAGCTGCCCGGCATCCAGGACACCGCCGAGGCCAAACGTATTCTCGGCAAAACGGCTAACCTGGAATTTCGTTTGGAGGCGCGCTACGACGCGCCGCAGTCTGAGCGTCAGCAGTTCGAGTTTCGCTCCGACGAGTACGGTAGTTCCGGTGCCTGGCTGGAGCGCGATGTTGTTATTACCGGTGAGCGTGTGGCGAATGCGCAGGCTGGCTTTGATCAGCAGACCGGGCAGGCCCAAGTCAATATCACGCTGGATAGTGAGGGCGGGGCACTGATGCACCGCATCACCCGGCATAATATCAATCGCCGTTTGGGCGTGTTGTTCATCGAGCGCAAGAACCGCACCAGCTACGCGGTTGCTGAAGACGGCACTGAAAAAGTTATTAAAACGCCTTACGACGAAAAGCATATTATCAGCCTTGCTACTATCAAGGATGCGTTGGGTGTGCAGTTCAGGATCACCGGTCTTGAAAGCCCTGCGGAAGCGGCAGAGTTAGCGCTGCTGCTGCGTGCCGGTGCACTGGCGGCGCCCATCGACTTTGTCGAGGAGCGAACAGTCGGCCCGTCACTGGGCGCAGAGAACATCAAGCAGGGTGTGCTGTCGGTACAGATTGGCCTGGCGATGGTCGCACTTTTCATGGTTGCCTATTATCGGGTGTTCGGGGTTGCGGCAGTAATCGCACTGAGTGCCAATATGGTACTGCTGGTGGCGATCATGTCGGCACTGTCGGCAACGTTAACGCTGCCGGGTATTGCCGGTATTGTGCTTACCGTTGGTATGGCGGTGGATGCCAACGTGCTGATTTTTGCCCGTATACGTGAAGAACTAAAAAATCGCGCGTCGCCGCAGCAAGCCATTTCCTCCGGCTTCGATCGCGCCTTTGTCACAATTATGGATGCAAACATCACCACTTTACTGGTGGCCGTTATTCTGTACGCGGTAGGCACCGGGCCGGTCAAAGGCTTCGCGGTCACGCTATCCATCGGGATCCTCACGTCCATGTTCACCGCCATTATGGGCACGCGGGCCATCATTAACCTGATTTACGGCGGTCGCCGTATCAGCAAACTGGCGATCTGAGGTTAGACATGCCTGATAAAATTATTAACTTCATGGGGCTGCGCAAAATTGCTGCGGCCCTCTCCATTGCCTTTGTTGTTCTTTCGATAGGTTCGCTTGCGGTAAAAGGTCTTAACTTCGGTTTGGATTTTACCGGCGGTACGCTGGTAGAGGTTGTTTACGAAGAGGCGCAGTCACTGGATTCGGTGCGCAGTGCCTTGTCGGATGCCGGTTACGAGCAAGCCATAGTGGTCAATTTTGGCGCCGATACCGATGTTCTGGTGCGACTGCCGCAGGGGCTTAGCCCGGAGCTGGGCGAGCAAATTCTGAGGGTGTTGGAGCAATCTGCCGGCAGTGCGGTGGAATTGCGGCGTATAGAATTTGTCGGTCCTCAAGTAGGTGAGCAGCTTCGGGAGCAGGGTGGCCTCGCCATTTTGATGGCACTGGTTGTCGTGCTGATTTACATCTCCATGCGCTTTCAGCTCAAGTTTGCGTTTGGTGCGGTGGTGGCACTGGCCCACGACGTGATTATCGTGCTCGGTATCTTTTCGCTGTTTAATTTTGATTTCGATTTAACAGTGCTGGGCGCCTTGCTGGCGGTTATCGGTTACTCGCTGAACGACACCATTGTTGTCTCTGACCGTATACGCGAAAACTTCCGGAAGCTGCGTAAGCAGGCTTCAATTGATGTAATTAATATTTCTCTGACGGAAACGCTCGCGCGAACCCTGGTGACGTCTTTGACAACCTTGCTGGTTCTGCTTGCGCTGTTGTTTGCCGGTGGTGAAATGATCAACGGCTTTGCCAAGGCTCTGACCATCGGTGTGGTGGTGGGTACCTACTCGTCTATATATGTTGCAGCGAATTTCATGCTCCTCCTCAAGCTTACCAAGGAAGATCTGATGATTCCCGAGAAGGAAGGCGAGGCAATTGACGACCTGCCTTAGCCGCAACAAATTCAACCTATAGACTTGGGCCAGTGATCGGGGGTGAGCATAATACGCTCGCCCTCGCCATTAATTAGCATCACCGGACGCTTTTCCGACAAAGCAATCACGCTTGCATCTATCTCTGTTGCAGATTTCTCGTCCGCGAGCCACAGGGGCTTCGGCAGGTAGCGCCAAGCCTGCACGGCGTGTTCCTGCAGAAATTGCGAACGTGGCCACCACAGTCCGCGAGGGTGTTGCGGATTCAGGTTGGGGTGCAGCGTCGTTCCCGCTCGGTGGTGAAACAGCCAGCCCTTGATTGCCACTTCCTGATCCACTGCCGGCAGCGCGAAGCTCGCGAGAGCCTTTTCTGCCGCTGGCGTGTTTATGAGGGCCAGTTGGTGGCTGAGCATCCGCTGCCACTTGATGTCCAGTCGGTCCAGGCTATTCGGCCCCAGCCAGTGGCTGAAGCCGTCCCCGGCTACTTGCGGTTCTGCGGTGGCTAAAAAATATTTGACTGCCAGCTCCAGATGTATGGCGCGGTTACGCTGTTTGCAAAAGTAGAGAATATCGATCTCCCCCAGGGTTCTACCGCCATCGCGTACGGGCAGGTTGTGTGTGATCAGTTCCACTTCCGGGTCGTGGGCAAGAAAGAAATGCCACAGTGACTCAAACACCAGCCCGAGGCGCTGTGACTTGCAGTGTTCTGCCATGTAGGTGTGCAGAGGGGCTGGCTGGGCATCCAGCGCGAGCAGGCGCTGATATCGATCTTCGTGCAGTTCAAAGGCGGGTGCGGTAACCTTGTCCGCCAGATTGCTGAAGTCGGCAATCAGAGGCGGTGCAAAGCAGGCCCACGCGAGTTGGCGTACCATGGGGTCGTTTAATGAGTGGAGTTTGCTCATACCTGCAGCGCCAGTGCGGCTATCGCGCGTAGAGTAACCTGATCGGCTGAGAGCATGGAATCATTTCGAAATATTGGCATAGTGGGACGGGAAGGTAACGGTGTTGCCGAAACCTTGCAACGTCTCGTGCGTTTTTTGCAATCGCGCGAATTGACCGTTGTCCTCGGCGAGCAGATCGCACCGCTTATGCCCAAACATGAATTGCGGGTGAGCCCACGCAAAATGATCGGTGAGATTTGCGACCTGATCATTGTAGTGGGTGGCGACGGCAGCTTCCTTGGCGCCGCCAGAACACTGTCGCGGCAACCCGCGCCGGTGCTGGGCATTAACCGCGGACGCCTTGGTTTTCTTACGGATATCTCGCCGGACGACTTGGAAGCGCAGATCGGCGCAGTGCTGGACGGCAATTACACGCTCGAGAAGCGCTTTCTTCTGGATGTAGAAGTTAAACGCAACGGCGAGCCGGTGGGCGTTGGCGAAGCCCTTAATGACGTGGTTGTGAACTCCGGTACTTCGGCACATATGATGGAGTTTGACCTGTATATCGAGGGCGAATTTGTTTATCGGCAGCGTTCTGATGGTCTGATTATCTCCACACCCACCGGATCTACGGCCTACTCCATGTCAGGCGGCGGCCCCATTATGCATCCGAGGCTTGACGCCATAGCATTGGTGCCCATGTTTCCGCATTCGCTCAGTAGCCGCCCGATTGTTGTGGATGGCAAGAGTGAAATTAAAATTGTGATTCAGGCCGACAACAAAACACCTGCACCTGTAACCTGTGACGGTCAGGAAGTTATTCCCACCCATCCGGGCGACGTTGTGTACGTTCGCAAAAAGCCTCATAAAATGACGCTGATTCACCCCTCCGGGCATAGTTTTTATGCGAGCTGTCGCGACAAACTGGGCTGGGGCGGAAAATTGGGGACCTGAAGGTTTATGGCTGAAGAAGCGCTGCGCGCTCCCTTGTCGCAGGATTTACGCTCACTGTCCCTGTTTTTATCCGAGCATGGTTATCGTCACCATATCAGTGAGCTGCAGGGCGAACAGGTATTGTGGGTCGAGAGTCCGGAGATTGCGGAGCGGGTACGGCATCACTACCGGCAGTTTCTTTCAGGGGAACTGCCACAGTTTTCACCGCAGGCCACCTCATTGAAAGGCGCGTCGCGAAATGTTCTCGTTTCACCGGTTACCCTGGTGCTGGTCGTGCTGAGCATTGCCGGTGCCGGGCTCACGGCTTTTAGCCTTGAGGGCAGCTCCCTGCTTTCCTACTACAGCATTGAGCCTGTACAACAGGGTTATTTGCTGAGCGCGATGCCCGGAGAATATTGGCGCCTGTTTACGCCGGTATTTTTGCACTACGGCTTGCTGCATCTCACGTTCAATGCACTGTGGGTGTGGGAGCTCGGGCGACGCATTGAATTTCAACACGGCAGCCTCAGCCTGCTGGTGATTACGCTGGCGTTGGGTATCGGTTCTAATCTGGCGCAAGTGTGGTACACGCCGGGTCAGTTATTCGGCGGTATGTCGGGCGTTATATACGGCTACCTGGGCTATATCGTGGTCTGGCAGTGGTTATTGCCGACGCCGGCTTTTGCTCTGCCCAAAGGCATTGTCATCTTTATGCTTGCCTGGCTGGTGATCTGCATGGCAGGTTTTACCGAGTTGCTGGGCCTTGGCGCGATTGCCAATGCTGCCCATCTGGGCGGGCTGGCCATGGGCTTGCTGGCTGCAGGGCTTACCTTGTTCTGGCGGCGGGTTGCGCTCGGTCGTTAGGGCCTGTTATCAGGCCCCAGGCTTTTACTCTGATATAATTCATCGCTTTGTCCTTTTCAGAAAAGATAAACCCCATGAACGTAGAAGATATGTTGAATGCCATGAACCCGGAAATTCACGCTGCGCTAAAACGCGCCGTTGAAATCGGAAAGTGGCCCGATGGCCGCAAACTGAGCGATGAACAGCGGGCGTTGTGTATGGAGGCGGTTATTGCCTACGACACACGCTTTGTCGAAGAAACCGAGCGCGTAGGGTATATCGATCGTGGCAGCAAGGCGGAGGGCGAACTCTGTGACGACACGCCGGAAGCCAGTATTTTAAAGTGGGCGGAGTAAGTATGGGCGAATTGGGTCAGGGGGCTATCGCCAAGATGCGAACCCGGCTTGACGAGGGGCTGGCAAACTATCGCTTGCCGCTGGGGGACAGCGAAATCGATATGAGCGCTCTTATTGGCAGCGTGCTCAGAATTGAATTTGGTGGCGCAATCCATTGTGTGCACTGTAATCGAAAAACAAAAAAGAGTTTTAGTCAGGGCTACTGCTATCCCTGCTTCCAAAAACTCGCCCAATGCGACAGTTGTATTGTCAGCCCGGAAAAATGTCATTATTTCGAGGGCACTTGCCGTGAACCCGCCTGGGGAGAAGAGCACTGCCTGCGTGACCATATCGTGTATCTGTCCAATACCTCGGCATTAAAGGTTGGTATTACCCGGGGTACACAGGTCCCGACGCGCTGGATTGATCAGGGAGCGGTGCAGGCCCTGCCCATTTTCAGAGTCAGCAATCGCCTGCAGTCCGGGCTTGTTGAAACGGTGTTCAAGGCGCATGTCGCTGACAAAACCAGTTGGCAGGCCATGCTCAAGGCTGAACCCGAGGCCAGGGATTTGTCCGCTGAACGCGACCGGTTGCTGGCAGAATGCCAAACTGAACTTGATGCGCTGGTGGAACAATTCGGCGAAGCGTCGATCAAAAAGCTCAATGAAGTGGAAACGAAAATTCGCTTTCCGGTGGAGCAGTATCCGGCGAAAGTGAAGGCCTTCAATCTTGATAAAACACCCGTGGCGGAAGGCACACTGGTAGGCATTAAAGGGCAATACCTTATTTTTGATACCGGCGTGATCAATATGCGTAAATACGGTGGCTACGAATTGCGTCTTAGCGCCTGAACCCAACACATTCTACAGGAGCGAACAGTCACTTATGCGTGATGCCCAGGCAAGCACTATTTATCTCAAGGATTACAGCGTACCGGACTTTTTGATCGACAAAACGGACTTGCGCTTTGAACTGTTTGAGAGTCACGCTCTGGTTCATTCCACGCTCGACCTTCGCCGCAATCCTCAATCCGATAATCCCTCTGCGCCGCTGATACTTGACGGGAGCGAACTGGAGTTAATGGCTATCGCCGTTGACGGTGTTGCACTGGCGAAGAACGCCTACTGTGTTGACGACGAATCCCTTACGATCGAACAGGTGCCGGATCAGTGCGTTTTGCAATGCACCACCCGTATCGAACCGCACAACAATACCTCGCTGGAGGGCTTGTATCGATCCGGAGGCATGTTCTGTACGCAATGTGAGGCCGAGGGCTTTCGCAAAATCACCTACTATCTGGATCGCCCCGACGTTATGTCGGTGTACACCGTTGCGCTTGAGGCGGATGCGGGGCAATACCCGGTATTGCTGTCCAACGGCAATTTGCAGGAAACCCAATCACTGGCCGACGGCAGGGCGCGGGCGGTATGGCACGACCCTCATCGTAAACCCGCGTATCTCTTTGCGCTGGTTGCGGGTGATCTCGAACGCGTGAGCGACAGCTTTGTGACGTGTGGCGGTCGGCGGGTTGATTTGCATATCTACGTTGAAGCAAAAGATCTGGATAAATGTGATCACGCCATGCAATCCCTGAAAAACGCGATGCGCTGGGATGAAGAGGTGTATGGCCGTGAGTATGATCTCGATATTTTTAATATCGTTGCGGTCGATGATTTCAACATGGGGGCCATGGAAAACAAAAGCCTGAACATATTCAATACCTCCTGTGTTCTTGCCAGTGCAGAAACGACCACTGATGCCGGCTTTCAGCGCGTTGAAGGGGTTGTTGCCCACGAATACTTTCACAACTGGTCGGGCAACCGCGTTACTTGCCGTGACTGGTTCCAGCTGAGTCTTAAAGAAGGCTTTACCGTTTTCAGGGACGCCGAGTTTTCTGCGGACATGGGCTCGCCGGTTGTTAAGCGGGTTGAAGATGTTGGCCTGCTGCGCACGGCGCAATTTGCCGAAGACGCCGGGCCGATGGCGCACCCGGTCCGCCCCGACGCCTACATGGAAATATCAAACTTCTACACCGTTACCATTTATGAAAAAGGTGCAGAAGTTGTTCGCATGATTCACACCCTGCTTGGGCCGGAGCGCTTTCGTGCCGGCAGTGATTTGTACTTTGCGCGCCACGACGGGCAGGCCGTAACCTGTGAAGACTTCGTCAAAGCCATGGAAGATGCGAGTGGCGTTGACCTGCGGCAATTCCGGCGCTGGTATTCCCAGGCAGGAACGCCGCAGGTGTCGATTAAAGGCCACTACGATGCCGGGCAGGAAACCTATACGCTGATGGTCGAACAGTCGTGCCCGGACACGCCGGGGCAAAAAGACAAGCAGGCGCTGCATATTCCTCTGGCCATGGGCCTGGTGGGTGAGGCCGGTTGCCTCAAGCTGAACTTGCAGGGGGTTGCGGCGGATACCGAATCGGCGGACAACACCCATGTTGTACTGGACCTGACTCAACAGCAACAGCAATTCGTATTCACTGAAGTGAAAGAGCCGCCTGTGCCAAGCCTGTTTCGCGGCTTTTCAGCACCGGTGAAATTGCGGGTGGATTACAGCCGCGACGACTTGCTGTTTCTTATGCAGAACGACAGTGACGGTTTTAATCGCTGGGAAGCTTCCCAGCAGCTTGGCGTTCAGGTGTTGAGTGAAATGGTGCAGGCGCACCAGGCGGGCAACAGCCTGGCACTGGACGAGCGAGTGATCACTGCCGGGCGCTCCCTGCTCGCCAACGAATCGCTGGATCCGGCGATGGTAGCCCTGATGCTGACCTTGCCAACCGAGGCCTATATGGCCGAACTGATACAGCCGGTTGACGTGCTGGCGATTCACAACGCACGCAGTCAGGCGCGCCTCGAATTGGCAATGGCCCTGCGCGATGATTTGCTGATGACCTACCGGCGCCTCTCCATGAGTCAGGGTGACTACGCTGCGAATGCGGATCAAATCGGCAAGCGCAGTCTGAAAAATCTGGCCTTGCAATACCTGATGTTGCTGCCGGAAGCTGACGCCTTGCAGCTGTGTCTGGCGCAACTCAACGACTCGGACAATATGACTGATCGCCTGGCGGCACTGCATGCGTTGAGCAATAGCGACTACGAGGCAGAAACAGCGCAGGCACTCGATCAGTTTTACCGCAACTGGCAACACGAACCTTTGGTGGTCAATCAGTGGTTTCAGGTTCAGGCCTGTTGTCAGCGTCCGGGTACGCTGAATCGTGTCGTTGAACTACTGCAGCATCCGGCTTTTGATCTGCGTAATCCCAATAAGGTGCGTTCTGTTATTGGCGCTTTTTGCGGGCAGAATGCAGTGAACTTTCATCAGCTGGATGGCGGTGGCTATCGTTTTCTGGCCGATCAGGTCATTCAGCTAAACCGCAGCAACCCGCAGATAGCGTCCCGGCTGCTTGGGCCGCTGAGCAAATGGCGCAAGTTTCTGCCGGAGCAGCAAAAGATGATGAAAGCCGAGCTGGAGCGCATTGCCGCCGAGCCCAAATTGTCGCGGGATGTCTTTGAAGTAGTAAGCAAATCGTTGCAGGCATAGTTGCTGGCAGTGCCCCTGCGAATCCTTAAACCGCCGCGAACCGATAATCAGGGCGCCAGCTCCAGAAAAGAGTCGAGGTGATGAATCGCGTAGCCCCGGTAGGCCGTATAGCGCTTCAGATCTTTATCGATGATGGTCAGTATTTGATTCATCGCGGCACTGCCTTCTTCGCAGAAGGTTATCCATATCGGCTTAATGCATAGGGTTTCCACGCCCACGACCATGGGTTTCGCGGCCAATGACGCATACGCGAGTTCATCGCTCGCATCGTTGATAATGCGCTGGCTGCTGTCCCGGTAGTCCATCAGACTGACTCCATCAGTGGCATCGATTACCAGCTCATGTAACAAACGCGGTTGGCCATTGCGGGTTATTCTATGCTCGTCGTACCAGACCGGTATGTCGGCCATCAGCGGCATTGACAGATTGCCGGAGCGTGCTCGCGCCGATTCCAGCAAGTCGATATAGGCATTCCCCAAGCTGTTGCGGTCAGCGTCCCACTCTGGGAGCAGATACGGTTCTACATCAAGGTGGATAGCCGAGACCGTGATATCGGGAAAGCGCTCCGCAAATGCCCCCGCGCGGTCAATAACAGACAATACGTAATGGTGATTTTCAGGCAGTGCCCAGTCGGGTTGACCAAACAGAAGTTCAATGTGGATGCCGAGTTGCTGAGCTCGCCGGAAGAAGTTGGCTAGCGCTGTCTGATCGTGTTCCAGTGCCTGCGTGGCTGCAAGGTATATCCGGTTCAGAGCGTGTTGTTCGGCTAGCTCGAATAGTTGTTGTGCCCGGTTTGTGTCCAAAACAACGGCGGAACCCCATACCCAAAGTGCGCGAACGCCGGTAGTCTCGCAATCGGGGTCGGTTGCTGCCCCCGTGTCTTCAGGTACGCAACGCTGAGAAGTATCGCGTACCGTTGGGCTTGGCGAGGGCTTGGTAGAGCTCGCGTGGTTGTCCGGGTCGACAAGGCCTCTGCCATCGGTGGCGGGTCCACTGGAGTTGCAGGCCATCAGTAGGAGCGCGGCCAGGAAGATCAGACACAGGCTCGTGAACCGGGTTTTGATGTGGGGCCATTTCATGGGAAAGTGTCTCTCACGGTGGAAGGTATCCGGGTGTCAGCGCTAGACTTCAAACTCGCAGCGCCATCCCTCACAGCCGGGTTGCCGCCGGTTTTGAGATTGGATCATAAGTACCGGCGTGGAGACATACGGAGTGCCCCCAATGTCGCTACAGAGCTACGCAGACTTTGCGTTGAGTGCCCACGTTAAGTTTCCGTAAGGGCATATCGCAAGCATAGGGGTGAAGATATACTCCCACGACTAACAACTATTAGTTTGCCACTGACAGGAAGGAGGACTTATGTCCATTTATCAACCCATAGAAAAGACGGGCGAAGACCGTCGGGTTTACCAGTTGACCAGCCCGGTCACCATGGAGCCGATTGGCGAACTGGTGTGTGCCAACACTGACGATGTGCGAGCGGCCGTTGCCAAAGCGCGCGAAGCGCAGAAAGCCTGGGGTGAATTGCCCGTGGATGAGCGCGCCAAAATCATTCAGAAGGCCGCGCAGATCATTCTCAAACGCCAGGATGAAATCTGTGAAACCGTTATTCGTGAAACCGGCAAGGTGCCTGCCGATGCGTTGAGCATGGAAATTTTCTCCGTGGTTGATGCGATGGTTTATTACGCCAAACACGCGAAGAAATTCCTCAAGACCGAGAAGCGCAAGGTGCCTGGCATTGTGGGTCTTGGCAAAAAAATGAAAATCGTCTACAAGCCGCTGGGCGTGGTAGGCATCATCGTTCCCTGGAACGGACCATTCGTGTTGGCAGCCAACCCGGCTGCTCAGGCGCTGTTGGCGGGTAACGCGGCGGTATTGAAAGGCTCTGAAGTAACCCCCTATTCGTCGAAACTGCTGGAAGACGTCTACCGCGAAGCCGGTTTGCCTGACGGTGTACTGCAGGTGCTGATGGGTGACGGTCAGACCGGCGCAGATCTGGTTGAGGCCGGAGTCGACAAGATTTCTTTCACGGGCAGCGTGCGCACCGGCAAGCTGGTGGCCGAATCCTGTGCCCGGCAACTTATACCGGTGACGCTGGAGCTGGGTGGCAAGGACGCGATGATCGTTTGTGCCGACGCCAATCTCGATCGCGCGGTAGATGGCGCGCTGGTCGGCTCCTGCATGAATACCGGTCACTACTGCTGTGGTACCGAGCGCATCTACGTGATGGAAAGCGTGTACGACGAATTTGTGCAGAAAGTGGTTGAGCGCACCAAGGCACTCAAGCAGGGCTCCGAGCACGGCGGTGACGAGGATGTCGGAGCCGTTTTCTGGGATCGCCAGATGACCATTATCGAAGACCATGTTGAAGACGCCCGCAAAAATGGCGCCAAAGTGCTGGTTGGTGGTGGTCGCAACCCGAACCAGAAAGGCCTGTATTACCTGCCAACGGTGATTACCGACGTTACCCACGATATGACCATAATGCGCGATGAGACCTTCGGCCCGGTCATCTGCATTCAGAAAGTGCGCGACGAGAACGAAGCCCTGCGTCTGGCCAATGACAGCGAGTTCGGTTTGAACGGCAATGTCTGGACCAGTGATCTTGAGAAGGGCTTCAATATCGCCCGCCGCATCGATACCGGCGGTGTCAGCATCAACGATATGGCCATGACCTACGGTGTACCCGCTGCCCCCTTTGGTGGTCGCAAGCACAGTGGTATCGGGCAGGTGAATAGCGTTACCGGTCTGCGCGGCTACTGTTTTGCCCAGCCTATCCTGATCGACAAGGGTAAGGGCAAACTGCAAAGCGGCTACCCGCACAGCACACAGAATGTTGAAGGCATGAAGAAATTCATGAATATTTTGTGGGCGAAAACACCGATTGGTCGCTGGTTGGCTTAAGCGGGAAGCCTGAAACGCTGCGCTTGTTCAGGCCTACCAGTGTCGGTAGGCCCGCATAAAGCGCAGCGTTGCGGGCAAATCCCTCCCGTTGTTCAGCGCGCCAAGCAGTTATAAGCATAGCGCAAAATATTATAAGCCACTGTTTTTTATACACTTTTATTCTAATCTTTGATTTCCTGTGCTATCGTTGCCTCCCTGTTGAAATGAGTGCGCGAGACGCGAGCCGTGAAAGACCTGGATTTAGCCAAACTCAATGCTGAACTTGCCGGCAAACCGCCCCGGGAGATTATTCGCTGGGCGCTGTCTCTGGGCGAGCCGGCCATGGCCAGCACCAGCTTTTCCCCGAATGCGGCGGTCATGCTGCACCTTGTTACCCAGGTTGACGCCAGCGTGCCGGTGGTTTGGGTTGATAGTGGTTACAACGTGGCCGACGCCTACCGCGTGGCCGAGCGTTTGATGAAAGACCTCAAGCCCAACATGCAGATTTTCACCCCCGAAATGACGGCAGAGCGTCGCAACGCCATTATGGGCGGCATTCCCCACCCTGACGATACGCCGGAGCTGTTTCAGGAATTTACCCGTCAGGTGAAGCTGGAACCCTTTGATCGTGCGTTGAAGTCCCTGCAGCCCAAAATCTGGATTACAGGCATTCGCAAAGAGGAAACAGACTTTCGTAAAGGTCTGGATATCCTTTCGCTGGACGCGCGCGGTTTGCTCAAGGTGGCCCCGATCTTTGACTGGACAGCGGACGATATTGCCCGTTATATGGACGAGCATCAGTTGCCGAGCTGCAAGCATTACTTCGACCCCACCAAGGTGGCCGAAAATGCAGAGTGTGGGTTGCATACGGCGGCCTGATTGTTCAGCGCTCACTCGCCAGTTGTGTGAACCCGCTGCGGCCCCGGCGTAAACAACAATATCGTATTCAAGGTAAAGCCATGTACTCGCTGATGCAGCGCCTGCTGTTTAGATTGCCCACCGAGACTTCTCATCATCTGGGTATGCGCGGTATAGCCCTGGCTCACCGTTTTTGCATGACCTCGCTGATAGCGCCCCGCAAGGCAGAAAAGCCGGTAGAGGTGATGGGCATTCGTTTTCCAAACCCCGTTGGATTGGCAGCAGGTCTGGATAAAGACGCCAGATATATCGATGGTCTGGCAGCGCTGGGCTTTGGCTTTATTGAAGTGGGTACGGTAACGCCCAAGCCCCAACCCGGCAATCCGCAGCCGCGTCTGTTCCGTTTGCCCGAGGCCCGGGCGATTATCAACCGCATGGGTTTTAACAATCTCGGTGTGGATCAACTGGTGCAACAGGTCGAAAAAGCCAAATTTGACGGCGTGCTCGGCATCAATATCGGCAAGAATAAAGATACGCCTGCGGACAAGGCCGTCGACGATTACCTGATCTGTATGCGCAAGGTCTATGCCCACGCCTCCTATATCACGGTGAATCTGTCGTCGCCCAATACGCCCGGCCTGCGTGATTTACAGTTTGGCGAACCACTGAAAAATTTGCTGTCACAACTCAAGGCCGCTCAGGCCGAACTGGCCAGCGAGCACAAACGCTACGTGCCGCTGGCCGTTAAAATTGCACCGGATATGGCCGACGACGATATCGCCAGCGTGGCGGCCGTTTTTCTGGAGCAGGGTATTGATGGCGTGATTGCGACCAACACCACCATTGAGCGCGACGCGGTCAGGCACCTTGAGCACGGCGAAGAGGCCGGCGGGCTGAGTGGCGCTCCGGTGCGCGACAAATCCACCGCCGTAATTCGCGAACTCGCTGCGCATCTGAAAGGCAAGATTCCGATTATCGGTGTGGGCGGCATCATGTGCGGTGAAGACGCCGCTGAAAAGATCGCGGCAGGTGCGTCGCTGGTGCAACTCTACAGCGGGTTTATTTACGCCGGCCCGCAGCTGATTGCCGACTCGGTTCGCGCTATCCCCTAGCGCCCGGCACGATGATTTCGATACGCGCCTTTCACCCCGATGACGAGCCGCACCTGATCGAGCTGGCCAACAATGAGCGGGTAACGCGCTATCTGCGCGATCATTTTCCCCGTCCCTACACCCGACGCGATGCCCGCTATTGGATTGAAGAGGGCTCCGGCAATGAGCTGGGGCAGCACTTTGCCGTAAGCCTGAACGGGAACTGTATCGGCAGTGCCGGTGTTTTCTGGGGGCGGGATGAATACCGCTATGGCGGGGAGATTGGCTACTGGGTGGGCGAGCCATACTGGGGGCGGGGCTATGCTACCCGCGCCGTCGAACTGCTAAGCGAATGGCTGCTGGCAAACGCCAGCTTATTGCGATTCGAGGCTCGGGTCATAGATCGCAATCTGGCTTCCATGCGGGTGCTCGAGAAGTGCGGGTTTCAGCGGGAAGGCATTTACCGCCGGGCTGTATGCAAGCGCGGGGTCGTTCACGACGAGCATGTCTATTCCCGACTGAGAGATTCCTGACGCGGTCCATGCGTCTATTTTTGCGCCGGCGCGCAGGTCAGTATTACCACGCCCCGTTGGTAACCCGCACAACGTAAAATCCGCTATAGCCGTCCGTATACCAGATTTCCTTTCGCTCCGGCGCAAATGCCGGTTTTGACATTGCCCAGTTACTGGCGGGCGCTGGCTGCGTGATGATGCGCGGCTGAATAGGGGCGTTAAAGTAGGCCACCTCGCGCGGGTTTGCGGGGTCGCGAATATCAAAAATACGCAGGCCGGACAGAATCATGCTGCAGGCGGCGATATCGGGGTTTACGCGCGTAGGCACGTCACAGTAGTGACCGGCATAGCCACCGGTCGGGTTGCTGGCACCGGGGTCGTTGGCGATGGCGTCGCGGTTTGCCGGCTCGTGCACGGCAAGGCGCAGATCCGACACAATTTTGGGTTGGGTTTCATCGCTGATATCGATGATGCGACCGGCACCGACAAATTCACCATGAGCGGCAACGGAGGACTGGCTGCCGGGTTCGTTGGTTGAGTATTCGTCAATCTCCAGCAGGTAGGGTTTACCGTCGCGGGTAAAGGGGATGGCGTTCTGGGGAATGCTCTGGTTCGGCCAGGAAATACTGCCAATTTCGCGCACCTGGGGGTTGGGCTGGCGCGACTGTATTTCAGACACATCCAGAATCAGTACGCCATTGCTGTTGCCCGAGGCCAGATAGGCGCGGTTGCCGTCGTTGCTGACTGACAGGCCGTGCGAAGTGTAATTGCCGGTCCACAGGGGCAGCGGCAGCATCGGGTTGGATATGTCGACCGCCGTCAGTGTCGGTGTGCCGGGCGAAGCGGAGTAAAAAGTCTGGCCATCGGGTGCCATGCCGCTTTCGTGCCCCAGTGTGCCAACCAGCGCCGAGGATTGAATTTGCGGATCGCGGCAATCGCCGGAAAGGTCATACACATCTACGGCGCCGGGGTAGAACGCCGGATTTCCCATAACGGCAGCCAGCACACCCGCTTGCTGGGACACCACCAGTGACTCGTGGGGCGACAGCATGGCCGGCGTCACCAACCGGTTTGCCAGTACCGGATTGGTCGAGTCGCTCATATCCAGCACGTTGACGCCGATATTCATATCCAGAATATTGGTCGGGAACAGCAGGGTGCTGTCGTAGTAGGCACATTCGCGACCCTCACTATCAACGTAGCGTTCAACTTTGAAGCCGCCAACGGTGCCGATAGCGTTCGGAACAATGTAGGAGCCGACCAGCTCAGTGTTGCAGGTGTAGCCTTCAAGCGCGCGGCCACTGTCGTGGTCGGCCTGCGATACCCGGCCCTGCATGCCTACTTCCGGGTTGGAGCCCGCACCGCAGGTCTGGCTGGTTACGTCGCCGGCAGGAGCGGGCGCCGCTGGTGCGCCAACACTATCGCTATCGCTGTCGGAGTGACAGGCGCTGAGTGTGAGTGCGGCGAAGCTCAGAATTCCGGCGTAGAGAGTGCGTTTCATATCGGGTCTGCTCGTGGATGGGTTATTCGTGATGAGTGTAGGGGCAAGAGTCGGGAGAAACCGTTAGGTGGCGCGCATTTACTGCCCTGTCTGTGTCTTGTACGCAGCCAGAATGGATTGGATTTGCTGAATCTCCCGAGATTGCTCGTAGACCATTTGGCCTGCCAGCCTTCTTACGGCGGGCAGGGACGCGGCGCTGGCGGCAAGCCGGGCCATGGGTATTCCTCCCTCGTGGTGGGCGAGCATTAGTTCCAGAAAGAGCCTGTCGCGGGCGGCAGCCTCCAGCGTTCTCAGCTGGTCGAGCTGCTGCTGGCTGGCCAGTCCGGGCATACCATCGGGCGAGCTGCGACAGGCTGCAAGGTATTGTGCCAGTTCTTCCGTTAGCGGTTTATCGCTAAACAGCATCCAGTCCATGCTGTTGTTGGGAGTACCCGCTGGCGCGCTTGTTGCGATATTGGCTGGCGAATTGAGCGGCTGGTTCCACAGCAGAAGCCAGCCCCGCATCTGCCCCAGCTCCAGTAACTGCGAATAGGCAATGGCCCGAGCCATGGGTGCCAGTCCGGTCGGTCTGCCATCGAGCAAACGTTGGGCCATGGTGATGGCCTGCTGATGGTGGCGGCTCATGGACTGGCTGAAGCCGATGTCAATCGGACCGGGCTGTAGCGCAGTCACGGCTTCGCGGGTTGAGCGCAGCTCGCCCGACTGCAGATATAAACCTAGACAAGCGCCGAGAATGATGAGGCCGAGGGCTTTGATCAGTATGCGCATGTCATGCGATTCGCAAGCAAGGCTGGCTCCACTATCGATGGCGCAGAATGTATGCGGGAGATTCTATGTTGCCTGGCAAGACCCGCTGAGAATATTCGCTGGCAGGGCCAGCTCCTACAATGCTCACCGTGGGAGCTAGCCCTGCTGGCGAATAAACTTCGCTTCATGCAGAACATGCTCCCGGCGCGATCATTTAACTTGCGCATTCCACTGAAGCCCCGTGTGGTCCTTGCTGTCGTCGCTCATCAAGTACAGGTACAAGGGCATTATCTGTTCGGGTTCCGGGTTGGTTTTCGGGTCTTCGGCCAGATACGCGGTGCGGCGCATCGCGGTATTGGTTGCGCCGGGGTTCAGGCTGTTTACACGAATATTGCTGGTGTTGGTGAGTTCGTCGGCCAGTACTTGCACCAGGCCTTCGGTTGCAAACTTGGAAACCGCATAGGCACCCCAGAAGGCGCGGCCGGTGCGGCCAACGCTGGACGAGGTAAAAATAAGCGATGCAGTTTCCGGAATAGCGAGCAGGGGCAGCAAGGCCTTGGTCAACATAAAGTTGGAGTTGAGGTTGATTTGCATCACCTCGTTCCAGCTTTCGATACTGGTTTGGGCAACGCTGCGACGTTCGCCAAGAATGCTGGCGTTGTGAAGCAAGCCGTGCAGGCTGCCAAACTCGCGCTCAACGGTGTCGTGCAAATCATCGAAATCTTTCATCACCGCGCCGCCCAGATGCATGGGGTAGATGGCCGCTTGCGGGTAGCCCGCTGCTTCAATCTCGTCGTAGACGGCTTCGAGTTTTGCGATGGTCTTGCCCAGCAAAATAACGGTGGCACCGTGGCGGGCATAGCTCAGCGCTGCAGCGCGGCCGATGCCGTCACCGGCACCGGTGACCAGAATGGTTTTACCCTGCAGGCAATTAGTTGCAGCTTGGAAATGGTCGGGCAGGCTGTGAATCACGGTGTCTCCTGAATCTGCTCGAGAATGGCAATGAGTTCCGGGGCGCTACCTACAGTATAGTCTGCGCCCCAGCTGTCGACGGGGTCACTGGCATCAATATAGCCGTAGCGGCAGGCGATGGTTGTGCTGCCCGCGTTCCTGCCGGCGTCGATATCGCGGCGGTGGTCACCCACGTAAACGCTCGCCTGTGGTTGGGCGCCGATCTGGGAGCAGGCCAGCAGAATCGGTTCTGCGTGTGGTTTGCGTTGTTTGACGTGATCCGGGCACACCAGAGTGCGACAGCGCTCGCTCAACTGCAGGTCGCGCAATAAGGGCTCGGCATAAAATACGGGCTTGTTGGTCACAATGCCCCAGCAAATATCCTGCGCTTCGAGCCATTGCAGCACGTCGTCCATGCCGGGGTAGAGGCGGGATTCGACGGAGAGCTGCTCGATATAGTTGTCCAGCAACTCCTGTCGCAGGGCTTCAAAGCCGGAGTCGCCTTCGCGAAGGTCAAAGCCCAGCTCAACCAGTGCGCGTGCTCCCTCCGATACGGTGGCATGAATCCGTTCGTAGGCAATATCCGGCAAGTCTCGGCGCTTGCGCATACCGTTAAGAACCCGTGCGAAATCCGGTGCGGTGTCGATCAGGGTGCCGTCGAGGTCAAACAGTACGGCTTGAAGCCTGTTATCAGACATGGCTTTCAGGCCGGCTTTTTGGCATGAACGATATAGTTCACATCGGTGTCGCGACCCATGGCGTAATGCCTGGTGATCGGGTTGTAGGTCATGCCCGAGATATCCTGAATCAGCAGGCCGGCGTCGCGAATATAGGTGGCCAGTTCAGACGGGCGGATAAATTTGGCGTATTCGTGGGTGCCGCGCGGCAGCAGTCGCAACAGGTACTCAGCGCCTACCACGGCAAACAGAAAAGATTTGGGGTTGCGGTTGATCGTAGAAAAAAACAGATCGCCGCCGGGTTTGCAGAGGTCTGCGCAGGCTTTGATCACTGAGCCCGGCTCGGGTACGTGCTCCAGCATTTCAAGGCAGGTAACGCGGTCAAAGGAGGCGGGCATCTCAGCCGCCAGCGCCTCGGCGGTTGTCTGGCGATAGTCCACCTCAACACCTGATTCAAGTTTGTGTAGCCGGGCAACGCTCAAGGGCGCCTCGCCCATATCAATACCAAGGACATTGGCGCCTCGATGCGCCATGGCTTCGCACAAAATACCGCCGCCGCAGCCGATATCAACAACCGATGTGCCGGTCAGGGCTGCGCGTTCGTCAATATAATTAACGCGCAAAGGGTTGATGTCGTGCAGGGGTTTGAACTCGCTTTCGCGATCCCACCAGCGATGGGCCAGTTCTTCAAATTTGGCGATTTCAGCGGGGTCTACGTTCTCTTGTGACACGGCTCAGGATTCCTTGCTGATTTGCGTACGCCAGTGTTGCGCGCGCTCGCAGATTTCGTCGATGTTGAGTGTGGTCAGGCGGCGATTATCCATGACCATGCGGCCGTTAATCCAGCTATGGCTCACGGCGTTGCCGGCATGGGTGTATACCAGCTGCGATACCGGGTCATAAACCGGTTGTTGTTCCAGTGCGGATAAGTCTACGGCAATGAGATCGGCACATTTGCCCACTTCGAGGCTGCCGATATCGCTGTCCAGCCCCATGGCGCGGGCACCGTTGATGGTCGCCATTTCCAGAGCAACTGTGTCGGGCAGGGCTGCGGCGTTGCCGGTCAGTGCCTTGGCCAGCAAGGCGGCGCTGCGCATTTCGCTAAACAGGTTCAGGGTGTTGTTGCTGGCTGCACCGTCGGTGCCTAACGCCACGTTTATGCCGGCATCCAGCATTTTCTGAACCGGCGAGAAGCCGCTTGCCAGTTTCATATTGGATTCAGGGCAATGAATGGCGTGGCAGTTATTGTCGGCGAGCTGGCGAATATCGTCGTCGTTGAGGCTGACCAGATGCACACATTGGGTGCGGGGGCCGAGCAGTCCTCGCTCGGCGAGTCGTGCAATCGGGCGCATGCCAAATTCCTTTTCCGACTGGGCAACCTCGAACGCGGTTTCGTGCAGATGAATCTGGATATTGATCTCGCCACCGTGCAGTTCGGCGGCCAGTGTGGCGATGCGGTTCATGGCCTCATCGCCTACGGTGTAGGGCGCGTGCGGGCCAAAAGCAACGCTCACCAGCGGGTTGTGCTTGTTGTCGTCGTGAACCTGCAGGCCCTTGTGAATGTAATCGTCCGGGTTCTGGCCCCAGGCACTGGGGAATTCAAACACCGGAAAGGCCAATTGCGCGCGCATGCCCGCCTGGGTAGCGGCCTTGGCGGCGATATTGGGAAAGAAGTACATATCGCTGAAGGTGGTGGTGCCACTGCGGATCATTTCGGCCATGGCCAGATTAACGCCGTCGCGGACAAATTCCTCGTTCACCCACTTTCCTTCGGCTGGCCAAATATGATCATTCAGCCAGGTGTCCAGTGGCAGATCGTCGGCCATGCCCCTGAACAGGCTCATAGCCGCGTGGCCGTGGCTGTTGACGAGGCCGGGCATCAATGCGTGCGCAGGTAGCTCAATAACCTTTTTGGCGCTGAGCTTGCGAGCCTGATCAGCAGGCAAGATAGCAGTGATGCGACTGCCGCTGATGGCCAGTGCATAGTCCGTCAAAACAGGGCCGCTGGCCGTAATGGGGAGTATCCACTGTGCAAAAATCAGGCAGTCTGGCGCTTGGTCAGTCGTTGCGGTCATTGTGCGTGGGCTTCCCCTGTCCGAAAAGCGGCAAGTATAACCAATAAGCCGGGCAAAATGCTGCCAAATCTGCGCTAACAGCCTGTAAAAGCCGGTAATTCCCTGTGAGAAATCGGGCCTGTTGTGCTATTCTAGCGGACTTGATTTCGGTGTCTGAGTAGCTTTTCAGCCTCAGTTCCGAGGGGGTATCCCCAGCCGCTTTTTCTTCCTGAGCGTCGAGGTCAATTACGACCCCGGGCGAAGAGCTTTTTTGTACCCAAAAGCGGCAACCAATAACAACCAGCTTCACTGAGGACAGCGGATTGCATGGGTGAGTTAGCGAAAGAAATCGTTCCGGTTAATATCGAAGACGAGCTGAAGAAGTCCTACCTCGACTACGCCATGAGCGTTATTGTGGGTCGAGCCCTGCCGGACGTGCGCGATGGCCTGAAGCCCGTGCATCGGCGTGTGCTGTTCGCCATGAGCGAGCTGAGCAACGACTGGAACAAATCCTATAAAAAGTCGGCCCGTGTTGTTGGTGATGTGATTGGTAAGTATCACCCCCACGGCGATTCTGCCGTCTACGACACCATTGTTCGTATGGCGCAGCCCTTTTCCTTGCGTTACATGCTGGTTGATGGTCAGGGTAACTTCGGTTCTATCGACGGCGACTCCGCAGCGGCTATGCGTTACACCGAAATACGGATGCGCAAGATTTCCCACGAAATTCTCGCCGACCTGGACAAGGAGACTGTGGACTGGGTGCCCAACTATGATGGCACCGAACTGATTCCGGCGGTTATGCCGACCAAAGTCCCCAATCTGCTGATTAACGGTTCGTCGGGTATTGCGGTGGGCATGGCGACCAATATTCCTCCTCACAACCTGACGGAAGTGGTGGGTGGTTGTCTGGCCTTGCTTGACAACCCCGAGCTGTCAATTGATGAGCTGATGGAATTCATTCCCGGCCCCGATTTTCCGACGGCAGGCATAATCAATGGCCGTGCCGGTATTGTGCAGGCTTACCGCACTGGCCGGGGCCGTATTTATGTTCGCGCCAGAGCAACAGTGGAAACCAACGAGAAGACCAACAAAGACACGATTATCGTGACCGAACTGCCGTATATGGTGAACAAGGCGCGGTTGATCGAGAAGATTGCCGAGTTGGTAAAAGAGAAAAAGATAGAAGGTATCTCAGAGCTGCGCGATGAGTCTGACAAAGACGGCTTGCGCGTGGTGATTGAAATGAAGCGCGGTGAGAGTGGCGAAGTTGTGCTGAACAACCTCTACAGCCAGACTCAACTGCAAAGCGTGTTTGGTATCAATATTGTTGCTCTGGTGGAAGAGCAGCCCAAGCAGATCAACCTTAAGGGTTTGCTGGAATATTTCTTGCGCCATCGCCGGGAAGTTATTACCCGCCGCACGATTTATTTGCTTCGCAAAGCCCGTGAGCGCGGCCATATTCTGGAAGGTTTGGCTGTTGCCATCGCCAATATCGACGAAGTGATTCGCGTCATCAAAGCATCACCTACAGCCGCAGACGCCAAAGAAGCCCTGCTGGCCAAAGGCTGGGCGCCCGGCGATGTGATGGCCATGCTGGAGCGTGCGGGCGAAACTGCCTGTCGCCCGGATGAACTGCCGCTCAATTTCGGTATGCACGATGGCAACTACTTTCTGTCGCCTGAGCAAGTGCAGGCCATTCTGGATTTGCGCCTGCAAAAACTGACCGGGCTTGAGCATGAAAAACTGATCAGCGAATATCAGGAAAAGCTGAACGAAATCGCTGAATATTTGAATATTCTTGGTGATGCCGATCGTCTGAAGGCGGTGATTCGCGAGGAGCTGGAAGCGGTTCGCGCCGAATATGGAGACGAGCGCCGCAGTGAAATTATCGAGTCTCAGCTTGATTTGACCGTTGAAGACCTGATCAACGAAGAAGACCGGGTGGTAACAATTTCTCACTCCGGTTACGCCAAAACCCAGCCGTTAGCTGATTATCAGGCGCAGAAGCGCGGCGGCATGGGCAAGTCGGCAACACAGGTAAAAGACGAAGATTTTATCGAACACTTGATGATCGCCAATACCCACGACACGCTGATGTGTTTTTCCAATCTGGGTAAGGTCTACTGGATGAAGGTTTACATGATTCCGGTGGCCGGTCGCAACGCGCGTGGACGTCCAATCGTGAATTTATTGCCCTTGGATGAAGGCGAAAAAATCACCTCAATACTCAGTACGACCGAGTATCTGGACGACCATTTTCTGTTCTTCGCTACCGCAAACGGCACAGTCAAGAAAACGCCCATGAAGGACTTTTCACGTCAGCGCAGTGTTGGTTTACGTGCTATTGAACTAGAAGAGGGCGACAGTCTGGTGGGCACGGCAATAACCGATGCCAACAGTGATGTCATGCTGTTTGCCAGTACCGGCAAGGCCGTGCGCTTCAAAGGCGAGGATGTGCGTTCGATGGGGCGTACCGCGAAAGGTGTTCGCGGTATCCGCATGCCGGAAGGTCACAGCATGATTTCGTTGATTATTCCGAAAGAGGGCGGGCGGGTATTGACCGTGTCAGAGAACGGTTACGGCAAACGCTCGGAACTCAGCGAGTTTCCCACTAAAGGTCGGGCTACCCAGGGTGTTATCGCCATGGCCACCAGCGAGCGCAATGGTGCTCTGGTTGGTGCGGTGCAGGTCTTCGAGGGCGACGAGTTAATGCTGATTTCTGATCAGGGTACCCTGGTGCGCACCCGTACCGACGAGGTTTCGGTGCTTAGTCGCAACACGCAGGGTGTTCGTCTGATTCGCTTGAAGGCCGGCGAAAATCTCGTTGGTGTTGAGCGCATCGAAGAAAGTGATGAGGAAGTGGATGGCGCTATTGCCGCTGAAGTAGAAAGTGTTGCTGAGGCCCCTGTTGAAGGCGGCTCGGAGGCAGACCCCGAAGCATAATCTGTTTTGTAGGAGCCTGCCCTGCAGGCGAATGGCTAAGATCGCCTGTAGGGCAGGCTCCTGCATGAACATGATAATTTTGACCTTGTATTAAGAGAGAAGCATGACCCGTAAATACAACTTTTGTGCAGGCCCGGCGGCATTGCCGGTAGAAGTTCTGGAAGAAGCGCAGCGCGATCTGGTGAATTGGCAGAACAGTGGTCTGTCGATTATGGAAATGAGCCATCGCTCGACAGAAATTGTGGGTGTGGCTACTACCGCAGAAAAAGATCTGCGCGAATTATTGGGCATATCAGATGACTATGCGGTGCTGTTTGTTCAGGGTGGCGCAACGGGGCAATTCTCGGCGGTGCCGTTAAACCTTCTGGGTGACGCAAAATCTGCAGATTATGTGAACACCGGGCAATGGTCGAAAAAGGCTATAAAAGAAGCCAAGCGCTACTGCGACGTAAACGTGGTTGCCAGCTCCGAAGGCGACAATTTCACGACCATACCGGCCTTTGACAGCTGGGCGTTGAATAAGGATGCGGCCTATCTGCACTACACGCCGAACGAAACCATTGGTGGTGTCGAGTATTTCTGGACGCCGGAAGTGGATGTTCCTCTGGTTGCGGATATGTCGTCGACGATCCTGTCGCGCCCGATTGATGTGAGCAAATTCGGGCTTATCTATGCCGGTGCCCAGAAAAATATTGGCCCAGCCGGTTTGACCATTGTGATTGTTCGCAAAGACCTGCTCGGCAAGGCGCACCCGCTGTGTCCGGTCGGTCTGGATTACCAGGTTGCTGCGGAAAACGAGTCCATGTACAACACGCCACCGACGATGGCTATTTATCTGGCGGGGCTGGTATTCAAATGGTTGAAGGCGCAAGGTGGCCTTGAGGCCATGGAAGTATTGAATCGTCGCAAAGCAGACAAGCTATATGGCTATATCGACAACAGCGGGTTTTATGCGAACCCGGTGGAGGTTTCGAGCCGCAGCTTGATGAATATCCCCTTTACGCTGGCCAATGCAGAACTGGACAAGGCCTTTTTGGCGGGTGCAGACGAGGCTGGCTTGCTTAACCTGAAAGGCCACCGGTCGGTGGGCGGCATGCGCGCCAGCGTATACAACGCCGTGCCCGAAGCGGCGGTGGATGCTTTGCTTGACTACATGAAGGATTTTGCCCAACGCAATGGATGAAGCGTCTGAACTGAACAAACTGCGTCAGCAGATCGATGCTATCGACTCGGAGATACATGATCTCTTGAATCGACGGGCGGCTTGTGCCCAGCAAGTGGCTGTGGTCAAGTCGCGCGCCTTCGAGCAGGCGCAGCAGTTTGAGTCTTCAGACAATAATGGCAGCAGTACGCAGCAATTGTTGTTCTACCGGCCCGAGCGCGAGGCTCAAGTGCTAAAGCGCATTCAGGAGGCCAATAAAGGCCCCTTGTCCGACGACGCCGTTGCCTATATTTTTCGTGAAATCATGTCGGCCTGTCTTGCGCTCGAAAAGCCGATGGAAGTGGCCTATCTCGGGCCGGAGGGAACCTTCACTCAGGCTGCTGCATTAAAGCATTTCGGCCATGCGGTTGAAGGCGTATCCCAGCCGACAATAGAAGCCGTGTTTGCTGCGGTTGAATCCGAGCAGTGCAACTACGGTGTGGTGCCGGTCGAGAATTCAACCGAAGGCATGGTCGCACATACGCTGGATAACTTTATCAACTCACCCTTGAAAATTTGTGGTGAAGTCGAGCTGCGTATTCGCCTGCATTTATTGGTGGGCAAAGGCACCACCAAGGACAATATCAAAAGCATCTGTGCCCACCAGCAAGCCCTGGCGCAGAGTCGCAACTGGCTGGATCAGAACTTTCCGGGCGTTGAGCGCGTTGCCGTTAGCAGTAATGCGGAAGCAGCGCGTATGGCCGCTGCCGAGCCCGGAATTGTGGCAATTGCGGGCGATATGGCTGAACAGCAATATGCACTGACGAAATTGGCGTCCAATATCGAAGACCGTGCGGACAATACCACGCGCTTTTTGATTATCGGGCGAGAATCGGTGCCCGCCAGTGGCAATGATAAAACCTCCATTGTCGTATCGACCCGTAACAAGCCGGGCGCGCTGTTCAGGCTGCTGGAACCCTTCCACAAAGACGGCGTCATGCTGACACGTATCGATACACGACCATCGCGCACCGAAACCTGGGCCTATGTCTTCTTTATCGAATTTGAAGGACATAGCGAGGACGCGACCATCAGCAAGATTTTGCGTGATATCGAAGAGCATTCAATCTTGATCAAGGTGCTGGGTTCTTACCCCAAAGCCGCACTTTGATCCTCGTGAATACGTTAATTCGTCAACAAGCTGTGGAAAGAATATGTCCTGCGATTATATAGCTCTGGCTAACGCTGGCGTTCAGGCTTTAAGCCCTTATCAGGCGGGTAAGCCGATCGAAGAACTGCAGCGCGAGTTGGGCCTCAAGAATATTGTAAAACTCGCCAGCAATGAAAACCCGCTGGGCCCGAGTGAGTTAGCCGTAGCAGCCTGCCGTAAGGCGGCCGACGGGATTTATCTCTACCCCGACAGTAGTGGCTTTGAGCTGAAGAAAAAACTCGCTGAAAAGTATTCGGTAACGCCGGCCCAGATCACTCTCGGCAACGGTTCAAACGACGTGCTGGATTTGATCGCGCGCGCATTTCTGGAGCCGGGCAAAAGCGCTGTGTTTTCAGCTCACGCTTTTGTGGTGTATCCCATCGCGGTACAGGCCTGCGGTGCGCGAGCGATTGTGACGCCGGCGAAGGCGTGGGGGCATGACCTTGACGCGATGCTTGCGGCCATAGAAGACGATACGCGCGTTATTTTTATCGCTAACCCGAATAATCCTACCGGCACCTGGGTCGACAAAACCTCGCTGGAACATTTTCTGGGCGCGGTGCCCGAGGATGTGATTGTCGTGTTGGATGAGGCTTATACCGAGTATGTGACCGAAGCGGAATTCCCCAATGGTCTGGACTATCTTGAGCGCTACCCCAATGTCGTTGTGACGCGCACGTTTTCCAAGGCATACGGACTGGCTGGCTTGCGTGTTGGCTACAGTATTTCATCGCCGGCGGTCTGTGATCTTTTAAACCGGGTGCGGG
>DIBR01000032.1:0-27042 GCA_002415025.1 Spongiibacteraceae bacterium UBA5047
TGCGCTTATGCGGGCCTACGCTTAATCCTGTCACTTTGTCGGAACGGGTGAAGCTGAAGCCGCGATTGAGTACAATCGCGGCTCATTTCCTGTAGCCTTAGCTTGATGAATAATCCGCCCGACGAACCCGAAACGCCTGCTGATAAGCCCCTGAAACGACTGAAAACCGGTGCTCTGGCGCGGCGCTGGCAGCTGTCGCGTGCGGGTATGCAGTACGGTCGTCGCGCGATGGGGCAGGCTATTCGCGCGCGCTTTGGTGATGGTGACGAAGAAAGCCAAAAGCGCGAGCGCCAGGCCCATATTGATGCCTTTGTGCGCGAGCTGGGCAAGCTCAAGGGCAGTATCGTCAAGGTGGGGCAGATTATGGCGACCTACGGCGATTACCTGATGCCGCCGGAAGTGGTCGAGGCCTTGCATCGCCTCGAAGACAACACGCCGCCGATGGACTGGTCGGTCATTCAAAAGCAATTACTGAGTGAACTCGGCGAAAAGCGCTTGCAAGAGTTGGACATTGAACAGCAGGCCTTTGCCGCGGCATCGCTGGGGCAGGTTCATCGCGCCCGGCTGAAAAGTACTGGTGAGGCCTTGTGCCTGAAAGTGCAGTACCCCGGCGTGGCCAAAACCATCGACGCAGATTTTAATGATCTGATTCGTCTGTTTAAATTATCGCGCATGCTCGAGTCCACCCGCAGTGTGGATGACTGGTTCAGTGATATTCGCGAATTGCTGCACCGTGAGGTGGATTACGACAATGAGCGGCGTGAGCTGGAATTTGCCCAACAGCATTTGCAGGGCGACGAACGCTTCATTGTGCCAGACGTTTATCCGCGTTATTGCAGCGAAAGGGTGTTGTGCATGTCCTGGGAGCCCGGTGAGTCCATCAACCATGCATCGGTGGCGGCGCTCTCGCAAGACACACGCAACACGCTCGGCGAAGCCATACTCGATCTGTTTTTAACCGAGCTTTACGATTGGCAGCGCATGCAAACTGACCCCAATTTCGGCAATTACCGCGTTCGCATTGATGGCGAGCATGCGCGTTTGGTACTGCTGGATTTTGGTGCCATACGGCCCCTGCCTGATGAGTTTTCCAACGATTTCACGCGCATGATCCACGCGGCCTACCACAATGACAAAACCCGGTTTCTGGAGAGTTCAATCGCGCTGGGCTTTATGAAAGCGAGTTACCCCGAGGCGGTGATGGATAATTTTGCCGAGATCGGCATGGATATTCTGGAGCCCCTGAAGCCGCGTTCTGCCTCCGTTCCCGACTCTGCCATTGTTGATGGTCACTACGACTGGCATGCAAGCCAGTTGCCCAAGCGGATTGCCAAGCGAGCGCTGGCGGCCTCCATCAGCAAATATTTTGCGCTGCCGCCCAAGGAGTTTCTGTACGTCATGCGTAAGCTCATGGGCGTGTACGCGCTGATTGCCGCCTTGCGCGGGCAGTTTTTTGCGGACCATTTGCTCGCCCCGCGTATTGATTGATACCACCGCCCGAAGCTATTCGGGCCTACGCGGGTTTCAGTTTTCTGCCAGTATGGCAGGCCCGAATCGGGCGAAGGCGTTTCGGGCATGTGGGATAGGGTGAGAACGTCGACCTCGCCCCCGTTCTCCGGTAGTCTTTCACGCATAACGACACAATAGCGGGAGTAAGCGATGTCCGGGAATAGTAGTCAGTCGATGCCCTGGTGGGACCAATTGCAGGCGGAAGCGGATCGGCAGTCTGACCGAACCGATATCAGCGATGGACGTCTGCTCAGCATCGCCGCCACGGCGGCGCTGGACCGGGTGGCGCGCACCGGGCTGGGCGCCATGGTCTGTTCGGCGCTGGCGCCGATGCTGCTGGGTAAGGGCAAGTTGCAGCGGGAGAATGAAAAGCTGCGCTTTTACAGCCAGTTTGCCGACAACGCCGATATTGCTACCACCTTTGTTCGCCCGCCGAAGGTCGGTGTTGTCGAGCGCGAACCGTCCTGGCTGCGGCCCCAATACCGCTTTCAGCCAAAGGGCGTTAACTGTCGCTATCTCAGTTTTGATTCACCCTACCAGCCACTGAATCCGGCTGTTGCTGACGATTACCTGAGCCACAGCCGCAATCGCCGGGCTCAGGCGCTGCATTTCTGCCACGATGAACCCCGCCCAACGTTGCTCTTTATTCACGGTCAGTCGCTGGATAATTACCGGGTCAACAACTGGTGGTTTTCCCTGACGGAACTCTATGATCAGGGTTACGACGTTTTGATGATGACCCTGCCGTTTCACGGGCCGCGTGCGAGCCGCAACCACCCGGTGAGTGGGCTGGGTTTCTATACCAACGGTCTTTCCGGTACCAACGAGGCGATGCTGCAATCCATTTTTGATGCCCGCATCTGGATGGACTACCTGTTTGATCGAGGCGCGCCGCAGGTGGGTGTTTCCGGTGTCTCGCTTGGCGGCTACCTGTCCGCGTTGCTGGCCAATGTGGAAGACCGGTTGTCGTTTGCCATTCCGAATTCGCCGGTGGTGGCGCCGGTGGATATGGCGTTGCAGTGGCAGCCCGTGGCTCCGGTCTCGCAGTTGATGTTCTCTCTCGGCGACCTGGATATGGCCGAAATGCGTCACTGCATGGCCCTGCACAGTCCGCTGACCTATCAGCCTAAAATTGCACCCGAGCGCCTGTTTATTATCAGCGGCGCGGGTGATCGTTTTACTTCACCGCGCTTTGTTCGTCTGCTGCACGAACACTGGGAGGGCAGTCGCATTCACTGGTTTCCCGGTAACCATTTGCTGCATTTGCAACAAACGCATTATCTGCGTGACATGCACAGCTTTATCGAACGCTGTTTTGCCGTAAAAGAAAAGCCGATGAAGCTGGTGGGCTAATACGGTGAGTGCTGCGCAATCTTCAGGTGTTCTTTCAGCGCTGCTGTCGCTGGAGTCAGACGATACGCCGATGCATATCGGGGCTCTGCTGCGCTTCCGGTTACCCCAAAAAGCGGGGGCGAACTTTCTGGCCGAGCTCGCCGGCAGCTTCCGGGCGCAATCCGAACTGATCGCACCCTGGCACTGGCGTTTGAAACGCGGTGGTTTGCGCGCGCTGCGCGCGCGCTGGCAAGTGTGCCAGAGCGTGGATATGGATCACCACTTTCGGCAGATCGGTTTGCCGTCGCCGGGCGGCGAGCGCGAACTGGGTGTGCTGGTATCACGCCTGCACAGCCAGCCACTGGATATGAGCCGGCCGCCCTGGGAATGCTACCTGATAGAAGGTCTTGAGCAGGGTTACTTTGCCCTCTATCTGAAAATCCATCGAGCGCTGGTGGATGTGGCGGGCGGGCCGGAAATTTTCCACGCCTTCCTGTCACCGTCGGCTAACGCGAAGCAGGCTTTCGCGCCCTGGACGACAAGTATCGACAGCGATGAGATGCCTGCCCGGCCGATGCTGCCCCTCGGTGATTCGCTGCGCGCTTCGGCGGGTTTGGGGCGCGCGTTTGCGCGACTGGTGTCGGCGGGTCTCAGAAAAAATCCGGCGCTGGCAGTCCCTTATCGGGCGCCGCGCACGGCGCTGAACGGACCGGTAAATTCCCAGCGCCGGTTTGCCACTCAGCGCTATGCCAGCGCTCGGCTGCAAACGCTGGCTACTGCGCTCGACGCCGAAAACGATACCGTTATTTTGTTGTACTTATGCGGCAGTGCTTTGCGCCGCTTTCTGAAAGAGTTCAATGCACTGCCCGATGAGCCGCTGATTGCGGCGGTACCGCAGAGCCGTGTTTCGCTGTCTGATTTCAGCTTGTCATTCGTGAGTCTGGGCAGTGATGAAGCGCGGCCACTGGAACGTTTTGCGTCAATTCAGCGCTCTTACAAAGCAGCCCAGACTCATATCTCTGCCGTACCCGAACCCTTGCGTATGGCTTACAGTCTGGCTGCGGGAGCCCCGTTTTTACTCGGTGAAATCACCGGTGCGCGGCCCTGGATGCCAGCCATGTTTAATCTGTTTGTTCTCTCCATGCCTGCGCCTGAGAGCTATCGTTATCTTGCCGGTGCGCGGCTGGACAGCATCCACAGCCTGTCCATGCTGATGCCGGGAACCGCCTTGAGTATCAGTTGCCAGCGCTACGCCGATACCGTGAATGTCGGCCTGACCGGCGCGCGCGATACGCTGCCGCACGTGCAGCGCATTGCCGTTTATATGGAGCAGGCGCTGGAGCAGCTAGAAGCGGCAGTGATGCCCGGGGAGAAAACAGCATGAACCCGCTGGCAAAACGTCTTCTGGATCAGGGGCTGGTATTCAATCAGCTCGCGGCGCAGGCGGCGGGCAACGGCTTTGACTGGATTTTCCGGCGCGACAATCTGGTGAAATCCGGGCATACCTGGTTTGAGCTGGTGCACGACGGTGACCCGATGGCAGTACGCTACTACGCCCTGCCGGAGGAGGACGAGATACAGCTCAGTGATGGCAGCACCATGCCAATAAACCGCGAGCAGCACAAACGCCCGCTGATACTGGTACCGCCTCTGGGTGTGACGACCGAAACCTTCGACCTGATGCCTCAGCGCAGTCTGGTGCGCTATATGGCGGCCTGCGGTTTCAAAACCTATTTGATTGACTGGGGCAAGCCGGGCAAAAAACATGCGCATTTGGGTATGCGCGATTATGCCGACGATATGATGCGCCAGGCGGTGGCCGAAGTTCGGCGGCACTCGGGCGAGAGCGAAGTGTCCATCATGGGCTGGTGCATGGGCGGCTTGATCAGCTTGTTATATTTGGGTATCACGCGAGACCCGAAAGTACGCAATCTGGTGACGGTGGCCAGCCCGATCGATCTGCGCGGCGGCGGTCTTGCCACCGGTGTGGCCCAGGCCCTGAATGTGCCGGCGCAATTGATTCGTCGCTACACGGATTTTCGGCTGCATCTGCTCGACCCCTCGATTCTGCATGCACCGCCCTGGTTAACCACGCTGACCTTCAAGCTGACTGATCCGCTGAGCAGCGTGACAACCTATTGGGATCTGGTGACGCGTTTATGGGATCGCGAGTTTGTGGAGTCGCACAGCACGACCTCGGACTATCTCAATAATATGCTCCTCTATCCCGGCGGTGTGGTGCAGGATATGGCCGTCAAAGTGGCGGTGGACAACGAGCTGGCCAAGGGTGAAATTGAAGTGGGCGGTCAGCTCGCTGACCTGTCGGCTATCGACTGTTCGCTGATGGTCTTTGCCGGTGAAACCGACTCGCTGGTACCGGCAAAGATTGCCGAAAAAATCATGGACATCGTGGCCTCTGAAGACAAAAGCTTTCAGGTGGTGCCCGGTGGCCATATGGGCGTGATACTGGGCAGCAAGGCGCAACAGGCGGTGTGGGCCGAGGCGGCGGCCTGGCTGCAGACGCGCGATAGCGGCAAAGCGCCGAAGCCTGCCGCATCGGCTCGAAAACACAGCGCGAAACGGAAACCGCGAGCGCGAAAAGCAAGCTCCGCGAGCAAAGCGGAAAAAGCGCCATGAGTGTTAAGGCAACGACCGAGCGCCCTGTCGAACAAGACCCTTCGGACTACGCCCGTATTCAGGTTAACGGCGTCAAGCTGGCTTATCTTGAGCAGGGCAGTGGCCCGCTGGTGATTTGCCTGCACGGCTTTCCGGATTCGGCGCATTCCTACGATGAATTGCTGCCGGTGTTGGCCGCAGCCGGGTATCGGGCGGTTGCGCCTTTTCTGCGCGGTTACTATCCCAGTGCGGTGCCGGCCGATGGCGACTACGCGATGACAACCGTGGCAGGCGATGTGCTGGCCCTGATTGATGCGTTGGGCGAGCGCGACGCTATTCTGATTGGCCATGACTGGGGCGGGTTTGCGGCTTACACGGCCGCCAACCTTGCGCCGGAGAAGGTGAGTAAGCTGGTGGTGCTCGCGGTACCGCACATGGCTGCCAGCGCAAACTCGCTGGCGCAGTTGCGACGCTCCTGGTACGTGTGGTTTTTCCAGTTGCCCTGGTTGCCGGAAAAGCGGGTTGCGCGCCATGATTTTGCCTTTATCGACCGTTTATACCGCGCCTGGTCGCCTCATTGGGCTGAATCTGAATTCCGGTTGGGGCCGGTCAAGCGGGCGCTGGCCGCCCCGGGCGGGTTGCGGGCGGCGCTGGGCTACTACAGACGGATGATTCGGGGAGCTTCCAAGTCCGTATATGATGTGATGTCGCAAAAAACGTCAGTGCCAGCGCTCTGGTTTGTGGGCGAGGCCGACGGCAGTATCGGGCCGGAAGTCTTCGCCAATACGGCAGATGCCTTTACCGGCCCCTTTGAGATGGTAAAGCTGGCTGGCGTCGGGCACTTTGTTAACCGGGAAGCGCCGCAGGCATTTACCGAAAAGCTGCTCGGTTTTATCGGCAAGGCCGGCTGACACGACGTGATACTTTAATAACGAACAGGCGATGCGCCCGTCACAAAAAGGTTTGCTCATGACTACAGAACACAACTGGGATCACAGCGTTGACGTGCTGGTTATCGGCAGCGGCAATGGTGGCCTGACGGCGGCATTAAGCTGCTATGAAATGGGCAGCAAGGATGTGCTTGTCATTGAGAAGTCCGATCTGGTGGGCGGCACCAGCTCCGCCTCTGGTGGCGGTGTCTGGATTCCCAACAACCGCTACGCGAAAGCGGCGGGCGTTAAGGATTCCTTTGACGACGCAAAAACCTATTTATTGAACACCATTCCCGAGGGCGATGTGCCCGAGGACATGGTGGATGCCTATTTGCAAAACGGCCCGAAAATGGTCGATTTTATGCATGAGCGTACGCATATGCGCTACGACTCTCTGGAGCACTACCCCGACTATTACACCAACGTCGAGGGCTCTCGTACCGGTCATCGCTCGATGGAACCAGCGCGTTTTGACTCTTCCCTGCTGGGTAAAGACGTAAAGCGCCTGCGCCCCACTCACCATATGATGCGCCTGTTTAATCGTATTTATTTCACTCAGGTAGAAGCGGCGCTGCTGACGGTGCAGGGGCCGGGCTGGGTCAAACTCACGATGAAACTGCTGGCCAGTTATTTTCTGGATTTGGCCTGGCTGCTTCGCGGTACCGGCCGCAGCCGGCAGATTTGTACCGGCGCCGCCGGTGTGGCGCGCCTGTGGTACTCGCTGAAAGAGCGCAATATCCCGTTGTGGACAGAAACCGCTATGGAATCTCTGGTCGATGACAACGGCAAAGTGATTGGCGCGGTGGTAACCAGAGGCGGCAAAACCCTGCGTATTCAGGCCCGCAAGGGCGTGGTACTGGCAGCGGGTGGTTTTGAACACAATCAGGCCATGCGGGAGCAGTATCTGCCCGCGCCCACTAACACCGAGTGGAGTGGTGGCGTGGTGACAAACACGGGCGACGCCATTCGCGAGGGTTTGCGTCTGGGCGCGGCTACCCGGCTGATGGATGGCGCCTGGTGGTGTACCACCATCTCCGTGCCGGGCGAACCGGCGCCGCGCCTGAGCGTGATGGAAAAATCCTACCCCGGCTCGTGCATCGTCAATATGCGCGGTCAGCGTTTTGCCAACGAGTCGCAGAATTACATGTCCTTCCAGAAAGACCTGTACAAGGCGCACACCGAAGAAGCGCCGTGTTCACCCATGTACCAGATCTTTGATGCGCGTTTTCGCCGCGACTATATTGTTGGCCCCTTGATGACCGCATCACTCAAGCCCGACTGGACCATTCCCAAGGAATGGTACGACACCAAACTGGTGGGCAGGGCGAACACGGTTCGCGAGCTTGCCGAGCAGTTGGGCATAGACGCTGACAACCTCGAAAAAACGGTTGCGAACATGAACCAGTATGCCAAAGACGGCAAAGACCCGGAGTTCCAGCGCGGCGATTCGGCCTATGATCGTTACTACGGCGATCCGCGCTTTGAACCCAACCCTTGCCTGGGTGCGATTGATGAAGCGCCTTTCTACGCCATGCGTCTCGATGCCGGTGATTTTGGTACGCAAGGTGGTCTGGCCACCAACCCGAACGGGCAAGTGACGAAGGAAGACGGTAGCTGCATCGAGGGCTTGTACGCGGTGGGTAACTGTTCGGCAGCGGTGTTGCCGCCTTACCCCGGCCCCGGTTCAACCCTTGGTCCGGCAATGACCTTCGCCTATCAGGCGGCCAAGCATATGACGGGTTATCAAGACTGCTGATCGCTATTCGCCTGCAGGGCAGGCTCCCACAACTACTAACGAAGTGGCCGTAGGAGCTTGCCCTGCAAGCGAATTTGTTCAGTTACTGATGATAAGAGTGCCCGAAACGCTGCGCTTATTCGGGCCTACGCCAGTCGCCGTAAGTGATTACAGGGTAGGCCTGAATAAGCGTAGCGTTTCAGGCATTTCCTATTGTTTTAATAAACCCGCAAACACCTGTTTCATGCCCTCGCCGTTGGCGCTCACCGCTTCTTCGATCGGCATGGCCTTTAAGGCGGCGTCTGCCTGCCGGCCGCTCTCAACCGGAATGCGGCCAATACATTTCCCAATGTATTCAAAGGCCTCGGCCACACAGGCCTCTACCGGCTGAATGCCGTCACCAAATTCACCGGGGCTGTATTTCAGGTAGCCGGGGGTGGCGGTCTGATCGGGCTTCAGCACAAACAGGTCTACGCCCGCATCGCGCAGTTCGTACCATAAGCCCTCGCTGAAATTGGTCATCCAGGCTTTGCTGGCGGCATAGGTACTGAAATAAGGGCTGCCAATCTCGCCGGTGCGGGACGACACATTGAACACGGCGCCGCGACCGCGCTCGACCATCGCCGGAACAAAGGCCTGAATCAAGCGCATGGGGGCGAGCATATTCACCTGCAATTGCAGGCGCAGGGAAGATTCGGGGGTATCCAGAAACTGGCCAACGGTTCCGCAGGCGGCGTTGTTCACCAGCACACCAATCTCCAGCCCCTGACATTCGGCTTCGATTGCACCAAGAAACGCTTCGTGCCCAACATCAGTGCATATCGGGCGGATCAGCAGGGCGGGGAAGTCTTCAGCCAGTTTGGCCGCTGCCCGGCTCAGCTCGTCGTCATCGCGGTCCGCCATTATTAGGTTGAGGCCGCGTAGGGCACACTGGCGGCTGAATTCCAGTCCTATGCCCTGAGCGGCGCCAGTGATCAGCGCCCAGGCACCGTATTTTTCAGTCCAGTTCTGACTCATGGGTGTTGTTCCTTGAAGGCCCGGCATGGGCTTTGCATTAAACATCGTAATTCTGTGATGTCATATTAGGGCAGGGAAGTTCAGGGGTGGATTAAGGATGGTTTAGGCGACGAGCGCTCAGGGGTGGTCAGTTCCTGTCAATAGTGCCATTGCCGAAATGCCGGCAGGAAGCCGAGGCTTAAAATCTGTATAATTAGTCCCTCGTAAAAAGCGCGTCACACAACACATATAAAATTCAATAAAACGTCAGCGTCACTGGGCAGACAGGGATACAACTGCTTTAGCAATAATAGGGTGGGATACAATGAAACAACTCGGCATTATCGATAGCGCCTTCGTCAATCTGGAGCATCCCAACACGCCCCAGCATATTGGTGGCCTGGGCATCTATGACCAATCAACAGCGCCAGGTGGCTCGGTTCGCTTCAAGGGCGTAATTGCCAGTTTTGAACAGCGCCTGATGCGCCAGCCCATCTTCCGTGCCCGTCTGGTGCGCACGCCGGGTAATCTGGATCGGCCTTACTGGGTGCAGGATGCGAACTTTGATGTTGAATTCCATATTCGCCATATAGCCTTGCCTCAGCCCGGCGACTGGCGTCAGCTTTGCATTCTGGTGTCGCGACTGCATGCGCGGCCACTGGATATGACACGCCCCTTGTGGGAGGCCTACATTATTGAAGGCCTGGACAACATCGTTGGTGTGCCCAAAGGTGCCTTCGCGATTTATACCAAGATGCATCACTCGCTGGTAGACGGTGCCGGCGGTGCCTCTTTTATGTCGGCCATTCACGATCTGGAAGCCGATCCCAAACCCTTTACCGAGCGCACGACCATCACGGTAGATACACCGCCGAGCCCGGCCTATCTGGCCACCACGGCGGCGGTGAATCAGGTCAGGAACTCCTTCAAAATGGCGAAAGGCGCTGTGGGTTTGGCGCGCGATCTGGGTAAATTGGCCCTCGGTGTGGCGCGCAAGGAAATCCCCATGCCGTCCATCAATGCCCCCAAAACCCGCTTCAACAATCCGGTCGGGCCTTATCGGGCATTTGATGCCGCCGAGTTTGCGCTGGACGATATCAAGCTGATCAAGAATGCGGTCAACGGCAAGATCAATGATGTGGTGCTGGCGATTGTTTCCGGTGCCATGCGGCGCTATCTGGAAAGTATCGGTGAGCTGCCTGAAGAAAGTCTGGCGGTATCCATCCCCTTGAATATGCGCACGCGTCGTGGCGTAACCGAAGACAACAACCAGATTGGTTCGGTGTTTCTCGATGTGCATACCAACATCAAAGACCCGATTGAGCGCATCAAGGCCATTATGGCGAGCGCCGATGAAGCCAAGCGCTATGGTGAAGCCTCGCCCCTGGTGGATGTGCTGAAAGTCACCGGTATGTTTTCGCCGGCGTTGACCAAGCCCTTTGTGAATCTCTATATCAATAACCAGCTCAGCAAACATATGCCCGCCAATATTACGGGTGTTGTGTCGAACGTTGCCGGGCCGCCCTTCCCGCTGTATTCCGCCGGGGCGAAAATGGTTCGCTACTACGGCATGGGCCTGCTCACACCGGGCATGGGCATGTTCAACCTCGCCTTCAGTGCCGACGGTGTGGTTACACTGTCGATTCTGGCTGACCGCGATACCATGGCGAATCCGGCGGTCTATCGCGATTTCATGTACGAGACCTTTGAAGAATTGCGTGAAGCGGCCTTGCGATTGCAGGCAGGCGAAAAGGCACCGGTACGCAAGTCGGCGTCATCCACCATTACGCCGATTGCCGGTGCGGTAGCCAAAAAGCCGGGTGCAACTGTTGCCAAACCCAAGGCGCCGCCGCGTAAAGCCAAGGCAGTGAAGACGGCGAAGCCCGCTACTGCCAAACTGAAAAGCAATGGCGCGGCTGCCGCAAAAACCGCAGCAGTGAAGAAACCGGCAGCGAAAGCGCCGGTTCGGCAGGTAGCCAAACCGCCGGCAAAAGCGCCTGTGCAGAAAGCCAAGGCCACCAACGGTAAACCCACTGAACCGGTTAAATCGCTTTTCATTGAGCCGGCAGGAGAGGGCGTTGAAAGCGCCAAGCGGGGCGACGCGGTAGTTCACTAAGCCTCTTGCCCGTTCGCCTGCAAGGCAGGCTCCTACCGGATATGTTTCTGTGTAGGAGCCTGCCCTGCAGGCGAACATTTTCCTCTTTCGTCAGCTAACGCTGATATAACCCATCAGCCCCGTCTTCATATGTTCGATCACGTGGCAGTGGTACATCCACTGCCCGGGATTATCGGCCACCAGCGCAATCTGCGCGCGCTCGTTTTTCTCCAGCAGTACGGTGTCGGTGAAGAAGGGCGTAATGTCCTTTTTATCGGATTTCAGCACCTTGAATATCAAGCCGTGCAGGTGAATCGGGTGGCCGTGGGGCGTGGCATTGTACAAATCAAAAATATAGCTTTTGCCTAACCGCAATTCGGCCAGTGGCTCGGGTAGGTTTTCATGGCTCATGCTCGACCAGGCGCGCCGGTTGATCGTCCAGAACTCATTCATGGCATGACCGTCGCTGGTGACGGGCGTCATCGCTCCGGCCCACTCAAAAACAAAGCTGAGCTTTTCCGCGTTGCTCAGGTCGGGCTCCGATACCGGGTTCGGCGGCAGAGCCTTGGGCGGTGGCGGTGGCGTGTTGCGTAGAACGTCGCTGACGCGCAGGCTGCAGATTTTTTGGTAGAACCGGCCTTTCACATCGTAAACCGCTATCTCGGTGCCGATTTCGGCTGGCGTTGTGATGCCGATATCCAGCCGCATGCCCACCGCTAGATCCTGGGTTGTTAGCGAGCGGGGTACGACGGGCATGGCGTCGATGGCGAGCAGGGAGGCCTGATGCTCGCCTAGGCTAATGGCAAACTGACGGCTGTTATCCATATTCAACAGGCGCAGGCGCAGGCTGGCATTGCCGGGAACGTCTATCACCGGCAGTTGTTTGCCGTTCACTGTAGCGATATTGCCCACGGTGCCGGCGCGCGCGGCGTGTCGGGGTTCCGACAGCGGCATAAAACTACCGTCTTTGTTAAGGCGCCAGTCTTTAAAGCCGAGAATGACCTCGCGATCAAAATTCTGCGCTTCGGTTTCTTCGACAATCAAGGCCCCCACCAGCCCTTTCCCCAGTTGTTCAATGCTGTGCATATGGGGGTGATACCAGAAGGTGCCGGCATCGGGGCAGGTAAATTCGTAGTCGAAACTTTCGCCGGGTTTAATCGGCGGCTGGGTGAGATAGGGCACCCCGTCCATGGCGTTGTCGAGACGAATACCGTGCCAGTGGATGGTGGTTTCCTGAGCGAGTTTATTAATGAAATGTATGCGCAGCGGTTTGCCCTGTTTGGCGCGGATGACGGGAGCAGGAAATTGCCCGTTAAAGGCCAGCCCGGGCGTCAGCCCGCCGTCGACAAGCGGCAGGGTTTGTTCGCTCGCGGTCAGCACGTAATCGTATTGTGGTGAGCGTGACATGGCGAGGCTGAAGTGTGGCACGGCAGAGGTCACAGCGCCGGTTGCTCCCCACTGTAACAAGGTTCGACGCTTCATCCTGCAATACTCATATGATTGTCCCACTGCAAACCGGCAACGCGACCGGTTAGTTGAAGTTGTCTGGCGCCGAGGCTGACAAACTGGCCGCGGCCATTGCTGGTCACAAACTGGTGGCGTACCGTGTCGTAGGCGGCGCCGGCTACATCGCCGAGTTTTTCTTGTCGCAGCAGCTCGCCGCCTTGCCAGAGGCCGATGCAATTGCCGCGCGGCGATGTGGCCAATACCTTGCCATCAGCGCAGGCAACGCTGGCGATATAGTGTTTGTGCTGACGCCAGACAATATCATCTGCGCGATAGGGCGTCAGGGCCTGCTCGCCGCGATGAGAAAACAGCAGCGGCAGTGTGAGAATTTTAGGGCCTTCAAATTGCGCGCCGACGGTGACAAGGCCGCCAGCGTCCACATCCAGATGCCGCAAACTTAATTGATGGTGAGGCGGGCGCCATGCTCCCAGCGCTTTGCCGTCTGTGGTGTCCAGATATGTGAGCGAAGGCTGCATGGTATCGATATTGAGATTTTCTCGCGGATTGTCGGGCAATGTCAGAATGCCGCCGTTGGCGATAACGAGGGTTTGCGAGTCGGGCAGCATCGCGAGTTGGTGGGGGCCAATTCCGCCGCTGGCGTATTCGCCCAGGCGTCTGAAATTGTCGCGGCAATCGTAAATGCCAATCACGCCGCGACCTCCCTGTTCATAATCATTTTCTGTGGTGAACAGGTAGTCTCCGTTGTTGCTCAGCGCACCGTGCCCATAAAAGTGACGTCCGCGATGGCTGCGCACTTCCGCAATTTTATCGCCGGAGTTTGCATCCAGTACAACAAACCAGCTGCCAGGGCGGCGCGCAAAATAGATGGCGCAGTTCGCCGGTTTGTTGAGTATGACATCGTGCCCGCGGCCGGGACTTTGCACTTGAAACAGTAAGCGGTTGTCTGACCAGGCACATAGAAAATGTTGGCCCTCAGGCGAACTCGCCGCCGAATAGATGCGCGTTGCCCTGCCAGCGATGGCGGTGCCTGCAAAGAGACTCGCGGGTATAACGCCGAGTGCGGTGGTGCCCGCCATCAGCCTGAGCAATTTTCGCCGCTGAAATTCAGTCGCCATCGTTTGAATTGAACCCGAGAGTAATGCCGAGTTTGGCAGGCAGGTCACGCTTGAAGGCTGAGAGCAGCTCGCCGAGCAGACCGTGCAACTGAATCAGGGCGAGTTGGGTATCGCTGCTGCTGTGGTCGTCAAACAGGCTGCCTTCCATCGCTGCAGTAACGCTCACTGCCCGGTCGAATTTATTGTTGATTTCATCGGCCAGAGTTTCGCCCTGATGGTGCTTGAGCAGAGTCGCCAGACCTTCTCCCTGACCGGCGTTAAACAAGAGTTGCAGGCTGTGGAGATTTACCAGAATGGCCTCACGCGACTGTTTGCTGCGCCACCATTCCAGCAGAAAGGGGTTTGCCTGCCCCTGATCCGCCAACGCGAGCGGGCGTTCGAGCTTGTCGCGCTTGATGCGCTCCAGGGCATATACCAGTGTTTCAATCACCGCGCCAATCGAGGCCTGTTGATCGGGGTAGTCCAGGTTGTCCGGTCCGGGTTTTGACCAGGTTTTGAGATAATTGCCGGCGGCCGGCTGCCACGAGCTGTACAAGAAATCTGCAACTTCGTGAAGATTTTGCGCTGCCGCCTGCAGGTGCAGACAATAGCGGTGCCCGCTGGGAGGAGGCTGGCGAAGCCGGTCGGAGGGGGTGTCGTAGAGCAGGTATTCGATCGCCGACAGCCCCTGAATTACCACGCTCGCTTGTTGCAAGGCACTGAGTGTTATCTCGCTGTCACGTTTTACAAACTGCTCGGTTTTGCGGGAAATCAGGTTTTTTCGGTCTGGCCAGAACTGGACTTTCCAGGCCTGGTTGTCTTCGGTTATCGGGCCGAACTGGAAGCCCTGGATTCCCTCCCAGGCGTTCATCGCAGCAATCCAGCGATCTTTCAACGCGCTCAAATCCCGTTCGCTGCGCTCGCCAAGGGAGCAGTATTGCGTTGCGGCTTCCGACAAGCTCAGGGTTTCGGCCAGAAAGGTTTCGTGCAGGGGCAATATGACTTGCTGCCCGGTGTCGCTCAGCATTTTTTGCTCGGGTGAGCGATCGCAGGCAGCGAGTAAACCGGCAGCAATGGTGATCAAGGTCAGTCTGGCAAATGTTTTCATAATTCCCTCTTGCCGTTACGGCTACAGCGCCGCGAGAAATTCTAGCAGGGCTGCGCGTTCCCCGCTGTTGAAAGTCAGCACCTGTTGTACAGCAGCTTCCGCTTCACCGCCATGCCAGAGTACGGCTTCGAGCAGAGTATTGGCGCGGCCATCGTGCAGGTAGGGGCCACCGTTGCTGCCCAAACCCCATAGCGGCGCAGTGCGCCACTCCCGTGCCAACGGATCATCGGCGCTGTCTGCCAGATGTTGTCCCATATCGTGCAGCAACAAATCCGAGAACGGGTGAATGATTTGTTCTGACAGCAAAGCCCGTTGATGTGTTGTCGTTGTCAGGTTTACGCGATGGCAAGCGCTGCAGCCTGCCCGTGTGAACAAATTCCAGCCGCGCTGAACGTCCTCGGCCGACTCGGACAATCGCGCCTGTGGAACGGTGAGCAGGGACAGGTACCCGGAAACAGCGTCCAGCCCTGCGTTGCTGATGTCTGTTCGTTTGTTATCGATCGTTACACAGCTGGGCATCTCGCAGTGAGGAGGGTTATCAAGCGGAAAAACACTGGAGCTAATACCGATATCTTCGTGAAAGGCCTTGGCGACTTGCGTGCGCAAATCCGCTTGTTCGCCTTTCCAGCCGAAGCGCCCCGGACGTTGCTGGATAAGCAGATAGCGACCGCTTATACCATCGCCGTTGCGATCATCGGGGTCTGCGTAGGCGCGCAAATCATCGTCGGCTATGGCATTGAGCAGGCCGACACCGATCAGCGGCGGGGCCAGTCTTGGTGACAGGCTTGCATCAGACTGACCTTCGCTAACCGTGTAACGGGGCGCGAATAATTCAATTCTCAGGCCATCGGAAAATTCGCGTACCAGTGCGACATTCTCACGGCGGATATCAATCTGTGCTTCAGCGTCCATGCCGGGCAGTGAGCGTGTTTGCAATTGCGAGCCCATTGCCCCGTTGCCATAGAGGCGAAACAGCAGGCCGCTGCTTTCGCGGGTGGAGCGTGTGGGCACACTACCGCGCCCCAGCTTGCGGTGGCAGCTCTCACAACTGTGGGCGTTAAACAGGGGCCCCAGACCATCGCGGTCGGTCGTGGTGCTGGGAGCGCTGACCCAGGGTTTGTGGAAGAACGATGCGCCGAGGCTGTGCTCGAGGCGTTCTGCCGGGCTGAGTTGTGGCGTTAGGCGTATCGGCCCTGGCGCCGTCAGGGCGCCGCCCATTGTTTGCGGTGCCGTGATTGGTGTATTGCGCGATAGTGCGCCGTGTTCCGGGGAGGGCGGATCTGACTGGCATGCGCTCAGGACGGCAATGAATCCGGCGATGACGCAGGAACGCTTCAGAAAATCGGCCGCTTTAAAACGCGAGGGCACCTGAATGATCCACATCAATCTCTTTGGCCAGTGCTTCGAGCGCTGCGGTTTGCTCTACGAGTGCGTTCACGGCGTCAACAATCAGCGCTTTGCCTCGGCTATTGCCTTCGGCGATCATCTGATCGAATTTCATTGGGGGTTGGCTGAATTCAGCGGCCTGCACCAGCGCGTTGGTTTTCGCCACGCTATCGTTCATGGCCAGACGCAAGCGCTCGAACGCCTGGGGTGCTTTTGCTTTTGCGATGCCGGCCAGCGACGGCCCGCCAACGCGGTCGCCGTTGATGCGCTGATATTGCCCCATAAACAGGTTCTGCATTCCCAGCGTATTGTAGTAGTGCGAATAGTGCGTGTTATCGCTGAAGCAATCGTGTTCGTCTTCGGTGGAGTTCGCTTCCAGCGCAACCTTCATTCGCTCACCGGCCAATTCGCCCAGTGACAACGAACCAATGCTGAACACAATGTTGGTCATTACCTGTTCGGGAGACAGGTTTATGTATTTGGCATGGAGGTCGCCGCCTTTCTGCCAGCGCGCGCTCATGTCTTCCAGATCTTTAACCAGCAAGGTAGTGGCCGCCTGCAAATAGTCACGGCGGCGCTGGCAATGGCCGTGGGTGCAATTCTCGCCCACGGCAAAGTCGGTGTAGGGGCGCTCTCCGGCACCGGCAGCGGTACCGTTTAAATCCTGCCCCCACAACAGAAATTCAATCGCGTGGTAGCCGGAGGCGACGTTCGATTCCGAGCCGGCAAATTCGTGCAGTGATTCGATCAGCTCCGGCGTAATGTTGCGGGCATCAATTTCCTGACCACCAATCTTGAGGACCGGGTTGGCGATGATATTGAGTTGGGCGCCGAGGTTGCCCATTTCATGAAAGTAGTCGTCGGCCACATAATCAATCAGCCCCTCATCCAGCGGCCAGCTGTTGAGTTTGCCTTCCCACTCGTCAATTTCGGGGTTGGCAAAGCGAAAGGTTTCACTCTGCTGATAAGGCACGCGGGCTTTGCGCCAGGCGGCGCGAGCCTTGGCGAGACTTTTTTCAGAAGGCTTTTTCAACAGTGTGCCAACGCTGGATTGCAGCTCGCGTGCTGCAATCAGGGAGTCTTCATACACCGCAGCGGCCAGTTGAATATAGGTGTCGTTGATGGATTGTTCCGAAGTGGATGGTTTTGTATTGGATGCTTCTGTATTGGAAGGTACAGCCGCAGAGGCCACGCTTGTCGCCAGGCTGAGCAGAACGGCAAAAATCATTTTTGGCGCAGGCATGTAACGCAAACTCCGGGTGCAATATAACGAGGCGCTATTGTACGGTTAATGAGAATTATTCGCAATTAAAGCCGGCGTCCATTGTGGCTGGCCGCCGGCAATGCAGCGCTGTCGCTCTTAGGCGATATCTTTGTGGCAATAGAGGCTGTTGAACACTTCCTGAAAGCTTGAGGCCCGATGCCGGATATCGATGGGTACTTGCAGAACCCGCGCGATATCGCCCGCGCTAATGATGCCGAGTATCTGCTGAGTTGCAGTGTCTACAACCAGAATGTGCTGGCTGCCCTGATGCTGGAGTGTGGTCAGTACGTCGCCAATAGTGCTTTTCAGAACATCCGCCTTGCGCAGGGCTGCCAGCCGGGTGGTTGGCGTCATGATGTCGCGTACGTTTAGATCTTTCCGCGACAGCCCTTTTTCAAAAGCTTCGGTTAATACTTTTCTGCTCTCCAGTGTGCGCGAGTCGATAACACCCAGCAAGTTGTGGTCGTCGGAGCTGACCAGCGCCAGACGGACATGCATCCTTTTCATGATCGTGGTCGCGGTATCGAGGTCGGTATTGGGTTCAATGCACAAGGGTGACTTGCCGGAAAAGAACGTAGCAACAAGATAGGCCGGCGTATCAAGGTTAAGTGTGCCGGCCGGCTCTGTATATCCGGGCAGGGTGTAGCCTTCTGCAGCAAGTGTTTTGAGTTCGTGGTGCTTTTTTGAACGTTTGAAATCGATGTTGTTCATGGGGTTCTCCTCATGCGGCCCCCGCTTTCTCGGGAGCCAGGTAATTCGCTATTGTCTGATTTGGCCGCATCACCGGAAGGCTGCGGTCAGTTACAGGTAAAGATGTGTAACGGAGTAATCAGACGAGAGGAGGCGCGCGACCTTGAGGGCGTAGGTAATAAACGCAAAGTTGGGAGTGAAGCGCGTGGCTGGTGGGTTGTGCCGGGTTTGCCCGGTGTTGATGAAGCCCCTTTGACGCGAGAGTGACGTCAGTGCTTTCAGAGTCGCTGTCCGAAGAAAAGCTTTCGGCCAAAGCGTTGTCACTCTGATCAATAGCACTAAGACTTTTGTGTGCATCGAGAGCTGAGTGCCCGGGTGTTGTCGCTGGCAGGCTGAGTAAGCCCACGAAAGCAAGCAGCAGCAGTAATTTAGAGCCGATAGAACCCGACCCCGTAAACATTGGGGGTGCTGGTTGCGGTGGTTGGCATGAATCGTTCGGCATGTGCTGCAAGCTACTCCTGGTGCACATTTCTGTCAACGAGACAGCGTCGGAATTACGCTGTCACGCTTGAAATGACTTTCGCAGGGCAGCGCAAAATGCGGCCGCCGCGCGGTAGAGCGCTACAAAAGTGTTGAGTGCCGGATAAGGTGTGGTTGCATCAGACTATGTAATCGTTTACAAGTATGAGCGAATAATTGCGCCACTATGATAATAAGCCGCTACGACAATAAGAGGTAATTGTGCGCCGATTTCTGAGATTTGTTCTGCACGGTCTGGGTTTTGTGCTGTTCGCGTTGTTACTTGTGGTGGCGTATGCCGGGATCAAAATTGCTGTTTATGAGCAAAAGGATGACGCCGAACATCTAGCCGCAAAGTCAGACTACCTTCGCACTCTTGAAGCATCTGCCAGGCCTGAACGCGCGCCCAATATCATTTTCGTGCTCTATGACGATCTCGGGCTGGGCGACTTTGGTCACACCGGGGCGAAGCAGATTGAAACCCCCAACATCGATGCGCTGGCCGCAGACGGGGTGCAGTTGACGCAATTTTATTCCCCGGCCCCGGTTTGCACTCCGGCACGTTTTGGCTACCTAACCGGACGCTATGCCGAACGGGGTGGTCTGTCGCATGTGGTTTTCCCTCAGGGGCACCCGATTAGTCGCTATCTGCAATTTGCTGGCGCGAACACCCGTATTCCCGCACACGAAATCACCTTGGCAGAGATATTGAAATCTGCCGGTTATCGTACCGGAATGGTGGGTAAGTGGCATTTGGGTGATTACGGCGATTCGCTGCCGAACAAAATGGGTTTCGACAGCTTTTTCGGGCCGCTATACAGCAACGATATGAAACCCTTTGCCCTGTACCGCAATGTACAGATTGCAGAGCCTGCACCGTTTGATCAAACGCGGTTAAGCCAGACATACACCGAGGAGGCTCTCGCTTTCATAGGCGAGGGTCATCAACCGCCATTTTTTCTGTATCTGGCGCACAGCTTTCCGCATATCCCCTTGCATGTTCGCCCTGATCTGAAGGGCCAATCACGCGCCGGTTTGTACGGTGACGTGGTTGAAGAACTCGATGACGGAATCGGTGAGCTGGTTTCTCACTTGGAACAAACCGGTCAACTCGAGAATACACTTATTATTCTCACCTCAGACAATGGCCCCTGGTTTCAGGGGAGCGCGGGCCCGGTTCGCGGGCGCAAGGGCGATGTGTTTGAAGGAGGTATGCGGGTTCCCTTTATTGCCTACTGGGCAGGGCAGCTGAAAGGCGGACGGGTCGAATCGGCGATGGCGATGGGTACGGATCTGGTGCCAACTGTTCTCGATATTCTGAAGATTCCCCCGCCAGCCGACAGAGTGCTCGATGGAAAAAGCCTGCTGGGCGTTCTGGAGCGCGGAGAAGAATCGCCGCACGAATTTCTTTACTACCTCAGCGGCAAGGTACTCGCGGTGCGTGACGCACGCTATAAATACGTACGCAAACGCGGCATTGGCTATCATATGGCGGGGCAAAACTTCAGCTTTGCCATACCGCGTGGTCCCTGGTTATTCGATTTTCTGACGCAGGAGCGTGAAGACTTCGACATCACCGCGCACAGGCCGGCGGTGGCGCAAGCGCTGGCCGCAGAGCTTACGAGATTTGACGACGCATTCCGTCAAAACCCCCAAGGCTGGACGCAATAGGGCTGGACGGAATAGGGCTGGACGGAATAGGGCGGGGCGATGAGCGCTGCTATCCATCGTGATTTTTAGCCAGCAATCGCTGCATAAATTGTGCGCGCTCCTGCTTGTCTACTTCCCGCAGTCGTTCGAAGCTTACTCCCTGCCCGGGCGCTGCAGGCTCGAAGCGAATGCCCCACAGCGGACGCTTGCTGGCCGGGTCTATCGCATAGCGAAAGTCGCCCACAAAGCGGTCAGCGTTTTTCTCCAGCGGTGGATAGCGAAACACCCATCCGTCTGAAAAGCGGGTAAAGCGCTCGATATCCTGTGCCAGTTTGCTGCCCGCCGGAGCAAGCGAGCCTGCGGGCAGCCGTGCGACCTGCTCGCCGGTGAACACAGTGCTACTGCCAATCGGTGGTAAACGTACCGCGATTGCATAAAACCGTTCGCCATCATCAACCAGGCCGCGCCACAAAATAAGGTTGGCGAAGGAGGGTTTGGCGACCACTCTCTGGCTATTGATTGAGTGCTCCACCGCCCACTCAGTCACTGCCTGTTCAGCGCGGTGGTGTTGCCAGCCACCAAAGCCCAGATAAAGTGAAACCCAGACAAGGGCGAGTGTTATCAACTTTGCCGATTGCTGCCAGGCAGCGGCGCCGAGAAGCAGTAGTAGCGGAACAGTAAACAAGGGATCGATCACGCTGATCCAGTTGAGCGCCGCACGATGATCCGAAAAAGGCCAGCTCAGGTGAGTGCCGTAGGAGGTGAAGGCATCCAGTATGCCGTGGGAGACATAGCCCAAAAAACAAAACAGATAGAGCTGGACAAATCGCAGACGTGTGCGCATGAACGGCCACAGAGCCCCTGCGACCAGCAACGCGCCGACCGGAGCAAAAGGAATGGCGTGGGTAAAGTGGCGATGGTAATCAATAAACAGCAGGGCGTCGTGTGGGGAGCGGATGAGGACATCCAGATCCGGAGCCATACCGGCCAGCCCGCCGGCAACGGCAGCCTCACGCATTTTTTTGCCGCGGCCACCCGCCTGCGCCCAAAGACTGCCGAATGCCGCTTGTGAAATAGGGTCCATCTGATACTCCCGCTACAGAAGCGGGTATCGTGCAGTATTAGTAAAGGAAAATCACCCCGAGGGGTTCATCGCTGCTCTGGCTGAATAGCCGGCAGCTTTATTCAGGAAAGGTAATACGCAGCTTTTCACTGGCAAACTCGATAACATCGCCAGCGACAATTTTCTTTCGTTTTTGGGTTTCTACCTGCCCGTTGACCCTGACCATGCCTTCGGCGACGGCGGTTTTGGCCTCTGCGCCGCTGCCGGTGAGGCCTTCAAACTTTAGGATCTTGTAGAGTTCGACGGGCTGCTTGTTGATTTCTACATCTCTCATGGCGTGGACTCGTTACCGCAGGTTGAACAGGTGGGTAGGAAGGCGTTGGTGCTGGAACAACGCCCCCGCACGTACTTGGTGCGGGGGCGTAATGATATCAGGCTTTCTTGGCGGCTTTTTCGGCGCGCTTTTCCTTCAGGGTTTTTGTAGGTTTCTTTTTCACTTCCTTCTTCTTGTCCATGCCTTTTGACATGACGTTCTCCTGACTTATATCAATCTGAGCAAGCCGTGTGGCGACTGAGGTTCAGAGCCTCAGCTTCCTGCAGTTTACGCCTATCTGAAATGGGCTGTGAAGATGCCTGGCCAAGCAAACAACGATATTCTTATACGGAGAGGGTCTGGCAGACTTTCGGCAGCGATACGCTGGCGGAGTGTGCCAGCGTATGGGGTGTGACTGTCTATCGCAAAATTGCAGCTAGAGACTGTAATCCTGCCTGACGATCTTGTCGCTACCCGCAGGGAGGCTGAAGCCCACCCCGTCCTCGCCGATGGTGTATTCGCTGAATATCTTGTCAGCGCCATTCAAATACAATGATTTCTGCCCCGGAATCACCATCGGTGGCACGATGTGGTAGTAGAGCAGATGGCCAACGCCGGCATCGCGCGCGGTTTCAGCGGCTTCTACCGGGCTGGCGTGATAGTCCAGAATATCGTGAGTTACCTTGGCCATTACGGTATTGCCGGTTTTTTTGGCGACCGAGTTCATCAAGCTCACCAGATTGGGTGACAGGGCTTCGTGAACCAAAAGGTCAATGCCCTTGGCGAAGCGTGCGATATTGTCTGACTTAATGGTGTCGCCGGTAATCAGCAGGGAGCGGCCCTTGTAGGTAAAACGATAGCCCACAGCAGGCTCTACGGGGGCATGGTGTACTGCCAGAGCTTCTATCGTCAGGTCGGTATCCTGAACGAGGGTGGCCAATACGCCGTCCTCGGGTTTTTCGAAAGCTCGAGCCTGCAAACCCGCGCCGCTGGTTGGTGCCACGGCGTCGCCGTGATGTTCATGCCGGTAAGTGAAGTCGTACTGGTAGGCCTGATTAAAACCGGCAACTACATTCTCTACACCCTGCGGTCCAAACACCGGAAGCGGGCTGGTATTCGCGCGGCTGGCCCAGCGCAGGGTCGCCATTTCACCCAATCCATCGATATGGTCTGAATGAAAGTGCGTGAGAAAGACGGCCTCGATGTCACCAATGTTAAAACCCATGCGGCCGATATTACGGGTGCCATCGGTACCGGCATCCACGACAAACATGCGTTGGCCGGCGATTACCATAACGCAGGGCCCCGAGGCATTGGGAGCCGGCATCGGACCTCCGGCGCCGCACAAAGCGAGGTGCAGACCATCGTCCAGCTCGGCGAGTCGATCAGCGGCCAGGCGCGCCTCGATGCCTTTCTCCATGATCTTGCTGGTAAGACCTGCGGGCATGCAGCCTGCAAGGCCCAATGCCAGGGCTAAAGTCATCAGTCGGGTAAACATCACGTGAAGCTCCGATAGTGTGTTGTTATTTGTCAGTGCTTAGTTTGTCAGTGCTTAGTTTTCACCAAAAGCGTAGCGCAGGTCCAATGTGTACGTGGGCTCGTCGTGTTCTGCAAGTGCCACATAGTTGCCGGGGTTGCGTGTGCCGTCCAGAAAAATGGTGCGCGTCTGTTCGCCGGTCAGATTCTTTGCGTTAAACACCACGCTCCAGCCGCCATCGCGTTGCTTGAAACCCAGCCGCAGATTGACCTTGGTGGTCGCTTCCTGGAATGCCTGCTCGTCCAGATCGATATCCAGGTAGTGTTCACCCTGATGCAGAATGTCGAGGCCGACCAGCATGCCCCAGCGGTCACTGACGGGAAACTTGAGCGAAGGATAAAGGCTTGCAGAGACTTTGGGCGCAAAAGGTACTTCGCGACCACTCAAGTTCTGGCGCGGAATTTCAGTGCCACACTCCGGCGGATTATCCGCAGTGGATTGCTGCGCGGTGCCGGGCGCACAGGGGTAACTGTCGTAAGCGGTGTCGGCCAGCCCCAGGCTGCCGGCGATGGTTAAGGCTTGCCACGACGGTAACCACTGAAAGTCGAGTTCGAAGCCCTTTCCCGTCGCTTCGGCAGCATTCACCGTCGTAAACTGCACGCCATTGAAGGCCTGTACCTGAAGATCTTCGTAATCTACATGGTAGGCGGTTAAATTCAGCTGCAGGGTTTTGTCCAGCAGAAAGCTCTTGATGCCAATTTCTTTGGAGAAGGCACTTTCTTTGGTATAGGTCGTGTCGATGGGCGAAATCAGCGGGCCACTGACGCCACCACCTTTGGTGCCCTTGCTGGCAACAGCGAACAGGCGCACGTCATCCAGAACCTCCCAGGAAAAGGCGAGTTTGGGCGACAGGTCGTATTCCCTGGCTTCATAGTTTTCAAAGAAATCCTCCTGTCCGCCAATTTGCTTGGCGATAACAGCGCTATCGGATTGCGAGCCGGTAAAGCCTTCTTTGTCTTCCTCGCCATAGCGCGCCCCCAGCGTTAAATCCATCCGCTCTGACAGATACCAGGTAAATTGGGCAAACACCGAGTGAGACGTGTTTTCCAGTGCCGAAATGTTGCGGGTTACCGCTCGATTCTGATTGGGGTTACCGCTCGCGGCCCTGTCTGCAGTAATGAATAAGGGGACAATAACCGGCGCACTGGCCGCCGGCAGCCCGCCCTGTCCGGCACGCAGTACTTGCTCAAGTCCGTCGTAATTGATAATTGACAGCTGTGTGGCGGCGGCATCGGATTGATAGGTGAACAGGCCGGTGGCAAAGTCAATGCCATTGCCCCAGCCAAAGGGTGAGGGCAGGTCGCCGGTAAAGCGCAGTTCCAGCGATTTCTGGTCGAAGCCTTCCGGGCCATCCGTCCCCAGTTGGGAGAAGTCGACCGGGCTGAAGTCGGAGTCGAGTAGAAACGGTGAGCGAATCTTCGATGCATTGGCCACCAGAGTAATTTCCAGTGCAGGAACAGGGCCGACATTTTCAAAAAATGCTGTTGCATTGAAGGTTAAGGATTCGGAATGGCGTTCGTTGAATTCATCCACACTGATGGAGGAGCGGCCATCGTAGACGTCGTCTTCAAAGCGTGGGTCGGCCTCGCGGTACACTTCGGCTGCCCGTTCCGTGGCCAACTGGTGTTGAATACCATAGCCATTGATTTCCGAATCTGTCTGGAAATAATCCAGCCCCAGTTCGAGGTTGTCGCCGGCCTCCCAGACTAATCGCAGGCGCAAGGATTCGTCTTCCTGTGTCAGCTCTTTATCCAGAGTGGTGTTGTAATTGCCGGTTTCCCGCTCACGTTTGCGAAAGGAAAGCCGAGCGCCGAGCTTGTCCGAGAAAACGGGAAAAGACAGGCCGCCTTCAATGCGCCGCTCGTTGAGAGAACCTCCCGCGAGATTAAAGTAGCCGTGGAGCTCAGTGTCGGGCGCCCGGGTTGTAAAGTTCAGCACCCCCGATACGGTGTTCTTGCCAAAGAGCGTACCCTGAGGCCCGCGCAAAACTTCAACACGCTCCATATCAAAGGCGCCATCATTGGTGAAGGTGGCGCGCCCGTAATAGACATCGTTAATGACCACGCCCACCGAAGGTTCGATATTGCGTGCCAGCGGCGGCGTACCGAAACCGCGAATACTTAGTACCGGGTTCGAGTTGTTGGAGTTGAACTTCACATTGGGGGTGTATTGAACCATGTCCTGTACGTCAACCAGTGCGGCTTCACTGGCCAGTTCGCCACCGACAACCGACACCGACGCCGGCACATCAATCAGGCCCTGTTCGCGCTTCTGGGCCGTGACAATGACTTCTTCGATTAAGCGTTCCGCAGCAATACTTCCTGAGGCCAGGCACCCGAGCAGGGGGGACAGTGACAGCAGTGGAAATCTGCGGATTGGTCTTTGCGTTAGGTAAATCATTATCAGGGGCTCCGATAGTTCGAGCAAAAGCGTGCTGCGGGTGATCGTATTATTATGGCATTAACAGTGCCAATATGTGGCGTAACTGGAAAAATGTCAAGCGCCGCATGGCCTAATTGACGGGGTTTTTGATAACTCGTTGATTTAGCGCGTAATCCGATGAGAAGTCGCGGCTAATGCTGAAGCGATAGCGGAGATGGGCGTGCTTACTGGCGCGCCAGCAGGTCCTTGATAAGAGTGGTGACGATCTCACGGCTTGCGGATTTGCTCAGCCCCTGATGTTCGCGCATGCGGTGCCACATTTCAAAGGAGGCGATGGCATCCACCGCTTCTCGATAGGTTTTATCGATTTTGGTGAGCTCCGGTAGCCAGTCGTCAAGATCCTTGCGCAGACCGCGCTGGATTTTGGCGTAATTTTTTTGCAGGAAATCATATTTCCAGCGCTGGGCAGCGGTGCACAGCATAATATTGGTGTTCTGTTCATACACCTCTGCATGCCGTTCGACAGCGTGTTCTATCCGTTCGTCGAGCGTCCCTTTTCTATCTCCCCCCAGTGTCAGGGCGATATATTCATCACGAATACTGTCATCGACGGCGACAAACAGCGTGCTCATATCTTCGAAGTGACGAAAGAAGGTACGCAATCCAACGCCGGCGCGCTCTGCAATTTGCTGCGCAGTTGGAATCAGCACGCCTTCCTGAACCAGTTCCGTAGCTGCGGCAACAATGGCGGCGCGGCTACGCTCGGTCCGCTGGCGGCGGCCGTCTGCGGGCTTCTGAGTGGTGGTTTTGGGCATATACCGGATTCCTGAGCGTGGCGCAAAAATATTTATTCATGCGATGAATGAGGCCGCGAGCAATTGTATATAGTGGCATATTCTCTGTCTATTGTTGCCCATCGACAAAGCGACTCACGGCGATAAAACCGCGCGACCATATATTGACATTATTAGTGTCATAACAGTAAAGTCAATAGCTCATTGTGATTCTGCTGGTGGCCGGGGCCTTATATGGATACATCTGATCGACTGCAACTTATCGGCGCACCTGCGTCGCCCTATACCCAGAAAATGCTGGGTTTACTGCGTTATCGTCAGATTCCCTATAGCGTTAGGTGGGGGATGCCGGAGACAGTGCTGGAACAGATGGGCATAGCCAAACCCAAGATGGTTTTCCTGCCCACGTTTTTGTTTGACGATGGCGAAGGTGAACTTGTCGCCCGTTGTGATTCAACGCCGATTATCCGCGAGTTGGAGACGCGGTACCCGGCGCGTTCGGTATTGCCGCGCGACCCTGCACTCGCCTTTATCGACTATTTGCTCGAAGATTTCGCCGA
>DIBR01000032.1:27172-52699 GCA_002415025.1 Spongiibacteraceae bacterium UBA5047
CTCGAAGATTTCGCCGACGAGTGGGCCACCAAATACATGTTTCATTTCCGCTGGTATCCCGAGGTCGATGCGGACAATGCGGGAACCTTATTGCCCCTGAGTGCAGGGTCTCATCTTGGTGATGAAGAGGCGATCCAGTTTAAACAATTCTTCACTCAGCGCCAGATTTCCCGTCTGGAATATGTCGGGTCGAACAAGGTGACTGCACCAGTAATAGAAGCGAGTTACCGCCGTTTTCTCGAAGCGATGCAAGCTCACCTTGCTCAGCAGCCTTTTCTGCTGGGGCAGCAACCGGCGGCCGGCGACTTTGCGTTTTATGGCCAGCTGACCCAGTTAGTCGGTTTTGATCCTACGCCGCGCTGTATCGCCCATGAATTGTCGCCGCGTACTGTCGGTTGGGTTTACATGATGAACGACTTATCGGGACTGCAGCCGAGTGCTGACGGGTGGACGTCGCTGGAAGACCAGCCCGACACCCTGCGAGGTTTGCTGGCGGAGTGTGGCCGAGTGTACGTCCCTGCCTTACTGGCCAATGCCGCAGCGGTCAAAGCGGGTGAAAAGAGCTGGTCAACCCGGATCGATGATTGTGACTGGGAGCAACGCTCGTTTCCCTATCAGGCCAAGTGTCTTGCCTGGATTAACGAGGCCTACCAGGCACTGTCTGCCGACGATAAAACCCGGGTCGACCGAGTTCTTGAGGGTACGGGCTGTGAAGCGATGCTACAGACTTACTAGTACTTAAAGGAACCAGATGATGAACATCAAGAAGGTACTAAAGATCGGGCTGCCGGTAGTCGCAGTGGTACTCGCCACCATAGCGATTGCTTTGCCGACTATACTGCACAGCGCAGGCTTGCACCCGGAATATACCGGTGAAGTGTCTGAGCTTCCGGGCGGTAAGGCGCTGATTATCACCACCAGTCATGGTGTGCTGTCGGAGCCGGGTTCTGAGGACGGAGCGCCTACCGGCGTGGCTGCCTCAGAGCTGACCCATCCCTACTATGTATTTCAAGGCGCAGGGTTGGATGTTGATGTTGCAAGTATAAAGGGGGGAGCGATACCGATCGATCCGCAAACAATGTCTTTTCCGGTTCGCACCGAGTACGAAGAACGCTTTGAGAACGACAGTATTTTTCAGGCAAAAGCCAACAACTCCATTGCAGTGGCCGACGTAGATGTGAGCCAGTACGATGTTATTTTTCTGGCCGGTGGCTGGGGCGCTGCCTACGACATGGGATACTCCGAAGAGCTGGCGGCCTTGGTTGGTGGTGCTTACTATTCACCCAAACAACCTGTTATCGCTTCCGTCTGTCACGGTGCATTGGGATTGATTAATGCCAAGGATGCAGAGGGCAATTTACTGATTGCCGGTCGACGGGCGACGGGTGTGACTGACAAACAGATCAAGGAGCTGGGCATCGAAGTGACCCCGATGCACCCGGAAACCGAGCTGCGTAAAGCGGGCGCGATTTTCGAAAGTGCCACCGCGTTTCGCGATCTGTTTGCTACTTGGGTGTCTGTCGATGATGAACAGCGCTTTGTCACTGGCCAGAACCAGAACTCGGGGTTGGAGACCGCGCACACTGCGGTGAATATTCTGGCGCAGCGTAAGACTCAATAACGATAAAGAGGTGATCCATGCGATGGTTCTTGAAAATACCGGTTGCCCTGATTGGGGTTTTGATGCTCAGCATGGGGCTGCGCTGGCTTCTGGCTCCGGCCGGCATTGCCGGTGAACTGGGTATGCCCCTGCTGGACGGCGCCGGCCTAAGCACACAGGTGGGTGACCTATCGGCCTTCTTCCTCTGCATCGGCGTGTTTACCCTGCTGGGCCTAAGCACAGGAAAGGCGCACTGGTACTACGCTGCCGTCATGTTGCTAAGCCTGGCTGCCTTGGGTCGGGTGCTGGCCTGGCTGCTCCATGGAGCGGCATTATCGCTGGATGCTATCGCTCCAGAAGTTATCTTCAGCATTATTCTGTTGCTAGGTTCGCGCTTTCTTTGTGTCAAAGCGGACTCGGCATCGTGATCGTTGCTAAGCGAATTCAAGGTGTCGTGTTTCCGATTGCGTTGTTGTTTGCCTTCCTGGGTTTCGCGAGTTTTGTCCAGTCTGATGTCGCACCCAGCGCTGATAGCTTGCGCGATCAAAAGCGTCCCAACATTGTATTAATTCTCGCCGATGATTTGGGCTATACCGATTTAGGGTCGTTTGGCGGAGAAATTTCGACGCCCACCCTGGATAGTCTCGCGGCTGAGGGAATACGGTTTACCAACTATCATACGGCGGCAAATTGTGCACCGGCGCGCGCCATGCTGCTTACTGGCGTTTCGAGTCATCGTGCAGGCGTAGCCAATATTATCGAGATGATCCCTCCCGAGCAGCGTGATCATCCAGCCTATCAAGGCGAACTGGGTAACAACGTAGTCACCGTGTCCACACTATTGGAAAGCGCTGGCTACAACACCTATATGGCGGGGAAATGGCATCTCGGCCATACGAAAGACAAACTGCCAAGCCGTAGAGGATTTCAACGTACAGTCGCACTGGCCGATTCCGGCGCCGATAATTGGGAACAAAAGCCTTACTTACCCATTTACGAAACAGCAAATTGGTTCGCGGATGGTGAGCGTATTGCGCTACCTGAGGACTTTTATTCATCCCGCTTTCTTGTCGACAAGATGATTGAGTTCATTCAATCGGATCAACCCCAAAACGGATCTCGACAATCACCGTTTTTTGCCTACCTGCCGTTTCAGGCCGTACATATACCCGTGCAAGCGCCTCAGGAATTTATTGACCGTTACGAGGGGCGCTATCTTGAAGGCTGGGCCAAGCTGCGAGAGGAGCGGCACAAGAGGGCAATTAAGCTCGGAATCGTGTTACCCGGTGTGCCGGCAGTCACGATGCATACCACCCGGGATTGGAATGCCTTGAGTGATGAAGACAAGCGGTTTGAAGCCAAACGGATGGCCGTCTATGCCGCCATGGTTGAAGCCATGGATTTCCATATTGCGCGCTTGGTTCAATATCTGCGTGAGACCGGTGAGTTTGATAATACCATTTTCATATTCACCTCGGACAACGGCAGTGAACCTAGCGGGCCTGATGCGCTTAATACCACAAGAGCCCGGTTTCAACTTGCGCGACAAGATTATACTGCCGACTACGAGACCCTGGGTCTAAAAGGGAGCTTCGTCAATTTGGGACCAAGCTTCGCCAGTGCCAGCGCCTCTCCGCTGGCCTATTATAAATTTTACGCCGGTGAAGGGGGGCTGCGCGTGCCGCTTATCATCGCGGGTAAGCCGCTGGCAGCTCAACCTGACATCAATCGTGCTTTTACCTACGTTAAGGATATAGCCCCGACGATTCTATCTCTGGCGGGTGTCGAGCAGCCGGGAGGGCGATATGCCGGCAAACCCGTTGAGCCGATTACCGGAAAAGACCTTACCCCTTTGCTTAAAGGGGAGACAGCAAATGTCTACGGTGAAGACGAGGCGGTTGGCTACGAACTGGCAGGGCAGGGCGTGCTCTTTCTAGGCAGCTATAAGCTGGTTATGACGCGCGGGCCAGTTGGTGATGACAAATGGCGGCTTTTTGATATAGCTAACGACCCCGGTGAGACCCAAGACTTGAGTTCTCAGCAAGCACAGCGTTTCCAGCATATGCTGAATCTATATCAGCGCTACAAACGTGAGAACGGGGTATTGGACCCGCCACAGGGTTATAACCATATCCGTCAGGTCGCTTTAAACACTGTTTACGACCGCTTTCGCGGCGAAGCGTTGGCGGTACTCATGCTTATTGTATTGCTGGTGGGTTTCCGGGCCTACGCTAAAAAATAGGCCTGAGTTTCCACCTGATTAAGTTACCCCCACTTTTGTGATCACAGTTGGGTAAAGAACGGAACATAGACATGAAAAAATGGGTATTGAGGATGACAGCGACGTTAACTGTGCTATTCACTTTCGGTTTTTGGCTGGCGTTCTTTTCGGAGAGACCCCCTTTAATGACTGATCCAGCGACGCTGGCAGGTGATGGCAGTACAATAAATTACTGCGAATTACCTAAGCTGAATGGCAGCGGAAAACAAGCCGGCGATATACCAAAGGGCAATACGCCCGGTTGTGCCTATGAACATTTCCCCTTGCCTATTCTGGCCGAATGTACCGAGCCATTGTCTGAAGAAGCAGCGGATATTCGTGGTCTCTGGATTGGCGTTAAGGGTGGGCACGTTGGGCATGTAGAGCGGGTTGAACAATGCGGGTCACGGGTTGTAATTACTGCTTCGGGCATCATTCACGACGGCGGTCCCAATCTCAATGAGGACACGATTGGTTTAAACTCCAACGATACAGAAGGTTCTGTGCTCTTTACCTTAGGTGACAAGGAATACTGCGCCAGAACCTCGGCCAGTATGACGTGGAGGAACAAAGTCCTCGAATTCAATGTATTTGGTTGGGGGCCGGTAGTGGTGAAGCGCTACTTGGCAGAAGGGCCTGACGGTGACCAGTTGGTTTGGGAGTATGCGGACGGCTCCACAACACATATGGATAGAATATGCACGCTGCCTGAGAGCGAAAAAGTTCCCGAAGCGCGCGGGCCGCGCTGGAAAATATTTTAAGCCAGGCGTGGCGCGATAAATGGTTGTATTGATGATGCAAGAAAGTTAACAGAAAAATAATTTTAAAGAGGCAGTAAATCATCTTGCAGCCAACAGGTCTCGATGCGTCTTTCCTTTACTTGGAAACGCCAAACGCGCTGATGCATATGTCTTCCCTTGCTATTTACGATCAGTCCAGCGCGCCTAGAGGGAAAATCCGGTTTAAGGATATCGTCAGTAACGTATCAGACCGCAGTCAGCGTAAGCCAATTTGTTCCTTCAGCGCAGAGCGAAAGCTACGGTTTTACGTTTAGAAATTGCAAGCACCCCGCATCTTCCAGCGCAGGATTCAACGTTGCTTTCGTAGAGTCTGAGAGCGCGTTGTAGTGCTGCTGTAGGGCTGGCAGGCAGGGCAGGAAGCGTGGAAGCACTCTGCGCTCATGCGGTACACCTGCCACCTCAAAGCAATAAACTTTCTCCTGATTTTGGCTTGCTCGCTGGTTTGCCAGCAACATCGGCAGGTGATAACGCCCGCTCAGTTTCAATAGTTCGTAAACTGGCGAGTTCATTAAGTGCTCAGGCTGATCGCAGAGCGGTTCCCAAGTACCCTCAAAGTCGCTTATGTCGTCGATAACGCCAACCCAGCGACTGGTAAACGGGTGCTGATCGCGCATAAAGCGATTAGCACTGAGGTCCTGCACTAGCTGGGATAACATCCCGAAGATGGCGAACTCGGCACTGGAGGGTCGTGAGCCAAAGAAGAACGGTCGCTTGCGTATCGCGTTTTCCATGGTCGCAAGTAATTCATGCAGACTCGCTTTGACCATGTCATAAGAGGCCGGTTTGCCAGATACCGCAGACAGAAGACTGGTTTGGCGTTTTCGCCACATCTCTGCCATGGTATCAAATTGGTCATGGCCGATGTTGCCTCTGAAATATTCGTAAATAATCCACTGCGCATTGTGAGTTTGATCCGCTTCGCTTTCCCAGCGATAGAGAAAAAACGGCGCAACTAACCATTCATCAGCATAATCTTCGATGAGCAAGGCAAGAAAGGCGTCGGCTTCGCTTTCGGGCGTGGTCGAGCGATCGCGGTAACGTGCTTCAAGATCTGCGATGAGATGAGAGGAGTCATTGACATAGCTGCCATCGGGGTAGCCCAACACTGGCACCATATACGGCTCGACCTTGGTCATTGCGACGTTATTGGCTGCTTCTCCGGTGACCCACTGGAAGGGAATGCGGCGGTAACGCAAGTAAGCACGCATCTTCATGGAATACGGCGACATCAGAAAGCCGTATAACTTGTAGTGGTCTGGCGTAATCATACTCATAGTAACTATTTGCTTTTGATAAACTTCGTTGCAAACCTGACCGTGATGGCTAATGCAATAAGAAAGAGCGCGACCAGCAGACGCAGCCCCGGAAACGCGAAGCTTGGTTTGATGGGGAATACTTGGGTTTTTTCCATCGAAGCCCATTTATGAACCGCAACGTCACCCAGTGTTGCCATTTCTATCAACATCTCCAGCATGTCGCGAACGCTGCGATAGCGAATAATGACGACGCTGTCCCAGTTACCCCATTCGCCCTCAATGATAAAGGAGCCGGTCACAGGGCCGAGTAGCATGGGGTGGCTACCGCGTTTGAGCAGTAAAGGCGCTATTTTGCCGCTATAACGAGCGTCGGCGGCCAAGGGGTCAGGGTCGTTAGCCCAGGGGGATTCAGGTGGGTAAGCTGCAACATCCCGAAAATCCATCAAATTGACCATCAGAAACTCGCCCCCTTGATCAGAGGCGGCGAGATTACGCATATACTTGATTGGGCGGGAGGGGTCAGTATGGCTCGCAGCTTTGAACTCTTCGATGTAGCTTTCTAGCTCCTGCTCGCTTACGGGTGAAGCAAAACCGCCGTACCACCAAAGAAAGAGACCGTAGAAGACCACCAAAGCGGCGTAGAAAATTTTCACGAGCAGAGTCCTCTTATATACCCGGTCAGCACCAGCAAGGCGCTTGACGATTTTCCCAAGATAATGGCATTATAAGTGCCATAATACAAGTCACCCTCAATTAGAGGCGAGCATGAAGAAAAAGATAGCGGTGGTTTTGATCGGATTGGCGGGGTTTGGCGCGCTCGCTTGGGTGTATCGAATTGACCTGTTGCTGATGATGGTGAAATATCAGTCGCAACGTGAATTCGAGGTTTCTGTCAATCGCGAGATTACCTGGCCGGCGGGCCCGGAAAAGGCGGCGACGCCCGTTGATGAGCGCCCTCCGAATGTCGTGCTCATTGTGGCAGACGATCTGGGTTATAACGATATTTCCACCTTTGGCGGCGGTGTGGCCGGTGGTCGCGTGCACACGCCGAGTATTGACCAGCTTGCCGCTGACGGCGCGGTATTTAGACAGGCTTATGCAGGTAGTGCTACCTGCGCACCCTCCCGGGCAATGATCATGACGGGGCGTTACCCAACCCGAACCGGATTTGAATTTACCCCGACACCCGACAGTATGGCGCCGATGATGAACTTTATCGGTAACGCGATGGATAGACGACTTCCCCCAACAGTTTTCAACGAGCAGGCTGCAGAAGATGCGCTGCCCTATGAGTTGCAGGGTTTGCCAAGTGAGGAGGTCACTGTTGCCGAAGTCCTGAAAACCAGGGGCTATCGCACGGCGCATATCGGTAAATGGCATTTGGGGCGCAGTGCAGGGTTTGCGCCGAATGATCAGGGCTTTGATGATAGCCTGCTTATGGCCAGTGGCCTGTTCTTGCCTGAGAATGACCCGAACGTGGTCAATGCCAGACTCTCGTTTGACCCGATTGACCAGTTTCTTTGGGCCAAAATGGATTACGCAGCCTCGTTCAACAATGGCGGTGATGAGCGCTTCCGTCCCAAGGGCTATCTGACAGACTACTGGACCGATGAATCGATCAAGTTCATTCGCGCCAACCGACACCAACCGTTTTTTTTATATCTGGCGCACTGGGCAACACACACACCTTTGCAGGCTACGCGCGAAGACTACGAGGCTGTGGGTGACATAAAACCGCATCGATTGCGCGTCTATGCCGCGATGGTTCGCGCTTTGGACCGCAGCGTCGCGCGCATCACCGAGACATTAGAGGCCGAAGGTTTGGCGGATAACACAATCATTGTCTTTACCAGCGATAATGGTGGCGCCGGCTATATAGGATTGCCGGAGGTAAATGCACCTTACCGCGGCTGGAAATTGACGGCCTTTGAAGGCGGCATTCGTGTCCCCTTGTTTATTAAATGGCCGCAGCGCATACCAAAAGGTGCGGTGCTGGAAACGCCGGCTGCTCATATTGACTTGCTGCCGACCATCGCCAGTGTTGTGGGTGCGGGTAACCCGGAAGGTGTTGATATTGACGGCATAGATTTGCTGCCCCTGGCAAGCGGTCAAGCCGCAGACAATCAGTCTCGCACCCTGTTTTGGCAAAGCGGCTACTACCGTATCGTTCGTCATGGCGACTGGAAGCTGCAGGTCTCGGAGCGGCCACAGAAACAGTGGTTGTATAACCTGGCCGACGACCCCACAGAGCAACGCAATCTGGCGCAGCAGCGTCCCGACAAAGTAAAGGAGCTGGTCGCTCTGCTGAATCAACATAAGAAGAATGCAAGGCCGCCTCTGTACCCCTATGTGTTGGAAGCCGCCGTCGCGATCGACAAAACCCTGGCAGAAGAATTTGTACCCGGCGATGAGTACATCTATTGGCCGAACTAAATCACCGTATGTTACGGTGCGGAAGCGTTTATAGACGATAACAGACCATTATGAGCCAACAACAATTTTCCAATCAGGGCGGCGCCGCAAACTCGGACCCCAATGTGCTTGTGCGCTGGCTGACCTCGGCCATGATGACACGGCTGTTTACGCCGGAAAAAATGATGGCGCGGCGGGCCAATGCCGAAGCGCGGCGAAAGAAGGCCGGTGAACCACATCGCGTTCGGTATTTTCATCAGGTTGATGATGGCTACAGTCATCTGGCGGCGCAGATCCTGCCGAAACTGGTTGAGCGCTACGATATAGAGCTGGAGTGCTATCTGGTCCCCGGACCTGACGGTAACAACCTGCCCGAGCCTGGCCTGCTGCTAGGGTTGTCGCGTTACGATGCCTTTCATGTGGCGCCGGAATACGGGTTGGACTTTCCCCGGCACGACCAGCCCTTGCCAGAAGACTTGCGCGCACAGGCCACTGCGATTCTGGCCGCGCAGGATAGCACCGGGTTTATAGAAAACGCGGCTGCAGTGGGCAAGGCGATGTGGTCCGGAGACGCCAATGCGCTGAAAGAACTCGCGGCAGGTCTTGGGTCTGCGACGCAAGACGATGTCTCGGCGGCGTTGGAAAAGGGCGCGGCATTGAGAGCGTCCCTCAAACATTATTCCGGCGCCATGTTCCATTATGGCGACGAGTGGTATTGGGGCGTGGACCGGCTCTATCACCTTGAACGCAGGCTGGCTTCGCTCGGCGTCTCTCGTAATCCGGAGGCGCCACTGCTGGTAGACCGCCCGTCACTGGATGCTGGAAACCTCAAGGACAATGGCAGTCTTACGCTGGAAGTCTATCCTTCATTGCGCAGCCCCTATACGGCAATTTCTTTCGACCGCGCGGTTCAGTTGGCTCGCGATACCGGTGTCAAACTCTCGGTCAGGCCGGTGTTGCCTATGGTGATGCGCGGTGTGCCTGCCACCCGTGAGAAGGGTATGTACATTTTTATGGATGCTGCCCGCGAAGCGCAGGCAGCCGGCGTGCCTTATGGTAATTTCAAAGACCCGATTGGCGAACCGGTACGAAAAGCCTACTCACTTTACCCCTGGGCGGTAGAGCAGGGGCGCGATGTGGAATTTATTTCCAGCTTTCTGAGTGGCGCCTTTGCCGAGGGTATCAACACCAATCGGCTCGCGGGCCTGAAAACGGTGGTAGAGAATGCCGGTCTCGACTGGAAAGTCGCCAGAGAACTGATCGGGCAAAGTGGTTGGGAGGAGCGCCTCGAAGAAAATCGCCGGGCGATGTATGAGGCCGGTCTCTGGGGTGTACCCAGCTTCCGTTTGCTCAATGCGCAGAGTGAACCCGTGCTTGCACTCTGGGGGCAAGACCGACTGTGGTTGTTTGCTCGGGCAATACAGCGGGAGCTTGAAAAGCGCCAACAGGCCTAGCATTCAGGCCACTAAATACCTGAGCTGAACGCGGTGGTCTGCTGGCGGTTATAGCGGCACTTTTACTGAGCGATCCAGTACACGCCGCTCTCTGCTTCGCTGTCGATAGACGAACGGTAGAACGCTTCGATTTTATCCCGCTTTAGTTTCATCGTGGGTGTTAGCAGGTCGTTCTCAACGTCCCAGGTTGTCTCCGAGATTGCGATACGATCCAGACGGGCGTGAGATTCCAATTGTTGATTGACGTCACTCAGGGTCTTCTCGAGGTTGGTCTTTATCTGCTCTTTGCTCAGGCCCTGGTCGTTGAGCACCACAATGGCCATCGGCGCCGGACGCCCGGAACCCAGCACGCAGACCTGCTCAATCAGCGAGTTAGTCGCCAGCCGGCTTTCAATGGGTACGGGCGCAACATATTTGCCTTTTGCCGTTTTAAATTGCTCTTTCACGCGGCCGGTGATTCGGTAAGCGCCGTTCTTGTCTTTGACGCCTTTGTCGCCCGTTCGAAACCAACCCTCTGCGAAGGATTCAGCGGTTGCTGTCGGGTTTTTGTAGTACTCCTCAAAAATGGCCTCGCCGCGAATCAGTACTTCTCCCTCGTCGGAGAGTTTCATTTCATTGCAGGCGAGGGGGGTGCCGATGGTGCCCATACCCTCAACGGTGAAGGGCTGGTTGGAGCAGGCAAGGCCGGACGTTTCCGTCATGCCCCAGCCCTCGGCGATATCAACGCCGATGCGGTGGAACCATTCGAGCAGAGCCGGGGATATGGGTGCCGAGCCGGAACCATAATTACCGCATGAACCGAAGCCGAGTTTATCGCGGATGGCAGCAGCCACCGCATCGCCACCGTCGCCGGCCAGCATTTCCTGCAACTGTTCGTCAGGAATTTGTGCCAGTACTTTCGCCTGGAATTTTGCCCAGAGTCTGGGCACTGAAATAAAATCGGTGGGCTGGCAGTGGTGCAGTTCGTCTACAAAGGTTTCAAGCCCCTCCGAGAAGAAAAGTTCCACCTTGCCGTAGATGGATGTTATGGCGACAACAGAACGCTCGGTGATATGAGCCAGTGGCAGGTAAGACATGATACGGTGCAGCTCATCACCGCCAACCATGCGGTTTTTGGTTTCAACGGCGGCGGCGCCCAGATGACCGTGGGTCAGTACCACGCCCTTGGGTTTGCCGGTGCTGCCAGAGGTGTAGACGATAGTGGCCATATCGCCCGCTTTGGGTGAGTGGTAGCTATCCAGTGGAGTCGATGTATCCAGAATGCTTTGCCAGTCCTGTGCGCCAGTGTATTCGGCGTTGGCGTCCGGCAAGGTAATGACGGGGATGCTGGCCAAGCTCGCTTGTGCCGCGCTGCAGTCGTCGAGTTTGCCCACAAAACACAGCTTGGCTTCGCTGTGCTCAAGCACATAGTCGATGGTCTCTGACGAGGCGGTGGAATAAATGGGTACCGGTATGATCCCTGCCAGCATCATGCCGAAATCTGCCGCCAGCCAGGCATAGCTGTTCTTGGCGAGAATCGCGACCCGGTCACCCGGTTCAATACCCTGCTTTAACAGGTTATTCGCGACCCGGCTGCCTTCGTCAATCACTTCAGCGATTGTGTAGCTTTTCCAGACTCCGTTGGTGGGCTGATGCAGCCACGTGTCGTTGGGCTTGTTTTTCAGGTTGGCCTTTAGCTGCTCTACAGGCAGCACATAAGAAGTGCCGGTGGTTGCCATGGACAATATTCCCTGTTGTTATCTAATGGATTTCAGGCGTATTTCCTGAGAGTACTTAATCTAGGAAAATCCCTCAATAATAATGCGTCTTACAATGGATAACTGTAAATTTCATGACAGTTTATCTGCCCGTGAGCAGGAATTTGAGTCGTGCCTGCAACATTAGATCAATAGCTCGGCTACACACGCCAGTAACAGCGTCGCCAGCGCTGCCGCCAGCTTTGGTCCCCCCAACATAAACCATTGTGAAGCGGGAAAGGCGATGGTGCTCGCCACGGCGTCCAGTTTTAATTGGTGATGCTCGCTGCCCAGCGTTGCAGGGAGTATCTCCAACAGGTCACGCCGGCTGCGATAACGGATTGCGCCCATTGCGGCCCAGTCACTGTGCTGTTCGCAATTGACGTGCTCAATATTGGCCCCACTGCGACGGGCAACCAAGATTGGGTGTCCGGCCTTGCGCAGCAGTTGGCCAAGAAAAATTTTCTGGTAAGCGGCCAGTTGTGCGCCGGATTCCCTTGCGGGGCTTTTAAGCTTGATTAAATTAACCATGACAAAGTCACGCCCGTCGTCTTTGGCAAAAAAATCCCGAAGCCCGCTTGCGCGCTCGGGCTCGACGCCTTGTGAAGTTGCCCATGCCAGAAAATCGTCGGCTTCCTGCAGCGTGATTTTGCGCCGAGGTCTGGCATACCAAAGCCAAAACAGCATGTAGCACAGTACAGCAGTAACCCATATTGGCAGCGTCATAAGGTTGCACCCCGTGTCCGTGTTGTTGTTAGCGAGGCTTACTGTTGTGCGCCTGGTTCGCTGAATTCAATATCTTTACAAAATGACATTGTGAGTGTCAATATATTGAGATTGAAGCGGTGAGTGGTCGTATCCGCTGCTTTGTTATCGATAGTAGCCATTGAAGAGACGGATGATGCGCAGGAATCGTGGAATACAGGAGTTTGGACGGGTTTTGAAGGAAGCCAGGCACATCCTGCCCGCACTGACCTATAAAATGCCGGAGGGTGAAGATCCTGCCTCATTGGGGCGACAATTTCAGGAGTCGGCGGAACAGTATGCTGAACTGCCGCTATTGCTGCACGAGGGCCGCGAGTGGACCTATGGGGCATTTAATGCTCAGGTTAATCAGCTTGCACACCACTTTCTGGAGCTTGGTTTTCAACGGGGCGAGCCCGTCGCGGTGTTTATGGAAACTCGCGCAGAATTTCTCAAGGTTTTCCTGGCTTTGGCCAAGTTGGGTGTTCCCGCGAGTCTGATCAATAACAGTCTTACCGGAGACAGTTTGGCACATTGCATTCGGTCTCCGGGCAATCGGCGGGTGATTGTGGGAGAAGAGCGGGCATTAACGCTGGGCGCTGTAATGGATCAACTGTCAGCTGAGGGTGAAATGCGCTGTTATTGGCTGCGCGACCGGGGAGAGGCTAACTGCCCTGCGTGGGCAAGTGATATTAGTGACGGCTACCGCACCTGCTCACCGGAAAACCCGCCGGTAACGGGGACGATTCTTGCCAAAGAAGTTGCGGCGTATATTTTTACTTCCGGAACCACCGGCCTACCCAAAGCTGCTATTGTCAATCACAGGCGTATACTGGCGGCGGGCCACGGATTGGGTCGCTTGGGCCTGCAATTACAGTCGAGTGATCGTATTTATCTCTGCCTTCCCCTGTACCACATTACCGGACTGGGCCCCGGATTCTGCGGGGCGATTTCCAATGGCGCATCCATTTTTCTAAGGCGTAGTTTCTCGGCATCAGCTTTCTGGCGAGACATTCAGGCGTCGAAATCCAACTGCTTTGTATACGTGGGAGAGCTATGTCGCTATCTGACATTGCAACCGGAGTGCGCAGAGGAGCGCGATAACCCGTTGCAAAAAATGATCGGGAATGGTCTCCGGCCGGATGTTTGGGAGGCCTTTAGAGACCGGTTCGGGGTGGAGCGGATCTGTGAAATCTACGGCTCTAGCGAAGGGAATCTCGTGATGGCCAATGCTCTGAACAAGGAATTCACTATTGGCACGCCCATGACCACAGCGGCGGTTGTTCAGTACGATGTCGACAACGACTGTGTTATCCGCAATTCAAAGGGGCGCTGCGTTAAAGCCGAAGTAGGCGACGCAGGTTTACTGCTAGGGAGAATTGATAAGAAGGCGAAGTTCGATGGCTATATCAACGCCGAGGCCACGAACAACAAAATACTGACGGATGTTTTTAAACCAGGGGATCGCTGGTTTAACACCGGAGATTTGGTGCGCCAGATTGATGTCGGTTTTGCGCTCGGCCTAAAACATTATCAGTTTGTCGACCGAACTGGGGACACCTTTCGCTGGCGTGCGGAAAACGTGTCCACCAATGAGGTTGCTGAAGTTCTGAATCAGCACCCCCAAATCAATATGGCCAACGTCTACGGTGTGGAGGTGCCGGGGATCGAAGGTCGTGCAGGCATGGTGGCCTTCGAACATGAGAATGCTGAGCAATTCGATATTATAGCTTTTCAAACACTGGTCGAGCGCGACCTGCCAGCGTATGCGCAGCCGGTGTTTGTCCGCATACAGACGACGATCGAAACCACGGCCACCTTCAAACTTGTTAAAGGCCGACTGCGCAAGGAGGCTTATCACCTGGATGAAGTGGGTGATGACGTAATTTTTGTTCGTAAACCTCGGTCCAAAGGCTATGAGCGACTGGACCGTGAGTATTACGAATCCTTGTGCCGGGGTGAAGGTGGGTTCTGACGACGCTGCTTAGTTTTATACGTTGTTTACGCTTTTCTGTTGTCGTTGGCAGTGTCGGGTTGCGTTATACCCTATGTCAACGAGCGAGTACCGCAGATGCCATCAAAAATATAAACTCGGAATTGATATAATGGCACTGTATGTGTCAATATAAGAAAAATCTCGACACAAATAGCAGGTTATCCACTATGAGCACGCAACCAACCCAAATCCGATTCGCCAGGCCTGCGCAAGGTGTTCCGGACAATGACACATGGGCTGTCACCCATGAGCCGGTACCTGACCCGCAAGACGGCGAAATTACAATCAAAGTACGCTATCTGTCGATTGATCCCGCAATAAAGGGTTGGATTACCGACAAAAAGAGTTATATCGAGGCCGTAAAGCCGGGGGAGGTCATGCGGGGCTTTGGTGTGGCGGAAGTCATTGCCAGTCGCTCGGACTACTTCAAGGTTGGTGATTTCTGTACCGGTTTTACCGGCATTCAAACCCACGCAACGATGGACAGCCGACAGCTTCGCAAGATCGACCCTAATCTGGCTCCCTTATCGCGCTTTATGGGTGGGTTGGGTATGCCCGGATTTACGGCGTATTTTGGCCTTCTGGATATCGGTAACCCGCAGCCTGGTGAGACAGTAGTGGTTTCTTCCGCGGCCGGAGCCGTTGGTCACGTGGTAGCCCAGATCGCAAAACTCAAGGGTTGCCGTGTGGTCGGTATTGCCGGTGGCCCGGAGAAATGTGCTTACTTGCGCGATGACCTGAAACTGGATGCCGTGATCGATTACCGCGAGGGGAGTCTGCTCGAGGCGCTGAGCGAGGCCGCGCCCAAAGGTGTTGATGTTTACTTTGACGGCGTAGGCGGGGAGACGCTGGATGCGGTGCTGATGATAGCCAATCGCCATGCGCGCATTATTGCCTGTGGAGCTGTATCCACCTACGCGCAGATGGACGCGCCGCAAGGCCTTAAAAATTACACGTTGGTAATTACCCAAAGCTTGATGATTAAAGGCTTTACCATGCGCGATTATATGCACCGGATCAAAGAAGCTTTTGTGGACCTGCTAACCTGGGAGCACGAAGGCAAGATCGTTTTTCGCGAGCACATTCTCGAGGGTATCGAGTGTTATCCGGACGCAGTAAAAATGATCTTCGCGGGTAAGAATAACGGCAAGCTGATGATCAAACTGGGCGACTGAGTGATGGCCAATCCAATCGTACTCTATGGCGCGCCCATGTCACTGTTTACCGGCAAGGTGCGGTCTTATCTGCGCAAGCAAGGTATACCCTTTGACGAACGTATGCCGGGCAGTCCGCGTTGCAAGGAACAGGTTTTTCCTGAAATTAAACGTCGCGTGGTGCCGGTGGTGGAATTACCGGACGGGCGATTCATTCAGGACTCCGTGGATATCATCGACCATTTTGAAGCGCAGCCCGCGCGCCGATTTTCTGTTTACCCGTCCGACCCCGCACAGCGACTCACAGCCTTGATTCTGGATTTGTTTGGCAGCGAGGGCCTGTTCAAGGTTGCCATGCATTTTCGCTGGAGTTTTCCGGAGGAGAACAATGCCTTTCTAGAGCGCGAATTCGGTGACCATATTGTACCCGGCGCTGATCAGGCGACCGTGTTGTCGATTGCCGAAGCGGGTATGGAACCGATGCGCAAGTATCTGCCGTTAATGGGTGTCAGCGCCGATAGTGCTCCGCTAATTGAAGCGCAATACAACGATGTATTGGCGCTACTTGATGAGCACTTCTCGGCATATCCCTATCTTTTAGGCGGTTTGCCGACCGTTGCCGACTATGGCCTGTTTGCACCGCTTTACGCGCACTGCGGCAGAGACCCTTATCCCAGTGCCCTCATGAAAAGCAAAGCCCAGCGCGTGTATCGATGGCTGGAGAGAATGCAGGCGCCGGACCGGGATATGCCGGAGTTTGGAGAATACGAGGAATCCCTGTTTGGCGACGATGCCATCCCCGATACGGTATGCCGACTGATGGCCCTGGTGGCAGAGGATTTTCTGCCCGAACTGCAGCAGACCGTCGCGGTAATAAACCATCATCTGGACGCGATGCCGGCAGATGTTGCGGGGCAGTGCGTGACCGCAAAACCCCATATAAAAATGCTCGACGCGATGCGATACCGCTTTCGCGGCGAGATGCTCGACGGCATGGTGGTTCCCTACCGTCTGACTATGTTGCAGCGCATTACTGACTTCTATGGGCAGTTGCCGCAAGGCGACCAGACTCGCGTAGCGGCCTTTTTCCGGCCGCTGGGGCTGGAACCCATACTGACCTTAACCGCGAATCGACGGGTAGAGCGCAAAGATCATATTGAGGTTTGGGGCGAAGCGAATTAACTGTCACCTCTTGCCGACGACTACGGGATATTAACGATGAAAGTTTTGCGCACGCCGGACGCCTGTTTCGAGGGATTACCGGACTATGATTACGAACCTCACTACACAACGATAAAGACCGACGACGGCACTGAACTGCGCCTGCATCACATAGACGAAGGTCCGGCAGATGCTGAACCGATCCTGTTGATGCACGGCAATCCAACCTGGAGCTATCTCTACCGTCATATGATCCCCGGCTTGCTGAAAACCGGGCGGCGGGTCATCGCGCTGGATCTGGTCGGCTGCGGTCGGAGCGACAAGCCTGCGCGTAAAAAAGACTACACACTGGCCAGACACTGCGATTGGGTGACAAAGTGGTTGCTAGCCAATGATCTGAAAAATATTACGCTGTTCTGTCAGGATTGGGGCGGGATCATGGGGCTGTATATGGTCGCCCGACATCCGGAACGCTTTGATCGTGTGATTGCCTCCAATACCGGTGTTCCTGTGGGTAAAGGCAGCAACCGATTTTTGCGATTATGGCAGGCGGGCATGCGCTATGCGCCGTTTTTTCCCTGGCGTCTGGTGTTCAGGAAAGCGCTGCAACGCAAGCTGACACCACAGGAATACGCAGCCTACGAGAAGGCGCCTTTTCCGAAGTTAAAGTATCAGGCCGGCATCATAAAATTTCCGACGCTGATCACGGTGTTTGCCGACCATCCTGAGTTGGCTGTCAATCGGGATACCTGGGAAAAACTGAAGTCATTCGACAAGCCCTTTTTGACGTTGTTCGGTAATCGCGATCCGGTCACCAAAGGCGTCGAGAAAGCCTTCCAGCGACATGTGACCGGAGCACGCGGGCAAGCGCACAAAATCATCGACGGGGGCGGGCATTTTATACAGGAAGAAAAGCCCGCTGAACTGGTTGCAGAAGTGCTCCGCTTTCTTGCGGATACTGACAAATGATTCCCGGAGAACAGATGAAGCCTGAGTACCGCTCCGAGCGCCGCGTACTGATTACCGGTGCAGCCGGGGGGCTCGGCAAGGCCCTGGCTTTTGCATTTGCTAAACGGGATTGGCGAGTGGCGGTCTGTGATGTCGACACCGAAGGTTTGGCCGCTACTGCGGAGCAGCTACGGTCACAGGGGGCGCAGATACTGACAGCGCGCTGCGATGTTACTGTTGACGATGATCTGAAGCGTCTGCGCGAGCGTTGCGAAAGCGAATGGGGTGGCCTCGATGTGCTGATCAATAATGCCGGCGTGGCATCTATGGGGGCTATTCACAAAGAGCCACTGGCACGCTGGCAGCGATTGATCGACATTAATCTGCTGGGGGTGGTTCGCGGGTGTCGGAATTTTGTTCCCTTGTTCAAACAGCAAGGTGGCGGACATATCGTTAACATTGCGTCTATCGCCGGTATTGCCAACACCCCGTATATGTGTGCTTACAATGCAACCAAGGCGGCAGTCATCAGTTTATCGGAAACGCTGCTGGTTGAGCTAAAGCCCGGCAATATTGGCGTAACTGTGGTCTGTCCGGCCATGTTTAAAACGGGTATTGCCCAGCATGCTGCGATCAACAATCCAAAACTCAAGACAGCGCTCGAGTCTGAAATGGAAAAATCGCCGATCACTGCAGGTGATATTGCAGAACGGGTTTTCGGCGCGGTTGAACGCAGAAAGTTTTTGCTGATACCGCATCGTGCCAGTCGCTGGCAGTGGCGCGTAAAACGTGTTTCATCGAGACTCTACCGTTGCTTGTTCCTATAGCCCTAAATCCGAATGATCGTGTACAACCGGACATACACTGGCTTATCCCGCATACTGTGAGCGTATCGGTGCGGCCGGGGAAATTTGAAGATATCCATAAGATTATTAAGGAGGCAATCATTCCATGTCTGAGAAAGCGGAACAGGATCACTACCTCGCGCTGGTGTCCATGTACAAGGCTGCGCCGGTAAATGCTTTTTATCTGCCGGAGATGGTAGTGAGCAAGGGTGAGGCGGTTATCGAAATCGAGGTGTCAGAAAAGCTGTTTCACTCGGCCGGTGCGGTTCACGGTTCGGTCTATTTCAAGATGCTCGACGATGCAGCCTTTTTTGCCGCGAACTCCTTGGAGCCTGACTATTTTGTGCTGACGACCTCATTCACCACCTATTTAACTCGCCCGGTCTCCGCGGGAAAGTTGAAATCGGTCGGCCGGGTAGTGAACAGCAACAAGAGCCAGTTTATTGCGGAATCGGTTGCCTACGACGAACAGGGACGGGAAATCGGTCGCGGCAATGGCATTTTTATGCGAAGCAAGATGCCGCTGGCTGAGGTGGCGGGCTATTCCGACCGCTAAAGGGATTGGCAGGGTCTGACGAATCAGACCCTGAATTTTCGGGCTTAGCTCAGGCCCAGTGCTTTGGCTTCCTTGTCGAGAATCGCCTTGACCTGTGGAATCTCCCGGACGCGGTTAATCAGCCCCGCCAGTTTCGGCCATTGGCCAGCGTCCACTTCATAGCCGGCATAGCCCGCGTTGTAGAAGGGGCTGGCGATGCTCATATCGGCCATAGAGAACTCGCCGAACACAAAACCGTCGGCGGGCGCCACGTCTTCCAGATAGTCGAGCAGGGGCGGCAATTGCTTGTCGATGATCTTGGCGACCAATGCCTCGTCGGGTTCCTGCTTGAAGGCGAACGGGCGCATAAAACGCTGAAAGAAAATACCGGCGGCCAGCTCTGCAACGGGGCCGGTCGTCAGATCTTCATACCAGTCGGCGCGTGCGCGATCCTTGAGATCAGCCGGATACATTGGCGTATCGGGGTAGGCGCTCTCAAGGTAGCGACAGATAACCTTCGAGTCTCCCAGTGTCAGGTCACCGTCAACGAGCGTGGGGATCTTTCCCAGCGGGTTGAGCTTTTGATAGTTTTCATCGCGCGCAAAAGGCATTTGCGGCACCAGCTCGTAGGGCACCTGCTTGATATCGAGCGATACCAGTACCTTGCGAACGAAAGGTGAGCCATACACTCCGTGAATTTTTATCATCGTTTACTCCTGATCGGGGAGCAGTGAGGCCATAATGCCGACACTGCCCGGAACTTTATTATCCAGCAAATTGTGCCAGCTTTGGTCGACGGCTTCTGCCCCTTTTGACCAATCAACCTGAATAATGTTTTTGACTTTGCCGGAAATAGACAGGGTGGCTTCCATGGCTTTCATCATCAGTGCGCCCGGCCCCCACTCCTTGTCGCGCTTCGCGATCTGCGCAGGCGCAAAGAAAAATGTGGGTTTGGCGCCGGGCAGATCGCCGGCCTTGCCACCTTCTTCCCAGTGACTGGCGCCTACCATCGAGCTTTCAACAAGATTGTCTTTCAGGTGGTTGTGTAGGGCGCGGGTCAGTTTGACATCGCCCGACATGTCTATATAAGCGGTGGGAAGTGAGGGGTCTATCCCGGTCTCGTTGCCGTAGGTAATAATCTGGTCGCAGCAACCCAGAGAGTCCACGAAAGCGCTGTTGCGTTCGGAGGTCACGCCAACCACTTTTTGGGAAACCTTGGGATCGTCGTGTAGCAACGTAGCCAGACCGAAGCCGGTTTTCGATGAGGCCGAGCCGACCACCACCTGTTGTGCACCGAAAAAATCATTGTCTATCAGATAATCGTAGAGTACATAACCGGTCGCAATCAGCGGGAACAGCAGGCAACGCTCGGTTTCAAATTGTCTGACGATGTCAGGTTCGTTCTGGGTGCGCCGGTAGGAGCTGTACAGGGCGGTACCGGGCAGCTCCTTGCGGTGGGGTGCAACATCAATAAAGCTGTCGTTGCGAATCTTGCCGGGTTGCAGAATGGTGTGGCTGCTCATCGGGAAAAAGCCATAGAGTCGCTCGCCCACCGCAATGTCGTCAGAGCGGGATTCGATGACATCGGCGCAGCCCCACACGGTCACCTTGCCCCAGTTGTCAGGTGCCGGATAAAACTTCCAGTAGCCTATAAAATCGCCGGACACAGCGTAGCTTACGTTGTTGGCGGTAAGCCCGAACTTGTCTATGGCGACAATGATCTCGCCGGCGTCGATAGCGCGGAGAGGGTCATTGACGATTTTGGTATTGCGAAAGTCGCTGCGGTCTACCCACAGTTCGGTGCACTGGGTCATGGTCTTCTCCCTGGTTGTTCTTTCGATAGTTTATTTTTGCAGCATCTTGTCGGCATTCTGGGTAAATTCTTTCTGGGCTTCTTCGTCTTCCAACAGGTTGTCGATGCTGAAAGGCACTTCCAGACCTTTTTGCATACCCGGCTGATCCCGCATGACATTCAGCCAGCGCTGCAGGTTGTCCAGGCCGTCTATGGATACGCCAGACCATTTGTGGGTGCGAACCCAGCACCAGTTGGCAATGTCTGCGATGGAATAATCATCAGCGAGCCATTCGTTCTGCCCGAGGCGAGTGTTCAGTACCTCAAACAGGCGGCGGCTTTCATTCTGGTAGCGGTCTATCGCGGGCTGAATCTTCTCGGGAAAATAGCGGAAAAACACATTGGCTTGCCCCATCATGGGACCAACGCCGCCCATCTGGAACATCAGCCACTGAATGACGTTGGCGCGCCCTTTGGCGTCGGCAGGTAACAGGCGACCGGCTTTCTCGGCGAGGTGAATCATAATGGCGCCGGATTCAAAGATCGGAAAATCGCCCAGCTCGCGGTCAACAATGGCCGGTATGCGGCCATTGGGGTTGATGGCCAGGAACTCGGGTTTTTTCTGCTCGCCCTCACTGATATTCACAAAGTGCGTGGTGTATTCAAACTCCAGCGCCTCCAGTGTGCAGGAGGCCTTGTGACCATTGGGTGTCGGTGCGGTATAGAGATCAATCATGGTTGCGGCTCCAGATAGGGTAGGCAGTGAGTGTCACGAAGAAAGTCGATCAGCCCGGCATCGTGCTTTGCGTCCTGATATTTGTTCACCAGTATCTGAAGGCTGCCGGCTGGGTATTTAAAGGTATTCTGGTAGTAACGACGCCCTTCCATGGTGAGCTCTGTCGTTTTTTCTCCCGCAGCCCAGGCTTTCGCATTCGCCTGACTCCAGGCAAGAAAGTGCGGGGCGATTTCCCTTTCGTAAAGCGGTTTCAGCGTTGGGGCCAGTGAATCCAGCGGCTCGAAATCGCCTTCCACAAGCGGATGATCCATGCGCTTGATCCACGCAACCACCGACGGCGCGCGGTCATTGAGAATTTTCTCGCAGCTGGGGTCTATCCAGGCCTGCCACAACTGACCCCAGAGTCCGAAATCGCCAAAGGCCGGTCGGCTACCGAACAGATAGGGCCGTTGCTTGAGATGGGCTTCCAGCATATCCACCAGTGCGGCAAAGGATTCAACGAGTATCGGTGCGTTATTGTCATTGGCACCGGCAAAGGCCATGCGGGGGATCATGCGTTTGATGATCATGCGCTTCATGATCGGTGTTGCAACCAACGAGGCCCAGCCGAAGCCTTTACCCTCCACAATGCCTTGTGCAAGGGTGCGCCCCCGCCGTTGCTGATCGGCCGGGTAACCCCAGCGATAATGGAACATCAGCTTGTTGCCCCACTCGTCGCCGTATTCTTCCATCAGTTCCGACAGAAAACGCAGGGCGGGGTCCTGAGGGTGCAGTGACGGTTCCGGGTGGCGCTGCTCTAGTTGCTCGAGAATGGGTGTGGAGTCCTGTATGGCGCTGCCGTCCTGCAGAAAGAACAGCGGAATCAGCGGAACCTTTGCATGGGCTTTGAACAGACTGTCATTGGCAAAGCGGTCGATCCATTCAAAGGGCAGATTTTTGAAACGCAGCGCTGAGCGGACTTTCACAGAGTAGCCTGATTCCGGTCGTCCCATCAGGCGATAATTTGCTGTTCTACTCACGGTTCAGTCTCCCGGAGAGGTTTATTCCCAGATTTCAAGATGGTCTTTTCGCGCAACGCGTCGTGTTGTTCGGGTGCTCAGCAGTGCCGACAAGCCGCAGGCCTTAAATACACCATCAATAGCCTGTTGCTCGGTGTCGGTTGCCTGCGCGTAGCCATCCTGCAGATAGTGCAGCAGATAGAAGCGATAGGGAATGACGGAGGTCTTTAAGGAGATTCCCCGCCAGCTGAATTCCGCCGCGCCAATAAAGCGTCGGGTCGGGTCGCCCAGACCATTGGTTCCCGATTGCAGATCCGGCTTGCTGGCCAGCCACTGATTGGCAAAGTTGATATGCGCCAGCATTTCCGGCAGAAAGTCGACGGCGACAAAGCGCATCAGTGCGAGCAGGGTGTCCGGTAGATCGTTGTCAGGCACCAGCGTGTCTGAAGCAGTCTCATAGTCCACCCGGTTCTCTTCGGCGGTGTTCATCCGCTCCACCCAGCGGGCGACGCGAGGCGCTTTCTGGCGCATCAGCAGCCCCGGTTTGGGGTCTCGGTACAGGTGAGCGTAGAGCGGCCCCATAAGGGCGTAGTCGCCAAGGGTAGGACGACCGCCGAGCAGATACGGAAAGGTCGCAAGATGCGCTTCAAAAAGCTGCAGGAACTCGTCGTAAGCGGATTCAATAACGGGGCCAGACTCGTCGCTGACACCAAAGGACTTTGCCGCTTTGCGCATACGGCCACTGGCAAAATCAAACAGTTGAGGCCAATCCGCCTCGCTGGTGCCGGCCGGGGCCAAGCAGCGGAATTCCGAGCGCAGATAGTTCAGGTTGAGCTCATCAAAATTCCAGCGGTAATGCATGGCCGGCCGCAGCAGCCCCTCACCACCAAAAAGCTCAAACAGGTGGGAAATTGCCGCGAGTACTGCGCTCTCGGGGACGGCAGGGTACTTAACGGTCGCATGAGCTTCGCAGTGACGGATGATGTCTGCGCTGTCCTGCACGATGTCGCCTTGCGCTGTTTTAATCACCGGCATGATCATTCGTTGTACGGTGGGCAATATGGCAGCCTGATATTCCTTTGAGGAGACTGAATGCTCCTCAAAGGGAATGCCCTGCTTGCGCAGGTAACTGCGGGCTTTTGCCGTGTACAGTGAGCAGTGCATTCCGAAAAGCGTGTGATGCTGGCGCATGGATTATGATGCTTTAGTGTCTGGGAGCGGCTCAGGCTATCAATATGGCACGCTAAGTGTCAATATTTTGCTGGGTGAGGCAAATTGCGTGCTATGAGGGCGATTCAATATTTTTGAAGCCCGTACTCTCCGGGTTGTAAGCCCCCGTTCTGGATAACTTCGCTATTGGCCACTCGGGCGACGAAATTCCGCCTACTCCAAACGGCCTAAGCCCAAGCGTTGACAAACTGTCAATAAGGCTGGAAAGTGTGTGCTCGTTTACCGGGGGCGCAATGTGGTTCAAGCGGCACATCAAGAGCGTTTAAACGCCATAGAAAGCCTTAGCCAGCGCGCTGCCAGTCGCGAGGAGCGGCGTGAGCAGCTGATAAAGGTGGCGGCCTGTATCGTTGAGTTTGAGGGCATTGACGCGCTTAAGCACGTTCGTATAGCCGAGTTGGCAGGGTGCGGCAGGCCGCTGGTTTACAGTTACTTCCCCCAGAAGTCAGATATCTATCTGGCCATTTCCGAGTCGTTTTATCAGCGGCTCGAGCAGCAGTTCAGTTGCGAAGACCAGTACCTGGCGGTGCAGGGAGCCTTGTCTGGCGACGGCACCATGAGCAGCAATATGGAAGCCCTGATTTGGGATGTGATTGACGAGTACGGTTGCGCCGGATTGATTCTGCGCTGTGTGCCGGAAATCAATGAAGACTTCAGGGCGTATCACGACGAGCTCAAGAGTCGGTACGAATACCGCTGGCTGCGTTACTTTCTGGAATTGGGTCTTAACGATTTGGCGGCAAAATTGCTGCTGGATAATTGTACGGCTATCACCAAAAACTTCGCCCTGGCGTATGTGCGCGGCGAGCTCAGCCGCAGCGATTCGCTGCAACACGTGTTGGGCAGCATGGGCAGCCTCATCAAACACACCATTAAACACCACTCTGAACAAGGACGCGGACTATGAGCTTTAAACTCAGCATTGGCATTTACGGACTGGAAAATCTCTACGGCGGGAATCCGCGCGGGCTTATTGAAGTGGCTCAAAAGGCTGAAGCGGCAGGTATAGACCAGCTCTCTATGACGGATCATGTCGTGATGGGCAACCGTACTGATCGCTATCCCTACGGCGAATTTCCTTCGCCCCCCGAAACTCCCTGGCTGGAGCCGATGACCATTGAATCGGCCATAGCGGGTGGCACAGACAAAATCGAGTTGTCGCAGGGGGTGCTGATCGCGCCGCTGCGCTCGGCGGCGTTGTTGGCCAAGCAAATTGGTACGCTCGATGCCTTGGCGCCCGGCCGGGTGGTTATGGGTTTGGGCACCGGCTGGCAGCGTGAGGAATACGAAGCTTCGGGCATACTCTTTAAGGGTCGCAAGGATTATCTGTTTGAACAGATCGGCGCCATGAAGGCCATGTGGGCCAATGCACCGGCCAGCTATCACGGCGAGAAAATCAATTTCGACAATATTTACAATCGCCCGGCACCGGCAACAGTTCCCTGTTGGGTGGGGGTAAAGGCCAACGAAGAAAACAGCAAGCTGATTGCTGAAGTTGCCGATGGCTGGATTCCGATAGAGCAGGACCCGAAAGTGTTTGGTGATGGCGTAAAGGCGCTGCGTAATGCCTTTGATGCGGCGGGCCGCAACCCCGACGAATTGCAGGTGCGGGCTATGGTTGAACACAAGTTCGGCGCTGACGGCAATCCGGATTTTCAGGCAACGATTGACACTATTCCGGCCATGCTGGAGGCGGGGGCAACCTATATTGAAATTCTGCCCTTGTACTTTGTTTACGACCCGGCCGCGTTTGAGGAATTTTTCGGTCGACTGGCCGAGGTGAAGAAGCAGTTTAGCTAAAAATATGTTTGCCAGCAGGGGTGGCTCCTACGGAGAAATCGCACGAATTATGTGGGAGATTCCATGTTCGTGT
>DIBR01000032.1:52932-71598 GCA_002415025.1 Spongiibacteraceae bacterium UBA5047
CAGCAACCGCTCGCACCTGTGGGCTTGCCTTGCAGGCGATAAGAAATCATTAATTTGGGAGAGCGATAATGGATAAGAATGCAATTTCTCTGCATCTGGCGAACCAGTACGTTCGCATTGTGGATGACCGACAGTTTGACGAAGCCGAAGACATAATGTGGCCGGACTTCACCCAGCACGGTCCGGGTTTTGGTGCGGAATCACGACAGGTTTTTATCGACAACCTGGAGTTCCTGCGCCAGTACAGCCGCACCTTTCATTTGATTGGTTCGCAATTTGGCGAATGGGACGGAGACACCTACAGCGGCGAGACCTACTGCATCGCCTCCCACTTCTATGTAAAAGAAGAAGTGGAACACAAAATGGATATGGGCATTCGCTATCAGGAAGAAATAGAAATACGCGAGGGCGTTGCCAAGTACATCAAGCGCGATCTCAACGTTGTGTGGACCGAAGACCGTCCGCTGGGAGGGCAGTAAGATGAGTCGCCCCGTTGCCTTTGTCACCGGTGCCAGTCGCGGTATTGGTGCCTGTACGGCCGTTGAGCTGGCCAAAAACGGTTACGACCTGGCGTTGACTGCACGCACCCTCAAAGAAGGCGAACAGAATGAATACGGCAGCTGGGAGCCAACAACCACCGCCCTGCCGGGCAGCCTCGAAGGAACCGCGGCCGCTGCGAAAAAGCACGGTGCCGACGTGCTGCTGATACGCTCGGATATTCTCGATATCGATTCGGTACTGGCCGCAGCCGATCAGGCACTGGCGCATTTTGGCAAGGTCGATTTGCTTTTCAACAATGCCTGTTATCAAGGCCCCGGCAATATGCAGCGCGTACTGGATGTGGAAATCGAGCAGGCGCAAAAAGTCTATCAGGGCAATGTGTTGACGCCGCTGGCGCTGGTAAAGAAATTTCTGCCAGGCATGCTTGAGCGTAAGAGTGGCGCGATTATCAATATGGTGTCGGGCTCTGCGATTAATGATCCGCCTGCACCGGCCGACGAGGGCGGCTGGGGTTTTGTGTATCCTTCATCCAAAGCCGCGTTAATCAGAATGATGCCGACCTTGAGAGTGGAACACAAAGACAGCGGCGTGCGCTTTTTCTCGGTGGAGCCCGGTTTCGTATTGACGGAAGTGATGAAGGCCAACGGTTTTGACGACAAGATAGCAGCCCGCTTTAACCCGACACCGCCACAAGCCATTGCCGACATCATCTACTGGCTGGCCAGTTCGGATGAGGCCATGGAGCAGCATCACCGCGCGGTTATTTTTGCGCCGCAGTTGCACAAAAAACTGTTTGCGGAGCAAGGCTAATGTTGCTCAGGGATAAAGTCGGTTTGATCACCGGTGCCGGCAGTGGCATCGGTCGTGCTACCGCACTGACCTTCGCCAGAGATGGTGCCAGAGTGGCGGTGGTGGATTACCACCTCGACACCGCAGAAGAAACGGTGGCTTTGATAAAAGCGCAGGGTGGCGAGGCGGTAGCCATTCGCGCCAATGTCGCGAAAGCCGCCGAAGTAGAAGCGATGGTTGAGCAGACGGTTGATGCCTTTGGGCGTCTGGATTGCGTGAGCAATAACGCCGCCTTCGGTGGCGGCTTTGCGCCACTCATAGATGTTGATGAAAAGAACTGGCAGCTCGCCCAAGATGTGACGCTTAAAGGCGTGTGGCTGTGTATGAAGTATCAGATACCGCAAATGCTGAAGCAGGGTGGTGGTGCCATCGTGAATATCGCCTCGTTATCCGGTGTGCGCGGTGAGGCTTTGCAGTCACCCTATAGCGCTGCCAAGGGTGGTGTGATCGCGTTGACCCGAACGGCCGCAGCGGAATACGCGCAGAAAAATATTCGTGTGAACGCCATCAATCCCGGTGGTATCCGTACGCCTGCAATCGTCGATTATTTTGCGAAGGTGCCGGGGGCTGAAGAACACACGGCTGCGGTACATGCCATGCGCCGATTGGGCGAGCCGGAAGAAGTGGCAGATGCCGTGGCCTACCTGTGTTCTGACCGCGCCTCGTTTATTACCGGCACCACGCTGGATGTGGACGGCGGCATTATGGTGAATCCGCATACGCTGTAGAGAACAGGCTATGCCTGCAACGCCTTCGGCTTATGCAGGCCTACTAAAGTCAGGTAGGCCGGAATAAGCGCAGCGTTTCCGGCATTTAACTGTACCAATAGTGCCCGCAACGCGTTGCTTATGCGGGCCTACGGGAGTATGTAGGCTGGAATAAGCGCAGCGTTTCCGGCTTTTGACACCTGGAAGGCTAGCCGGCTTCCGGCAACCCGGCGTCGCCCATTTCAAGAGCCGTGGCGAGATTGTCGGGAAGCCGGAATAGTCCGCTCCCGCTGGCTTTGGTCGCTTCTCCACATACAATTTCGCCTTGAGCGAAGCCTGCAGTGCGCGTTGTTTTCAGACACCGGGCGTTCACCTGCAACCACTCCCCTTCCTTTGACGCCGCCATGAAGTCGATATTGATATTCATGGTGGGCGTACCCGTGTACTTACCGATTGAGTGACCGATAGCGCAGGCAAAGGCGATATCAAACAGTGCCATATACACCGCCCCGTGGCAGATACCCATGGGGTTCAGGTGCTTTTTGTCCACCTGCAGGCCAATTTCCGGGCCGGTCTCTCCCATTCTGAAATACACCGGCGCAAAAGCGTCGTTAAAACTGCCGTCGAGCGGCATGGCGGCAAATCCTTCGGGTACTGACGGCTTAGACATAGTGTGCTCCGGATCAAGATGCCCGGATTCTGACAGCTACGCTGTGCCTTGGGGCTATACAAGTTGTTAATGAAATAGGAAAGCTTGCGTTGTGTGCATAGTTACAAAGGGTGTTCAGCTCGCATTAACCTTCAAACTGTAGACTGTCGGCAACTGGAGTCATGTTGGCTACAGAATACACAATGAATACGAATGGGAGGTTTTAATGCGGATGGATAAAGACGCTTTAAACATTGGTGCGTCATGGAAAGCCGCTACCGCTGCTTGTCTGTCGTTACTGATGGGCTTGAGTTCGTCTGCCTGGGCGCGAGATGCTTGGTATATTGGTGCAACGTCCTACGATACCACCTTTAACAACAACACCGTTCACGATCGCGAGCGTGTTACCACCTGTACGCTGGTTGCGTGCACCACCTCGATTGTAGCGCGCGACTATCGCGGTAAATTCGATACCGATCGCCATCCGGCTATTGCCTTCGGTTTTGTAAACCGTGGTGGCTGGCGTTCAGAGTTTGAATATTCGGAGGCTGATTTTGGTATTCGCTCGCCCGAGTCCAAGGAAGACTCCATTGAATCGCGCCGCGCGATGGCCAGCTTCTGGCGAGATTTCAAAAACGCCGATTCACCGCTGGGTACCTATGCCGGTTTTGGTTTGGGCGTAGGGCAGCTCAAGCAAGGCCCCGCCGACGATGAATTTGTGATGGCTCAAGTCGGTGTTGGTGTGACCTATGCCGTCACCCGCGAGCTGACGCTGGATTTAGGCTACCGTCTGTTTACAGGCGAGCCCGACATCACGCTGGATGACAGCAATCGCGCGATTGATCTGGATTACAGCGGCCACAGCTATTCGCTGGGCGTGCGCTACTACATCTACTGATTTTCAAAGACTCATTCAGGTCTTCTACATAACCCGCCGCGCTCTGCCGGCGGGTTTTTTTGTATCTGTACAGCGTCCCTGCCAGCCTTTATGCTCACTGATCACATTTATCGGGGTGAGGGGAGAAGAGCATGAATAAAACCGGACTCACCGGGCTATTACTGGCGATTGCCTTGGCAGCGGGTTGCTCCAAGGGTACAGAGGATGTTGCAGAGCAAGCTGCTGATTTTTCAACGGTCCTCGCCAGCGCCGACGGCAATGCCGAGGTGTGGCTAAGTCATGGCCGCACCTATTCCGAACAGCGCTACTCCCCTCTCAAACAAGTTACCCCTGACAATATTGATCAACTGGGTTTGGCCTGGGCCTTTGACCTCGGTGTGAGCCGGGGTATAGAGGCAACACCGATCGTTGCCGATGGCCGCATCTTCGTGACCGCTACCTGGAATATTGTCTACGCGCTGGATGCCAAAACCGGTGAACAGCTCTGGCGCTTTGATCCGCAAATTGATCGCAGCAAATCAGCGGACCTGTGCTGTGATGCGGTGAACCGTGGCGTAGCCCTGTGGGACGGAAAGATCATTACGGGCACCATTGATGGTCGCTTGATTGCACTGGACGCAGCCACCGGCCGCAAGTTGTGGGATGTGGTGACCGTTGATCAGGAAAAGCCCTATACCATTACCGGCGCGCCGCGGGTGGTGAAAGGCAAGGTGCTGATCGGTAACGGCGGCGCCGAATTTGGCGTGCGCGGCTATCTCTCGGCTTACGATGTGAATACCGGTGACATGCTGTGGCGTTTCCATACCGTGCCGGGCAATCCTGAGAAAGGCTTTGAATCCGATGCGATGAAAATGGCGGCCAAAACCTGGAAGGGTTCGTGGTGGCAGTATGGTGGTGGCGGCACCGTGTGGGATTCCATGGCCTATGATCCCGAGCTGGATTTGCTGTATATCGGCGTGGGCAACGGTTCGCCCTGGAACCAGAGTATTCGCAGCCCCGGTGGTGGCGACAACCTGTTCTTGTCTTCTATTGTCGCCTTGCGGCCCGATACCGGTGAATACGTGTGGCATTACCAGACCACGCCGGGCGAAACCTGGGACTACACCGCTACCCAGCACATGATTCTTGCGGACCTTGAAATTAAAGGCAAAAAGCGCAAGGTTATTATGCAGGCGCCCAAGAACGGCTTTTTCTATGTGCTTGATCGCGCCACCGGCCAGTTTATTTCGGCGAACAATTATGTGCCGGTGAACTGGGCGACACATATTGACCCGAACACCGGACGCCCGGTAGAAATAGCTGCGGCGCGCTATAGTAGTGGCGAACCGTATTTGCAATTGCCGGGGCCGCTGGGCGGTCACAACTGGCATCCCATGTCTTTTAGCCCACAGACGGGCCTTGTCTATATTCCTGCTCTCGAAACGCCTTTCGTCTATGGAAATGATCCGGCGTTTAAACAAAGTGATGTCGCCTGGAATGTAGGAACAGATTCCAGCTTTAGCTCCTTGCCGACCGATCTTGCGCAGTTCAAGGCGGTACGTGCGGCAGTGAAAGGTCAATTGCTTGCTTGGGATCCCGTAGCGCAAAAGCAGGCCTGGTCGGTAGATCACGCCAGCCCGTGGAACGGAGGTGTGTTATCGACGGCCGGCGGACTGGTGTTTCAGGGCAATGCCAATGCAAAATTTGTTGCCTACAACGCCGGCACCGGAGAGCGGCTCTGGGATCATTTTGCCCAAACGGGTATTGTCGCCGCACCGATCAGTTACTCGATTGAGGGTGAGCAATATATAGCTGTTGCATCGGGTTGGGGTGGAGCTTTTACCTTGATATATGGCGGGCTTTTCCCCGCAGAAAGTTCGCCAGGTGTAGGACGATTGCTCGTGTTCAAGCTGGGTGGAGACGCGGAGTTGCCGGTGGTGGCCGAGCGACATTTGCGTAAACCTACGCCACCGGCCTTAACTGCGGACAGCAGTGTTTTGCTGGCGGGCAAGTCTTTGTACGATGCCAACTGTCTTGTTTGTCACGGCGATCATGCGATCTCCAGCGGCCTGCTGCCGGATTTGCGGTGGACACCCTTGCTAGGTATTGAAGATGCCTGGAATTCAGTTCTTTTAGGCGGTGCGCGTGCGGCTCAGGGCATGCCCTCGTTCCGAAGTCAGTTGAGCAAGCGTGATAGCGAGGCTGTTCGCCAGTACGTGATTTCTCAGGCGCATAAACCGCTTGAAGATGCCTTGAAATAGCCGGGGTTGTTGCCTGCTACGCTTCGCTTAAGCAGGCCTACAGGAGTGGAGTGTAGGCCCGCATAAGCCGAGGCGTTGCGGGCGCGAATCAAATAACGCGGCCTAGAAAAAATACTGTAAATCGAGCCCGTAGGTTCTCGGCTCGGCGTACACTTGCCCGCCACCACCGAGAAAATCTACCAGCGGAATGCCGCCGATAAAGTAGTCATCCACGTTCGTTATATTCTGAACCCAGAATTTTACCGCGAGATCGTCGTCGCTATTGGTCCATTTCACAAAGGCGTCGACGAAGGTTTCCACCGGTGAGATAAAGGCTTCCGACTCAAAACTGCCGCGATCAAAATGACGGTGGGTTTCGCCCAGGTGTTTAATCATGACGCCGGAGTCGATCAGGCCGCCCGATTGTAAAGACTGGCTGTGAATCAGACTGACAAACAACTGGTAATCGGGTATCAGGGGCGGTGGTTCGTCGGAGCGGTCGATGGGGATTTCCCTGAAGCCGCCCGTAGCCGGATCACTGGCAATCAACTGGCTGTCGAACTCCTGAATATCGGCCTCGGTTGCCGAGAACGATGTCATCAAGCGCAAATTCCAGGGCAGCAGGGCCGTAAGCTCCAGTTCAACCCCGAGAAAATCGGCTCCGCCTGCATTTTTCAGAACGCCCTCGGGGCCGCCGGTATTGGGATTGAGCACTACGTCGGTCAGCTGAATATCCCGGTATTCCATATAGAACAGGGCCATATTGGCGCGCAGCCGCCGCGACAGCGCATCGAGTTTGAGGCCCAGCTCGTAGTTTTTAACCTGCTCGGGCCTGGCTTCTTCAAAATCGAAGCCCACTTCCTCCCGGTCGGCACCGCCAAGCTGAGGGTGATCGTCTGCCACGCTGCCGCCGCCATCGACAATCACGCCGGAGCGAAAGCCTTCCGAGTAGGTGGCAAACACCATGGCATCGTCCAGTGCGAAACGTTCCAGCAGGCTGTCACTTAGCTGGTAGCGCAGGCTGGCCATTGGCGTCCAGTCGCTGGCGCTGATATCCGCCACATCCCGGTCGGAGTTGCAGAAGGTGTAGCTATCAGGGCCGGTTGGTGTGGGGGATACCACTTGCAGGCCGTTGGTGAAATAGTGAATGGCCGGCGAACCCGGCGTGCCAACGCTGAACCCTGAGTATTGCTCGCGCGCGTGAGAATTAATGTGTTCAAAACTGCAGGCATCGGCAGGTGTGAAGACCGCAAGCGCCGGCAGGCCGACCAATGCGGTGAACGCTGCCAGTTCGCCAGCGTCGGCGCTGCGATAGGCCGGTGTAGTTTCTGTAATGGCGGTTTCACGATTTTCATGGGTCCAGCGCAGGCCCAGTGTCAGCGTGAGCTGTTCGCTGAGCGCAGCGTCGCCCTGGGCAAACCACGAAAAGGCGGTGTTGTCGGCTTCACGCTCGGTGTGGCCACTGCCTATAAGCACCAGTGCGGGCGTACCGGCAAGGTTACCGGCCAAAGGCCCTAGCGTGATCGACTGCTCGATCTGGTTGGTGGTGGTTTCCCGAAACAGGAATACGCCGGTCGTCAGGTTGAGAAAGTCGTCAAACAGTGAGCCATTAAACTGCAACTCGTAACTGTACTGGTCGGTGTTGTTGAACTCCGGTTCATAACGGGTTGCCAGTGGGATTTCGGTGCCATCCAGGTCCTGATCCGAACGACTGCGGGTATTGCGGTAGCCGAAAATCTGCTTGAGGCTGCTATCTGTAAAGGGGCCGCTATCGCCGAGTTCCGATTCCAGCGTAATCCCCACCGTCAGCGTGTCGGTATCGACGCGGCCATCGCGTCCTTGGGGTAATTCGTCGCTAAAATCTGTGGTGAATTTTTCGGGCCCTAACTGCTCGGAGCGTTCACAGGTCTCCTTGAAGTTGAAACTGGTGAAGCCATTAACGGCACCTTCCAGCAGCGCTTCGCCCTCGGGAATGCCGCGTTCGTCGTTCACGTATTTGCAGTTCTGGCCGCGCGGTTTTACCCGCGTTCGCGTGCCGCTGGCGAACACGTCGAGCAAATTGGATTCGTTGATATTCCAGCGCAGTTGCAGCATGGCGGCATCGCTGTGTTCATCGGAAAAATCCCGGCCGTCGATGGCGTTGGTACTGAAGCCGTCGCGTCGAATAGACGAGAGGCTCAGGCGGGCGGCGAGTTTGTCTTCTATCAAGGGCAGGTTAACAGCGCCGCGAACGCTGTAGGCATCGAGATTGCCGCCGCCAAGCTGCACATAGCCGGAGGTTTCGTTGCCCGGTTTCACGGTATCAATGGCAATGGCGCCGCCCGTGGTGTTCTTGCCGAACAGGGTTCCCTGGGGGCCGCGCAAGACCTGTACCTGTTCGATGTCGACCAGATCCATCAGCGCGCCGCTGGCGCGGGCGATGTAAATGCCGTTGATGTAAACGCCCACACCCGAGTCGACAGTCACGCGGGTTTCGCGCTGGCCCACACCACGAATAAAGGGGTTGGCATCGCGGTTTACGCCGTTACCCGATTGCAAATCCAGATTGGGCACAACGCCCGACAGGTCTTTCAGGTTGGCAATGCCAGCCTCTTCAAGCGCCGTGGCACCGTAGGCGGAGACCGTAATGGGGGCTTCCTGCATCGATTCCACACGCTTTCGCGCGGTGACAAATACTTCTTCCAGTGCGCGCTGATCGTCACCGGTTTGTTGGGCCTGGGCCGGTGCTGTGAGGGCAAGCGCGCACAGTAAGGGCGTGGTGAGTCTACAGGTTGCATTCATGCTTTTATTCTCGGCTGCGTCCATTTCTGTATTCAAATACAAATTTGTACTTGAGTTCAAGTTTTATTTTTGGCTTACTGTCATAACGGCAAGGGGAGAGCGATGGCGCAGAGTCTTCGAGAGCGAAAAAAGCAGGCCACTACGGCAACCATTCTGAAGGTAGCGCGCGAGCGTTTTCTGAATCAGGGCTTTGAAGAAACCGGTATGGACGAAATTGCCCTAGCGGCTGGCGTGTCCCGCAGTACCCTGTTCAATTACTTTCCCACCAAGATTGCGCTGTTGGTCTGTATGGCCGAGCGCCGCGAGCAGAGCTTCAAATTACTGGTGGAGGAGTGCTGCGCCGAGTTTGAAGGCACGTCGCAGCGGATCGAACAGTTGTTTCGACGCTGGGCGACGTACCTGCTGCAGTCGCCGAAACTGCACGCCATGATCACGGCGGCTCTTACCTCCGGAGGCCGCAGTGACAGTGCCAACTCGGCGGCGCTGGGAGCCTACCTCACGCAGTTTCGCTACCTGCTGGAAGAGGGGCGAAAGCGCGGCGACGTGCGCGAGGACTACAGCATAGAGTCACTGACACAGATGCTGGTCTCAACATTGCTAACGGCCTCCTACACCTTGTTTCACGGCGAGGATGCGCAGATGGAGGCCCACTTTCTGGAGAACGCCCGCTTTATCGCCCAGGCGATTGCGCCTCCGTTGAGCGCTGGACCCACCGGCAAGGTGACGAAAGCGAAATCCGTCAAATAGTTAATTCTGCAAAGGCGAGCCCATGAACAATAATGACGCTGTAGAAACCCGAATTACCTTTTGTCGAACCTGTGAAGCGACCTGCGGCCTGGAAGTGGATGTGCAGGGCAATCGGGTGGTGGATATCCGGCCAGACAAGCAGCACGTGGTCAGCAAGGGCTATTCCTGCGTCAAGGGAATACATTTTGACAAGGTGCAAAACAGTCCGGACCGGATTACATCGCCACAAAAGCGCGTGGGAGATGAATGGCACAGCATCAGCTGGGATCAGGCCATCGCAGAGATTGGGAGCAAGATACGACATCTGGTTGATCGCCACGGCGCGGACAGCTTTGCCCATCTGGTAGGCTCTGCCGGCGGTGCCAACGTGCTGGCGCCGCTTTATCGCAACGCCCTGTATCAGGCGCTCGGTTCCCGGCGCATGTACGGAACGGGTACCTGCGATACCACCAATAAGTTCAGGGTGTGTGAGGACATGTATGGCTCGCCCTTCAGGCTGGCGTACCCGGATGTCGAGCGCACCGAATTTCTTATGGTGCTGGGCGCCAATCCGGCAGTATCCGGCAATACCCTCTACCACTTGCCCGGTGCGGTGCGGCGTTTCAAGGCAATTACCAAACGCGGCGGACGCGTGGTCTTTATCAATCCGCGTCGCATTGAAAGTGCGCAGGCGGGCGAACACAATTTTATCCGCCCGGATACAGACCTGTATTTTCTGGCCGCCTTTTGTCGGGAGCTGATCGAAAGCGGCGGCGTTGACCGCGGCGCTATCGAAAAAACCATGAAGGGCTTTTCGGTGCTGGAGGAGGTTGTCGCAGCGTGGACGCCCGAGCGGCAAGCGGAAGTCACGGGTATCAGCGCAGACCGTCTGCGTGAACTGGTAGCCGCCCATAAAAATGCTAACGGCGCAGCGCTGTATATGGCTACCGGTGTGAATCAGGGGCGCAGCGGCACGCTCTGCTTCTGGCTGCTGGAGTGTATCAATGCCATCTCCGGGAATCTGGATAAGCCCGGTGGTAGCTTGATTGGCGAAGGCCTGATTGATATGGCCAAGCAGGTCAAGGAGGCCGGCACTCTAACGGCACAAGTTGTACGCGAGGATGGTCTGATCAGTGTGGTGGGTCTGCAGCCCTCGGGCATGCTGGCCGACGATATGGAGCAGGGGCGTGTTCGGGGCATGATTGTTGAAGCCAGCAATCCGCTTCTGGCTTGCAGTAACCCCAATGGGCGGCTTGATCGCGCCTTTGCCGATCTGGAGCTGCTGGTGTGTATTGATCTGTTTCGCAATGAGGTGGGCAATCTGGCCCACTATATCCTGCCGGCACCGACCTGGCTGGAGCGCGCTGAAGTGCCCTACGCCTTGCAGAGCTTTGTTGGCTGCACGCCCCTGCCGTATATGACCTACAGCGACGCGGTGGTGGCCGCGCCCGACAACGTACGCCACGAATGGTGGATTTACAGCCGCCTGGCCGAGGCAGCGGGTGCCACCATGTTTGGCAAAAAATGGATAGCCGCACTGCTGAAACTGAACACGCGTTTGGCTTACTCATCGAAACCCTGGCTGAGAAAGCTGGCGCTTACTCCCGAGAAAATGCTCGATGGCATGCTCAAACAGGGTGGCTTGCCGGGGAGGAAAAAGTTTCTGGCTCAGCATCGGCACGGCCTGTTGTTGAAGCAAAACAGCGGTAATAACTTTCTCGGCACCGATCGGGTACTGACGGGCGACGGCAAAGTGAATCTGGCGCCGGCGGATTACGTTGAGGTTTTTAAAGCGCGTGCAGAAGCGCTTTTTGCCGACGAGCTTGAAAAGCGAAACCACTTCAAACTGATCGGCAAGCGCGAAATCAAACGCATGAATACTGCTTCGGCCAATGTACCGCGACTGGTCAAAGACGAAACCAATTACGCTTACCTGGCGCCCGAGGATGCGCAGGAGCTTGGCGTCCGTTCGGGTGAGCTGGTGGATGTTGCCTCGGACTACGGTGAAATTTCCATTCCGGTTAAAGTTAGCGATGAAATGATGCCCAGAACGGTTGCCATTCCCCAGTGCTGGGGTCACAAAAAGGCTGACGGTCTAAGTCACGCCCGGTTGCATCCGGGGGTGAACTCCAATTATCTGGCGGGTGACGGCGAGGCGAATATCGAGGCGCTGTCCGGCATGTCGCATTTGTCAGGAATCTTTGTGCGTATCAAAAAGTCAGACCGGTTGGCGGTGGCTAGCTGAAGGGCTTGCGATTAGACTGGTGTGCAAAAGCATAAGGAAATTCGACCATGGCTACGCTAAGCACGGACCAGAAAAAAGCCTTTATACAAAAGTACATCAGTTATCACGCCGAGGCCGACCGCCGCAATGAGTGGACGTTTTTTGTCGACGAGATCTACGCGCCCGAATGCGTGTACACCTGCGAATACGCCGGTACGCTGCTGGTGCAGGCGCGCGGTACTGAACAGATAAAAGCGACGCACTACGGCCGCGACATGCAGCACGGCTGGGAAGACTGGACCTTTCCCTACAAGGGTTTTTATGTGGGTGAAGGCAACGAAATCATTACCCACTGGATGAATCGTGGCCCCGGCTTGCGCGAAGACGGTAGCCACCGTGAAACGCCGGGCATTTCTTTTCTGACGCTCGACGACAACTGCCAGATCAGCACCCAGTTCGACATGTTCGACCTTGCTCACCAGATGCATCTCTGCGATGAGCTGGAAGAGGCGGGTTTACTATCGCCCGCGCTGAAAGAAAACTGGGTTATTCCTATGAAGACGCGATTGATCGAACAGCTGCAGCGGAATATCTAAGCGTTGCACTACGCTGTGCCCGTGACGCTCTAAAACACAGCCGCCTGTTTGGAGGCCCTCCCTATGCCGAAAATTGTATCTGCCCTGTTGTTGATTGTCGCCGTTATCCATTTACTGCCGCTGAGCGGCGTATTGGGCGCAGACCGCTTGCACGCACTGTATGGACTGAACTTCGACGAGCCGAATCTTGCGATTCTGATGCGTCACCGGGCGGTGCTGTTTGGCCTGCTCGGTGTGTTTCTGATATACGCGGCCTTTAAACCCTCGCTGCAACCGCTGGCGTTCGCGGCGGGCTTTGTCAGTGTTCTGTCGTATCTGGTGCTTGCTTGGTCGGTGGGGTCTTATAACGCTGCGCTTCAGCGGGTGGTTGTGGCCGACATTGTTGCGCTGGTCTGCCTGGTGGCGGCCAGCGGGTTGTATTGTTTTTTTAACAGTCGAGCATAGGAGACGGTTGGGGTGGCGGTTCTGGAAGCGGCGGTGCTGAAAATTGGGCCTGGCCAGAATGGAGCCTTTGAGCGCAGCTTTGACCAGGCCCAGCTGATTATTGCTTCCATGCCCGGCTATCTGTCACACGAGTTGCAGCGCTGTATTGAACGCGATGACGAGTACCTGTTGCTTGTGCGTTGGGAATCTGTTGCCGCACATGAAGAAGGCTTCAGGCAGTCGCCGCAGTATCAGCAGTGGAAGGCGTTGCTGCATCATTATTACGAGCCCTTTCCGACAGTGTTGCATTACGAAAGGGTATTTGGCTCGGAATAATCAGGTTCATCGCAGATTTGAGTGGGAAACAGCAATTGGCTTGAAGGAATGTGTGGGAGCGTGCCCTGCACGCGAATAAAGCCTATCCGGCAACTGCTGATTCGCGTGCAGGGCACGCTCCTACAGCGTATGGCAATTGAATTTACGAAGAACCATAAAAAAGGCCAGCGCGGAGGCTGGCCTTGTGTTCTTGCATAGGTGGGCTTAGCTCATCTGCGATTGCAGGTAGTTTTGCAGTCCGACCTTCTCGATCAGGCCAAGCTGCGTTTCCAGCCAGTCTACGTGTTCTTCTTCTGACTCCAGAATGTCCTGAAAAAGGTCGCGGGTAACGTAATCTGCCACTTCCTCACAGTAGGCGATGCCTTCCTTGAGGTCTGGAATGGCTTTTAGCTCCAGCTTCAGGTCGCATTTGAGCATCTCTTCGGTATTTTCACCCACCAGCAGTTTGCCCAGATCCTGCAGGTTGGGCAGGCCTTCGAGAAAGAGAATACGCTCGATCAGTTTGTCGGCGTGCTTCATCTCGTCAATGGATTCTTCGTATTCGTGCTCGCCCAGCTCCTTCAGGCCCCAGTCCTTGTACATGCGCGAATGCAGGAAATACTGGTTGATGGCCACGAGTTCGTTGCCCAATACCTTGTTCAGGTGCGCGATAACCTTTTTGTCGCCTTTCATAGCTGCCTTTTCCCTTGCAAAACAATAGTGGGAGGATGCCAGAAAATGGCCGCAAAGTCAATGTAAGCGTTTGATTGATAAGGGTTTTTGAATGAAGGTGAGAATGCTTTGTATTTCTATTCCGGTCTCTAGATCGCGGCGTAAAACGGTGTTTGGGGAGAGGCCTGAAGTTTGTACTCTTCAATGATTTCCCGCGCCAACGACTCGCAGCTGCCACATTGGCTGGCAACGCCCAGCGACTTGCTGACCTGACGGAAATTGCGATCACCGTTCTCAAGTGCGCGGTGAATATCGCGATCTGTGACACCGTTGCAAATACAGACGTACATGGTAAAGCACCGACAAAGCTCTTTAAGTTAGAAGTAATGATAATGAGAATGATTGTCAGTAGCAAGCCCGTCAAGATGAAATTGTTGTTAATTTGAGCAATAGTTTTTATCTATCGAAGATCGTCAAAATTCACCTGTGCCTGATTGCAGGTGGCGTGTATCATGCCTGCACGCTTTGCGTTAGCGTGAGCTGACGACAGGAAACTTTGAACCTAAACCATAGAAACTGATGCTGGAGGTTAGACAATCATGGGTGTACTCGTAGGTAAACCTGCTCCCGACTTTACATGCGCTGCTGTGCTCGGCAACGGCGAAATTGTTGATGAATTTACACTGAGCGAAACCATTAAAGGCAAGTACGCGCTGATCTTCTTCTACCCGCTGGATTTCACCTTTGTCTGCCCGTCCGAGCTGATCGCGCTGGATCACCGTGTGGCCAAGTTCAAGGAGCTGGGTGTTGAAGTCATCGGTGTCTCTATTGACTCGCAATTTACCCACAACGCTTGGCGCAACACGCCGGTTGATAAAGGCGGTATCGGCCAGGTTGGCTACACACTGGCTGCTGACGTGCGCCATGACATCTGCCGTGCTTACGATGTTGAGTCTGCTGGCGGTGTTGCCTTCCGTGGCGCGTTCCTGATCGACGACAAGGGCGTTGTACGCTCACAGATCGTTAACGACCTGCCGCTTGGCCGTAACATCGATGAGCTGGTTCGTTTGGTTGACGCGCTGCAGTTCCACGAAGAGCACGGTGAAGTCTGTCCGGCTGGCTGGAACAAGGGCGACAAGGGTATGAATGCATCACCTGATGGTGTTGCCAGCTACCTGTCACAGAACGCCGACAAGCTGTAATTTCATTTCACGCACAAAAAAGGCCGCAACAGCGGCCTTTTTTGTGCGTGGGCGTTTGATCATGCGGTCAGAAGGTAAGCCTAGAAGGCAAGTATTTGTGCGCCGATACCGCGTTTGAGGTTGTTGCGTAGCGGCAGCAGCAGGCAATTGCGGCCAAATTTGGCGTCGGCCCAGCCCAGTGCCCCTTCAATGGCCTGTTTGCGACTTCTGGCCAGCAGGCGGTGTGAGGTTGTGCCGTCTTTGTCTTTGCCGGCCAAGGGCTGATCAGGGTCGCGGAAGGAAATGATTGCGTGGAACTGGTCGCTGCGTTCACGCAATATCCGCACATGGCCAACCATATGGTCGTGCCGCGAGAGCCGGAAAAGATCGACAGTTACCACGAAGGGACTCCTGATTATTCGCAGTGGCGCTTAGCCACAAGAATAGGTGATTTACCGGCGACTTGCGGGCGATATATCAGGTAATTTTGACGACTTAAGGCAAATTGTGTGAACTCTGCCGAATAAAAAGGCGGGTTACTCGTCGTCCGGCTCGGCTGGCCACTGCCAGCCGCCGAGGGCTTGCCAGCGATTGACAATGCTGCAAAACAGCCTGGCGGTCATTTCGGTGTCGTAAGCAGCGCTGTGGGCTTCGCGATTATTGAAGCTCAGTCCTGCTGCATCACAGGCTTTGGCGAGCACTGTTTGCCCAAAGGCCAGCCCGGAAAGGCTCGCCGTGTCGATCACGGAAAAGGGGTGGAAGGGGTTGCGGCGAATATTGCCACGCTCGGCCCCGGCCAGAACAAAGCCCAAATCAAAATGCGCGTTGTGACCCACCAGAATGGCGCGGCTGCAGCCGGCATCTTTAACCTTCTGACGCACGGCTTTTAACAGCTCGCCAAACACGATCACTTCTTTTTTGGCATTGCGACCGGGGTGATCCGGGTCAATGCCGGTAAACTCCAGCGCCGAGGGCTCCAGGTTGGCGCCGGGGAAGGGCTCAACCTGGTAGTCCAGTGTTTCGGTGAGAATCAGCTCACCCTCGTCATTAAAATCCACAAAACTCGCGGCAATTTCCAGTATCGCGTCGGTTCTGGATTGAAATCCGCCTGTTTCCACATCTATAACAACGGGTAGGAAACCGCGAAAGCGTGTAGCAATAGGGAAGGGCTTATCGTCCAGTTCTTCACTCATTGAGGACTGACCACTGGATTTGTTCTCCGCCGCGTAATGGGCTTAAAGGGCTTGTACCGAGCATGATTTCTGTCGGCGCTATCCAGGGCTTTCTCTGGAGTGTAATGGTGTCGCTGTTGCGCGGCAGGCCGTAAAAATCCGGGCCGTAGAAGCTGGCAAAGGCTTCGAGCTTGTTGAGCGCTCCGGCGTGTTCAAAGGCTTCGGCGTAGAGCTCAATGGCCGCATGAGCGGTATAGCAGCCGGCGCAGCCACAGGCCGCTTCCTTTTTGTCGCGCGGGTGAGGGGCTGAATCGGTGCCGAGAAAAAACTTGGGCGAGCCGGATGTAGCCGCTTCCAACAGCGCCTGCTGATGACTGCCGCGCTTGAGTATGGGCAGGCAGTAATAGTGCGGGCGAATGCCACCAACCAGCATGTGGTTGCGGTTGTACAGAAGGTGGTGGGCGGTGATCGTGGCCGCGACCTGCTCGCTGGCGGCGGCAACAAACTGGGCGGCGTCGGCGGTGGTGATATGTTCGAGTACCAGCTTCAGGGCCGGAAACTGCTTGACCAGAGGGCTCAGGATGTCGTCGATAAAGCGTTTTTCACGGTCGAAAATATCGACACTGTCATGGGTCACGTCACCGTGAACCAACAATGGCAAGCCTTCTGCTTCCATTGCGGCCAACACGGGTGCCAGCGCTTTGACATCAGTCACCCCTGAGTCGGAGTTGGTTGTTGCGCCTGCAGGGTACAATTTTGCCGCGTAAACAATTTCACTGGCAGCGGCGGCCTTGATCTCGGCTACCGAGGTGTTATCGGTCAGGTACAACACCATCAGGGGCTCTACCTGGCGGGGGTGCGACTGCATGGCATCGCAAATGCGGGCCCGATAGGCTTCGGCCTGCTTTACCGTGCAGATGGGCGGCGTCAGGTTGGGCATCACAATCGCCCGCCCCATATAGCGGCTCATATCGCGTGTTGTCTGTTCCAGCGAATCGCCGTCACGCAAGTGTACGTGCCAGTCATCCGGGCGTATGAGTGTCAGTTGGTCTTGCGTTTGGGGCTGCGTGTCTGCGGGCATGAGGCGGCGTTGTCGTGGCTGTGCGCGCATGCTACCGGATTCGGCGGTTTGATTAAAGCAAGCAAAACTCCCCCTGCGGTCGTGAATTCACTAAACTGAGTGGAAGCAGAGGGGGCGATATATGCGTCAAAGGGACATTGGCAGGGTATTTGGGCTGTTGCTTGCGGTGTTGGCGGGGTCGCTGCAGGCAAAAGACATTGTTTCTCAGGCGACGGGTGTCACCATCAAGCGCCCGGCAGGTTTTGCCGGCGAGTACGATGCTGATTTTGGTGGTTACCTGCTGCGCATGGGTGATATCCATCTGGGTCTGTTTGCCTGGTCTGCTTCGACGGTGCAGGATGCGGGCCTGGCGGTGTCCACTGCGCTGGAGCAGGCCGGCGTTCAGATCGACTACGATCATGAACCATACTACGGCGAAAATGGCCTGTTTGAGCCTTACCGGGGGCGCTTTGAAAATCAGCCTGTTGCCTTGCATATTTGCGCGGTTGGCGGTGCTGACGGCAATGCTTTTGCGGCCGTAGCGATGGCGCCTGCTGCGCGCGAGGGTAGCGCGGATGAACTCAAGCGCCTCACCGAGTCGCTGTGCAAGGGGCTTGAGTGGACTATCCCGACGGGCACGCAATGGGCGCGCCTGTTTTGGGGGCGGCGGCTGACGGCCTCAGGCTCGGTCAGTCATTCCAGTCAGGGCGGTGCCGGCGGGCATGGCTCCTACGCCAGTGGCTCCGATGAATACTACGATTTCTGCCGCAACGGCCAGTATGCCTACCGCCACAAAAGCGAATCGATGATGTCGATAGAGGGTATGTCGGCTTCCAATACCAACACCGACGCCCATAATGGCCAATGGTGGCTGGTGGTGGATATTGGCGGCAGGGCCACCATGCTGCTGGATGCTAGCGATGGTCGCAGCCTGGAGTTTTATACCCGCGAGCAGGGCGAGGGCGTTGCGATGGGCAATACCTACTTCTCTGTAAGCCAGAGCCCCCGATGTTACTGAGCCTGCCCTGTCACCCGCTGCCCGAATAGGGTAAAATTCCGCCCCTTTTTAGTCGGGGCGCTTTTAGCGGCGCTCAACGCGGTTGCAAACAATGCGGGATCGTACTCGCGATCTCTGGAGAGGCTTCATGTCAGACATCAACAAAGTGGTACTCGCTTATTCCGGCGGCCTGGATACTTCTGTTATCGCCAAATGGCTGCAGGAAACCTACAACTGCGAGGTTGTTACCTTTACCGCCGATATAGGTCAGGGCGAAGAAGTAGAACCCGCCCGCGCGAAAGCTCAGGCGCTGGGTATCAAGGAAATCTACATTGACGATTTGCGTGAAGAATATGTACGCGACTTTGTGTATCCGATGTTCCGCGCCAACACAATTTACGAAGGGGAGTACCTGCTGGGTACCTCTATCGCTCGCCCCCTGATCGCCAAACGCCTCATTGAAATTGCCAACGAAACCGGCGCTGATGCGGTTTCCCACGGTGCTACCGGGAAAGGGAATGACCAAGTGCGTTTCGAGCTGGGTGCCTACGCGCTCAAGCCCGGCATTAAAGTCATTGCGCCCTGGCGCGAATGGGATTTGAACTCCCGTGAAAAATTGATGAAGTACTGCGAGCAGAACAACATCCCGGTGGATTTTGCCGGCCAGAAGAAAAAGTCGCCGTACTCCATGGATGC
>DIBR01000052.1 GCA_002415025.1 Spongiibacteraceae bacterium UBA5047
TGGATATCCTGCGCCTGATATGCCAGCTCGGCTTTTTCGCAGAGAAAATGCGCCAGGCTCCGGTGAATCGTGTCATCGTAATTGCTCGATGAACGCAGCCAGTTTTTCTTCGGCACCAATTCCTTACCTACTTCAATGGCGCGATCCCACTCCTTTTCATCTTGATAGATTTCCAGAAGATGGCGCAGGGCCGTTCTTCGCCAAGCCTGTGATTGCTGCAGCAGATCCCGCAGCATTCGCTCGGCGCGATCAAGCAACCCGGCACTGATGTAGTCACGGGCCAACTCCATATGCACCTGATGCAACTGGTCTCCCCCAAGGCTGGGGCGAGCCAGTAAATTCTGGTGAATACGTATGGCGCGATCAACCTCACCTTTGCGGCGCAGCAGGCTACCAACTGCCAAATGGGTTTCCAGGGTGTCGCTGTTAACCTCAAGGGAACTAACGAAACTGTCGATCGCCACGTCCGGTTGTTCATGGAGCAGAAAATTGAGGCCCTGATAGTATGTGACACTGGCGTCCGGTGACTCTGATTGCTCAGACTCACTCGCGTTGCGGTTCCATTTGCCGAGTATCCAACCGATGGCAATGGCCACCACTATCAGTAGCAAGTGGCTAAATTCAGGCATATCAGGGCTTGAGTGAGTTTGATCTCAGCTGGTTGAGTTCTTTTTCAGCTTTCGCCAGTTTCCGGCATACAAGCTGGTACTGGCCTTTTGATTGTAGCAGCTTTAGCGCGCAGATAATCAGCCCACTGAGGCCGCCCGCAATGAAGGCGGCAACGAGCCAAAGCGACAGCCGCAGCTCGGGTAACTTCATAATCAACAAATCAAGCGGCACGGGGGTATCATTCTCGACGGCAAACAGTGCCCCGTACGCCAGCAGAACCATCAGAAATAGCAGGAAAAGAATTTTCTTCAACAGGCCCATTACATCTCAGTCCATAAAAAAACGGCATGGCCGCAAGACCATACCGTTTATGCCGGATTTTCACCAGTAATTCAGTGCTTCTGCAGCCCCAAATTCACACGCTCGCGCATTTCCTTGCCTGGCTTGAAATGAGGCACATACTTGCCCGGCAGTTGCACGGTCTCGCCGGTTTTCGGATTGCGCCCCAATCGCGGCGCTCGATAGTGGAGGGAAAAACTACCGAAACCTCGAATTTCGATGCGCTCTCCAGTCGCCAGCGTTTCTGACATATGCTCAAGCATGGTTTTGACGGCTAGCTCAATATCCTTATGAGACAGTTGAGACTGCATGCCCGCAATGAGCTCTATAAGTTCTGATTTTGTCATCGCATTATCCTGTCAATCAAAGCCTCACAGGGTGAGGGTAACGCACTCCAAGGCGTGAGACACTAACAAGATTAGTAGTAACTGCAGGATTTAACAAGGTTTTTAGGAACATTGAAAGCAAAGTGGGCGCTTTCGCGCCCACTTTATTCTCAGTCCTTGTCCATCTGCGCCTTGATCAGGTCGCCGATAGTGCCAGGGCTGGCCGATACCGTCTCTTGCTCTTTCAGAGACTTCACAGCTTCTTTCTCGTCTGCCATGTCCTTCGCCTTGATGGACAGGTTGATAACGCGGTTTTTACGATCAACATTAATGATCTTAACCTCGATTTCATCACCCACCTTCACGGCGTTACGAGCATCTTCAACCTTGTCGCGGCTAATTTCGGAGGCTTTCAGTGTGCCTTCGATTTCTTCAGCCAGCTCCAGGATTGCTGCTTTGGCGTCAACTTCCTTAACAACACCTTTAACAATGCTGTTTTTGTCGTTCAACGACACGTAGTTGGAGAAGGGATCGTCTTCCAGCTGTTTGATACCCAGAGAGATGCGCTCACGCTCAGGGTCAATAGACAGGATAACGGTTTCGATCTCGTCGCCTTTCTTGAAGTTGCGAACCGCTTCTTCGCCAGCTTCATGCCAGGAGATGTCTGACAGGTGAACCAGACCGTCAATGTTGCCTTCCAGACCGATGAAGATACCAAAATCAGTGATCGACTTGATGCCGCCGCTGATTTTGTCGCCTTTGCTGTAAGTAGAAGCAAACGCATCCCATGGGTTCTGTTGACACTGTTTGATACCCAGAGAGATACGACGACGCTCTTCGTCGATATCCAGAACCATGACGTCAACCTCATCGCCAACCTGAACAACTTTGGAGGGATGAATGTTTTTGTTGGTCCAATCCATTTCGGATACGTGTACCAGACCTTCAACGCCTTCTTCGATTTCAGCAAAGCAGCCGTAATCGGTCAGGTTAGTAACACGCGCCTTGGTGCGGGTGCCTTCCGGGTAACGGGCAGTGATTTCAACCCAGGGATCTTCACCCAGTTGCTTCAGACCCAGTGAAACGCGGTTGCGCTCACGGTCAAACTTGAGGATACGAACGTCAATTTCGTCGCCCACATTGATGATTTCGCTCGGATGCTTGATACGCTTCCAGGCCATATCAGTGATGTGCAGCAGGCCGTCAACACCGCCCAGATCTACGAACGCGCCGTAGTCGGTCAGGTTTTTAACGATACCTTTAACAACCAGGCCTTCTTGCAGGGAAGCCAGCAGCGCTTCGCGCTCTTCGCTGTTAACGCTTTCCATCACAGCGCGACGTGAAACCACCACGTTGTTACGCTTTTGGTCCAGTTTGATAACCTTGAATTCAAGCTCTTTGCCTTCCAGGTGCGCAGTATCGCGAACCGGGCGGACATCAACCAGTGAGCCGGGCAGGAAGGCGCGAATGGAGTTCACATCAACAGTGAAACCGCCTTTAACCTTGCCGTTGATCACACCGGTAACAGATTCTTCATCAGCGAAAGCCGCTTCCAGCTCTTTCCAGGCTTCTGCGCGCTTGGCTTTTTCTCGTGACAGGCGGGTTTCACCGAAACCGTCTTCTACGCTTTCCAGCGCAACCTGCACTTCGTCGCCAATATTCAGCGAGAATTCACCTGCATCGCTCAAAAACTGCGAACGGGGAATAACACCTTCTGATTTCAGGCCAGCGTGAACTGTGACCCAATCGCTGTCGATATCAATGACTACGCCGGTTACGATTGAACCGGGCTGCATATCAATAGTTTTTAAACTTTCTTCAAACAGATCTGCAAAGCTTTCGCTCATGTGTAATTTACCTATTTGGGTAGCATTGCTACCGTTTCTCGCCGCACATCCAGCTTATGCGGGTCAATGGATTCTGCTAAAAATCGGTGCCAGCTGGAATCACCCAATCTTTAACACTTAAGTACCGCCCGCTGCATGCAATGGACGGCTAAATCAGGCCCCGCTCGTGCACGAGTGCAAGTACGCGACCAAATACTTCATCTATGCCTAAGCCGCTGCTATCAACGATAACGGCGTCGTCGGCCGGCTTCAGAGGGGCGACTTCTCGCTCCGAATCCCGCTTGTCACGGGCGCGGATGTCCTCCAAAAGGGCGGCAAGGCTAACACTTTCACCCTTATTAATCAACTGTTTATAGCGCCTCTCGGCACGCTCTTCAGCGCTCGCAATCAGGAATATTTTCAGGGGCGCCCCGGTGAATACCACGGTACCCATATCGCGGCCATCGGCCACCAGCCCGGGGGACACCGCAAAAGCTTTCTGGCGCCCCAACAAGGCCTCGCGAACCCCCGGCAGAACGGCTACCCGGGAGGCCAGAGCCCCCGACGACTCACTGCGCACCTCGTCGCTTACGTCCTCACCTTCGAGAATAACGGCCGTGGGCTCACCGGCTTCACCAGGCTCAAAACGCACATCCAACGTGCGGGCCAGATCAGACAAGGGGGCTTCGTCATTCAGGGGAATGCCGTGTTTCACGCCGGCCAGCCCAACCAGACGGTACAGCGCCCCGCTATCAAGTAGCGCCCAACCCAGATGCTGGGCCAAATGCTGACACAAGGTCCCCTTGCCCGAACCGCTGGGGCCGTCAACGGCGATTACCGGCGCACTCATTGACGCACGCCCAGCTTTATTCCCACCTGGGCAGCCAGTTCAACAAAGTTCGGGAAGGAGGTGGCAACGTTATCCGCTCCCTTGATCAGGATGGGGGCGCTGGCACGCAAACCGGCGATAGCAAAGGACATGGCGATGCGATGGTCGTGGTGGCACTGCACCTCACCGCCACCCATAACATTCAGCGACGGGCCGCCACCTTCAATCTCTATGCCGTCCGGCGTGGGCTCAGCCTTTACGCCTAATGCCTGCAAGCCGTCGGCCATAACCTGAATACGGTCGCTTTCCTTGACCCGCAGCTCTTCGGCGCCGCGCAGCACCGTCTTCCCCTCGGCACAGGCCGCCGCAACAAACAGGGCCGGAAATTCGTCTATTGCCAGCGGCACCTGATCTTCGGGAATTTCAATTCCTTTCAGCTGCGCCGAGCGAACCCGGATGTCGGCCACAGGCTCTCCGCCCACTTCACGCTTGTTATCGAGCGCTATATCGCCGCCCATCGCCCGCAGTATATTAATGACACCGATACGCGTCGGGTTGATCCCCACATGCTGCAGAACAATGTCGGAATCCGGCGCAATACTTGCTGCCACCATAAAGAAGGTCGCCGAGGAAATATCAGCAGGCACATCAATATGCACCCCCTGCAAGCGGCCTCCGCCAATCAGACTGATAGTATTGCCGCGCTTCATCACAGGATAGCCAAAGCCGCGCAGCATGCGCTCGGTGTGGTCGCGCGTCGGCGCCGGTTCACTAACCGACGTCTCGCCGGTGGAATAGAGACCGGCGAGCAGTACACAGGATTTCACCTGGGCGCTGGCCATTGGCATGTCGTAGTGAATGGCCTTGAGGGCTGAACCACCTTTTATACGCAAGGGGGGACGACCACCCTCGCCGGTATCAACCGTTGCACCCATTTCACGCAGCGGCGCTGCAACACGCTCCATGGGACGCTTGTTCAGCGATTCGTCTCCACTCATGGTGACTTCAAATTTCTGCCCCGCCATTAGGCCCGATAACAGGCGAATGGTTGTGCCGGAATTGCCAACATACAAATCACCTGCCGGCGCTTTCAAACCATCACGACCCACGCCATGAATTTTAACGCGCCCGTTCTCCGGCCCATCAATGGCAACGCCCATAGCCTTGAAAGCATTCAAGGTTGCCAAGGCATCTTCGCCCTCAAGAAAACCGTCAACCGTGGTTGTGCCATCGGCAATAGCCCCCAACATGATCGAGCGATGTGAAATAGATTTGTCGCCGGGGACTCTTATCGTGCCATTCACGGCACCGCCCGGTTGTACGATAAAATCCAAGCTTACTCCTTGGTTGTTACCTGATATTGGCTGAGAAAATATTCATCGCGAGCGCTTTTCGCACGCGTGAAAGTATCGAGGATTTCGGCGCTGTCATCAGACTCGATTGCAGCACGCAACTCCGCAAGGCGAGTGGAAAAGTCATCCATAGATGACAACACGGCATCGCGATTGGCACGCACGATGTCGTGCCACATCACCGGGTCACTGGAGGCAATACGCGTAAAGTCGCGAAAACCTCCCGCCGCAAACTTGAAAATCTCCTCAGCGGAGCCATTGCTCGCCAAGGCGTCAACCAGCGCGTAGGCAAGCACGTGCGGCAGGTGGCTGGTGGCAGCCAATACGCGGTCGTGTTCGTCTACAGCCATCTCCAGCACTTCGGCGCCCGTGTTTGCCCACATGTTGCGGATCACAGCCAGTGCATCTGTGTCCGTGCCTTGCGCGGGCGTCAGAATAACGCGGTGGTTGACGTACAAGTCTTCCCGTGAGGCTTCCACCCCACTCTGCTCCGAGCCTGCAATCGGGTGGCCGGGAACAAACTGCGGCGGCACTTCACCAAAAATTCGGCGCGCGGCGTCAACTAGGCTACCTTTTACACTGGCCACATCAGTGACAATCAAACTCCTGCGCATATGCGGCTTGAGGTCGGCCAGCACTTTTTCTGCGATGAGGGTTGGGGTCGCAATAACAACAACATCAGCTTGTGCCACCGCCTCGCCCAGATCCAGCGTCCAGCGATCGATCACGCCAAGCTCCTGCGCCTTTATCAGCGAGGCTTCACGGCGGCCGGTACCAATAATCTCCGCCACACAGCCTTTTTTCTTCAGCGCGCGTGCGAGTGAGCCGCCAATAAGCCCCAAACCGACGATAGCGAGTTTGTTAATCACGCCGGGGCACCTGACGCCAGAGCATCTAACACCGGGGGCAAGGCCTCCAGAAAACGCCGGTTTTCCGACTCCAGCCCGACCGAGACACGCAGGAAACCAGGCATGGCGTACACTCCCACCGGTCGCACAATCACACCGGCACGCAGCAGCCCCTGATATACCTGAGCGGCATCGGCGGGTACTTTAAAAGCAATAAAATTACCGACCGAGGGAATCCATTCCAAACCCAAAGTATCCAGACCCGCGCCGAGCTGTTTAAGGCCGGCAGCATTCACGCGTCGGCTTTCCTGCAAATACGCTTCGTCATTGAGGGAGGCTTCTGCTGCGGCAAGCGCTAGCGTACTCACA
>DIBR01000053.1:0-29194 GCA_002415025.1 Spongiibacteraceae bacterium UBA5047
TTGGCGGTATTGTGCGGATACATTCCGTTACACTCTGATCACCTATTGCAACATTCAGAGTTCTGGTGATGATGGTTAACGGGTTGATTCTTTTCATTCAGGTCGGGCTGCTGGCGCTGCTTCTCCTGTTGGCTGTGCGGGTTATCTCGCTGGTGCGTTCCGAACCCATCGCAGTCGGTCGCCAGGAAATCTGGCCAGCAACGAGGGACACGGTGGCTACCGACCTGCCCTCAAACAATTCCGAATGGCCGGTTGCCAGCAGAAGGCCGGTTCCTGAAGCTGCTCCGGACCGGGCTGAGCTCATCACCCGATTGCACATTCTGGCTGGTCTCCAGGAACGGGATTGCCGTGTAAAGGGTCTGGTCCTAGCGACCGCACCCGATGCGGTCAAAGCCTATGCCACGGCTTGGCTGTACGGTGCCGGGTGCGCCCTGAGCGACAAAGGCAGTCGGCATTCCGAGGCACTGGCCGGGATTGTTGCCCAGACCAGCAATCGAAAAACGGGAATTCGTCAACCGGAGGCGATGCAGGCAATCAGTGCATTAACAGACAGTGCGGTTTATCTGGCTTGTTTCCGGGCGGGTCTGGAAGGTGCGGAGTTCTGGCGATACAACCATTTCGTACCGCCCACGTCGAGTCTTTACGACGCCATTACTGCCAACGCGTTTATTTAGAAGCCTGTCTGTTTGCGGTTTCAAGTACCCAGTCGGTACCCAGGGCAACGGGTTCCGCATGATCCTGCTCGTCCACTCGGGTTCCGGTTATTTCAGGCCGGCTGAAGCCGCCATCATCCGTATTTGCCATGCTGTCCACATCCACGGAACGAACCACATAGGTTACGCCGCCGGCCAGCACTTTCGCGCGATGAGTCAGGCCGAAAACAAAACGGCAGTAATCCAGCTTTAGCTGAATCAAATCCTGTTCCGCTTTGCGGATTTTTCTGAGCAGAACCTTCTGAACGCTATCTCCGTAATCCATCACGTTGTCCCTGCAAATGGCGATGAGATGATTTTACACAATCCCGTACCGTTGTCAGCCGACCAGTTGCCGGTTCAGCTGTCCCGGTGCTATTCGGCCTGGAAAACCAGCTTAACCGGGAGGTTTTCGATGGGTTCCTGGCCCTGTTGCAGATCAATGCGCCAGGTCATTTTGCCATCCACGGTGCAGAACGGCGCTGTGAAACGGGCGGAGTACTGGTTTTCCGACTGTTTGCCGAGGGGCACCGGGTACTCGCCCATGTACATGGACTCGCCCCGGAGAACAGCCAGAAAGCGTTCCGGACGTTCCGGTGTAGCAACGGTTAGCTGGTATTCGGTGCCCTGAGCGCCCACGCCCATGGTGTTGAGGGCAACCTGCCAATCTCCGGAACCATTCGACCATTGGCACGGACCGCTTTCCAGCAGATCACACTGAACGGTCTGACTTTCTCCGCCGGACGTTTTGCCAGTGTCTCCCAGCAGGCGCCAACCGAACACACCGGCACCAACCACGGCCAGAATCAATCCTGTAACAGCAATCGCGCGTAACATAACCGCTTCCCGAACAAACCCGGCCGGCATTATGGGGTTTTCTCCGGCCGAGGCAAAGGTTTCTAAACTGGCGCTACTCATGAGAAAATACTGCGCCTTCAATTCGACCCATTCTGACCACAGGACACGCCCGTGCAGCCGGATATTTCCGTTAAGCACCTGAGCAAGGTATATGGCGACGGTTTTCAGGCTTTGAAAGACATTAACCTGGACATCCGCCGTGGCGAGATCTTCGCCCTCCTCGGCCCCAATGGCGCTGGCAAGACCACGCTCATCAGTATCATCTGCGGTATCGTCAATGCCTCCTCCGGACAGGTAACGGCCGCCGGTTACGATATTGTCAAAGACTACCGCAAGGCCCGCGAGACCATCGGCCTGGTGCCACAGGAACTCAACACCGATTCATTCGAAACTGTCTGGAATGCCGTTTCCTTCAGTCGTGGGCTATTCGGCAAGGCGCCGAAACCTGCGCACATCGAGAAAGTCCTGAAAGATCTTTCTCTCTGGGACAAGCGCAACAACCGGATCATGTCTCTCTCCGGTGGCATGAAGCGCCGCCTGATGATTGCCAAGGCGCTCTCCCATGAGCCCCAGATACTGTTCCTGGATGAGCCCACGGCGGGCGTCGACGTTGAACTGCGGCGGGACATGTGGGAAATGGTGCGCAAACTTCGGGAACATGGCGTGACCATCATCCTCACCACCCACTACATCGAAGAAGCCGAGGAAATGGCCGACCGCATTGGCGTGATTAATCGCGGAGAGATCATTTTAGTCGATGACAAGGCAAGCCTGATGCGCAAATTGGGTAAAAAGCAGCTCACGCTCTATCTGCAGGAGCCGCTGGCAGACATTCCCGCTAACCTGGCCGACGAGCCGCTTAGCCTTGAGGATGAGGGGCGTCAGCTTGTCTATACCTTTGATATTCAGAAGGAGCACACCGGCATTGCCGAGCTGCTGCGAAAGCTCGCTTCCCACGGCATCGATTTCAAAGACCTGCATTCCAGTGAAAGCTCTCTGGAGGAAATTTTTGTCAACCTGGTGAGGGCGCGCTCATGAATATCTATGCGATTGCCGCCATCTACAAGTTCGAGATGGCGCGAACCTTCCGCACCTTGATGCAGAGCATTGCCTCGCCGGTTATCTCAACCTCCCTGTATTTTGTGGTGTTCGGTTCGGCCATCGGCTCCAGAATGGTGGAAATTGACGGGGTCAGCTACGGGGCCTTTATTATCCCCGGTCTGATTATGCTGTCGCTGCTGACCGAGAGCATCTCCAATGCCAGCTTCGGCATCTATTTCCCACGCTATACCGGCACCATCTACGAGGTACTATCGGCCCCGATCTCCTATGTGGAGGTGGTGGCCGGCTATGTGGGTGCGGCAGCGACCAAGTCGGTGATGCTGGGCATTCTGATCCTGCTGACCGCCAGGCTTTTTGTCGATTACGAGGTTCAACACCCGCTGTGGATGCTCTGTATCCTTGTATTGACCTCCGTCACCTTCAGCCTGTTCGGTTTTATCATCGGCATCTGGGCCGACGGTTTTGAAAAGCTGCAGGTGGTGCCGCTCATGATTGTGACGCCGTTGGCATTTTTGGGCGGCAGCTTTTACTCAATCAGCATGCTGCCGCCCCTGTGGCAGACCATTACCCTGTTCAACCCGGTGGTGTACCTGATCAGTGCTTTTCGTTGGAGTTTCTACGGAGTGTCGGACGTTAGCGTTGAGGTGAGTATCGCAATGACGCTGGTATTTATGGTGTTTTGTCTGTTTGTGATTGCCTGGATATTCAAAACGGGATATCGCCTGAGGGTTTGACCGAGACCTGATGTTCTCGGTGGCCGAATTGCGGGCTACAGGGTGTTAACTTGCCTGCAGCCCGCAATATCAAGTCAAGTTTATGTACATTTTCACAGAAAAGTGTATAAAGAGCTGAGTCGCTTTGCTGCAGCTTTTTTCGCGTTTTTCGTGGTCATCTGCAAGCTGCGTTCTCCCAATATAAATTATAAGAATTATTTCGAGTAGCAGAAGGTTATATGCGGCAGTGGTTTGCCATTTATTGTCGTCCGCGGCAGGAATTGCGTGCTCTGGAGAACCTCCAGAGGCAGGGTTACTCGGTGTTTTTTCCTCAGATGCGGCTTCTGAGGCAGCGGCGGGCAGGTCTGGTGCCGGTCATAGAAAGTTTGTTTCCTCGCTACATATTTATTCTGTTAGATAACATCAATGACAATTGGGCGCCTATTCGCTCGACGCGTGGCGTGGTCGAGCTGGTGAAGTCCGCGGGGCGACCTCTGGCAGTTCCCGATGCAGTTATTGAGGAGTTGTCGTCCCGGCAGGTTGTCGGGTTGGACTACATTGATCTCGTCGGCAGCAGCGACCTTGTGCCCGGTGAGGAAGTTCACATTACCAGCGGCCCATTTGCGGGCAACCCTGCGGAGTTTTATGCGCGCAAGGCAGATGACCGGGTGGTCGTGCTGCTGAATATTATGCACTCCAAGCAAACGATTGAGTTGCCAGCGCGGGCCGTTGCGCGGGTGTAAAAAATATATGACACATCGTGATGGCCAATGGGGAGCCGAAAGCCCTAGGGCGGTAGCGTTTTTGAAGCAGGGGCTGGGTGGAGCTGCCCAGAAACTATCCTAGAATAGGAAAGAAACTTGAGAATTACAGTTGTTGGCTGTGGCTACGTTGGGCTTGTGACCGGCGTCTGTTTCACGGAAATGGGTAACTCTGTAACCTGTGTTGACGTGAATGAACAGCGCCTGAGCGAGCTGCGAAGTGGAAGGCTACCTATTTATGAGCCCGGCCTGGCAGAAATGATGGCGGGCGCGGTCGCTGAAAACCTTTTGCAATTTAGCTCAGATCTCGCTGCGGCAATCCAGGAGGCCGATTATATATTCAATGCGGTCGGCACACCGCCTCAACCTGACGGAAGTGTTGATCTCGGTGCGGTTTTGGCGGTCGCAAAAACCATAGGTGATAACATCAATCGCTATGCTGTGGTGGTTAATAAGTCAACAGTTCCGGTAGGAACAGCTGAGCGTGTAGGCGACATTATTGTTAAACAACTATCGAATCGGGGCGTAGATGTTACGTTTGACGTTGTCAGCAACCCTGAATTTCTAAAAGAGGGGACTGCCATCGCTGATTTTATGGGGCCTGATCGCGTGATCATTGGTGCCGGCAGCGATAGAGCGCGTCGCAAAATGGCGATGTTGTATGCGCCCTATCTCAAGAAAAATGACCGAATCATGTTCATGGGCCTGCGTGAAGCTGAGCTGACTAAGTATGCGGCAAATGCCATGCTTGCTACTCGGATCTCGTTTATGAACGAAATCGCGGGGTTGTGTGACAAATTGGGCGTCGACATCGAAGATGTGCGGCAAGGTGTGGGATCCGATAAACGCATTGGTAATGCATTCTTGTATCCCGGCTGTGGATATGGGGGGTCGTGTTTTCCCAAGGATGTCCAGGCGCTTATGTACGCTGGCAAAGAAGTTGGCGTCGATATGGCCTTGCTAGCTGAAGTTGAGGAGCGAAACGCTCGTCAGAAAGATATCTTGTTTGAAAAATTGTCCACTTACTTTGGTGGTGAGCTTGACGGTAAGAAGATCGCTGTGTGGGGCTTGGCTTTCAAGCCGGGCACTGATGATATCAGGGAGGCGCCGTCAATACGGCTTATTCTATCAATGCTGAAGGCTGGGGTTCGCGTGGCAGCCTATGATCCCAAAGCCATGACTGCCACTGATAGGTATTTTGCAGGGCTGGCTTTGTCAGAAGGCATCACTTTCAGCGAAGACCAGTACGGCGCGCTTGAAAACGCAGACGCATTGATTTTGGTTACCGAGTGGAAGCGCTTCCGTTCCCCAGATTTTGCGGGAATGAAACGGCGCATGCGAGGTCAGCTGATCCTTGACGGTCGCAATCAGTATGCCCCTGATATGTTGGCCGAACTAGGCTTTGACCACATTGGAATTGGTCGAAAAAATTGGAGTGCATACGAGTGAAAGACGTGCTTAGAAAGAGGATTCTGGTAACGGGAGGGGCTGGATTCGTCGGGTCGCATTTGTGCGAACGATTACTAGAAAATAGCTGTGACGTAATTTGCGTAGATAATTTTTTTACGGGTCGAAAAGCAAATATTGCGCACTTGATGGGAAGCCCGTATTTCGAGGTTATGCGCCACGACGTATGTTTTCCCCTGTATGTTGAGGTAGATGAAATATACAACTTGGCCTGTCCTGCATCTCCGGTGCATTATCAGCATGATCCAGTGCAGACTACAAAAACCAGCGTGCATGGCGCAATCAACATGCTGGGCTTGGCGAAAAGAACGGGTGCAAAAATACTGCAGGCATCTACCAGTGAGGTTTACGGCGATCCGAGTGTGCACCCGCAACCTGAAAGTTACTGGGGAAATGTCAACCCCATCGGGCCTCGCTCATGCTACGACGAGGGTAAGCGTTGCGCTGAGACCCTATTCTTTGATTATTCCAGGCAGTACGGATTGCCAATAAAGGTGGTCAGAATTTTCAACACCTATGGCCCAAGAATGCATCCGAACGATGGGCGTGTAGTTTCCAATTTCATCATGCAAGCTTTGGCAGGCGAACCAATTACTCTCTATGGCGACGGTAGTCAGACTCGCTCATTCTGTTATGTTGATGATTTGGTAGACGGCCTTATGCGAATGATGGCGTCGCCGGATGGGTTTCTAGGGCCGGTTAATCTGGGTAACCCGGCAGAGTTTAAGATCAGTGAACTTGCAGAAATGGCGATCAAGGCGACCGGTAGCCTCAGCAAGCTAGTAAACGCAGAGCTCCCGCAGGATGATCCGAAGCAACGTCAGCCTGATATATCGCAGGCGGTTGAGGTTCTTCAGTGGCGACCGCGTATCAGTTTGGAAGATGGATTGGTTAAAACGGTTGACTACTTCAGAGCTTTGCGTGGGTAGTAGTTTGTGAGCGCGATTCCATTATCTAATTTGGCAATAAAATACAATGATTTTCGAGGTGTAACGATTTTATGGCGACTAAAACAGATGTTGTTGTTACTACGATTTTTGAGCCAGCTTGGCTGGAAGGGTATCTCCATAGTTTTCGGGAAAATGGACACGATGATGATGTGACTTTGCGGATCATTGTAGACAAGAAAACGCCGAACTCTGTTTTTGATGCAGTTCGAGCTGCAAAAGCCGATGGATATCGAATTGACTGCCCGACGCTGGATGAGCAAGTGCAATATTTGGCCAGACTTGGCTTGGATGATGGGTTCATTCCTTGGAATACCGATAACCGCAGAAACATAGGATTTCTCCGCGCGTGGGAAAATGAAGCGGATGTTTTGATATCGATTGATGATGACAACTACTGTAAGCCGGGATGCGATTTTATCGGTGAGCACCATGTGGTTGGAAGCCACCTGGCCGATGACGATAATATTGAGTACGCAAGCGGTGGAGCGTGGTACAACATTTGCGAACGGTTGAGTAGTCAGCTGGACGATGCTTTTTATGCTCGTGGTTTTCCGTACTATGCGAGGTCGGGCGGGCAGGATGCACGATTAGGTGGTGCGCCTGAGTCTTGTAGTGAAATGCCCGTTGCTGTAAACGCAGGACTTTGGTTGGATGATCCAGACGTGGATGCAGCGTCGCGACTAGTGCAGGGGCCGCGAGTCAGGGAGGCGCAAGAAAGGTCGTTGGTATTGGCGCCTGAAACCTGGAGCCCAATTAATACTCAGAATACTGCGTTGATCCGTGAGGCGATACCGGCTTACTACTACGTTCGAATGGGTTTCCCCTTGGGTGGGATGAAAATAGACCGTTTCGGAGATATTCTTTCCGGGTACTTTCTACAAAAATGTGCGAAGCAAATGAGTCATGCGATCAGATTTGGTGGCCCCGTCGCCGATCATCGTAGGAGCCCGCACAATCTCTTTAAAGATCTCTTCCATGAGTTGGCAGGCATGGTGGTAGTAGAAGATTTTTTGCCATGGCTGCAGGAGTTGCAACTAAGAGAAACGAGTTACGCCGCGTTGTATGGAGAGCTTGCCGAAGCGATAAGCAGCCAGGCGGATTCTTTTGAAGGTTTCATTTGGGACGATGGAGGGCGAGATTTTTTAAAAGAGACTGCCGCGTGTATGAGGACATGGCTTAATACGATTGAGACAATTGGCCGAGCATGAGCTGTCTGGTGTGTTTCGGAGTAAATCATATCCAAAAATGTATTGATTGTTTGGATGGCGTGCTCCTGTTATGAGGTCCAGATACGAAAAGCTGATTACACTTTTTACGGGTCGAGGTCGGAAGCAGTTTATCGTGCTGTTTTCGGCTGTAATTGTTATGGGGCTTATTCAGATCCTTGGAGTGGGTTCCATTATTCCGTTTGTCTCATTGCTCGTTAATCCTGAATTGGTTGAACGCCGTTCTGAGTTGAAGTGGTTCTATGAAGCCGGAGGCTTTTCCGACGTCGAGTCATTCATTTTTGTGATTGGAGTGGGTGTGCTCATTGTGTTAGTTCTAGGGAACGCGTTTTCTGCGTTTACCATCTGGTTGATAGCCAAGTTTACATGGGGAAACCAGGTGTACCTCTCCAGTCGGTTGCTTCAGAACTACATTCAGCGGCCATACGAGTTTTTTATTGGCCGAAATTCCAGTGATATTAGTAAGAACGTCCTGTTTGAATCCATGCAGTTGACGCAGGGTGTGCTGGTGCCTGCCATCAATATACTCGCGTTCGGTATCACAGGGGCGCTGATCATCGGCTTTCTTTTTTGGTTAAATCCATTGCTGACTTTGATCACTACGTGCGTGTTTGTGATTAGCTATCTCGTCATCTACCTATTTATCAGGCGTCCTCTAGACCGCTTGGGCGGTGTGAGGTTAACGGCAAACTCCGAGCGATTCAGGTCGGTGCATGAGGCATTCGGAAGTATCAAAGAGGTGAAGATACTCAATCGGGAGCACAGTTTTGTTCGGCGTTATGAGGGTGCTGCTCGTGTTTTTGGGAGGACCTTGATCTCCCAGCAAGTGCTTGCTTTGCTGCCTCGGTACGTCATTGAAACCGCGCTGTTCAGTATGCTTATGTCTGTGCTGCTGTACATGTTGTACATAGATGTGCAGATGGAGAACTTTTTGCCGATGGCCAGTGCATTTGCATTTGCAGGATATCGGCTGCTACCCATTATGCAGCGCGTTTTCAGTGCGGCAAATGCTTTGCGTTTCAACAGTTCAGTGTTGGACAGCTTGCACAGTGACATGATTGGGGCGGCGGATGTTGGGGTGCAGACGGAGTATCGTGACGACGTTAACTTTCGGGATGAGATTTGTGTGGAGGGAGTTTCTTATCAGTATCCTGAGTCTGTGGGCCTGGCACTCAAGGAGATCGACCTAGCTATTCCAAGGGGTTCTTTTGTCGCGTTGGTCGGCGAAACCGGATCCGGAAAGACCACGCTCGCCGATATTCTTCTTGGGCTTCTTGCGCCCAAGAGTGGACGTTTGCTAGTAGACGGCGTAGAGCTCGACGGCGAAAATATGCGGGCTTGGCGCTCGAAGCTTGGATATGTTCCACAGAATATCTATCTGGTAGATAATTCTGTTGCCGCGAATATTGCCTTCGGCATTCCAGAACAAGATATAGATTGGATGGCGGTGGAGCGAGCAGCAAAAACTGCAAACATTCATGATTTTGTTGCAGATCAATTGGTTGACGGGTATCGCACGATTGTCGGTGAGCGAGGAGTAAAGCTGTCAGGTGGGCAGCGGCAGCGCATTGGAATTGCCCGGGCCTTGTATCACAATCCTGAAGTGCTGATTCTTGACGAGGCCACCAATGCGTTGGACAGTGTCACGGAGGAGTCGGTTCATCTGGCAATGATGCAGGCTGCAGAAGAAAAAACTGTTCTGGTAATCGCACACCGATTTGAAACTATCCGCAATTGTGACCGTATTTTTGTGTTGGATGCAGGGGCTGTTATTGCCAGTGGTACATATACCGAACTATTTGAAAGTTCTAGTAAATTTCGCAATCTCGCAAATAATCTATCTGCGGGCTAGGAGCTTAAGGTCGTGGGTGTGACCGGGTTGGAGGGTGTGGCTATCAAATTAAGGAAACTGTTCAGACACCTCCGAGAGGGGACGTTGTTTGATGTCATAACGATTAGGCTTGGAGGCCTTCCGTCTGCAGTGCGGCTGAAGTACTACGGTGCTAAGGATGTGCCCGATGCGGTGCGCAATCTCGTTAAGATTGCGCGGCTGCACGTTGCACGGCAACCAGAAAAATCCTGGGTGCTTTGTGTTGGCGGTAGTGACGATTTTCATCTGCGCCTGGAGTCTCAGCTTCGGCGAAAGGGGGTAAGGAGTCGGTCTGCATCAATAGATGATCTTAACAACCTTCCGGCTGCTGAGCCTCCCGTACTGGTTCTTTGTGGCTATGCCAACGCGCGCGCCACGACGCAACTGGCGCGCGCGTTGTCTCGCCATAGCCAGTTGTCACATGTCCCTTTCGAGTATGCTGCGAATCTCGATCCCGAGCTTGAGGTCTTTCGCAATCTGGATGAGTACAGCACAACGAATTTTGTTTCTCCGCTTCTCCTGGAAGAAATCACGCCCTACCAAATCTACTTGGAATCACTGGAGTCATTTGAGCAAAAATGTGGACTCAGGGACTTTCTTGATCTATTTCAACTGATCAAGCAAATTGTCGTCAATGAGGTCGAAGGGGATATCGCTGAATTCGGCTCGTTTCGTGGGCACAGCGGCTGGCTTATATCCAGGTCGCTTGAAGTCCTTGAGTCCAGCAAGCGGCTGTACATGTTTGATACGTTTGAGAATTTTCCGGATGAGCCTTTAGGCGTTGATGCGTTCTGGAGTGCAACGCACAAAGTCGACTTCAAGGAAGTTAAAGATAAACTGTCTGGATTCAAGAATACCTTTTTGGTCAAAGGAGATTTCACTATCTCGCTTGAAAGTAGCCCTCTAGATTCTGTTTCTCTGGCGTTTGTCGACTGCGATTCGTTCCGTGCGACGGAATACCTTATCAACATCATCCCAGATAAATATCTAACCCCAAATGGTCTGTTTGTTTTGGAAGACTATGGCCATCCAGCCTTGCTGGGAAACAGGCTTGCTGTTCACGAGCACTTGGCTGGTAGGAAGGATATGTTCAAGTTTTTCTCACAATTTAGTGGGCTCTATATTGCGCAGAAGAATTCAGTTGGGGTGTGAGCGTGTTTTGTGAGCTTTGTGCGCATGGTATGGAGTTCCGTGGTTCTGCGGTGAAAGTCTCTAATAGCTTTTGTGGAAAGTGTCGTCGTTTACGATCAGTTGAAGTCAGGATGGCGATATAAGATGGCGTCCCCTGATTTTATTATTGTGGGCGCGCCAAAAAGTGGTACTACGTCTCTTCAGCGATACCTCTCGGGGCACCCTAGCGTATTCATGGTGCACGGAGAGCCCCACTATTTTGGGAGAGATGTGGATTATTGGCCAGAGAGAATTACATATGGGAGGTATCTCTCTCTTTTTGATGATGCCTCAAGCGCACGTTTTCTGGGCGAAAAGTCCGTTTTCTACTTGTACTCCCGGCTGGCGGCCGAAGAGATCGCTCAGCACAATCCTGATACAAAAATCATTATAATGCTGCGAAATCCAGTGGATATGCTTCACTCCTTGCATGGAATGTACTATGCATATGAACGGTTCGAGAATATAAAGAGTTTCGAGAAGGCTTTGATGGCGGAGCCTGCTAGAAAGAAGGACCGCAAGCTTTCTAAAGATACGCACTTTAGACAGGCTCTCTATTATTCAGAGATTGGTCAGTACGCAGATCAGGTGGAAAGATATTTCGAGAGGTTTCCGCGAGAAAATATAAAGGTCATTATATACGAAGATTTCAAAGAGAGGCCGTTAGATGTCTTTCGCGAAACCATCGCGTTTTTGGGGTTGCAGGGCGATTACCTGCCCGAGGTAGTGGTCCACAATCAGGCGCGTGTTGTGCGGAGTCACACAATGAAAAGTATTCTAGCAGCTGAAGGCATGAGGAAGGCGTTGAAAGCCTCAGTCCCTCGCGTTGTGCTAAAAAGGCTTAGCAAAGTTTATCGCGCCTTACGCGAGTGGAATGTAAAGCAGGGGCAGCGAAAGCCAATTTCAGTAAAGACCAGACGCGAGTTGTTTGCCTTTTTTGAGCGCGATATTTCGAGGTTGTCAGAGATGCTTGATGTGGACTTATTCAGGTATTGGAATGGTTCGCGATAGCTCAAGTAGGGTATCGTTTACGAATACAGTGGCTTGCCTAAGGTCTGGGAAGCTCGTTTGCGCAAGAAGGCCAGCATGAGCACTAATAAAAGATCCGGTACGCGCCCTAGCGCTGTGATTCGGGCTCTATCTTATCTTTTTGCCAGGAAGGTATTTCAGGGGTGGAACAGACGGTTACTGAAGTTGGCGTTGTATCTGAATGGATACGATCAATTTGGAGCAGTTGCCACTACAGGTGAGGGATATTTTGTCCAACTCTTATCCCGGTTCGGCGTACGCACATGTGTCGATGTTGGTGCAAACTTCGGCGAATATTCAAGGCTTCTCCTTGACAATACGAGCGCTGATGTCATCGCTTTTGAGCCATTGCCGCAGGCTTTTCGAGTGCTTCGGGAAGTGGAGGCAAAGTTCCCGGGACGGTATACCCCGATTAATATGGGCGTTGGTGATCGTAGTGGCCAGCTGGATCTGTATTTTGGGCCGGGGAACCTAGAGCTGGCGTCGTTTAGTCAGGAGGTGAACAATATCGGCTATGTCGCCCGGCGAAATGTCGACTCTATTTCCGCATCGGTTACAACACTGGATGACTATTTTTTCTCTGGCGACACTTCATCAATTGGGTCTATCGATCTGATAAAAATTGATACGGAAGGGTATGAGTACGAAGTCCTGGTGGGTGCATCTAAAACACTTGCGCGCTTTAAGCCGAAGTTCGTTCAAGTCGAGTTTAATTGGCACCAACTTTTCAAAGGTCAGTCGATGTATTCAATCTCAGGCCTTTTACCGGGGTATAAGTTGTACCAAATGCTCCCGTATAACGCTGGAATGGTAGAGAGGGACCCTAAGTCTCCTGAGGCTAGTATTTACCATTTTTCCAATTTCGTATTTGTGCGATTTGACGTCGCAAAGTTATTGCCCGGCTAAGGGAATTAGGTTTGAGTAGCGTTTTGTTGATGAATAGGTGGATCATTGAGTAAAGAAGACGGCATTGTACCCGAGCTAAATGGAATACGCGGTATATCCGTTCTGGCCGTCGTCGTTTTTCATTGTGGAGTGATATGCGGTTTTCAGTATATTAGTTGGTCTGGACTACTGAAGTGGGGCTGGGTAGGGGTTGAAATTTTCTTCATTCTGTCCGGATTTTTGATCACCGGAATTCTATTGAGGACAAGACACTCGACTCACTACTGGCGCAATTTTATAATGCGCAGGGCGCTTAGAATTTTCCCAGCTTACTACACGGTTTTGATATTGGTGTGGTTTGTCGTTCCTCACCTTAGCGCTGAATTTGCGGAGTCAGATGTTTCAGGTGATCTCCTCACGTATCTACTGTATCTCCAGAATTGGGATCACGCTATCAATGGCTGGCCAGATTGGGGTTTTGTCGCACACTTCTGGTCGCTCGCTGTTGAGGAGCAGTTCTATCTATTCTGGCCTTTGGTCGTAATTGCAGTTAGTCAGCGCACTTTGAGTTTTATATGTGTATTGATGATTGCAGTGGCTCTAGCTTTTAAGGTTGCGGCAGAGGTTTTCCACCTGCCGTCGCTAATGAGTTACACGGCCACCATCTCTCAGTTGGATGCGCTTGCGGCGGGAAGTTGGGTGGCCTGTCAAACTAAGGATGGATTGAGGTTCTGGTTCAACTTCCTTAAACGGCCGTTGATTGCATTGCTAATAGTCATTGTCATCGGAGCTTGTGTCGCGAGGCTTATACCTGGGGGCGCGCGTATTAATATTCAGCTTCTGGCAATCATCTTTAGTGTGGGCACATTGATGTTGATAGGCGTTGGGAAGCTCCCTAGACTCATGTCGGCTGTGCTGAGTAATTCCGTGCTTGGATGGTTTGGTCGTTATTCCTATGGAATATATCTGCTTCACTACCCCTTACTGGGGTTGTTGTTTAACAATTTTGGTGAAGCTATCGGGGAAAGACTGGAATCTTCTCCCGATGTCACGGTTTTACTCGTAATCGCTCTGACAGTTGCAGGTACTTCCCTCGTAGCCTTGGTGATGTTCCACATAATTGAGCAGCCAGCGCTTAAGGCGAAGAGGTTTTTTGAGTATCGGGGGGCTGCGAATGTGTCTGTTTGAGCAGGCCGAGATGGTGGAGTGTGAGTTGGCAGGTGCCTCCCCCGCCGTTTTTGAATCCGGCACGGCTCCTGTCGCCAGCGATAGGAGGTTTGAGGAGTGAGTGAAGAGAGTGTTCCGACGTCCACCGATACTCCCGTTGCGCTGTTTATATTCAATCGTCCAGATAAGACGAAGCGTGTAGCGCAAGCCATTTTTGATGCGTCTCCCTCCAAATTGTTAGTGGTAGCAGATGGTCCCCGCCCTGGTCGCCTGGAAGACTTTGAGCTCTGTGATGAAACGCGCGCGGTCATCGAGAGTTTTGACTGGCAGTGTGAGGTGGTGAAGAATTACTCTAGCGAAAATTTCGGGTGCAGGTTGAGGGTTGCCACTGGTCTGGATTGGGTTTTTTCCGAAGTTGAAGAGGCGATTATTCTGGAAGATGACTGCCTTCCCCACCCAAGTTTTTTCCCATACTGCGACGAGCTACTACGGCGTTATCGTGACGATACGCGTATACATATGATATCTGGTAATAACATGATGTTTGGTCAGACTGAATGCGCGGAAAGCTACTATTTTTCGAGATTCTATAAAATATGGGGTTGGGCGTCATGGGCGCGGGCATGGCGTTTCTACGATCTTGAGATGACGAAGTGGCCTGACGTCCGTTATTCCTCGTGGCTAGGTGATTTGTTGCCCACAAAAAAAATGGCCGCCATGGCGCATAACATATTCGATGAAACATATAGTGGAAATTTGACAACGTGGGAGTATCAGTGGGTATTTGCTAGCTGGCTGCAGCGCGCGCTGGCAATCGTCCCTCGTACGAACCTGATAGCAAATATTGGTTTTGGAGAAGACGCGACGCATATGATGAACGAAAGGAGCGCCCTCGCAAGCCTTGATGTCGAGGGGCTGGATCTACCTCTTATCCACCCCGCCGAAGTCGAAGTTGACGAGAAAGCAGATTTGAAGGAATGGAACATCCTGTACGGGCGGGCCCATAGCTGGCGTCGACATGTACCTCGAGTGTTACGCGCTAAGCTCAGAGCTTTGCGACGATCTTTCGGTTTTAAAGTGACTGCATTGAAATAGGTATATTGTGCTGAATCAAAATGTCTTGCAAGCGCTTCCCCAGAAGCCGCTTTTGTCTATTGTTGTTCCCAGCTTCAATCAGGGAGCCTATATCGGCAGCACTTTGGACTCAATCTTTCTCCAATCCTATCGGCCGATTGAAGTTATCGTTGTCGATGGTGGGTCGAACGACGACACTATTCAAATATTGAGAGAGTATTCGGCGAAATATGATTCGCTTAGCTGGGTTTCCGAAACGGACGATGGCGTTGCCGACGCTGTAAACAAGGGATTGAAGTTGGCTAAAGGGCATGTAGCCGCAATTCAGAGTTCAGATGACATCTACTATGCCGGTGCCTTTGAGGCAGCCATTGAGTCGCTGAAAAAGAACCCCCACTGCGGGATTGTGTACGGTGACTCGGATACGGTTAATTCGGATAATAAAATCATTGCTCATTATAAGGTTCCGGATTTTTCATGGGAGGGTGTGTTTGGTATCTCTTTGTCGCTGCCGCAGCAGTGCACGTTCTTCAGGACCGATGTCAGTAGAGCAATCGATGGCTGGAAGAGTCAATACTACAGTTGTGATCTAGATTTCTGGATGCGAATGCTGTTGCAGGCCCCTGCCGTGAAGGCGAGCATAGTTTTTTCCGCTTGGAGGAGCCATGAAGATCAGCGAACGGTACCTGCCCACTTTGAGCATATCTGGAGGGGGTATTGGCGAATGATCGAGGAATCTGATGAACTTAAGAGGGCACCTCGGCGTCTGCGACGGCTAGCTAGCGCTTCCCGCCATATCATGGCATTTCGTTGCCATCCTACCGGAAACTTGTATGCTTTGAGGTGGCACGCTCTGCTCGCATTTGTGCTTTTCCCCGGGTTTTTTCGCTATCTTTCACCACGCCAGCTAAGGCCGCTTATTCCTGGTTATACTCTTGTGCGAAAATTGCGAGGAAAGAAAAGAGAGTTTGTGCGCATAATTGATGGGCCGACGGCAACCCCGGGAATGCCTCGCCCAGTTTTTGAGGAATTTCAATCGTCATTATGAAGATGCTGTGATCAAGGAAATTTTCACGCGTAGTCTGTCGCTGTGATTCACGTAGCGTGTACATCTAACGAAAAGTATATGCCTCATTGTGCGGTAATGCTTCTATCGTTACTTCGAACAAATTCAAATGTATGCGTGCATTTTTTATGCGATGATGCTCTGTCGAGCCAATCACTTTCTCTGCTCGGGAGAATGGTTGTGCGTGAGAGCGGTGTATTCCAGGCTCACAGTATCCCCCCTGGCTGGGTGAGTGGGCTGCCGGGCCTGAAGAATATTCCGCCTTTGATGTGGTATCGCGTTTTTCTCCCTGTTTTGATGCCGGAGAATGAAAAAGTTTTATATCTGGATGCCGATACGTTGGTTATGGGCGACATGTCCGAGCTTTGGAATACGCAGTTGGGCAGTAATTTTTTTGCTGCGGTGAAGAATGTTCTCGAGCCAGAGTACGCGTCGTGGCCTAGGTCGCTTGGTTTGTCTCTAGATAGTAGTTACGCCAATAGTGGCGTCTTGTTGATGAACCTGGCGGAAATGCGAGCAAGAGACTTCCATAAGAAAGTGGCAGATTATGGTCGAAACCCTCCTTGCAGGCTGCTGTGGCCAGATCAGGATGCGTTGAATGTAGTGGCGGAATCGTACGTCAGGTTCGTTCACCCTCGCTGGAATTGCCAAAACAGTCTTTTTTATCTGCGGGAGGCAAGTTTAGTTCACGGTGCAGCAGCTGTTAACGATGCGACGCGAAATCCAGGGGTTTTGCATTTCGAGGGAGGCTTGAAGCCTTGGCACTATTTGAGTAGGCATCCGTTCCGTAGTCATTACCTACGGTATCGGCGGGAATCCCCTTGGCCAGACGTTGAAATTGAAGGTCGAAGTCTTGTGAATATGTTGCTAAGGCCTTTTCCCACTCCCGCAGCAATAAAGGTGTTAAAGCTGCTAGACCAATTCAGGCGCGCGCTGAGAAAAAATATGCTCAATAAACGTTCTCGTGGTTGATGTCGCGCTAGACGTCTGTATCAGCCTAGCTTGGCTTGATGATTGTTATGCTATATAAGATTCTCGAAATATTTGACCGAATCGTTCAGTTAGTCCTGCCGAAAGATGCAAATGCAGTTTGTTATGTGAGCAGTCCTGACTATACCGACAACGCTTTCTACATGTATCGCCATATCCTGCAGAATCGGAGTAATCTTTGCCATGTATGGCTGGTAGCAGATATTTCGATTGCTGACCGAATTCGGAAGGAATTTGATCTTTTGTCAAATCCTGACCAATACAACTCATTGTTGGTTTTCAAGAAACACAGTCTGTCAGGATATTTTAGGCACCTGAGATGCAGGAATGTATTTCATACGCACGGAGCATACTCCTATTCGAGAGCGGAGGCAGGCCGAAACGTAGTTAATCTTTGGCACGGTATGCCAATTAAATGTATTGGCCGTTTGAACTTGGTGTCTCCCAATCCTCGTCCCACTTTCGGCACTTTACATATTGCTACATCACACCTTTTTAAGTACATAATTGCGGCGGCCTTTAATGCGCCGCCGGAGAAAGTTTTGGTCTCCGGCTTGCCGCGTTGCGATTTTCTGAAGTCCGGCCCCCATAAGGAAGCAGCCCGCAGTGCTCTACTGAAGCGTTTGGGAATCTGTGGCGATAGAAAGATAGTACTGTGGATGCCAACGTACCGGACCGAGGATGCAGGCTCTTCAGCAGGGACTGCGGCAGGCTTCAGGAGTTTTTTGAATGATATGAAGCCAGAAACACTGCAGAAAATTGACGGATTGGCGAGCGTCAACAATTGTACGGTTGTCGTTAAGTTGCATCCCTACGATGGGCTTAATCGAGTGGATCCGCCGCGTGGCTTGAAAAGTATACGCTTCATAAATTCACTTGAGTGGGCGAAGTCCGGGGCGCAGCTGTACGATTTTATAGCGATTACAGATGGGCTTATTTCCGACGTATCGTCGGTCTTGATTGACTATCTTGTTACTGCAAAGCCTGCGGCTATATTGGCATTTGATGAGAGAATGTATTCGCGCGATCTGACTATTCCTGTAGACCTGTTGCGGAAAAGCGGGTGTTTTCACTTTCTAGGTGACGACGTGAGCCTTCAAAACTACTTCCAAAAAGTTGCGGCAGTAGAGTCTTGTGGTGAGAGTGAAGATGCTGCTATGCGAGATCTTTTTTACGACAGTCGGCTTGCTGACAGCTGCGGGAGTATTCTTCAGGAAATTGGTTTATAGCGAAATTCTCGTTGTGTATTCAGTATCGTCCCGAAATTGCGCAGACATGAATGATGATTGATATCGCTTGTGCGGCTGATGAAGCCTACGTGCCACATTGTGCGGCAATGCTCGATTCAGTGTTCTCGGTACATGAAAAATCTTCGATCCGCGTTCATTTTCTGCACGACTCGTCGTTGTCTGACAATTCTCTTGGCCTGCTTGAAAAATTCGTTTTGGCGTCTGGTAATTTTTGGAATGCCTATTTGGTCAGCGACGAAGAAAAGGCCAAGTTTCCTTCAAACCGGAGATTCGGAGAGGTGGCGTGGTATCGTGTGCTTTTACCGGATCTAATTAAGGGTGATTCTGAGAGGGTGCTATACCTGGATGCCGACACCTTGGTTCTTCGGTCACTAAAGCCTTTGTGGGAAACTGAGCTTCACGGTTTTCCTCTTGGCGCAGTTATAAATCCCCTGTATCCATTTATGGATACTTCCTTTTTGAGAACGTTGGAAGTGCAGGGTGGGGATTACTTCAATTCAGGTGTGCTTTTGCTGCAGTTGAGCGAATGGAAGCGGCTGGGTTTGAGCGGGCGCCTGTTGAACCAAGCATGGGTACAGGCGAACCAAGAGTGGCCGGATCAAAACGCTTTGAACGTTGTATTCCGTAAACGCTGGTTCAGATTGGACGCGGCCTGGAATGCTCAGAATACAATTTTTGACTTGCCTCCGGCGAAGCTTCCCCTGTCCAGGCCCGAGGTCGAACGGGCGAAGAAGCATCCAGCTATTGTGCATTTTATCGGTCCGTATAAACCCTGGCATTGTCGCTGTAGGCACAAGTATCGAAGCCTGTACTGGTTTCATTTGAGTCATACGCCCTGGGCGGGCAGGGTGCAGATGCAAGGCGTTAGCTGGCGGAACCGCATATTGCGCTGGTGTCCTCCGCGGCTTTTGTGGTGGTTGTCTTCGCAAGCTAAACGCGTCAGATAGATCCCCCCGCTGGGGATAATTAAAGTAGTGGTGATAGTAGGGAGTTTCTTAGGTTGAATCACAAGCGCACAGCACCAAGACGAATGTTGGCGTGGATTACTGGGCTGTTGAATAGAGGAATTCGTGCGGTTCTTGACTTTTTGGGGTTTGAGATCCGGAGAGTTCGCAAGGTCGGTAGCGATTCCGGCTGGACCTGTCCGAGTGATGCTGCAGCGGCGTTACGTTCAGAGAACGCAGAACTGATTGGACTAAAGGCCACCTATGCGGCCCTTGATTTGCCTGTGTGTAACCACTCTCGCTGGGATGATGCGGTGTTGCAACGCGAGCTGTCTCTACCGTCGTTTAGAGCCGACAATGCTTATGTATGGCAGACGCGGCAGCTGCGCGATGAGTTGCATTTGAAACAGTATATAATTCTGCGTTACGTCGAGTCTGTCGATCAGCTGAATTTACTGGACGTATTGGAAGAGGACGGAGCATTCGACTGCCTGACATATCGTTACGGTGACCGAGGCATGGTTAGCAGAGATCTCCTTGATTCGGTCAACGAAATAAACTTTCTGGATCGGCAATTGGGGGTGGGTTCAATCCCAGATCTTAAGGTACTGGATATTGGCGCGGGATACGGTCGGCTAGCTCATAGAATGTGTGGATCGCTGGCAAATCTTCGACTCTATGATTGCGTAGACGCGGTTGCTGAATCCAGCTTTTTATGCGACTTCTATATAAAATACCGAGGAGTCGAAGGGGTCGCGAGGAGCATCCCGTTGCAAGACTTTGCGCAGAATACAGAGCCCGAGCATTATCATTTGGCGGTTAATGTACATAGTTTTTCGGAGTGCACTATAGAGGCGGTCCGATGGTGGGTCGCCAGGGTCGCCGCGCTCGGTATACCCCACCTTCTGGTCGTGCCAAACGATAAAAGTGGTATGTATACAACCGAGGTCGGCGGGGAAAAGCATGACTTTCTTCCGGATATTTTGGCTGCCGGTTACAAGTTGAAATGTGAAGAGCCGGTGTACGGCGAGCCTGAAGTGCGTGAACTTGTTCGGGTCTACGACAATTTTTTTCTATTTGAGCGGGTTGAATAATCATCGTGGGAAAAGATCTTTCTGCTTCGGCAGTCGACGCTGAACTTCGTTTGTCAATCGTTGTACCGTCTTATAATCAGGCTGATTTCATTGCAGCGACTCTGGATTCTATATTTTCGCAGTCAGTTGAGCCTTATGAGGTTATAGTTGTCGACGGTGGTTCCAGTGACGGAACGATTGATATACTAAGGGACTACGAAAGGTTTTCTGCATTGAGGTGGTTGTCTGAAACGGACGAGGGCCCCGCAGACGCCGTGAATAAAGGCTTGCGGTTAGCCACGGGAGATTTGGTAGGTATCCAAAGCTCCGACGACATCTATTTCAAGGATGCGTTCTCACAGGTGGTTCGGACTTTCTCTTCCAAGCCTGATGTTGGGTTTGTTCTTGGAGACGTAGCCGGCATTGATTCGAACGGGAATATTGATTATACCCGCCGTTTTAAGGGCGTGGGTTGGTCTGAGCTGTTTGCAGTTTCCATGTGCATACCGCAAAGTTCTATATTTTTTAAGCGGAGCCTGATCGGCAAAGTTGGATACTGGAATCCCGCCTACTATGGATGTGACCTGGACTTTTGGATGAGGCTGCTATTCCATACTCAAGCGATTCATTTACCTGCAGTTTTGTCGGGCTGGAGGAGATATCCCGGGCAGAGAACGAGCCCGGAGAAATATCGCCGTATTTGGGACGACTACTGGCGGATGATTTCGGAGTCGAAGGAGTTGGCATCGGCACCCTCAGATGTACGGCGCTGGGCGCGGGCCAGCCGCCACCTGCTTGTCCTAAGGTTCTCTCCCGACCCTACTTTTAAATTTCACTTTCGACATCTTGTGCAGGCATTTCTTCTCCATCCGCAATTCGTTCGGTATAACCCTCGGCGAGCATTGGTGAAGCAGCTAATGCTGGTGCCTGGCGGTCGCGCATTGCTGCTATCGATAAAGAAGTGGCTAAAGAGGTAAGTGGTGACAATTCTGGAGGATTTGAGAAGGCTTTGTGTTGTAGTTTCCGTGCGGCAGCCGGCTATTGGTCGTGGCAGTATAGTCGGATTTCTCTAGAAAATGACGAAACCTTCGATTTCAGTAATTATCCCCACAAAAAACCGCGAGAATAGCATACGATCTTCAGTCGAGTCGGTGCTAACGCAAAGCTATAGAGATATCGAGGTCATAGTGGTAGATGACCACTCAAGTGATGCCACTCTTTCCGTCTTGGCGACTTTGCGTGATCCCCGTTTGAGCGTTGTCGTCAGTCCGGCTGACTGTAGGGGCGTGGCCGCCGCGAGAAATTATGGTGCGACATTTGCCCGGTCAGACATTCTCGCGTTCCAGGATAGCGATGACATCTGGCTTGTTGACAAGTTAAAGAATCAGGTTCCATTGTTTGATACTCCAGACGTGGTGATGGTTTGCAGTAGTTATCTGATTGTTGACAGAGACGGTGGCGTTTCCTGTCAAGGGGCAGAGGAATGGATGCTGACCGGGGTTTGGGAGCATTCGAAGTTGTACGATTTTCGCTACATAACGCCAACCTGGTTGATTCGCCGTTCTACTTTCTTTGAAATGGGAGGCTTCGAAGAAGCGATGCGAAACTTGGAAGATTGGGAGTTCGCTTTTCGGGCTTTTTCGGTTGGTAAAATCCGAGTGCTACCGTCGCCTACAGTAGTCAAGCGTGGGGGGGATGACAGTCTAAACTGGAGATTGGACTATCGGTTTTCCAGTTTGTCCTTTTTTCTCGATAAACATAAATGCGCTCTTGGCTCACACCCGTTAGTGCTCTCGCGATTATATACAGAGCTCGGGCTGCTGGGGCTTCGCTTGCGTATGTGGTCGTCGACGAGCGCTCTATTCAAAGCGGCTTTGAGTAACAATCGCAAAAGCCTGAGATTGTGGTGGTATTTCGTCATGGCGATGATAAGTCCAAAGGCTTTGTTGGCAATCAGGCGGATCTCAGGAGCGGTTCGTAGGCTTAGGTAGTGTAAGGGGAAAAACAAACATGGGTTCGCTGCCATTTGTCAGTGTCATCATTCCGACGTTTAATCGAAGTGCGACGTTGTTGCGGGCGATTAACAGTGTTTTGAGGCAATCGCATTCACATCTTGAACTTCTGATTGTAGATGACGGCTCGACCGACGAAACAGCGGAAATTGTACGTTCTATAGATGACGAGCGAGTTCGCTATATCGACTTGGGGCGTAACTGCGGAGTGAGTGTTGCTCGGAACGTGGGGGTCGAGGCGTCCCGAGGGAAGTTTATCGCGTTTCAGGACAGCGACGACGAATGGTTGCCTGATCGCCTGGAGCGTCAACTTGACGTTTTTGTAAAGGAGCCGGATACGGCCTTTGTTTTCTGTTCTTTGGCACGAATTCTTAAGGGCGGAGCGACTCGAGTAATCCCATCAGGCGTTATGCCGGCGTCGAGAGATGCATTCGTAGCTCGTCTTCTTTCAAGTAACTTTATCTGGACGCAAACATGGCTTGTGCGTTCTGAAGTTATAAAGAAACTCGGTTTTGACGATGATATAAAGCGGATTCAGGATTGGGATTTGGCACTTAAAATTGCTAGCAAATACAGAGTTGTTCATGTGAACGAAGTACTTGTCGTTGCCTACTTTACTGAAGGAAGTTTGCTGAGCCTGACAAGGCAACGTGCGCTGGACCTGAAAATCATGCTGGAAACGCAGCGAGATCTGCTTGAGCGGCACCCGGCGATCTTGGGTGAATATTATCGATCTATTGCCGTCGCCCTCCGGGAAAGCGACGAGTCGGGCTATTTGCAACCGCTATATTGGGCAGCAAAATCGTTCTTCCAGTCGCCGTTGAACGTGAGTTCCTGGTTGACGTTTGGGGCTACTCTTTTTGGGGGCGCGGGTTCTCGTGTGGCGCGGCGCTATCATCTGAGGTCGTGAAATGAATAGAAAAATTATTACTTTTGGAACATTTGATGTATTTCATGTCGGCCACTTGAATTTGCTGGAGAGGGCGCGGGCTCTTGGTGATTCACTCGTAGTAGGCATATCTACCGATGAACTGAATCTTACGAAAAAAGACCGTGCGCCGGTTTTTCCAGAGCAGGAGCGAGCTCGGTTGGTCGCGTCGCTGCGATGTGTAGATCAGGTCTTCTTCGAAGAGTCTCTCGCGTATAAGAGAGAGTATATAGAGCGAAACGGCGCGAGTGTGCTTGTTATGGGAGATGATTGGAAGGGAAAGTTTGACGACTTGAGAGACGCTTGTGATGTTGTTTATCTTCCGCGCACGCCGTCTATATCGACAACAGCGACTATTGAGCGGATTCGTGGTTAGTCTGTTGAAATTGCAGCGCATTATCAAATTTCAATTCCGCAGATTAGTTCGCAAGAATCCTAGCTTGACCTATTTTGAGTTCCGTTTCGTCCGACCAAGACCCAAGCTTCTGGTGAGGCGTGACACCGATATTTTAATAGAGGGTTATCCCCGATCTGCGAATACCTACACTGTTCTGGCCATTAGGCAAAGTAATCCGGGGATTGTTATTGCGAATCACCTGCATGCGGCTGCTCATGTGAAATTGGCGGTTGGCTACGAAGTTCCTGTTTTGGTGATCATTCGCGACCCAGATTCGGCAGTTAGATCACTTTTGGTAAGGCGGCCGGATATTCATCCGAAGCATGCTTTTATAGACTACGCAGACTTCTATTCGGAAGTTGAATCTCTAAAGGAGTCGTTGGTGTTGGCACATTTTTCAACGGCTGTAGAAGATATAGAGGCGGTCGTTAGGAAGATTAATGAGCGTTTTGGACTTTTATTGGCTACAGAGGGCTTGCGCGAAAGTCAGGGTGAAGTCATGAACTCGATTATCCAGGCGAATCGATACGCCAATGGCGGGGAAGTCAACCCTCGATCTATTCCGGCACCAAGTGTTGAGAGAAATTTGTACAAAGAAAAAATATCTTTCGATTCTTGCGAGGATGCTAGACTGGCGGCAGTGAGTATATATAGGCGGTTGCTTGAACACAGCATCTGAAGCCCTCGATAAGCAGGTTTGTCGCGTTGCTCTTGTCACGGAGACGCTTGATGAGAAAGGTGGCGGCATCACTAGTGCAGTTTGCGACTTAGCCGATGCCTTATGTCAGTCGGGCGTTGAGGTGGCGGTATTTGCACTTCACTCAGACGTTAAAGGCAGTTTGCCACGTCGTCCTAACAGTGAGCGCGTGGAAGTTCATTTGTGTTCGTATAGCCGGGGGTTCTCGCTCGACGGGATTAGAGCCAGCTCGCTGCGTAGAATGCTCAGTGCTTACTGCGAGCGTCATCCGGTTGATCTTATTCATGCTCACGGTTTGTGGCTGCCGAATGTTTACGTCGCACGTTCTGTAGCAAAAAGATTTGCACTGCCATTTGTTTTAAGCCCCCATGGATTTCTTCAGCCTTGGGCGGTTCAATACAAGGCTGTAAAGAAGAGGCTGGCATGGCATATATACGGTAAACAATGCGTGCAAGACGCGATGATCTGCGTTGCGTCGGAGGACGAGCGGTTGGGCGTGAGGGCAATGGGGGTGATGTCTCCAGTTGCGTTGATGCCGAATATTGTACCTGTGCCCGATGTTATGCCTGCTAAGGGCTATCGCTGGGGCAGAGAGAATATTATGCTCTTTATGTCGAGGATTCATAGATCCAAGGGCTTGCTTGACTTGATAGAGGCCTGGGCAGTCGTGCGCCCTACTGGGTGGAAGCTGGTGATCGCAGGCCACGATGAGGAAGGGCATACTTCTGAGGTGTCGGGTGCCATCCGTAGGCACGCATTGGGCGCTGAGGTCATTCTGATTGGTCCGGTGCCTTATGCAGATCGGTGGCAATTGTATGCTGAAGCCGATATTTTTTCTCTTCCTACTTATTCTGAAAATTTCGGTATTGTTGTTGCTGAAGCACTTGCTGCCAGAGTGCCGGTTATTACGACACACGCTGCTCCTTGGGCGGTATTAAATTCGCTCAATTGTGGTTGGTGGGTTCCCTGCGGAAAGGAGTTCTTGGTTGAGGCGCTGTTAACAGCATTTCAAAAAACGCCATCGGAACTGGCGGCGATGGGACGTGTTGGGCGAAAGCATGTGCTAGGTGCTTACTCGCGAGAGCGTGTGGCGTTGCAACTACTCGCGGCATATCGCTGGCATGCAGCGGGGGGAGAGAAGCCCGAATGTATTCAGTAGACTTCCACATGCTTTGGGATGTCGTTGTTGAAAGGTCCTTATACGTGAGATATTGCTAATTGGGCGACAATTCTTTGGACGAAAAAAGTAGTCAGTATCATTCTATCTGGCCAATTTACGTGATTTTGCTGGGCTGGATGTGTTCCATATTAATCCTGCCGGAATACAAGTATATGGGGGCGACAGAGATGATGCCCGCCGGCGCGGTGTTGGCTCTAGGTCTCCTGTTGACCGTCATAATTGCCGTTGCTCGCCAGCCAGATAGTTTGTTCCGGGTCGAAAACCTCGTGATGCTGGGTATTTTCTATTGGGTGGTTTTGGACGCTGTTCAGGGCGCATACGACTATTGGGGGGTTTCCCGTACTGCGATGGTCAAGTCATTCTGCGCTATAGCGCTGTTTGGCGTGTCAGTATGGGTGGGAAGCATTTGGGCTTCGACGTTGAAAGTGAAGGCGAGTGTGCGAGAATTCGTAAGTATCGATGCGGACTTTCTATTTGTGGCAGTTTTGTCGGCCTTCTTATTGTCAATGCTTAGAGTGTTTATCGCATGTAAATTGGATTTGATGTGTATTGCAGGTGGTCTCCTTGCCCCCCGATTCGAGTCGCCCTGGCACACATTGGATGTGGCTAACTTGGATACGATTCTTGTTCACCTGCAGAACTTGGGTAAGCTCATCCCTCCGCTGACTGTTGCGCTTTTCTACATGGAGCGTCGCTTTAGTTGGAGGGTGTTTCTTTGCTTGCTGTTAGGGATAATTGCGCTATTCATCGTTATTCAAAGTGGTGGCAGGCGGCACGTGGGTATGGTGGTTGGCGCTTCCCTCTTTGTGTGGCTATTATTGTTGCGCCCCTTGAAGTGGCGTCACCTGGTTGCGGCCACGGCCGTTGCGGCGTGTCTTATATACTTGATGGAAATCATGGTGACATGGCGAAATGAGGGGTTTTCTGCAGTTTTTGAAGAGCGGGTTGTTTACGAAGACTATAGTGGACATGAGCCCCTTATCAAAGTAGACAGGAATCTCAAGTTCATGGCTTACATTATGGACGTAGTGCCTGAGCGTCATCCGCATACCGGTTGGGAGGGAATATACTCAATATTAGCTGCACCTATTCCGCGCTCTATTTTGCCTGGAAAGCCTGCGGTGCATGCTTTTCCAATTAGGGATTACGTTTCTCATCTGCCGCAAGCGCCATCGTGGACTTGGACCTGCTCCAGTGTGTGCGACTTCTATTTGATTGGTGGTTTTCTTGGGGTTTCTCTGGGCGGATTTGCGTTCGGTGTTATGGCCTATTTCGCTAACGGCCTACTGGTTCCACCGGTCACTATTCGCAAAGCACTAATGTATGGTGTCATAGCAATGGTGCTATTCATAAGTATCAGAGCGGTACGTGAGGTGATGCGTCTGGGGTTGGGTGTGGTCCTTTTGTGGATGATCCTTCTCGTAAGGCAGTTTTTACTGAATCGTTGGAAGATTCTTTCAAACAGTCGTGGGTGACAGGATCCTGAGCCCGATATGAAAGCTGTTTTGGTGTGCCAATATGTCTGAACGGACCACGTTAAATTTCTTGGCGACGTATGCGCCATCCAGAGCACTGCAGTTTTTGCGGTATCACCGTGAGCACCTTCATGTCACTGGTAGATCTAAGTTGCGCAGTCGCTCGCCTAGCGTTGTGTTTTTTACAACACACAAAAGCGCCTCAACGCTGATGGATAAGTTGTTAGTGGATGTTAATCGTCGCTACTTGAATCTTAAGCCTCTGGACCTCGCTGCGTATTTTTGGGATACGCGCTCCGATCCAATTTATCCATACCTGCGCGACCATGCTACGAGCTTAATCGCTGATCGAGGGGGGTTGTACGCTCCATTGCGCCAGTACATTGATGTAGAGCATCTGGACAGAGCCAAGGTGTTTGCTATGCTTCGAGATCCGCGAGACAAAATAGTTTCCGGCTACTTCTCTGTACGTTTTAGTCACCGTTCACCGAACAATGGGCTTCGTCGTAAAAACTTCCAGTCAAGCCGTCGCAATGCCGACGAGTTAACCATCGATGAGTATGCGTTGCAGCAGGCGCCTATAGTCAAGGAGGTGTATTGCGCTTATCGAAAAAATCTTGATCGAGACGTCGTATTGACGTACGAGCAGATGTGGCACGACTTTGATTCATGGGCGCGGTGTTTGGCCAGTCGTCTGGACGTTAGCTTCACTCAGGATGATGTGGCCCGCTACAGGAAGATGGCTGGTGTAGATGAGCAGCGGAGTGAAAACCAGCACTCGCACAGGAGGCGTGGCATGCCGGGAGACTATCTTAATAAGCTTTCTCCGGCTGTGATTGAGCAACTGAACGAAGTGTTTGCGGACGAGCTGAATTGGCTGTATCAGGCTTAGTGAATTGGAGTCAGTTACGAAATCTATGCAGTTGGACAAGCAGGTGATTTCGCCGATCCGGCGGCTTCGCGTCTTGCAGCTTTCTCGGTGGCTGTTTGATTCCGAATATGGTGGTATACAAGCGTATCTTGCAACCTTCCCGCGAATCTTGCCCAGCTCACAATATGAGTTGCTTTATGCCGCGTTAATGCCTGGTGAGCGGCCTCGATATGCTGCCTCGTCGGTTTACCTTGGGCGGTCGGTGCGATCGAAAGTTGTCAACGCGATCCTGCTTCGGCGCTGGCTGGCCAAAGCTCTCGGAGATATAGATATCGTGCACGTTCACGGTGTTACAGATTGGCACTTTATTGTTGGATCGTTACTCTGCTGGTATTCCCGCGTCCCATTTATCGTTACGCCATCTGGCGGCCTGCTACCTGAATCGATGGCGGTTACCGTCAGGAGGCGGCTTGTCAGCAGTATATTTTTCTCGCTATGCGGCCGTTTTCTGTTGAGGAAGGCGTACGCAGTGATAGCAACGAGTCAGCGAGAAATGGACTGCTTGTTGAGGTTGGATAGAAAAATTCCGGTTTTAACCATTCCGCACGGTGTTTCGATCCCAGCTATGCCTCGGCATGCGAAGCCCGATGGGGCGGGGGCGTTAAGAGTGATTTTTCTTGGCAGAATTGATCTGATTAAGTCGATCCCTACTCTACTGGAGGCTTTATCCTTGCTGCGAAAGAGGGGGCTTAGAGTTCAGCTTGACGTGCTCGGGCGTGGCGCGGAGGACTATGTTGGCAGTCTCGTATCCATGGCTTCCGATCTGGGAGTAGCTGAGCAAATTGTCTGGCACGGTCATATTGTAGGCGACGAAAAGCGACAGCTGTTGGTTCGTGCTGATGTCTTGGTGCTTCCTTCGCTGAGCGAAAATTTTGGGTATGCTGCTGCAGAGGCCATGGCGGAGGGGATTCCCGTTGTAGTGAGTGATCACGTAGGGTTGGCTAGCTATGTCGCCGAGCACGACGCGGGCACCATTTTCAGGCACAAAGACAGTGTCGGCTTGGCAGAGGCGTTGCAGGAGTATTCTTCCGGGCGGGTGGTTGAGCGGCGGGGGATGAACGCTTACCTGCTTGCTTGTAAAGAGTTTAGTTTGGAAAAAATGGGGGAGCGTTTGGGTGGGCTGTACGCAAAGGCGGCTGGATGAGGTGGTTGGCGGTCGGGGGGGTATTGGAGAGTTGGTCGGCGATTGGAATCTGGAGCGCGGCGTGAGGGCTGTCGAGCAGTGAATATATCCCATCGGTACAGGTTTGTCTTTCTGGCGACATCGCATGCAGCCAGTACTTCCATTGGTGCCCTATTGAAACCCTATGCTGACATAGCGGGTATT
>DIBR01000053.1:29308-55190 GCA_002415025.1 Spongiibacteraceae bacterium UBA5047
TGACCGCCAACTCACGGGGCCAAGCAGTCCCTTTTTTCATCATATTAACGCGGTCGACTGTCGGCGCGAAATGTCGGCGTGGGGGTATGACTGGGCACAGTACCGCCACTTTTGTGTTGTTCGGAATCCTTTCGATCGGGTGGTTTCCCTCTACCACTTTAGCCGTCGGTTTGCCTGGCACCCGAGTATGGGGGCGCTGACTAACGTGCGGCGATACGTGAGCTATAGGCTTCGCTCCCGGCTGTCCTTCGACGACTTTGTCTTAAGCCTGAACCTTGAATCCAGGCCAAATTTGACCCTTAAGAATTTCATTTGTGGCCCTAACGGAGAAGAGTTGGTTGAAGACATACTGCGTTTTGAGGAGCTGTCGGAAGTGCTGCCCTTATACCTTGGGTCGCTAGGCTTGCCGAGTGGGCAGCTGGTTCTGCCGCGCGATAATGTATCCACCGGTAGAGTCGGAGGGTATCGTGACTACTATACCCGAGCATCGAGGGAGCGTGTGGAGAGGCTATTTGCGTACGAAATCCAGCGTTTTGGATACGAGTTTTAGCGCCCTTTGGGTAAAAGCCGCCATTTGTCAGGTATCTGTGAGGGGGCATCGGCGAGGTCTGTTGTGCGCGCCCCTCGGAGGGCCGGTTGTGAAAGGGCGTGCTAGCCAGGCAGCCTCAATAGACGTGAAGTCTGTCTCATTTTACCGTGAATTCCCCTTGTAAACCAACGGGTTTCCCCGTAGGGGCGTGTTTGTTGGTACTATTTGGTGTAATCTGTCTGGTCGTAGGCTGGCCGGTATTATTCTAAGAGGTGGGCGATGAAAACTAGAACAGTGGCTGTCTTTGTGAGTTTGGTGCTCTTTTGGGCCGCCGGCGCACTCGCGCAACAGGATCCCCGTCCCGAAAACCCAGTTGGCGTTGAAGCCCGCTCGGTACTTAAAGCTGGAGGAGAGTCGGTCGTTGACGCTCTGGTTAAGTTGGGCAGCGCGTCTCCCTCTGCGGCGGCAGCGGTGATCGTTGAGGTAGCCAAGAATGCACCTCGTTTGCTGCAAGAAGTTATTCAGGGGCTGGCAGTTGTTCTAGATACGCAGTCACTGCAAAAGGCGCTCGACCTAGCTTCAGTGGCATTGAGGGGCTACCCGTCGCTGGCCGCTCTCTTGGACAACACGATTGAAGTGTTCGGGTGTAGCAGTATAGATCGCTGCGCTGAGAGATTGCATGATGTGCCGGGCAATTTTGAGGATGGATCCGGCGATCCGGTAGATCCACCGGCAAGCCCAGCCTGAGACAGGCTGCAAAAATAATTGTGCGCTCAACGTTTAAATACTAGCCCGCTCCTTTTGCGGAGGGTCAGTTCTAGCGTGTGAAGTGTTTCCGCAAAGGATAGGCGTTTCGTAAATGAACATTGGAAAACAACTGCTTTCACTTATGCTTGGCGGTGGCTTGGCGGTCGCTGCCAGCGCGGATTTTGAGCGAGAAGAGCTTGATCTCGCGCCAGGTCTTCGAGTGTCTCCTGAATTGCGTGCGGCGTATCTGTCTGACTCCAATTTTTACTTCTCGGGATCTGATGAAAAATCAGTAAACGGAGCTGTTGTCTCGCCGGGTATTAAAATACAGAGTAATACAGTGCGTTCACGCTTGGTTGTCGGAGCCCTAGCTGAAGGTGGCTTCTTTGATAGTGGGAGCGAGGACGACTATGTTGATAGCCATATTTATGGCCGTTACAGCTATAGGGGCGGCACCAGGCATCGGTTTTTTCTGGGGGTAGCCGGAAAAGACGAGCATGATGCTTTCGGGCGTAGGCGAACCGAAGGAACGAGCTTGAGAAGTCAGGAACTTGATGAGTATGATCAGGCTGTAGGAAACCTCAGCTATCGCTATGGCGCGAGAGACGCTTACTTCAATCTTGAGTTGGATTTGAATTACATTGACAGAGAGTACACAACAAATCGAGACTTAGGCACTCGATTTTTGGACCACGACGCCTTCGGCCAAGCGGCAACGCTCTATTTTAATGCGAGCCCGAAAACGGCACTGCTGTTTAAGTTGGGCAACCGTGACATCGAATACGGGGAGGTCAGGCCTGGTTCGCGGGACAGAAGCGCGAACGAGGGTAGGGTAACTGTTGGTGCAGAGTGGATAGCTAGCGGCAAGACGACCGGCCGGTTCTTGGTTAGCCGGGTGGACCGGGATCCTGACTCAGCAGGATTTGAAACTTTTTCTGCGGTGGGTTGGGCTGCAAATTTGCAGTGGACGCCCAGAATAACAACAACAATTAATTTAACTACAGCGAGAGAGACGGAAGAAAGTTTCCTAACTAACTCAAGCTTTATTGACACAAAAACCATTTCTGTTTCGTGGTCTCAGCAGTGGAGTCGAATTTTTTCTACCAACGTGGGTTCGACTTATTCAGATAGGGATTTTGAAGACATAAATAGAGAGGACGACACAGTGGCTTTCGCAGTGGGCGGAACGCTGCAAGTGTCCAAAACAATTGATGTATTTGCGAAGTATCAGTACTTAGATAGAGACTCCACAATCTTTCAGCGCATCTACGAGAAAAACATCGCTCAAATTGGATTTCAATACAGGCGATGAATTTGGTATTCCGGCATTTTAATGTTCCCTTTGCGGCCCTCTTAACTTGGCTGGTTTTATGCGCGAGTGCAATGGTTTCTGCCGCCGACTCTTCGGAAACCTATCGTCTTGGACCAGGAGATCTGATCCAGATACAGGTGTATGGGGAGCAGGATCTAACAGTTAAAGTTCGCCTTGAAGAAGACGGCTATCTAAGTTACCCCTTCTTAGGGGAGATCCGAGTGGCCGGCAGCAGCATTGACCAGTTGCAGCAAAAAATTCGTTCCGGTTTGCGTGATGGGTATCTTGTGAACCCGGATGTGCGAGTCTATCTGCTTGAATCCAGGCCTGTCTACGTAAATGGACAGGTGCGGAAACCTGGCGGCTACGCTTATGTGCCGGGATTGACTGTGCAGAAGGCTATTGCGCTGGCAGGAGGGCTAACCGATTTGGCATCGCAGCGCGGATTGTTTGTGATGAGAGAAGGCGATTCATACCAGAACCGGGTATCAGCAGACCTGAATATGCGCCTCGGTCCGGGGGACACGCTGGTTGTTGAGGAGAGGTTTTTTTAAGTGTCGCGGATGATTGGTGGTCAAGAAGAGGTAATTGGTGAGCCTGAGGACATTTTCAGTCAGCTTAGGTCGGTGCTTGACTACAAATGGCAAATCGTCGGAATTTCGGTTGTTTTTATACTCGTATCAGCTCTTTTTGTTTACTCTGCTCAGCCGGTTTACCGTGGAGTGGCGTCGGTTCTAATCGAGTATCGCCAGGGAGGGGTTCTTAAAGATGTCGATATCTACGAAACAGGAGCGGGAGCAAAGAGTTACTACGCAACACAGGTGACCGTGCTTGGTTCGCGTGATATGGCGAGCCGCGCTGTGGCTAGAATCGACTGGGAGAAGCACGAGCAGGCGTTAAAGGTGCGTCCGTCATCGATAAGCACTTTCAAGTCTCGACTTGTGTCTGTGTTTCCCGCACTTGATTTCTTGCAGCAGGATATAGCCGAAGAGCCCCTTGGTGAGTCGGCAGAGCAGTCGGCGCTCGTGGACATGTTTCTGGGGGCTACTAAACTTGTGCCGGTTGTTAATACCCAGCTGGTTCAGGTGCATTTTCTATCTACATCGAGAGAGCTTGCACAGGAAGGAGCGAATGCGCTGGCCGAAGCATATATTGACAGCGGTTTTGATGCGCAGTTTGAGGCAACGAAGAGGGCGGCTGAGTGGCTTAATGAGCGTTTAGTGGGAGTAAAGGCTCAGCTCGAAGTGTCGGAAAAAAATCTCCAGAATTTCCGGGAGTCACAGGACCTTGTCAGCATCGCGGGTGGCCGCCAGATTTTGGAAACTGAGCTTGCAGACAATATGCAGCGTCTCCGTGATGCTCAGCGTCAGAAAACCCAGCTGCAGAACACTTACGCCCAGATAAGAAGTGCGGCCTATAATGATTACCTGCTTCAGCAAGTTCCGACTCTACTTCAGGATGAGCTTGTGCGGCGAACCAAGGAAGTATTTCTGGCGAGCCAGAATGAAATTAGTGAGCTGAAAACCCGGTACGGCTCTAAGCACCCGGCTATGATAAAGGCACAAGCAAAATTCGAGGAATCACAATCCGCCTTCTACACGCAGCTCCGGCGCGCAGCAGATAATGTCCAGGCCCAATACGAAATAGCGAGCAGGAATGTTGCGTCATTGTCAGGCGTTGTAGAAAAAACGCGTAGCCAAATCCGCGCCTTGGACCGACAGGATTATCGCCTACAGATATTAAATCGCGAGACAGAATCTAATAGCCAACTGTACAACACCATTTTGAAGCGATTTAAAGAGGCTGACGTTGCGGGTGATTTTCAGCCTCTGAAAGCTCGGATTATAGATCCCGCGATCCTGCCGAAGAGGCCGTTCAAACCTAATAAGTTCAAATCGATGTTCTTTGCAGGTGTATTTGGGGTCTTGGTTGGCATAGTTGTCGCGCTGATCCGGAACTATCTGGATACGGGAATTAAAACCGGGGACGATCTAGAGCAGAACACAGGTTTCCCTGTGTTCGCCAGTATACCTGTAGTGGGGCGCAGGCTCTTCGCAGGCTCGGTCTCCAGAGTGGTTGAAAGCCACCCTCGAACCCCTTTTGCTGAAGGGCTTCGTACAGTCAGAACCGGAATTCTTCTAGCGGACTTGGAGAAGAAGAATAAGAAGATCCTCGTTACCTCAGCGATGCCTCAAGAGGGAAAGAGTAGTATTGCAACCAACCTTGCATTGGCTTTTGCTCAAGTGGAAAGGGTGTTGATAGTGGATTGTGATCTGCGTAAGCCTAATCTGACGAAATATCTTGGGGTAAAAAGTTCCTCGCCAGGGGTTGGCGAGTTGCTTCAGGGTCGTCTCGACAAGACCTCAAAAGCGATACACCCAGTTGCTCCAAATTTGGATTTGCTTCCGATAGGAACGGAGCTCCCCAGCCCCGGGCAAGTCCTGACAAGCACTAAGTTTCGTGCTTTGCTTGACGAAGTATCTGCAGATTATGATCGTGTTATTATCGATTCGGCGCCATGCCAACCGGTTAGTGATAGCTTGCTACTGGCAAAGCAGGTAGACGGAATAGTTTTTGTTGTGCGCTATGACAGTACACCTATGAAGCTGGTTCAGGCCTCACTGAGGCGTTTGGCAAGGCCTCAGGTTCCAATTCTTGGTCTGGTTCTGAACAGGATTGATCCAGTCAGGGCTGTGCGAGCCGAGGATAGTTCGTATCATGGAAAGGGCTACTACGGGTAAGTGCAAACGATGCGATAAGAGGATAGTACCTTGACTGTAATATCGCGCCTTCTTCTTGTGCTAGTCTCCCTTCCGCTTCTGGGGCTTGCGTTGTACGCGGTAACTTATAGCGCGAACCACGCCATCGTATATAGCAGTATCGCACTGCTAGAAGGTGTAGCCAAACACTCCAGCCCGGATGCCCAGCAAGCTATTAGCGTTCTTGAGACGGGTGCTGCTCGGGCTCCTTTAGTGGCCTCTGTTCGGAGCAGTCTTTCAGATTTCCATACCACCCAAAAGGACTATGCGAGCGCGCAGAGCGTAATCGAAGAAGCGATAGCACTCCGATTGACTTGGCCCTACGACTGGATGCGATTGGCAGAGCTGTACGCCGCGCAGAATATTTTCGACGAGCGGATGTCTGTTGCAATTGATAACGTTGAGCGTTATGGCGGTGCCGAGCGGGTGCTTACGTACCGCAAAGCTGTATTTGCAATGCGCAGTTGGTATGGTCTTGACGAGGGGCAGCGGGAGGCGTTGAATCCTTCAATTATGGCTGTGCTCAGCAGTGGCCGTGCCGCGCAGAGGTTTTTCTTTGATGTGGAAAGGTATCAGCGAAGTGCTCTGTTTTGCAGGCAATTTCGCGGGGAAGTGAGTTTCGGTGACATGTGGTGCTCGGTGTATGAAGAGCGACAACGGGCCAGATTAAAATAATGGGGATCGCGCCACGAGCAGGGGTTGATGACGACCGCAATCGCTTATTTTTCGGGCGTGGAGACGGGCTGGTTTATGCCGGCTTGCTGATCACTCTCATTGTGTTGCCGCTTGCGAAGGGCGGGAATCGCGATTGGGCGCTAATGTGGTTTTGCTGCAGTATATTTTCCTTGATGTCGTTGTGGCTATTGCTCGTCGGGTTCGGGCGCGTTGGCGTAAGCTCTGCGCTTCGGGCTGCTTGGCCCATTCTACTGCTTTGGGTTATTTGGCTGATTTATTTGCTTGCCCAAATTCTCGTTTGCCCAGCTGGGGTATTAGAAGGCTTGGCTCCCTATCTTGCTTCGCATATCTATCCACGATCAGCGGGGTTTGTGGAAAATTCGCGTGGGACTGTTTCCCTTTCCGAGACGACAAACTACATTCTTGAAAGCGGGGCCTATTTTTGCCTTTTCGTGTTGATAGTCCAAGTGACGAGAGGATCACGTCGCACAAAGTTTTTTGCGGCAGCAGTTGTGGCCTCGGGAGTTTTTCAGGCTTTATATGGAGCGTTATTCTTATTGTCGGGTGCGGACCAGGGGTTGTTTGGCGAGGCCGCATCCCACCTTAATGCGGCAACAGGCACTTTTGTTAATCGGAATCACTACGCGGGCTATTTGCAGTTAACCGCAGCGGTTGGGATCGGGTTGGTTCTGGCTGATCTTACCGGCCGCCACGCGACAAACTGGCGTGCCAGGTTCCGCAATTTTTTTGACTTCCTGCTGAGCGATACTGTGCGATACAGAGTGATGATCGCGGTGATGGTTATAGCGCTTGTTTTAACGCGATCGAGGATGGGTAATATTGCATTCTTCAATGCATTGGCCATTGCTGGGCTAGTTTATATTGTGTTGCGTGAGCGCCGACTGTTTTTCAAGGCTGTTTTGCTATTTGCAACATTTTTTCTGATAGATCTTCTGATTATTGGTAACTGGTTTGGTTTGGATGAGCTTGTTGCTCGCTTGGAGGAGACTCGTGTTTCTACTGAAATGCGGGTGGATGTCTTTCCTGACTTGCAACGAGCTGTTGAAGCGTATTGGCCTTTTGGTTCTGGGGGCGGGACATTTTATGCGACTTTTACAGAGTTTCGCTCGCCCGGTATCAGCAAGCTGCATTACCACGCGCACAACGACTACATGGAGTTTGCAATAGAAACAGGTGTTTTTGGGATATTGCTACTTGGTGGAATCGTCACATTGGTGATGCTTCATGCGTTGCGGTTGCTTGTCAATCGCAGGGATCGCTTGGTAGGCGGGGTCGCATTCGCCGGCATCATGGCGACAATAGCAATGGCTATCCACGCGACGGTGGAGTTTAACTTGCAAATACCAGCTAATGCAGCAACTTACGTAGCAATTCTGGCTCTTGTCATGAGCTGTTCAGCTGAGCGCCGGGGGCAACGCGAGCTGCAAAGTGATTAGCAGCGCGCTAATGGTCTGCACAGCGAACATTTGTCGTAGTCCGATGGCGGAGTATGAAATGCGTCGTTTAGCGCCTGGCCTCAAGGTATCTTCGGCGGGCATCGCCGCTATGGTCGACGATGGGGCGGACAAGACGGCAGTAGCCGTCGCGAGAAAAAGTGAGTTAGACCTATCTCCGCATATTGCCAGACAAATCAGCGATGATGTGATTTTTGGTCACGATCTGATAATTGTAATGGATGAGGGGCATTTTAATTGGATGCGCTCAGCCTATCCGGAGGATAGGGCCCGCATCGTCAAGTTGATGCACTGGATGGGTGGACACGATATTCCAGACCCTTACCGCCGGTCTGTTTTGGTTTATGAGGCGGTATTTAGGAAAATACAGCAGGGATGCGCTGAGTGGTGTCGACAGTTAAATCTGTCCACTACCGAAAAATAACGATAATAATTAGCGAAACTCTGATCAATTGCACCTTTGCCATTCCGGCGAAGGCGGGAGCTTGCCGCTGCAGTGCGGAGGGTTTCTGATCCGACAGGATGCATTGCTCAGTGTTCTCGTTGCGTTAGCTGTCTTCCGGGTGGAGGGCGGCAGAATGTCCCGAGGTAATCATGCATTCTGGTTTGCTGGCAATACTGGTATTTTCTGTTGGCTTTGCTGTCATGCCGCTCGTTATCCGATTGGCACCGGTGTTGTTATTGATAGATCACCCTGATCATCGTAAGGGGCACCGGCAGCCAACGCCGGTCGTTGGAGGCTTGGGTGTGGCGGCCTCGCTGCTGGTTTTGCTTGCGGCACAAATATTTCTGGATGCACCGGGTCTTTGGATTTGGCTGTGCATCGTACCGCTACTATTGATCGGCGTGATTGATGACCGTATAGAGCTGTCTTATCGCTTTCGGTTTGTGTGCCATATGCTGATCGGTGCTGTGATGGCCTATGTTGGCGATGTTGCCTTGCATGACCTCGGAAATTTGCTGGGCTTAGGTGCGATACTTGTGGGAGTGATGGCCATTCCCCTAACAATGTTCGCTGTGGCCAGCGCGGTTAATTCACTGAATTTGATAGACGGACTCGACGGACTGGCTTCCGGTATCGCTTTGATTCCACTGATTATCATGGCGCCGTTGTGTTATTGGCAGGGGCTGGATGCCCAGTGGATGCTCTGCCTGGTTTTTATTGCCGCTACCTGCGCCTTCATGCTGTATAACTTTCCCGGATTGCGAGGGGGTCGCCCGCGAACTTTTTTAGGAGACTCGGGCTCAAGTGTACTTGGCTTTATCGGGGTCTACCTGCTGATCGACTTGAGTCAGCGCGGCGTGATTTACCCGATTACTGCGCTGTATATACTTGCCTGGCCGCTGATGGACACGGCGGCTGTTATTGTGCGGCGTCGCAGTATGGGGTTGACGCCGATGACCGCAGGTCGCGACCACATACACCACCTGCTGCTGGATGCGGGTTTTGGCAGGACATCCGCAGTGCTTACAATTCAGATCGCCAGCCTGCTGTTCGCACTGCTTGGGCTTGCTCTGATGCGTTTCCCCGAGCCGGTCTCTTTCGTTACCTACGTTGCCTCTCTGCTAGCCTACCTTTGGTTTACGCGCTATCCCCGGCGTACTTCGCGAGCCCTGCAGCAGGCACTTAACCTGCCGGCAAGGGGGGCATAACTGTAAGAGAGCCTATCGCTCCTGGTAGTCCAGCACCATTATCTCTACTCGCCGGTTGGTGGCGCGGCCATCGGCGGTGCTGTTGTTGGCAATCGGTGCCCCCTCTCCCATACCCTTGCTATTGAGTCGGTCGGGATTGATACCACGGCTGATCAAGTAAGCGGCAACCTGGCGGGCCCGGTCTTCAGACAGACGGTTATTGGTTTCGTCGCTCCCCCTGTCATCAGTGTGACCTTGAATATCAATGGCGAAATCCGGTGAGCGTTGCAGAGCTTCAGCCACGCGATCGAGTATCAGCCTCGCAGAAAAAGTGAGTTGTGCACTGCCGAACTCGAAATTTACTCCCTGCAAAATAGCCGATTGCAATGCGGCACAACCGTTACTCATGACAGGGCTGCCTCTTGTAGTATCCGGGCACTGGTCGCGAATATCGGCGACATTGTCGCCGTCCCGGTCAGCGCAACCTTCTACGTTGATAGCGGTGCCAGCCCGCGTATCGGGGCATTGGTCCCTGTCGTCGGTCAGGCCATCTTGGTCGACATCGCTGCAACTACTGCCGACAAGGCACTCCGGCTCTGCGTCCGCTCGGGAGGCGGGTAGTTGGTCAATGCTCCGTACTCGGCGTGACGCGAAAAAGTTGAAGCGAATATTGAGTGCGATAGCTTCACCGCTGAACTCCGAGTTGAGCTGCCCGTTGTCAAACTCGAGTTCGACCTCATCGGACTCGATGTGCCGATAGCCTAGATCCAGTGTCAATATGGGGATGGGTGTCCAGGCAATGCCTGCCCCAGCCTGATAGGTAACGGCGTCATCAAAGGTATCGCCCAGCGCAATACGTGACTGTCCCACACCCAGGCCGATATAAGGCTGCCAGATTTCCCCTGGCCGAAAATCCAGCCAGCCGTTGGCAAAGAACGATTCAATGCGCAATTCGCCGCTGGCGTCTGCACCGCCAACTTCGGTGATATCGTTTACAGACTCGCTGTATTCAAGCTCCAGCCGATAACGTTGACGAAAATTCTTTCCGAGCGAAAAGCGAACAGCGTTGTTGTCTTCGTCATAGCTGGTGTCAAAGCTGTTGCTTCCCCCCGGTGAAAGGGTGAGTAGGCCCCCGGTATTAAGAAGGGGGAAGTTCAGGATGGTGGCAGGGCTGGTCGGCGGGGTGTTTACGTCAAAACGACCGTCGTCCAGCGAGAGGCTCGACAGGGCAGACATGGAAAAATACCAGTTGCTGTAGGGCTCGGCTTCAGCGGCATAAAGTGGTGCGCACAGGCAGGCTGCCGTCAATGCTATCGCAGGCGTTTTCATGCCGAGAGTTTCCCCAGAATGGCCAAGGCCGTTATTGTGATAATTTTCACTTACTATAGAGCATTTCCCGCTTTTCATCTAATCACTTGAAACATAAGAGGAAAGTGGGTGGTGTGGCTTCCGTCAATATTTCCTGTGCGAGTGGTGCGAGAAAGCCTATGCCGCTATAATGCGCAGCCAGAATTTAAGAGGCTTTCGTGTGGCGGAGCCTTACGCACCGAGGGTGGATTGGAAATGAAAGTGTTTGCTAAGAAACTGGCCGTACTGGCCCTGCTGGGTATGGCTGTATCAGCGTTTGCATTAACTGACAAGCAGCGCGCCGAAATGGAAGAGCGCATTAAGCCTGCGGGTGAGGTTTGTCTGCAGGGTGATAGCAGCTGCGGCGCGGCAGTGGTATCTAACGGTGGGGGCGCAAAGTCTGCTGAAGATATATACAACAGTAGCTGTATGGCTTGCCACTCAACAGGTGCGGGCGGTGCGCCTAAACTGGGTGATAAGGCTGCCTGGAGCGACCGTCTTGGCAAGGGTATGGACGAGGTCTATGCCAATGCAATCAATGGCATTAACGGTATGCCGCCCAAGGGCACTTGCATGAGCTGTTCAGACGAAGAAATTGAGGCCACTGTCGACTATATTGTTGAAAACAGCAAATAGTTTGCTGACTCCAGCCTGACGAAAGCCGCGCATGACGCGGCTTTTTTATGCCTGAATGTTGTGCCCCGCCTTCGGCAAACCCGTATTGCTCCCGGAGCGCGGGGGCTGCAGAGTATGCGAATGTCGCGCATAAAGAATGCCGAGCTGGCGCCTGCCGCTCGTGGTGAGCTTCCTACTTCAGAGGACCCTGTGCTGGCTAGAGCCAGTTTGCTTGGGCGGATTGCCCGCGCCCTTAAAGAGGGTACGCTGGAACTGCCGAGCTTACCGGATATCGCCCTTGAAGTTCGCTCTGTCGCGACCGAGCGCGATCTGGGGATTGCCGCCCTGACCAGCGTTATTCAGCAAGATCCCGGTTTGAGTGCCTACCTGATCAAAGTCAGTAATAGCGCCCACTATCAGCGTGCCAATGCGGCGTCCAGCCTACCTGCGGCGCTGAATCGGTTGGGGGCTGATGCGGTTCGGGACCTGGCTTCCAGTTATGCAATAAAGACCCTGTTTTTCCTGAGGGAACCGGCCATCAGGGAGCGCTTGCGCGACGTTTGGTCGCGCAGCGTCTACACGGCCTCGCTGGCGCATGTGATGGCAAGACATTGTGGATTTAATCCTGACCAGGCATTGTTGGCCGGGTTGTTGCAGGATATAGGTGCGCTGCCGATTTTGTCGGAAATCCGGCAGTATCCTTCGCTGTTGGCCGATCATAGTGCTGTTGACGCGCTGCTGTCACAGTTCACTGGCAAAGTGAGTGGCCTTATTCTGAACCACTGGCAGTTTCCGCATGATCAGGTAGTTGCGGGGCTGTCCAGGGAGGAGTGGCTTCGCGACAAGCATGAGCGGGCGGATCTTGCAGATCTGATTTTAGTTGCGCGCTATCACACCTATCTCGGTGGGCCGACGGCGCGAAAGTTGCCCGCGCTGAAAAATCTCCCCGCTTTTCATCGCCTGCCGTTCGGGGAATTGGGGCCTGAGCAGGGCTTGCTCTTTCTACGGGAAGCGCGAGAGGAAGTGGAATCGCTTCGCAATATCCTGCTGTCGTGACAACACCTTGATGTTATCGGTGTGCACTTGCGGGGCGTTGTAGGGTAGAATTTCTCCGGTCCGTTGCGGTGATGCCTGTTGGGTTCTATTGCGAGGGCGCAACCGACCTTCGCAGATGCATGAATACGTCGAGAAATTATAATGATAATCAAATATTTAACGCTCAGCCTGAGCATCCTGTTTCTGGTGGCCTGTGACGACAAGCCGGGCGTTAGCGCCGACGGCCAGGCCGCCGCATCAAACGCTAAAGCCTTGCTGGCGCAGGGCGATATCAAGGAAGGCAAGGCATTGTTTGCCGCCTGTCAGACCTGTCATGGTGCAAAGGGTGAAGGCAACAAGGCACTGAACGCCCCCTCGCTGGTTAACCAAAGTCCCTGGTATCTGAAGCGGCAGCTGCTGGCGTTTAAGAGCGGCGCACGCGGCACTCACCCCGACGATGTTTATGGTCAGCAAATGGCCGCTATTGCATCGACCATTGCCGACGAGGCAGCGATTGAGTCACTGGTGTCCTATATTGATCGACTGCCAGATGTCACGCCCGCCGCGACGGTAAAGGGCAACGCGAAAAAGGGCGAAGATTACTACACGATGGTTTGTGGCTCCTGCCATGGCCCGAATGCTGAAGGCAATGAGTTGCTTGACTCGCCCGCCCTCGCCGGTGTCGACGACTGGTATCTGCAGCGCCAGTTCGAGTTGTTTCGCGACCGCGCTCGCGGTGCTGACGATAAATATGGTCGGCAGATGGTCATGATGGCACCCGCCTTGCCAACGGAATCCGACCTTAAAAACGTTGTCAGCTACATTCAGTCGCTCGCCGAATAAACCATGCTGCGAACGTGGGTGTTTTGCCTGTGGCTGCTGTCCGGATTGACAGCAGCGACGACTGCTGGCGAATGGCAACTGAGCGAGCTTTGCCCGGCAGGTTTTACGCAAAGAGAGGGGCGCTGCTACCTGCAGACCCTGTATCAGGATTACGGCTCCCTGCAGAATTCAGGGGTAGGCGGCCTGAAGACGGGACTGCCCGAGATCCGGCAGGGCTTTACTGCGCAGCAGATCGATCTTGGGCGTTACCTGTTTTTTGATCCGATGCTGTCTGGTGATGGCTCGCTGTCTTGCGCCTCCTGTCACCAGCCTGACAAGGCATTCACTGACGGCAAAGGCCAAAGCCTGGGGATTCACAATCAGCTTGCGGATCGCTCATCTCCCAGTCTGTGGAATGTTGGTTTTCTCAAGACCCTGTTTTGGGATGCTCGTGCCACTGCTCTGGAAGAACAGGCGCTTGGCCCGCTCTACGCCAAGCATGAAATGGGGAATACGCCTGAGCAGTTGCTGGCGACCCTGCGCTCTAACGTCCACTACCAGGCGCTTTTTGCGCAAGCTTTTTCAGAAACGCCGATTCGGCTTGAGCAAGTGTATACCGCTTTAGCCGCATTCGAAGCGTCGCTTATCTCTCTCAATAGCCGGTACGACCTGTATGCGCATGGCTTTCACGATGCGCTCACGGCGAACGAGATTGCGGGTATGAACGTATTCCGTTCGTTTGTAGCGCGCTGTGCGGAATGCCATACACCGCCACTTTTCAGTAATCAGCAGATCGCGGTACTGGGCACGCCGGAACCCGAAGGCAAGCCCCTCGACATTGGCGCCGAGGGGCCAACCGGAGATCGCTCATTGCGTGGTGGCTTTAAAGTCCCCAGTCTTCGCAACATCGCGCTCACCGCGCCGTATATGCACTCCGGTCGCTTTAAAACGCTGCGAGAAACCGTAGAGTTCTACACAAAAGGTCGCGGTCACGCGGTGCCGAAAGGTGAAACACTCAGTCTGCATTGGCATATCTGGGAGCCAAAGCTGACCGATGTTGAGCTCGACCGCCTGGTCGACTTTCTTTCCGCGCTTACCGACCAAAGCTTTATGCCTGTTATTCCAACCAGGGTTCCCTCGGGTTTGCCGGTGGATAATCAACACAACACACACGTCTCGATGGGAGAATAACCCATGAATAAAATATCACTGATCTTCGTTTTGCTTCTATCCCTTCCTGCCTTTGGTAAGGAGATCACCGTTAAAGACGGTGGCACCATTCAGGCCGCGATAAACCAGGCCGTCAGTGGGGATGTCATCCTGATCCACCCCGGCACCTATCGCGAGAGCGTTTATGTCGACAAGGACAACATCACGCTGCGTGGAGTGGTAAAAGAAGGTAAGTGGCCGGTGATGGAGGGCGATCACAAGTTGAATGATGCCATCCTCTATTCCGGGAATGGCATAACCATAGAATGGATCAAAATTATGCATTACAAAGGTAATGCCATAATGGGCCAGTCGGGTAATAACTATGTGATTCGCAACAACTGGATTATTGATACCGGTGTGTACGGCATCTTCCCCCAGTTCGGTAAAAACGGCTTGATTGAATACAACGTGCTCAGTGGCATAGAAGATGCCGCTATCTATGTGGGCATGTGTGACAACGTTGACGTGAAGCACAACGAAGTATTTGACAGCGTGGCCGGTATCGAAATTGAGAACACCCGTCACGCCCTGGTTGAAAATAATTACGCCCACAATAATACCGCTGGCATTCTGGTCTTCATCACGCCGGGGCTGCCGATTAAAACCACCTACGATGTCATCGTCCGCAACAACTTTGTGGTTGATAACAATACGCCAAACTTTGGTGCGCCGGGTTCTATCGTGTCGAAAGTGCCGGTTGGTGTCGGCATGGTGATCATGGCAGCCGACGATGTAAAAATAGAAGGCAATATCATTACCGGCAACCAGACTGCCGGCATTGTTATCACTGATCTGGCCTTTATTACCGACGTTGCGAGCGACAAGGAATCCGAACCGAACCCCGACAATATCCAGGTGTTGGACAATCTGATGTTTAACAATGGTTCAGACCCGGTGGCTGAAGTTAAAGCGGCAATGCTGACCAAGTTTACAACTACCGGCCCTGATATTCTTGCCAACGTCGGCAGTGCGCAGGAGCCGGACAATTGCATATTGAACGCCGAACGCTATACCTCGTTTGGAATCGGAAAATGGAGTCAATGTGATATTTCGACAACGGCAGATGTGACAACTTACCTGCTCAAGGGTGACGCTGCGCCGCGGGATATTGAAACGACGGAAGATCGCGTTGCCCGACTGTACAAGGGCATTTGCGCCGGTTGCCATGCTTACAACCTGCGGATGATCGGGCCTCCTACCATGGCGATTCAGGCGCAATATTACGAGAACCCCGAGGGGATAGCAGACTATATTGCCAACCCTGTGAAAAAGCGTCCGGACTTTCCGGCGATGCCCTCACAGGGTCATTTGTCAGAAGAGCTGCGTATGAAGGTGGCAGAATATATGCTGTGTCTATCGCCCGGAAAACTGGCTGAGGTCGCAGCGACCCAGGGGCAGGTGGCGAAGTGTCAACAACCGTAGCGGCCGAGGCAATGCCCGCAACGCTGCGCTTATGCGGGCCTACGGTAGAACGATAAAACGGGAATGCGGCAAAGCGGGAATGGGGAATGGGGAATGGGGAATGCGGGAATACGGGAATGCGGGTAGGCCGGAATAAGCGCAGCGTTTCCGGCTTTCGTTTTTTAGTTCCTTTTTGATAGTACATCCACGAGAGAATAATAATGAAAATCTATCGTCGTAATCCAATGGTTACAGCCATCGTTGCTGCTTCTCTCGCAACATCAGCCATTGCAAAAGATTTATCCCTGGAAGAGGTGGTGGTCACCGCACAAAAACGCGAGCAGAACGCGCAGACCGTACCGGTCACGGTCGATACCTTCTCGCAAACCGATGTTGAAAACACCGGAGCCCTGATACTTGAGGATATGCAGGATTATATTCCAGGCTTCAAGGTCGGCACGGATATCCATGGTGGTGGCGTTACACAGTCCGAGTTGATAATTCGTGGCGTTGAAGGTACTGCGATCAGCACGGGCGGCGACCCCTCGGTTGCCACCTTTTACGATGAAGTCTATCTGCCGCGTGCTGCTACTACGGTTGCGTTCTCCGATATGCAGCGCATTGAAGTGCTGAAGGGGCCGCAAGGTACGCTGTTTGGTCGCAATGCCGCTGCCGGCGTCGTAAATATGATTCCCAATTCGCCCGGCGAAGAAACCGAGGGTATGTTGAGTGCGCGGCTGGGTAACTACGGGCTGCAGCGCTATGAAGGGATGGCAAATTTTTCGGTGTTTGACGGCATTGCCGTACGAGTGAATGCACTCAGTAACCAGCGCGATGGCGTGGTAGAGAATTTCGGCCCTTCGCCCAACGACCCTCGTGAGCAGGACAACCAGGCGGCGCGTGTTGCACTGCGCTGGGACGCGACTGATTTTCTGACGCTGCAACTGGCCTACGACTACGACAAAGTGGATAACGGTCCCAAGGCAGTTCTGGGTGTGTTGAATGACAGAACCAATTTCCCTGACCCGCGCGTTCGAAAGCTCAATACCGATGTTATCGATGGCCGCGAAAAGCGGGATATGGACGCCTGGACGGCCAAAGCCCTGTTCGACCTGAATGAGCAATGGTCGGGCAAGTTCATTACCAGCTATCGCCAGTTTGAAACCTTTAACCTTCAGGATGAAGACGGCACCGGGGATCACGAAGTCTACGTTGATACCAACAATCTGGAAGATTCCGATATTTTCTACAATGAGCTGCAGTTCAGTTTTGCCGGCGACTATCTCGACCTGGTCATGGGCGCCAACTACAGCGACGAAGAAACCTTTCAGCGCACCGACCTGACCTTTAGCACGGCGGCAGCGGTGTCGCTAGCCTCTGAGCAGGTTAGCCTGCCGCCCACGCTGATTAACAGTCTGTTGGGCTTCGCCTACGACGACACCTTCGGTTCAGAAAGCATGATTAACCGGGGTGAATTCGAGAACTTCGGTCTTTATGCGGATGCGGATTTCACCGTCAATGATCGCTGGAATCTGATTGCCGGTGTTCGCTACAGCAAAGACGAGAAAGCTTTCAGCTGGCACGCCCCGCACTCAGATTTTATTCTGGCGCAGTTGCTGGGTGAAAACCTGATTTTCAATACAGAAAACAATGAGCCCGAATTCGCAGCCGAGGAGTGGAGTAAAGTAACCGGGCGGCTGGTGGCCAATTTCCAGGTTACTGAGCAGGCGATGACCTACGTTTCCTATTCAACCGGGTATAAGTCTGGTGGTTTTGATTCGCTCAATCCGGGCACAGGCCAGGCGCCACTGGAACCTGAAGAGGTTGTGAATATTGAGCTGGGTGTAAAAGGTGATTTTTTTGATAACCATTTGCGCACGCAAGTCGCACTGTTCAAGATGGAAATTGAGGACCGGCAGGAATCCATTGAATCGCAGGAGCCGGGTTCTGGTGCCGCTGTGCCCACTGTTATCAATACCGATGAAGAGTTTGTCGGTACCGAGATTACCGTTGACTGGCTGGTGAATGACGAGTTCCGTATGGGCTTGATTTACAGCTATCGTGAACAGGATTCGCGCCGTGAGGCGCACTTCGACTCTCAAGCCGAGTTTCAGCAAGCCGAGCAACTCAATACCACGGCACCGCAGGACTACACCATAACGCTGGATTGGTCGCCGGTGTTGTCGTTCGGCTCAATTCTGTTTCATCTTGATTATATTTATAAGGAAAATATTGATCCGGATGACGAAGATCATCAGGACCGCTTTTTCGAGGTGCCGGGTTACGGCGATGATTCGCAACTGCTCAATGCCCGCATTCTGTTTGTGCCGGGGAATGGCCGTTTTGAAATCGCTCTGTGGGGGAAAAACCTGCTGGACGACGACACCATTTCCCGACCCGGTGGTTTAACGGGTGATCTGTTGGGTACTTTTCACGTTGGCGTGCAAGACCCGACGACCTACGGCGTAGACGCGAAGCTGATTTTCTAACGGGAGAATTCGCCTGCAGGGCAGGCTCCCACAGGGGCGTTGTAGGAGCCTGCCTTGCAGGCGAACCGGTAAAACAACAGGAGCCAAGGATGGCACAATCAAATCGTTTGCGGTTTGAACGCGTTAGCGAGTCTCACCGTATCTATCTTGTGACTGTCGTTTGCCTATCCAGACGACGAGTGTTCAGTGATTTTCAGGCAGGCCGCTGCGCGGTGCAGGCGATGACGTCCGTTGCCGGCTCAGCACATACGCTGTGTTATGTGGTGATGCCGGATCATGTGCATTGGTTGCTTCAGCTAGAGCAAGGCGCTGAACTCTCACGTGTTGTTCAGAAAATGAAATCGGTGACGAGCAAATATCTGCACACTCAAGGCGTCGGCGGAAAAATCTGGCAGCGCGGTTTTCATGATCATGCGCTGCGTCGGGACGAAGATGTAGCGGGTATAGCACGCTATGTGGTGGCCAATCCCTTGCGGGCAGGGTTGGTCGATTCTCTGCGGGAGTATCCGCTTTGGGATGCCGTTTGGTTATAGATCTTGTGTAGGAAGCGGAGCTGACCGTTCGCCTGCAGGGCAGGCTCCCACAGGGGCATTGTAGGAGCCTGCCCTGCAGGCGAACAGGCATTTATTCTAGCTGTCACTCCACTGCCAGTCGGCGAACTGCTCGCGCAGCTGTAGCTTCATAAACTTGCCGGTGGAGGTTTTGGGAATGTCGTCGACAAAGGCGACGTCGTTGGGTATCCACCAGTTCGCGAATTTGCCGCGCAGATGGTTTTTCAGCTCGTCTGTGCTGATCTCTTCTCCCGCTTTTCTGACCACCACGGCTAGCGGCCGTTCCATCCATTTCGGATGCGCAACAGCAATCACAACCGCTTCAGCCACTTTCGGGTGGGCCATCAATTCGTTTTCGAGTTCGACGGAGCTGATCCATTCGCCGCCGGATTTGATTAAATCCTTGGTGCGATCAGAAATTTGTACATAGCCCAGCGTGGTCAGCGTGGCAACGTCGCCGGTTCCGAACCAGCCATCATCGGTGAAGCTGTCGGCAGCATCGGGGCGATTGTAATAGCTGGCGGTAATCCAGGGGCCGCGAGCCTGCAACTCGCCGACGGTCTCGCCGTCGTTGGTCGCAATCGCGCCATCATCGTCTTTCACTCGCAATTCTACCAGTGGCAGCGGAATGCCCGCGCGTGCGCGATAGCGCACCTGTTCGTCTTCCGGCAAGTTGCGTATTTCCGGCCGCAGGCTGGTGACGCTGGCGATGGGTGAGGTTTCGGTCATGCCCCACACGGTTTGCAGTGTGATTTCCAGCGTGCGGAATTTTTCAATCAGCGAGGAGGGTGTTGCCGAGCCGCCCACAAACATGCGGAAGTTGGTTTCCAGCGTCCAGCGATCCGGCGTTTTGCTGAGCTCCTCGTAGACACGCATCCAGATGGTGGGTACTCCGGCGGTAAAATTGACGCCCGTTTCGCTGTATAAGTCGAGCAGGCTTTCTGCGTCCAGATGCGGCCCCGGTAATACCTGTCGCGCGCCAACCATGGCGCCCGCATAGGGCAGGCCCCAAGCCTTGGCATGAAACATGGGTACCACCGGGCAAATGGTATCGTTGAAGGACAGGTTGCCGGCGTCGGGCAGGGCAAAACCCAGCGCATGTAGAACAGACGAGCGGTGCCCGTAGAGAACGCCTTTGGGCTTGCCGGTAGTGCCGGAGGTGTAGCACATACCGCAGGCCCAGTTTTCGTCTATATCGACGTGCTTATAGTCGGCGTTGCCGGTGGCGAGAAATGCTTCGTAGTCCTCAAACTCGTGTGCTTCGCCGCCGTAGTTCAAAACAATAATTCGTTCAAACGTAACCTTGTCGCTGAACTCGCGAAATAGCGGTAGCAGAATATCGTCGATGATCAGTATGCGGTCTTCGGCGTGGTTGGCGATGTAGGCAATATCGTCCGCATGCAGTCGCAGATTAAGTGTGTGGATAACCGCGCCAATGGCGGGGATGCCGAAGTAGCACTCCAGGTGGGCGTAGTGATTCCACATGAGGGTGGCTACACGGTCGCCCGGTTTTATACCGGCTTTCTGCAGGGCGCTGGCAAGTTGCCGGGCGCGGGCAGACATTTCCCCGTAGGTGGTTTTGTGCAGGGTTTTTGCGGGAGTTTGCGAAATAATGTCAACATCGGCAAAGACACTGCCACAGCGATCGAGAATGCTGGTTAGCGTCAGCGGCATTTGCATCATGGTGGATTGGAGCATAAGGTTTCTCGCTTTCGATCTCTGGCTGTACCGGTATGAGCTGCGGACTAGGGAAACAGGGCGCTGCAATCAAAAGCGCCGCTTTCAAACCCGCTGTTTTTTGGGTTGGCCAGGAAGAAGTTGTAGGCAGCCGCCGTGATATTGGGCCCAATAGGGTCAACGAAATTGCCTTCGGGGTTGCCGCCGGGATAGTTGTGGGCGAGGCCGTGAATGATCCAGAAATCGATCAGCGGGCAACCTCGCGCATCGGCGTAGCGTTCGATGGTAAAAGGGTAGTTCTGCAAGGCCAGCACGCCGCCCGGGCAGGGCGAGTTCTGATTGCGTACGCAGGTGTCGCCCTCGTTGCCTACGTTGGCAACCAGTGATTCGTCAAAACCAACGTTTATCGTTTGCGCGGGCAGGGGTGGCACTGATTGATCGGGTTGGCCGTTATCGAACCAGTCGTTGGTACCCAGCCATTGATGCAGCGCATCTTCCCCCATGGGAAAGAGAGCGATTTCATCGGCGGTGCCGTGAAATAAAATCACCGGCAGGCGCCGTGCATTGTCTGCCATTGTTTGTGCGGCGAGTGTGCCGGAAGGGTCACCACAGGCCGGGTAGCCGCAGCCTGCAACGACCGCAATAGCGGCATACAGATCGGGGTAGGTGGCACCCATCGTACTCGCCATAATGCCGCCAGCCGATATGCCGCCGAGAAAAACGCGATTGCTATCAATACTGATGTCGGTGCGTGCAATAACCTCGCGGGTGATGCCGGCGATGGTGCCAGGCTCGCCGCTGTCCCGGTTCTGGTGTTGGGGGTTAAACCAGTTCCAGCAATTGATGCCGTTGCCGTCGCTGAGATGCCCCTCCACCTGATCGGCCGGGTCTTCTTCGTTGTTGGGGTTTTTCTGCTCGGGATAGACCACAACAAAGCGCCGCCGCTCGGCGAGCTCGTTCCAGCGTGTTCCCACAATGGCGTCGTTAGCCGTTTGATTACAGCCGTGCAAATACACCACCATCGGTGCGTTCGCTGGCAGCGATGAGGGTATATACACGAAGTAGTCGCGCTGGGGCAGCCCGTCGGCGGCAAAGGTAAATTGTGTGAGTGATGCAGGATTGCCGGAGGTGCTGCCCGCCCCTGAGCCGGAGCTCGACGAGGAGTCGTTGCAGGCGACAAGCAGCAGAGGCACCAGCATCAGCGTGATGGTGCGGAGTATGTTGTGGCCCGTATGCTGCATGGTTCGGTCCGTTCTCAAAAGCGCCAGTCAAACTGAGCGTAGACCGTGCGTGGCTGTTCGGCAATTTCGACAAATACGCCGGAGAAAAGGTCGCCCTGACGAATACCGGACTCCTGATCCGTCAGGTTTTCGCCAATGACTTTCAGGCTCCAGCCCTGCGCTGGATGTGCCACGCCAACGCTGGCTTTGTAGCGCTCAAAGCCCTCCTGTCTTTTGCGTTCGTCGAGGTCGACATCCAGCAACTGGTCTGAAAATTGTTCAATGGTTGCGCTGGCGGTAAATTCCAGCCCGCTATCAAAGAGGGGCATTCTGACGAGGCCGGTCAGTGTGTTGTTCCACTCGGGCGCAAAGGGGAAGGGCTTGCCCGACGCGTCGCCACAGTTCGGGTCATCCGTCTGGTCTGGCGGGCATTCATTGTCGGTAAATTTCAGGTATTCCGTGTCGTTATAGCCGATGGTGCCAATCAGGGTGAACCAGTCGTTTACCAGCCATTGAATGTCACCTTCAACGCCCTGTGAGCGGGCTTCGGCTGCGTTTTTCACCAGAGTGACACCAATGCCGATAGTCGTGCGTTCGGGAGCGCGGCTCAGCACCTGAAAGTCGTCTACGTCCATTCGGAAGACAGAAATATTGGCGACCAGAGTATTGTCCAGCCAACTGGTTTTGGCGTTAAAGCTCCATTCGGTGGTGAACTCCGGGGAAAATACCAGCTCGTCTTCTACCGCGCGAAACGCAAACGCGTTGAAGCCGCCACCCTTCACACCTTCCGCGCGGTGCAGAAACAGGCTGAGGTTGTCGGTGGGTTGCCAGTTGATCGAGATCTTGTGCTGGAATTGATTGTCGTTTTGCTCGCGCTCGGCTTCGAATTCATCCAGGCCGGCTAACGGCAATACAACGGCAGGCTGTGGCTGATTGAAAAACTGGCGCCATTTGGCCTCCTTTTTCTCTTCGCCGTAACGCATGCCCAATTGCAGTGTCCAGTCTTCAACAAACTGCCATTTGAACTCGGTAAATACCGCCTGAGACTCGGCCTTCTGCTCGAAAGTCTGGGTGACGTCTTCGACCAGTTGATCTTCTCCCAGCGGTGGCAGCAGGGAGAAAATACTGGATGCACCGTCGGAACTCGCTGCCGTGATCAAACCGAGGTAGGAGGGCAGATCAAAGATAAAGCGGAAGAAGCTGTCGTTGATCTGGCGGTCCTGATAAAACACGCCGGCAATAAAGTCGCTGTTGCCGAGGTCGGCGCCAAACAGGTTATTCAACCCGAAAAGGCCGTCAAGCCGGGGGGAAATAATGCGAAACTCGGCGGTTGTTGTCGGCGATTTGTCGCCGCCCAATCCGAGCGTGGCTGGCGCTGGTGTAAAGTCGGTATCCAGGCTCAGAAATTGCTCCAGTGCCGAATGGCCACCGACAAATACCAGTCCCCAATCATCGATGTCGTAGCTGACTTCCATATTGAAGGTTTTGATATTGACCTCGCGACCGTCCTGATCATCCAGCGATGCAATATTATTACCTTGCTCAAAGTCGGTATTGGGGTCGTAAGCACGTAAAAACTCTTTTACATCGTCCGAGGCCCGAATAATTTCAAAGCCGGTGCCGAGGTCAGTAAGGTCCACATCTTCCCAGCTTAGCTTCAGGCTGGCGCCGACAACGTCGGGAAAATCCAGCTTGAAGCGATAGCCGTTACGGTCATGGCCGCGAAAATTTTCCTGTGCTTTCGGGTTCACATCGTCGGTGGTGTTTTCAATAAAGCCGTCGCGGGTGTCGGTAAAGGCGGCGAGACGAAAGCGCATAATGTCGGGAATAACCGGCCCGCCAATGCTGGCCTCATAGCGCTCGCGTTTGAAATCACCACCCTGGGCACTGAAATTACCGGTGAATTCATCGCTGGGGTCAGCCGTCAGAATATGGATAAGCCCGGCGGTGGTGTTTTTGCCGAAGGTTGTACCCTGCGGGCCGCGTAAAACTTCGATGCGTTTGAGGTCAAACGTCGCGGCCAGAAAATAGGGAATGCGAGTATACGGCAGGCCGTCTATCGCAAGGCCCAGAGGCGGTTCAAAAGCCTTGTTATTGTTGTTGAAGGTAAAGCCGCGTGCGCGGGGAGCAGCAAAAAAGCCCGCTTGCTCCACGGCGACATTGGGGACGTAAAGCAGCGCTTCACGCAGATCGGTTACGCCCTGGTCCACCATAAACTCGGCGGTCATCACCGACATGGAAATCGGAACGTCCTGTATGGCCTCATCACGTTTCTGGGCAGAAACAATAACTTCCTCAATAACCCGGACTTTTTTGGTATCGCCTTGTGTCTGTGCCAGTGCGGTCACGGGCAGAGCGAGTGCCGCGCAGAGCGCCGTGACAATGGGAGCCGATTTGAATTGCTGTAGTGCCATGCCCGAATACTCCTGTTGTTATGTGTTTATCGGTGGGGCTTTTGTCAGGCTTTGTCCATCAGGCCGACGATGCGGCAGGCAAAGCCCTGATAGTTGCTGACGATTTCATCAATACTGTTTTCGTGATTTTCTGAATACCAATGCGCAACGCGTATACCCATGGCGCCAATCGCCGCACCAGCCAGCCAGCTGTCGAAGCCACTGCTGAACGTTCCCTCGGCCTGGCCGCGGCAGATAATGTCCATCATCAGTGTGGTTGCTTGCTCGCGCAGCTTCAGTGCCGGTGCCACCTGTTCTGCCGAGAGCGCGTGCAGCTCGTGATTGACCAGCATCGCCAGCATCGGGAATTCAGCGTGAAAGCGCACATGGCCTTCAACCCAGGCGCGCAATTGACACTGCGCAGCCGACTCACTCTTGGCGAGGGCTTGCTGCACATACTGGAGGTGTTCTTCGTGCCCAAGGGTAATGAGCTGGGCAAGCATTTGTTCTTTAGAGGCGTAGTGGGCGTAGATTGAAGCCGGTTTCAGCCCGGTGGTTGAGGCAATATCCCGGATGGAGGCTCCGGCATAGCCGCGTTCGGCAAACAGGCGCAGCGCCGTATTCAGGATGCCAGCCTTGGGGCCGGGCGGCGTCACATCTGCGGGCAGCGCGATGGTATCGCTGGCCAGACGGCGAACATTGCTGTCGGATAGAACCTGTGTTGGCATGCTGGAAGCCTTAAGAGCGAACGTTAGTTTTTATGGTTGCTATTTCTCGATTGTATCGGTATTTTTCACAATGTCAAACGAACGATCGTTAGTGTCGGCGAATCGATTCAGCCAATATGTAATCACTGACCGAAAATAAGGATAAGAGTGGGGGCGATGCCAGAGTATCGAAAGGTTGAAATCCAGGTTGAGGGGGGTGTGCTGTGCGCCGGAGTGTGGGGTGATCGCGGCCCCGTGATTCTATGTTCCCATGGCATTACCGCCAATCACATTTCTTTTCAGACGCTGGCAGAGCGTATTGGGGAGTCGTTTCGACTGGTCGCGCCGGACCATCGCGGTCGTGGCTGTAGCAGCGAGATCACGGGTCCCTGGGGGATGAAGGCTCACGCCGCCGATGTGGTGACGCTGCTCGACGCGCTGTCTTTGGAGCGGGCCGATGTCATGGTCGGACACTCCATGGGGGCCTTTATTTCGGTGGTGACACAGGCAGAGTATCCCGATCGCGTGGGCTCGCTGCTGTTGGTAGACGGCGGCTTGCCGCTGGCTGACGAAATGCCGCCGGGAGTCAGTCCGGAGCAGTTGGTGCAGTCCATCATTGGGCCGGCAATGGAGCGGCTTGATATGCATTTTGCCTCAGCGGAGGCCTATCTGGATTTCTGGCGCCAACACCCTGCCTTCCAGCGCAGCGAAGACTGGACGACCGCGCTCGAAGACTACTTTCGCTACGATCTGGCCGGCTCGCCGCCCGACTGTCGCTCCGTCGTCAACAAGGCTGCGATCGTTGCCGACGCAGAAAGCCAGTTGATGAGTGATGATATCCCCGAGGCCCTCAACAACCTGTCGGCACCGGTGCAGTTTCTGCAGGCACCGCGCGGTATTCTGGACGATGCGCCGCTGTATCCATTATCGCGGCTCCAGCAGCTGCAAGCGCGGATGGGCAATTTCGACTACCGCAGTGTCGAGGGCGTGAATCACTACACCATCATGCTGGCAGATGCCGGTGCCGCCGCCGTCGAGAAGGAGATTCGCGCCCTGTTGCGCAGGCAGTGAAAGTAGGGCACCTCTGATTAATTCGGTGATAGCTCAGGTTTTGCGATATTTCGTTTGGCAAGGCGCGCTCGCGCAGGAAGGCTGGTCGCCTAAAGCGCCTACTTTTGGTGCCTTTCCAGTGAGTGCAACGCCGCCAGACGAAATAACGCAAAGCCCCGAAGGGCGGGCCTCTGGCGCACACTGGACTTCGTTGCAACGCTCGTCAAGGAGAAC
>DIBR01000060.1:0-43376 GCA_002415025.1 Spongiibacteraceae bacterium UBA5047
TATTCTTGCCGTCTTCGGTGAGGTACCAACTGTCACAACCGGACGTCCACGTTGTTCTCTGCATTTTTTCCTGAATGGTCTTGTTAAACTCACGCTGGGCCTGTTCTTTCAAATCCAGCGTCGCAATATTGCGCTTTCGCAAATGCGCGAGGTACCCAAGTATGTAGCGCAGTTGCGATTCAATGTAGAAAATGACGGAGATATTACCCGGCCCGGTATTAGGCCCCATAATATACAGAAGATTCGGGTAACCGCTTACCGACATGCCCAGATAAGCCTCCGAACCGCCACGCCAGTCATCATCAAGTACCCGACCACCCGGGCCTTCGATCCGAAAGGGGGCGCCAGCCACCGGCACTTTAAAACCGGTTGCCAGGATCAATACGTCCAGTTCCGTCCTGGAACCATCACGCCCAACAACGCCCTGCTCATCTATGCAGGCAATTCCCTCAGTTACAACGTCGACATTGGCCTTGGTCAGGGCGGGATAATAGTCATCTGACAGCAACACACGTTTACAACCGAGTGCGTAGCTTGGTGTGATTTTCTCGCGCAAGAGCGGGTCTTTGATCATGCGCCGGATGTATCGATGGCCCAGTCGTTCCGCTATGCGCGTCATCCAGTTGTTTTTGATCATAACGGGCGCTACAGATTCAAACATCCAGTATTGAATGGTGCGATGCAGCTTTTGCAGCAGAGGAAAGCGCTCATAACGCTTGCGCCAGCGCGGCGAAATCCAGCCATCATGTTTTGGCATTACCCAGGGGGCAGTGCGCTGAAAGAGTTTTAGCTCGCCTACTTCAGGCTGAATGCTCGGCACCACCTGAATCGCGCTGGCACCGGTTCCGATAACGCCCACACGCTTGCCGTTCAAGTCGTAATCGGCATCCCACTCGGCCGTATGCATGACCTTGCCTTCAAACTTGTCGAGCCCGGCTATTCCGGGGTAGGCCGGAATATTCAGCGCGCCAACGGCCAGAACAACGGCCCGGGCCCGAACCCGGTCGCCGCCAGCAATGTGCAGCGTCCAGAGACTGGCATTTTCGTCGAACACCAACGCCTCGATTTCGGCGTTAAAGCGAATTTTTTCCCACAGGCGGTGTTTGTCAGCGCAGTGCTGAAGATAATCATGGATTTCTGCCTGGCCACCAAACGATCGACTCCAATGGGGATTGGGCTCGAAGGAAAAGGAGTAAAGATGTGATGGCACATCACAGGCCGCGCCGGGGTAAACATTGTCGCGCCATACACCGCCAACGTCGGTAGCCTTCTCAAAAATATGAAAATCCGAATGCCCTGCTTGTTGCAGCTTTATGGCCAACCCCATGCCGCCAAAACCGGCACCGACAATCGCGGTTTCTAAAACAGCTGAAGCGCCTTCCGCGGTTTCTGCAAATTGATTCACGTTTCTAGTCCTCTCCTAAAGCGCTTTCGCCTAGAGCGCCGCGTTCCAGAAAGCCTGCAACACAGTGGCTGTATCGCGCGGCTTTTCAATCATGGGTAAGTGCCCGGTTTCCGGAAGCACCATTGCTCGCGCGTGTGGAATTTTCTCGAGAAATGCATCAACGCAGCTCACGTTGAGCACCTGATCGCTGTCGCCCCACAACACCAGAGTAGGCGCCGTGATCGAGGACAGGCTGAGATAGGTTGTTTCCAACGACCGGACCAGATCGCCAAAAATAGCGTGATTCAGCATACGCCGCTGGCGCATATCGCCGGCCATCAACAAGGCAAACACGGCACCAAGCATGTGTTTGTTCGAGTGGAAGCACACCTTAAACAACCGCAGTGCTTCTGCGCGGGTTTCGGCGACAAGATAATTTTTGCCCGCCAGAATTCCCGCTTCCAGCATACTCATTCGGGTTGCCGGGGCACCCGCCGAGTTCATGAGGCACAGTCCGGCTACCAAGGCGGGATGGCGGGCGGCGATCAGCGCGCTAATCGCTCCGCCCATGGAGCTGCCCGCAATCCGAAACTGGCTCACGCCCAATTGGGCCAACCAGCTCGCAATACGCCCGGCCTGTGTTTCCATCCGGTAGTCACAGCGGCTGCTGAAACTGCTATTACCAAAACCTGGCAGGTCCGGCACCAGCACCCGGTACTGTGAACGCAACAAAGGTACCAGATTCAGCCAGTTTTCCTTACTTGAACCAAAGCCGTGCAGCAAGACCAAAACCGGCTTCTGGCTGGGGCCGGTGTCCCAATACTGTATACGATGACCATCAACCTCGGCCCACTGAATCATGGCACCCGCCTGCCTGGCAATCAGCGGTTTGAGACGCCCCCACAAACTGGGAGCCGGCGACCATTCAGCAAGTGCTTGCCGGTCGACCTGTGCCAACGGGGTTGAGGCATACAAGGCTTCGAGTTCCGCGAAACCCGGAACTGCCGTTACCGGAACATCGCTGTCTGCGGCCGTTTTCACGCCGTGGCTCCCTGAGCGCCATAGCCTTCAACCTCGACTACCAGATCATCGATTTCGGACAGAAATTCCCGATTGTCATGATCCCAGGGGTGAAATCCCGGCTTGAAGAAATCAAACCAGTCGGGCAGCGCCCGCAGCAGTACACCACGCGGCCCCCACAAGAACACGGTGACTTGCCACCAGCCTTTCAGGTTGAACAACTGGCCTTTTTCGCGGCGCACCAAGCCTATATAGAAAGGCGTGAGCATGACAAAAAAGATAAAGGTGGACAGAACCAGCGCAACACAGCGACGCAGGTATGCCAGTGGTTTGACTTTCATTACATTTGCGTACACATCAAAGGCCACTGCCTTGTGTTCAGTTTCTTCCAGCGCGTGCCACTGCCACAGCGCAGCGTAGCGTGGTTCCGCCTGAGCCATACTCGACTTATCTGACAACAGGCGATGCGCCAGAATGGCCGTCAAGTGCTCCAGTGCTATCGTGCCAGCCAGCTGCGAGCCTTTCGGTGTAAAGCGTCGAAAGAAATTCAGCAATTTGAGCACAATGTTTTCGTACTTGTCGGCAGGCATACCCTTTGCCGTAAGCGCATCGTTGTAGTCGTCATGCTCTCGACCATGCATGGCTTCCTGCCCCATAAAGCCTTTAACGGCTTCCTGTAATTGCGGGTCGGTTACCCGGTCGCGATAGTGCCTGACGCTGTCGATAAAAAAGCGCTCACCGACAGGAAAGAATATCGACATTGCATTTAGAAAGTGTGAGATATGTACACTGCCACTATGCCAGTCACTCACCCGCTCTGTGGGCAAATTGAAATTGAGGTTTCGGCGAACAGGCATTACTGCAGGGGTCTTTTCTGAACTGGTCATAGCTCTCTCCTTGCTTTGTCATACCGGCGCCACAGGCACCGGCGACGTGGTTAAAAAGGTCTGAAATCCTGATACTTCTCTTCAAGCACAACGCTCTGCATGCTTTTGAGTGTGTAAAACGGTGTATCGACTAACATCGAATTGACCAATGCGGCAGGCAGCGCTCCGCTCGGTTCGGTATGCATCTGGTATTCGACGTGAGTGTGTTGTTCATCAATAGGTGTGAAGCGAAAGAAACCCTGCGCCTTCTCGATCAACACCACCCCCTTACCGGCAGGTACACGTTCGCGCTGCCCTTCAGACAATGAGTCGGGAGCAATTGACTCCAGACTAACGGTGACGACGCGATCACTCATGCGCTGGCTGATAGTTGCGTGCAGCAACAAGGCTCTATCAGTAACCGGCCACGGCAGGTCGTTCACCATATAGGAGTAGCGCTCAAGCGGATTGAGCTTGCCAATCAACACCGGCGATTTACAGGTGTGCATCCACGCGGGGCAGGCCGCAGTATCGTCCATAAGCGCCAACGCACGATTCAGCTCTGTATCAATGATGGTTTCACCACGAAAGGCCTTGAATGCCGAGCCCTCTACGTCGCGGGTAAACACTTTCACATTGTGTTTGTCGCGTTCCAGCTTCCATTCGGAGTCTGCCTCGTTAGCAGTGAGGCTAGAACTCCCGAAAACGACTATTAATGTGACTAAATATTTGCTTAGCGTGCGCATGGTTTGATTCCCCGTTGCGTTGTCAGTGCCATCACCAGCGGTAAGTCGCTTGCAGTGCCACCGAACGTGGCGCTTCAACAAAGCCGGTATGCGTGGTGGCACCGAAAATAGTGAATGCCAAGGGTGTATCGGCGGCGTAAACGATAATGGCTTCGTCCGTCAGATTTTTACCCACCAGCGAGACTTCCCAGCTTTGATCGATAGCCCCCAAACCGATACGCCCGTTGAATTTGGTAAAGCCGGGTTGCTCAACGCGCGGGTCGACGTTTGATGAAGGGTTGTAGTCATCGGTAAATACCACATCGAGCGTCACACCCAAACCGAGAGTCGGGCTGACCGGACGCAGGTAACCGATAATAAAAGTACCGGACCAGTCAGCAACGTACTGATTACTTAAGCCGGTATAGTCGCAGAATTGCCCATCAGCAGAGGTAGGTTGCTGCCCCTGCTGACACTGGCCGTTTTTGAAGTCTGTGAATTCAAAATCCAGCAATGCCAGTGCGCCGCCGAAACTCAGATACTCGGTTGCCTGATAACGGCCGTCGATTTCCAGCCCCTGGGTCACGGCTTCTTTGGCGTTACCAACGTTAAAGCCCAGAGTGCCGTCAAAAATACTGATTTGCAGGTCTTCATAAACCGTGTAGAACGCGGCGATATTCAGTTCTGCCGCGCCATCGAGCAGGCCGGTTTTCATACCCACTTCAAAACTGGTTGCCACCTCTTCGTCGTACTCGAAGGTACCCACCAGAGAGACCTGGTTCGGAATCAGCGCATTGGGGTTGGCAGGGGTTAACTCGGGGCTTGGCGACTGGTTTGAACGTGCATCAAAACCACCAGCCTTAAAGCCTCGCGTAGCGGTGAAATAGGCCATGCCTTCGAGCGAAAAATCCCACTGCGCGTTGATTAGCGGTGAAAAATGCGTCTCGGATCGTTTGCCTTTCAGCGAATGCCGTTCTGCCGCAAAACTGATGGCAGACACCGTATCCACCTCGCCGATGGGGAGGCTGTTGCCGTTCAGATCCGCGAGGTCGAGCGAGCGGCTACCGGTTTTGCTTTCGTAAGTATAGCGACCACCCAGACTCAAGCGAAAAGTTTCCGCCATATTGAAGGTAGATTGCAGGAACACCGAGGCGATATCCGAGACGCTGGTGAACTCGCGGGGCGCGGTGATATTGGCCACGGCGTTCCCGGCGTCACCAATGCCGAGCAACTCCACCGGGTCGATCCCTTGACCCGGGTCATAGTCACCGCGAGTACCGCCGTCCTGAAAGTCGGCGGCGTTCAGCAGCCCCACCACAACCGGTGAATCCTGAATCAGTTTGTCATTAAACAGCAGGTCAGTGCGCTGCAAATAGATGCCACCGATGTAATCGATATTTTCGCCCACCGGAGAAATCCAGCGCAGCTCCTGGCTAAACTGCTCGTAGTCTTCTGCGAGTGTCAGCTTGAACAGCGGCGCGGCGGTTGAATCGCAATCACACAAATCATCATATTTGTAGGCCATGTAACCCGTAATGGACTTGAATTCATTGCCGGAATCAGAGAGCCAGGTAACGTCCATTGTCAGGTTAAGCGTGTCGTTCTCGCTGGAATTGCCGTTTGAACTACTTTTGAAGTCCTGAAAGTTGTTGCGAACCGAATCGTCGGTATCCACATCAACCAACGGCGGGAAGAAGGTTCTGTCGAGAATTTCTGCTTCGGTGCGACCGGTAAACAGGAAAGTATCGGAGGTTGACGGCGTGTCGCGAATGATTTCGCCCTGGCGCCCGAGCGTGTCAAAACTCCCACTCTCCAACTTCAGCGAGACCGACGTATCGTCGCTCGCGTCCCATTTCAGTTTTACCCGAAACGTGGACTGGTCATACTGCGGCCCAAAGCGATCCAGCGTCAGGTTTTCAACGTAGCCGCCATAATCGCGCAGCCGTGTAGCAAAACGCACGCCGAGCTTGTCAGTGATGGGGCCCGACAACACCAGGTCGAATACGCGCTCGTCGAAGTTCGGTTCATACAGGCCAGACACCATGCCTTCAAATTCTTCCGTCGGGTCGGCAGTGTGCAGGTTTACCGCACCGGCGATGCTGTTCTTCCCGTGCAGAATATTCTGTGGGCCGCGCAGCACCTCTGCACGCGCCAAATCAAGAAACGGTGCTCTGGCGAGCTGGGCACGGCCGTAATAAATACCATCTACGTACATACCCACCGATTGCTCAAAACCCTGATTCATGCCCGAGCCGATACCGCGAATAAAAATATCGGTACTGATACCACTTTCAGTTACCGTCAGGTTCGGTACGTAGGCTTGCAGGTCTTCCATCCGGTTGATACCAGCCTCTATCATCTTGTCGCCGGAAATGGCGCTCACGGATACCGGAACATCCTGGAGGCTCTGCGCACGGTGCTGGGCCGTCACAATCACCTCTTCGAGTACCGCCTTGCCATGAGTGAAGGAAGAGAAGCATACGCCCGTCATAAGTAGCGACAGCGGGAGAAAACCTGTGTGTCTGGTTATTATCATTGTCATGAACCTGTTTGTAAGAATAGCCACGAACTTATGAACCATCTATCGATGTGTCATTGATTGATGTAACATAAACCTGCCATTAATTGATGTCAAGATAAAGCTGATCAGGGTAAAATGTGCTCCAGCAAGGGCAGAATCAGGTCATAGACAATCGCTACAGCATTGTTTTTTATATGAATTACTGATTTCGCGTCGCCGCCGCACCACATTTGACGCAACTGAGCGCCCCTATTTATTTACTGTATATGCGCTATTTCTACAATTGCATGATCGCAGGGCAGAATGAAATTTCCTGAAGAAACGATTCAGAACATGGTCCAGTATCGCCAGCTTGCCGAAAACCCGGCAGAGCAGGCGCTGGAAGAAAAAACCGAGTACACCGTCGAGGAGCTTGCTTTAGCCGCCAACACCTCTGTGCGTAATATTCGCGCCTATCAGGACAAAGGCCTGCTGCCCCCCCCTACCCTGCGCGGTCGCAAGGGCATCTACAGCAACCAGCATTTATCACGCTTGCGAGTCATTGCAGATTTACTGGATCGTGGTTATACGCTGGCGAGTATTCTCGACCTGATTTCCGGGTTGGAGCAGGGCGTAGGTCTGAGCGAAATTCTGGGCATGGAATCAGCTATTAACAGCCCCTGGGCCAAAGAAGCACCGGAAGTCATCAGCATGGCGCAGATGATCAAGTTGTTTGGCTTGCAACTCACACCGGCCGCCATCAAGCTCGCGGGCGAACTCGGCGTTGCCACCATCCAAGGCACCCAGGTTCGCGTTAGCAGCATGAGTACACTCAAGGTCGCCGCAGATTTATGCGCAACCGGTATTCCTCTGATTGACCAGCTCGAAATTCTGCGAATGAGCCGCGACAATGTCGAAAAGGTGGCCAAGGAGTTTGTGCGACTGATTTCTGAAAACGTACTCAAGCCTTACGAACAGAAATCGCTGCCACCGAAAGAAGAGTTTCCGAAAATCATCGATCTTATCTGGCGTATGCGGCCCATGGCCGAGATCGTGGTCAAGGCCGAACTGGGCCGCGCTATGGATATGGCCGCCAGCAGCATTCTGGCGGACCAGCTTGAGGGCATTATGAAGTCTCTTGAGACTGCCAGGCACCCGAGCGAATAACAAAAAAAGGGCCGGAAAACCGGCCCGCAAGGAGACATGTCTGAATGGGACGTCAGGCCGCCGAAGCCCTCAGTGACTGATGTACTTTTACTTTGCCTTCACCGTATTTCTCGCGAAAGTGGGGAATAATTTTCTCGCCGATATTCTTGATGGTTTCCATAATCGCCCAATGCGGCACGGTACCCATCTGATGCAGAAATAGAATTTCGTCGGCGCCCGCAGCAATCAACCTTTCAATATAAGTAATGGCGTCATCCACCGTGCCGTAGGCATTGTTGGCGTTGTAAATACCGGTATGCTCCGTACCAACAGGAATTTTTTCTTCACCCAGAAAAGCGATGACCTTTTGTTTTTCTTCCGCGAGAACCGCTTCAAGCTCCTCTTCATCAAGCTCTGCGGTACTGGGCTTTGGTCCGCCCTGATACCAATAGGCAAGCGATTCGGCAAAGAAGCGCTGTCCGCGCAAACCAATACGGCGTGCCTCGTGGGCATCATCCAGAATAATAGCCGGGCAAAGTGCCGCCAGATGTTCGGTGGCAAAATCGCCTACCTGATCTTCTGCCTTGCGACGTGCAAATGCCTCACGATAGACCGCATTCTTTTTGGCGACATCATCCGGTCCGCCAAAACCCAGTACCAAAGCCCCCAGGCCGCGCTCGCCTGCCATATTCAGCGTATGTTCGCGGGTGCAGGCTAAAAACATGGGCGGGTGTTGGGGCTGATAGGGTTTGGGGAAAATAGGCCGCGGCGGAATTTTCAGTCCCGTTTTGTCCGATTCAAAACTGAATTCGTCCTGACTCCACATTTTGGGAATCATATACATCGATTCATCAACCTGATCCTGCAGCTCGTCAAGTTGATTACCAAAGGCACCGGCTTCCTGCATCGTGCCGCCCTTGCCTACACCGAACATCACCCGCCCCTTGGACAGAATATCAAGCGTTGCTATACGTTCGGCAACTTTAATCGGGTGGTTCATCGCATGCGGCAGGCACACAACACCGTGGCCGATTTCAATGGTGCTGGTAGCACCCGCAAGGAAAGCCAGGAAAGTTTCCGGTGCCGTCATGTGTGCATACATGGTCAAGGACGTGTGCTCTACCGCCCACACGCCGTTATAGCCCTGCTGCTCCGCAGCAAGCGCTTGCTCCACGCATTCTGCAAAAACACGCTTTTCGCCATCGCGGGAGGGGTCAGTGGTTTGCGCCTCAAAGATCATAGAAAACTTCATGTTCACACCTTTTTTCTGGAGTTCAGCCAGATCCAAGTCTGCAAGCAGCGCGCAAGACGAACATCGTCCATCCAGACTAAAAGTGATTTTGAGGTAGATCGGAGGAAGGGTTAGCCGGCAGCGAAACTGCCGGCAATATATTTAACAGCTTATACGATAACGGGGGGAGTGGCCGTAGCAGCGTTGTCGATCAGCATCTCTGCCGCATTGACGAACTTCGACTCGTCAGAGGCCAGATACACAACCAGCGCGGCAATATCTTCAGGCTCGCACATCGGGTTTGCTTCAGTAGACAGCGATTCTATTTCTTCGCGGCTGGCCGACTCAGCGCCGGTGGCCACTTTAAAGACCATTGGCGTTTTCACGCCATCGGGATGAATCGAGTTGCAGCGAATGCCGTTACGCTGTTCGCGACAGTAAAGCGCTACCGACTTGGTCAAGGCGGCCACAGCACCCTTGCTGGCGCTATAGGCGGCGATAAACGACATTCCGTGCAACGCGGCTACCGATGACATGTTGATGATTGAACCGCCATTGCCACTAGCCTCCATGGCCGGAATTGCCGTTTTACAACCCAGGAATACGCCCTCGCTGTTAACTGCATTAACGCGACGATAATCTTCAAGCGTGCAATCCACTACTGACCCCATGGTCATCATGCCCGCATTGTTAACCAACACATCCAGGCCGCCAAATTTCTCAACGGCCGTGTTAACAACTACCTGCCAATCGCTTTCGCTGGTGACATTGTGCTTAACAAACACCGCGTTTTCACCAATCTGGTCGGCAACCGCTTGTCCGTCTTTTTCGTTCAAATCGGTCAACACGACCTTGCCACCTTCGGCCGCCAGTCTAATCGCGTCTGCCCTGCCCATACCGCTTGCTGCGCCTGTCACGATGCAGACTTTGCCTTTTACTCTATCCATAATTCCTTCCAGTCATTCAGTGTAATGCCATTGATTGCCACGCAATCTGTTGCGCCCAATTCGCTCTTTTTTGCAGTCGAGCCTGTCAGTGTGATTTGAGCGGGCGCTAGTTAATCACGGCGCCCGGACAATGAAAAGCCGTGCTATAGTTACCATCTCGTAAGCACTGTCTCTTAGCCACTATATAAGTACTTTACAATCAAAGAGGTAGCATCAATGCCTGTTTCCCGCATCGCGAAAACCAGCAGCGTGCTGGGTATTCTCAGCCTTCTCCTGCTGCCCGTGTCAGCGCTGGGTACTCAATTCGGCGTATTTCACTTTCGTATAGGCTTGCTGCTATTTTTGGCCGCCGCGATTATCGGTCTCGTGGTAATTGTCATTGCCGCACTGCGCACCCGGCGCCAACCGGACGAAGCGAGCCAAAAACAGTTGAGCCGCTCGGCACTATTGGCGCTGCCCGCGATTGCCGCCTTCGGCTTTACCGCGCTCTCGGGTGGGGGCGCCCCGCTTATCCACAATGTCACGACCAACCCGGACAATCCGCCCGCTTTCGTCGCGGCAGCTTCCAGACGCGGTGGCGAATCCAACCCCCTGACCTATACTGAGGAAACCGCCGCATTGCAGAAGGCGGGCTACCCTGACCTTAAAACGCTCCATACCCCGTTATCGTCCGATCAGGCCTTTGCCCGGGCACTGAGTGTTTGCAACCTGCTCGGTTGGGAGGTCTATCACGAGGACAAAAATGCAGGGCAAATAGAAGCTGTTGCCAGTACTCGCTGGTTCAACTTCAAAGACGATATTGCGATCAGGCTGCAAGCCGGCGATTCGGGTACCGCGATTGACTTGCGCTCGGTATCACGGGTCGGAAAAGGCGACCTCGGGGCCAATGCTCGCAGAATCCAAAAGTTTATCGCCCTGTTCGCCGAAAGCGACTAAAGTTTTAGCGTCACTTGCCGATAGTGAATATATTGGCTACATGCTCAGGACTCAAACATGCAATCAGTCGGTCGAAGCAAATCCAGACAGCGCGCAGTTGCCGCGGCTTTTCTGGTGGCGCTTCTCGGCATGGCGGCGCTCCCCCTGCATAGTGCAGAGGACCTCGACCCTCAGGTTATTGTCCATCACGGTGTTGATCTGCCTTCCAATTTCAGCACCAGTACACTGAGGGCTATTTTTTCGGGACGGATGCAGCGCTGGCCTAACGGAACACGCATTAAAGCCTTTGTGCTGCCCCACGATCACCCGATTCATCAAAATTTCTGCCGCAAAGTACTGCGCACCTTCCCCTACGTGCTGCAGCAGCAATGGGACCAGCAAACCTTTACTGGCTCGGGTATTCCCCCGGTAGAAATTGCCACAACTTACCAGCTCCACAAATTGGTCAGCTCCACGCCGGGAGCTATCGGCTACGGACGCAAGCACAATAGTTCCGGTAGCTGGATTCAATTCGTGGGTGGGGAGAGCGCACAACACACTCCGGGGGCGTTGCCATTCTGATGAACAAGCCAGCGATATTCATACTCCGAATCACTACCCTGACCTTACTGCTGGGCGTTAGCGGTGGCCATGCAGACGACTTCAAATGGCACGGCTTTGCCAGCCAGGCCTACCTCTACAGCACCGGAGGCAACAACGTTTATGGGGAGAGCACCGACGGTTCAACGGAATTTTTTGAGGTTGGCCTTGGCGGTCAGTACCAGCTAAATAATTCCCTGCACCTTGCCGGCCAGATTCTGTCACGCGACGCCGGCGCGACTGACAATGGCAGCATTCGCGCAGACTACCTGTATGCCGACCTGCGCATCGCCCAATTGGATGAATCGGCCCTCGGCCTTCGCGTAGGGCGAGTGCGCAACCCTTTCGGCTTTTACAATGCGACCCGCGACGTGCTGTTCACCCGCCCATCCATCTTGCTGCCGCAAATGTATTACGATGCGACCGGCGTTCGTGAATTGTTCTTTTCAGCAGACGGCGTTCAACTTTACGGGTATTGGGACCACAGCGGCGGTACAACAAGCTTCACCAGCACGTTTGGTCGCAACGACACGCTGTCGTCCAAGACCTTTGACAATATTGTAGGCGGGAATGGCGCAGCGGTTGGTAAAGCGGCGCTGAAGAACCCCATATTTGCGCAGCTAATGCATGCAAGCCTTGGCGAGCAATGGAAGGCCGGCGTGAGTATTTTGAATACTACCCTGGATTTTCGTGCCGGTGGCGGCTTGTTGCCCTCAGGCTCACTCGAAGCCAACGTGGTGGCGGTATCGGCGCAGCGAAACTTCGCAAAACTGTCCGTCACAGCCGAATACGCCCTGCTAACGTCGTCGGCAAATTTCGGCCCATTCAGCGGATCAATGAAGTCGGAATCGCTCTACCTACAAGGCGAATTTCGTGCCACACCTCGCTGGACAGCCCTGATACGACTGGACAACCAGCTGGGGGACAGGGAGCGCCCGAACGAGACCGACACCCTGATTCTAACGCTTGGGGCACGCTGGGCGCCGGCCAGAAACTGGCAAATTGCAGCCGAGTTACACGGCATGCGCGGCACCGCAGGCATTCCCCGCTCTGACAATCCCGTCAATCCGCTCTATGCCCGAACGGAATTATTTGTCATTATGGGAGGATTCAGATTCTAATAAGCTCCTTGCCGCCATATGAGCCAGCCGAACAATCAGGTTCGCATCAGTTTACAGACCAAATTGTTGGCCACTATTGCCCTTATTCTGGCCGTAGTGCTGGTTGGCAATAGCCTCGCAAATTATTACCGGGCAAGCCTCACAAATCAGCAAATGGCCGAATTGCGCCTGCTGAACCTGTATTCGACCTTCGAGAATCTGGCGGCCCGCTCTACCCTCCTGTTTGAACGGCAAATTAGCCAGATCGACCCCGACGCGCTGCTGCGCAAGGGCAAAGATGCGCCCCGACAAGTACCCGACGTCTTCGCAGGTTTGCTAGGGCTGCAAATGACAACAGCTGACGGCGGCATTCTGGCGCAGTGGCAATTCTCGGAAAATATCGAATTTTCGAAGGATGCCCGGCACGAGGACGCTCTGGCGCTGGTAGGCGCCCAGCAACGACCCTACAGCCTCATTCACTGCGCGAACCGTTGCCTGCAGAGCAGCTATGTCCCGGCGTTAACCAAAGCCGGACAATTTGTGATCATCTATGCCGTTCGCCCACTTGACGAAATGCTGATCGATTTCCAGCAATCCACCACCGGTGAAATTGCGCTGATCAATGCCCGCGCCGATGCCTACAATACAAAGCCGATCGCACTGGCGAGCAATGCTGAAAGCAGCGTTCCCCTGATAGAGGAAATGCAGCAGCTGACCGGCTTCCTTGATGGCGGGCGCACCCACTACCGCAACACCAGTCGCGGCACCTACATTGCGCAGACTTTTTCGGTGTCACGCGAGCTCGCAGACAGCTCTGCCAGAGTGGCTATTCTTGCGAGCGACTCTCAAACCGTCTCGTTTATGCGCGAAACCCTGAGAACCTGGTTGATTACCGGCAGTATTGCCCTTCTCGCCACCATCTTTCTCACCTATTTTGCCCTGCGAACCACACTGAAGAAGCTGGTAAACCTGTCACGGGTAATTCCCATGCTTTCGCATTCAAGCTACCACGAGCTGCGCAAGTCCATCGCACCTTACACCAGTAAGCCGGGGTTTGTTGACGAAGTAGATCAACTCAACTTCGCCGTGCTTGACGTTGCCAGCGCTCTCGAGGAGATGGAGAGTTCTGTTTCGGAAACTCGTACCGCTTTGCTGGCAAAAATTGACGAGCTCAAAGAAACCCAGGATTTCAACGACGTTCTGGTTAACGACTCGCCTCTCGTCATCGTGGCGCATTCTCCTACCGGGCAGATACAAATGCTAAACGAGTACGGTCGGGAGCTATCCGGCTGGAGCGACAGGGACGTTGAACTCAGGAATATTTCTCAGCTGATTTTGCCTGACCTGTCGGGGCGCACTATCTCCGAGCTGCTGACATCGCTGGTAGAAGGTAATGAAAAACGCATCCAGACTGAACAATTGATGGTGGGCACCCGTAACCGCGTGCATGATCTGACCTGGATGCATGCCGCTGTAAACACCAAAGGTGACCCCCTGATTTTATCGGTCGGCCTGGATATTACCGAACGCCGTCGTTCCGAGAGCCGTCTGCGCTGGCTGAGCAAGCACGACAATGTGACCGACCTGCTCAACCGCGAAGCCTTTCATGAAGAAGCCAGCCTGCTTATTCAGCAGTATGCCGATACCCATCGTATCGATTTTGTCTTGCTGGACATCGACAAGTTCGCAGCAATTAACGATATGTACGGCTTCCAGAACGGCGATGTCGTGTTAAAGGAAACGGCTCGCTTTGTCGAAAGAATGATCAGCAGCGACACCATTATCGCCCGCACCGGCCCCAATGAATTCTCGGCCCTACTGATAAACGAGCGCGCCGAAACAGCACCAAACAATGACACGATTAACAACCCGCTGATGGGACGGCAACTGCGATTTTATTCGGTACTGGATCAGGATGCAGTAGAGATTTCTCTAACAGGGGTGATTGCCCATTACCCTCACGACGGCCATTCCATTGATGAGCTGGTCAGCAACACCTCCGCCGCCCTGCGCAAACTCGGACCTCTGGAAAAGGGCAAGATCAATCGCATGGTCGAGTCTGTGGACAACCGCGCCATGCGTCAGGAACGCATCCAGATTCACGACAATATCGTCAAGGCTTTGTCCGACGAACGCTTTATTCTCCTGTACCAGCCCATCTACAACGTCTCGGAAGAGCGCATCACCCATTGCGAATGCCTGGTCAGAATGCGCTCTGAAAATGGCCACCTGGTGTCTCCCGCCGGGTTTATGGATATCGCGAAAGAGCACGGCCTGATGTCTCGGCTGGACTTGTTGGTGCTCCGCATGGCGCTTGTGCAACTAAGCGCCTGGCATAAGCAGGGGCTGGACTTAAAGCTCAGCGTCAATGTAACCGCGGCCACCTTTGAAAGCGACCTGTTTATAAAGGAACTGAAAAGCCTCATTCTCGAAACCGGCGCACGCGCCGACAAACTGATTTTTGAAATTGTTGAAACGGAAGCCATCAACAACCTCAGTACGGCTAAAGAGCTATGCGACCGCCTCGCCGAACTCAATGTTCAAATTGCTTTCGACGATTTTGGTATCGGCTTTACATCCTTTGAGTATCTGCGTGACTTGCCGGTTGACTACATCAAAATTGACCAGTCGTTTATTCGCTACCTTTACAAGCGTAAAAGCGATCAGTTACTGGTTAAGTCGATGGTTGATATGGCTGTAGCACTGGGCAAGAAAGTGGTCGCTGAAGGTGTTGAAGACGACGGCAGCGCCGATATTTTGCGGAGCATGGGTGTACATTATTTGCAGGGCTATTTTATCTCCCGCCCACGCCACGTCGAAGAACTCGACCTGAACTTCACAATGGAGATTGTTTAGCTAGCGCCGAGCCGCTGCCACTCCTCACCTAAACTAACTGCATACTCTTAACTACGCACCCTGGAAACAGCCGCCTTCCAACCGTGGTAGCGCCGTTCCCGCTCTAGCTCAGCCATGGCTGGATGAAAAGTTTTCTCGGCCGTCCAGCGTCTCTGAAAATCTTCCAGTGAACTGAATACCCCCGTTTGCAAGCCTGCCAGACAGGCAGCGCCCAGAGCCGTTGTCTCAATGACCGCCGGTCTTTGACAGTCGCAACCCACCATATCCGCAAGCCGCTGCATCAGCCAGTTGTTGACCACCATACCGCCATCAACCCGCAATGCATCTACCGTTGCGCCGTCACTGCGCATCGCGTCAAGCAAATCACGCGACTGGTAGCACACGGCCTCCAGCGTAGCTCGGGCTATATGGGCAATTTGCGTATCCCGGGTAATACCCAGAATGGCGCCGCGCGCATCCGGGTCCCAATAGGGCGCACCGAGGCCGGTGAAGGCAGGCACCATATAAACACCGTTAGAACTGCTGACACTCTCCGCCAGTTCCTGCATTTGCGAAGCGCTTCCTATCAGATGCAAACCATCGCGCAGCCACTGCACAGCCGCTCCCGCCACAAAAATGCTGCCTTCAAGCGCATAGGTCACCTGATTGTTCAATCGATAGGCAACGGTAGTCAGCAGCCGGTTCTGGGAAGTAACGGCTTTCCCGCCTGTATTAAGCATCACAAAACAGCCCGTGCCGTAGGTACTTTTTACCATTCCCGGCTCGAAACAGGCTTGACCAACGGTGGCCGCTTGCTGATCGCCAATCATGGCGGCGATCGGCAAACTCTGCCCAAACAAGTCCGGCTCTGAAAGGCCGAAGTCATCCGCAGAGTTTCGCACCTCGGGCAACACCGATGCCGGAATATTCAACAGCGACAGTAATTCTTCATCCCAGCGCTGGGTATGGATATTGAACAACAGGGTACGCGATGCATTGGTCGCATCGGTTGCATGCACCTTGCCTGCGGTTAAACGCCACAGCAGAAAACTGTCAATGGTGCCAAAAGCCAGCTCGCCACGTTCGGCGCGCTCCCGTGCACCCGGTATATTATCCAGCATCCAGGCGAGTTTGGTGCCGGAAAAGTAGGGATCCAGCAACAACCCGGTACGACGCATTACCAGAGATTCAACACCTTGACTACGCAGCGATTCACACAGCCGGGTGGTACGACGATCTTGCCAGACAATAGCCCGCCCCAGTGGTTCACCTGTTTGTCTATCCCAAAGGGCCGTGGTTTCGCGCTGATTGGTAATACCGATGGCACGAATATCGGCGGCCGACAAACCCGCGTTTGCGATTGCATCGCGGCACACTTGCAGCGTGCTACTCCAAATATCAGACAGCTCGTGCTCAACCCAGCCGTCTTCCGGAAAGTGCTGGGGAAATTCCTGCTGGCCCACACCGCAAATCCGGCCGTGGTCGTCAAAGACAATCGCGCGCGAACTGGTAGTGCCCTGATCAATCGCAAGCAAGTACTTGGCCATGCTGCTTTACTCCTCGCCGGCAGGATTATTCGATTTATGCAGGTTGAATGACAATGGCATAAACCTTATCACCCCAAACAAAAACGCGCCACGAGGGCGCGTTTTTTTGTAGTAAAACCGGCTGTTGTCAGGAGAGCGTACCGCCATCCACCCGAATATGTTCCCCGGTGACATGGGCGCCATCCTCAGACGCCAGCATGGCAATAACGCCCGCAACCACTTTCGGTTCCTTCGGGCCGGTGAGCGAACTGATCCGCGCCAGCAAGTCAAAATCGGCATCTTCCGGGAAGCTGACATTTGCCGCCATATTCGTAGAGATATCGCCAGGACACACACAATTGGCGCGCACACCACGCTTGGCATACTCAACGGCAATCGTGCGAGTCATGGCCAGCACGGCACCCTTGGTTGCGCCGTAGGCCGTGCCCCAAGGCAAGCCACTTAGCGATGCCGTAGATGCTGCATTCACAATATTACCCTTGGTTTTCAGCAGTTCCGGCAACACCGCTTTACACAATAAAAAGGTTCCCGTCAGATTGACATCCAGCACACGCTGCCAGTCTGCCAGCGCCAGCTCATGACAGTTATCAAAGCGCAGGATGCCCGCCATATTCACCACTGCATCAAGCTTGCCGTAAGTTGCAATACATTCTTGCACACAGGCGTTTACGTCGCTCTCGGAGCTGATATCCAGCTTACGGGCGGTCGCTTCACCCCCCGACTTTTTGATTGCAGCCACGGCGTCATTCAGCGCTGCTTCATTGATATCGGTGCAGTATATTTTCCCGCCTTCCTCGGCCAGACGCACTGCAGCGGCTTGTCCTATGCCCGATGCTGCACCGGTGACCAGTACTACCCTGTTATCAAAACGATTCATCTGGTTATTCTCTCCGTAATCTCTTATTAGGGGCGCGCGCCGGAAAATAGCGCTTCAAAAAGTGACACAGCATTGCTCATCACTGTGAAGTGGGTCAAGCAAGGCAGGTTCAACTTCTTGTACCTTCTGTGATCTGCCTATAACAACAGTGTCCACCAAGGATAGCTCATGCCGTTCATCACGCGCAGTGCGAAAGCGCCCGTATTTGCCGCCCTTCTCATAGCGCTTGCTGTATCACCGGCTATTGACGCCGCAGAAGATTGCAGCTTGCAAGGCGGACGAAAAATAACTGATGGTCGCAATTCAGTCGTTATCGCCGATCATTCGGCGTTTGACCCCTACCACTTTGTGCTGGTCGACCCGGTGAATATCAACGCTGCCCAGAAACACCGGTTATCCGACTATCAGCAGGCGCGCCTGCGCACCACCTTCAAGCAGGTTATCGAGCATGACTGGCAGGAAAGGCTCGGCTGGCGCAGCGGAAAACGCGCGGGCGATCGGGTACTGCGCCTTAATATCGAGATCAATGACATCGTCATCGACACGGCCGATACGAGCATGAGCCTCGACGTGTTTCTCAGTGACAGCCTCACCGGGGAACCCCTGCTCGTCCAGTGCAACGAAAAACTCAACGTAGACCCGAAGATTGCCGCTATCGGGCAAAGTGACAGGTTGTTCTGGGCTCACCTCCAAAGCAGTGTCAGACATTGGGGCGCGGGGCTTGGCAGCCATCTTATGACGCCCTACTGACCGAAATTGTCAATGAATCTGCCGTGATTCACCCTTGAGTTTAGGCCGGTCTCCGCTAAGCTTTGCTCATCAATTTTCCGAGCAATTCGATTCACAAGGAGACCTCTGTGGACGCGCAAGAAGCATTTCGCCAGGAAGTTCGCGAATGGCTGCAGGCCAACTGCCCTGAGTCCATGCGCAAGCCCCCCGTCCGCGAAGAGCAGGTCTGGGCCGGACGCAATCAAAGCTTCCCCAGCGAAGACGCCAAAATCTGGTTTGAGCGCATGCGCGACAAGGGCTGGACCGTGCCCGAATGGCCACGCGAATACGGTGGTGGCGGGCTCGACGAAAGCCAGTGCAAAATCCTGAAAGAAGAGATGAAGGCGCTGGGCTGCCGCGCTCCGTTGCTGGATCTCGGTATCTGGATGCTCGGCCCGGCTCTGCTGGAATACGGCAGCGAAGAACAAAAGAAAGAACACCTTCCCAACATCACAGCTGGCAAAATTCGATGGTGCCAGGGCTATTCCGAGCCCGGAGCCGGCTCAGACCTGGCGAGCCTGCAATGCAAAGCCGAAGACAAGGGCGACCACTTTCTGGTCAATGGCACCAAAATCTGGACGACCAACGCCGACAAATCTGACTGGATTTTTTGCCTCGTCCGTACTGATCCCAACGTTAAAAAGCAGGAAGGCATCAGCTTTCTGTTGATTGATATGGCTTCGGAAGGCGTTAGCGTGTCGCCCATCGAATTGATCAGCGGTGAATCCGAATTTTGCCAGACCTTTTTTGACAACGTAAAAGTGCCCAAGAAAAACCTGGTGGCCGAACTCAACAAAGGTTGGTCGGTTGCCAAAGCCCTGCTCAAGCACGAGCGCAAGTTAATGTCCGAGACCCAGGACAATGCGGGGCCCAACATTTCCCCGGTCATGGCGGCTGAACACTACGTCGGCAAAGACGCGAACGGCAAAATAGTCGACCATGCATTGCGAGACCAACTGACGCAGCACGAAATGAAGTTTCGTGCACTGGGGCTGACCCACTTCCGGTCGTTTGAAGAACGCGTTGCCGGCGTCGGCGAAGGTACGATCCCGATGATTATGAAATACGTGGGTACCGAATCGTCCAAAAGCAAGGAAGAATTATTGCTTGCCCTGATGGGCACCCAGGCATTGGGCTGGGAAGGCGAGGCCTTTACAAGCGACGAGTTGCTGGTTACGCGTGGCTGGTTGTTTTCCAAAGCGCTGTCCATTGCCGGTGGCAGCTCGGAAGTTCAACTGAATATCATCGCCAAACGCGTTTTGGGTTTGCCAGACTAACATCGGGGCGCAGGAGACATTTAACATGCCACTGGTATTGAACGAAGAACAACGCCTGCTCAAGGACACCGCGAGTGAGTTCCTGAATAGTCAGGCTCCAGTCGACGCTCTGCGTAAACTCCGCGACAACAAGGATGAACTCGGCTATGACCAGCCCTTGTGGCAGCAAATGGTTGAGCTGGGATGGGCGGGCATTACCCTGCCGGAAGCCTATGGCGGCCTCGACTTCGGCTTTATGGGCTTGGGGGCAGTCATTGAAGAAAGCGGCCGCCGCCTGACTGCTTCGCCCCTGTTTTCCAGCGTTGTACTCGGAGCATCGGCCATTATTCTCGGCGGCAGCGAGCAGCAGAAGCAGGCACTCTTGCCTGCTATCGCCAGCGGCGAAACAAGCCTTGCACTGGCACTGGAAGAATCCAGTCATCATCGCCCTACCCTCATTAGCACAAGCGCTGAGAAAGACGGCGACAACTACCGCTTAAGCGGCAGCAAAGTCTCTGTCATTGACGGTGCAAGCGCAGAGCAACTGATTGTTGTAGCGCGCACAAGCGGCAAAAATGGCGAAACAAACGGGATCAGCCTGTTTCTGGTCGACGGCAAGGCCGAGGGCCTTACTCGCTCACGCCGCTGGATGGCAGACAGCCGCGCCGTCGCGGACGTTAGCCTTGATGGTGTCAGCGTTAGCGCCGACAGTGTCATCGGTGAAGTTGACAAGGGTTGGGAAATTCTGGATGCAACGCTGGATCGAGGGCGTATCTGTCTGGCCGCAGAAATGCTGGGCGGCGTACTCGAATGTTTTGAGCGCACGGTTGCCTATCTGAAAGAACGCGAGCAGTTTGGCGTCAAGATCGGCAGCTTTCAGGCACTCAAGCATCGGGCTGCACATATGTACACCGAGATTGAACTCGCTAAATCAGTAGTGCTCGATGCCTTCAGCGCCATTGACGAAGGCCGTGCCGACCTTGGCCAGATGGCCAGCCTCGCAAAGGCCACTCTCAATGATGTGTTCTACCTCGTAAGCAGCGAGGCAGTGCAAATGCACGGCGGCATCGGTGTAACAGATGAGCTGGAAATCGGCTTTTTTCTGAAACGTTCACGAATGGCCATTCAGCTGCTAGGCGACAGTGGATTCCACCGCGATCGCTACGCCTCGCTAAGCGGTTACTAGCTCCTTTCAGCCACAAATAAAAAAGGCGCCCTTCCAAACGAGGGGCGCCTTTTTTTGTATCGACAAGCAAGCCTAGAAGATGCAGTGCTTGGTGTAGTCCGCTGCTTCGTTGCCGGTCCACTCACCCTTGGGTTTGCTCTCAAGATCCTTGCACCAGGCATCGCTGCCAACTTCAGGGGCACAGGCAGCAAGCAGAGCCGCCACCGCCAAAATCATCACATTCCGAAACATAGTTTCACTCCGCTTATATACTCAATGGCCAATAATGCTTGTTGAGACCCAGTCGCCAAACGCCAGTATCTCACGCCCTGCGGTCGGTTTCGCGAACGTGTTAACAGATCGGCGGTGTCAGGCCTCGATCATGTCGAAATCGAACTTGCTAATGCCGCAATCCGGGCATTCCCAATCTTCGGGCACATCTTCCCATTTGGTACCTGCGGCTATGCCGTCATCAGGGAGGCCTTCGGCTTCGTCATAAATGAAGCCACAAATAACACACTCCCACTTCTTAAAATCGCTCATTCCGGTCTCCGTCTGGTCGAACTCTGTTCGGTTAAGGCCGGGATTATAACACTCACCAGCTCACCGCACAGATTGCAGAAACGGCCAAGCTCAAAGACCGCATATGTCCACTGAAAAGGACATCGTCGCAGTTATTCACCGGGTTTTAGCTGCAAACGGTAGACAGCGCCGGCATAGTCATCGGATAGATATATATGACCATTGCTGTCTTCTTCTATGTCCACAGGCCGCCCAATTATGCCGGAACCCGTCCAGAAGCCATCGAGCAAGGTCTTCGAAGTCAGCCTGTCGTCTGCATCCCACTGCAATAATTCCAGCCGGTACCCGTCGGGGACGGAACGATTCCAGGATCCGTGCAAAGCCATTAGGGCTGAGCGCGAAAAAGCCTGCTGTAACGTTTCATGTTGCAGAAAATGCAAACCCAGAGGGGTAGTATGTGCGGGAATACCCAGCACCGGCTCGATAGCACTTTTACCAGCGGGTAGCCGGTCACCGAAATCGGGGTCTTCGTCGCCAAAATCATTGACGTAGGGCCAACCGTAGAAGCCGTTCTCAACTATCAGGTTCAGCTCGTCAACCGGATAATCATCACCCAGCAAGTCGCGACTTATATCGCCGGCGTACAACGCCTTGTTCCAGGGCGCCCAGTCGAAGCCCGTTGAGTTGCGCAGGCCAGTGGCATAAATATGCGCTTCGCCGCCGTCTGGCTTCACCCTCATCAAGGTACCGCGCCGCTGATCTTCCTCGATACAAACATTGCAGCTCGACCCGACATTGAAATACAACCAGCCGTCCGGACCCATGGCCAGATTCTTGGCCCAGTGATTACCGCCGCCAGGCAACCCGCTAAGCAAGCGCTGATAGGGACCTTCAGCCATTCCCGTATCAGCATTGAAGCGCACCCGCCCGATGGCATCCTGCTCGGCAACATACAGCCAGCCGTCTACTAGTTCGATGCCGTGGGGCATATTCAGCTCGGCTACCAGGGTCTCGCGTCCATCGGAGCGTCCGTCACCGTCAGCATCGGCTTTCAGCAAGACAATATCGCCCTTGCGCGGCCGCGACACCAACACATCGTCCTTGCGGGTGACCTGTAGCCAGCGGGCGTTGGGCAAATCCGCAGCAAAAATGCGCAGCTCCAGACGATCATCAATCGTCAGGGTTTCCTTGAGCGTCGTCTCCTGGGGAGTGTCTATCCCGGTGCCGGCAATCGCGTTGAGCATCACTCTAAAATCACCCACCTGCGGAGCAACGTAGCGCTGAAAGAGAAACACGCCGGCAACAACAAGCAACAAGACCGTTAGCAACAGAAATCGGACTACGGTCAGGCCCTGGCTTCGAGACAATGATTTCGCAGTGAACATGGCGACTCCGGTATTTCGTTTATTGTATGGGTAGAGCGTGATCCCGCCTGACTGTCTGCTACAGCAGGGTACCCTTGGCGAGATCTTCGGGTGCGCTGTCAAGGGCGAGCAAAACCACCAGCTCCGACCCGCCTCGCTGCAGGGTAACAGCAATATGGGACGCAGCGGCGAGCGCGCCAAACAGTTTGGAGATGGCTTTCTTGTCAGCGAGATCAATGCCGTTCACGCCAATCACACGATCGCCCGCCTGCAAACCGAAATCAGAAAAGGCCTGGGGATCAGTTCCGGGAAATACGTGATAGTGGCGGTTACCGTCACTGTCTCTGGATTCTATTTGCACGGTGCCAATCAGTGACACGGGGTTCTGGAACAGGCGGCTGTGGTAGCGGCGAGCTGTGAGCGTGGCTTCTGGCTGCGCACGCAAATCAAGCACGGCAAGTGCCGGCGATGGCGGGCTGTTCAGGGGCGCGATTTCTGCCGCGCAGCACAGCAATTGATACACCGCGCCCTTTTTCAGCAATACCGCATTATCGAGTATCTGAGTCAGCTCGGCGAAACTGCCGGGCAAGCGTTCTCCCCGAGCGTAGTAGCGGGCACTGCCCCCTGTGGCGATCAATGCCTCGCTCATACCATCGGCACCCTGCCGTATAGCCAGCAGGTGTTCTTCGGCAGATTCCGGTGCCGCATTATCCAATGGTTCGCCGAACAGCTCTGCGTCGTCCTCGGCGAACAACAGGGCTTCTGCATCGGTCATCACCGCCGTTGGAGCGTCGCCTGTCCCTGATGTTGCCAGCAGCAGTGCCGTGAACAGGCTGCCAAGCAGCAGGCTCAAAGCCGCCATTTTTTTTGCTGTCATCACAACTCCCCCATATGACAACAGTTTACTGGGCTTTTTCCCTTGGCGGTAGTCAGCCGCCAACGAGCGTAATCATGACGCCTGCAGCCACCGCTGAGCCAATAACCCCGGCGACATTCGGCCCCATGGCATGCATCAGCAGGAAGTTGTGCGGATTGGCCTCCAGCCCCATCTTGTTGGAGACACGCGCAGCCATCGGTACCGCCGACACCCCGGCAGAGCCAATCAGGGGGTTGATTGCCTCCTTACTGAAGCGGTTCATGACTTTGGCCATCAGCACGCCGGAGGCGGTGCCAATGCTGAAGGCAACAACACCCAGCAACAAGATACCCAGCGTATCCAGATCGAGAAATTTGTCGGCACTCAACTTCGAGCCTACCGAAAGCCCCAGAAAAATAGTGGTAATGTTGATCAGTGCGTTTTGGGTTGTATCAGACAAACGATCTACCACACCGCACTCACGCATTAAATTGCCAAAGCAAAACATGCCGAGCAGCGGCGCGGCATCCGGCAGCAACAAGCCAACAAGAATCAACAACAGCAGGGGGAAGAATATCTTTTCGCGTTTTCCCACCACCCGCAGTTGCACCATCTCGATCTTGCGTTCGGCCTCCGTGGTTAGCGCCCGCACAATCGGAGGCTGAATCAGGGGCACCAGTGCCATGTAGGAATAAGCTGCCACGGCAATCGCGCCGAGCAGGTCGGGCGCCAGCAGGCTCGCAACGTAAATGGCAGTCGGGCCGTCGGCACCACCAATAATCCCGATGGCGGCGGCATCGGCAATGCTGAAATCCATCCAGCCCAGCGCGGTCAAACCCACTGCGCCGAGAACAGTGGCGAATATCCCGAATTGCGCGGCGGCGCCGAGAAAAAGCGTTTTCGGATTCGCGAGCAGCGGGCCAAAATCGGTCATGGCTCCCACGCCCATAAAAATAATCAGCGGTGCAGCGCTGCTACCGATGGCCACCTCATAGAAGTTGTAGAGCATGCCGTTGTTGTAACCGGCATCCAGAGCGACATTGATCGCGTCGCGGTGCGCGGCCGCATTTGCCTGATGGTAGGCGTTGAGAACGTCTTTGGGTAATTGCCAGTCACTGAGCCGCAAGGCATCGGCCAACAACCCCAGCACCTGTGGGTCCGCAGCCCACACTGCATTCTCCACCGCTGAAAAAGCGAGCCCCGCTGCGGGGATATTCGCCAAAATACCACCAAACCCAATGGGAACCAGCAGCAGCGGTTCAAACCCCTTGCTGATCGCCAGATACAATAGCAGCAAGCAAATACCCAACATGGCTACCTGGCCCGGGGCGATATTGGCCAGACCGGAGTCTTGCCAAAGGCGCAGTAAATTGTCCATTCAGTTCACTCCGCCTACTGCATTTCCAGCAAAATATCGCCAACGGCCACGCTGTCGCCCACGGAAACTTTCACCGCCGCTATGGTTCCAGACTGAGGGGCCCGAATTTCGGTTTCCATCTTCATTGCTTCGAGAATCAGTACGACCTCACCCGCATCAACCGAATCGCCTGCTGCGATATTCACGCGAAGAATATTTCCCGCCAGCGGGGCCTTGACCGGCTCGCCGGAAGCCCGTGCCGGGCTTGCCGCCGGGGTAGAACCCGACGTAGAAGCAGGGCTGATTGCACTGACATCACCGCCCTCGGCCACTTGCACAAGGTATTGCTGCCCCGATACCGTCACCGTATATACCGACGCCCCGCCCGCCTGTTTATTTTCAGACGCAGGCGCGGCGACTTCAGGCGCGTCGGTCGGGGCAGGTTCAAAGGCGTCAGCGTTGCCACGGTTTTGCAGAAACTTAAGGCCGACCTGCGGAAACAAGGCATAGGTCAGCACATCGTCTATCTCGCCCTCTCCGGAGGTGAGTCTGATATCTTTTTCCCCGGCCAATGATTTCAATTCATCGGTGAGTTTGGCCAACTCGGGTTGAAGTAAATCTGCAGGCCGGCAGGTTATCGGCTTTTGGCCCTCAAGCACACGCTCTTGCAAGGTCTTGTCCACCGCTGCCGGCGTAGCGCCGTATTCACCTTTCAGTACGCCAGCGGTTTCTTTGGAGATAGATTTATAGCGCTCGCCAGTCAGCACATTGATGACGGCCTGCGTGCCGACAATCTGAGATGTTGGCGTTACCAGCGGGATATAACCCAGGTCTTTGCGCACCTTGGGAATTTCCATCAAGACATCATCCAGTCGGTCGGCCGCCCCCTGCTCTTTCAACTGGCTTTCCATATTGGTGAGCATGCCACCGGGTACCTGCGCCACCAGAATGCGCGAATCCACGCCGCGCAGCGCGCCTTCAAATTTCGCGTATTTTTTTCTTACAACACGAAAATAGGCCGCAATTTCTTCGAGCAATTCAAGATTCAGGCCGGTATCTCGATCCGTTTCCTGCAGCATCGCGACCACGGTTTCCGTTGGCGAATGGCCGTAGGTCATGCTCATGGAAGAGATCGCAGTATCAATGTTGTCGATACCCGCTTCGATAGCCTTCAGGGCAGTTGCCGTCGACAGACCGGTTGTTGCATGGCACTGCATATGCACCGGCACTGACAGGCTATTTTTGAGTTTGCTTACCAGCTCAAAGGCGACGTACGGTTTGAGCAAGCCCGCCATATCCTTGATCGCAATCGAGTCTGCACCCATATCCTCCTGGGATTTTGCCAGCGCCACCCAGCTGTCGATGGTATGCACCGGGCTGACGGTATAGGCAATGGTGCCCTGAGCATGTTTGCCCACCTTGCGCACAGCCTTCAACGCTGTTTCCAGATTGCGCGGGTCGTTCATGGCATCAAACACGCGAAACACGTCCACGCCATTGGTGGCTGCGCGTTCGACAAAGCGCTCCACAACATCGTCCGCATAATGGCGGTAACCGAGAATATTCTGCCCCCGAAACAACATTTGCTGAGGAGTATTGGGCATCGCCTTTTTCAATTCGCGAATCCGCTCCCAGGGGTCTTCACCAAGATAGCGAATACAGGCGTCAAAGGTTGCACCGCCCCATGACTCCAGCGACCAAAAGCCAACCTGATCCAGCTTTTCGGCAATGGGCAGCATATCGTCAAGTCGCAGGCGAGTGGCAAACAGGGACTGGTGCGCATCGCGCAGAACCACGTCAGTAATGCCAAGCGGTTTTTTGTTATCAGTCATATAAATTTCCTGATCTTTCCCTAATTACACAATTGCGCTTCAAGAGTGTTCGCGTGTCGCGCGAGAGCTATTCTGCCGATGCTCATGTACCGCCGCTGTGATTGCCGCCACAACAGCCGGTGTCGGGCCGGACGACGCGCCTTCTGATTTGCGGCTGCGCACGGCTGCAGGGCGTTCCGGCTGCTCGAAACGCCGGGCCAGGCTGGACATCATGCTGGTAACCACAACCAGTAGCGACAAAAACACAATGACTGTGCCCATGCCGAAGTACATAAGTTCCAAGCCTTGTTCCAACAAAGTAGCTGACATTTGCGGGCAACCTCTTTGCCTATAGTTGCATATTTGGAGATCAAACGGGCCGTCCACTTTACAGCGATGCATAGCCCCCAGCAACTTTCAGCCGCTCCAACCCCGAAAACAATCTAACGACAAAACCCATTAGATTCATAAAGTTACCGCACCACGGCGCAATCAGACGACACACATCCCGGCAGGCTCTTGCCTACCAGTCGCGCTCTTTTAGGCTATACTCGCGCCTTCGAAAAAGGGGCCATTATGAAACTCGTTCTCGCCCCCATGGAGGGTGTTGTCAATGCGCGCATGCGGGCAATACTCACGGCTGTGGGGGGCATTGATCGCTGCGTTACCGAGTTTGTTCGCGTAACAACGCAACTGCTGCCACCGCGCGTTTTTTACCGCTACTGCCCGGAGTTGCACCACGGCAGCCTGACACCCTCCGGCACGCCAGTGTATGTGCAGTTGCTGGGGAGTGAGCCCAATGCTTTGGCCGAAAATGCCTCGCGGGCGGCAGAGCTGGGCGCCGCAGGCATTGATCTCAATTTTGGCTGCCCGGCCAAGACCGTAAACAAGCACCGCGGCGGCTCCATTTTGCTGGACGAGCCGGAACTGATCCATCGCATTGTCGCGTCTGTGCGCCAGGCGGTGCCGGCGGCAACGCCGGTCACCGTGAAAATCCGGCTGGGTTACGAGGACAGCGACCGCCTGCTTGAAGTAGCTCATGCTATTGAACACGGCGGCGCTAACGAGTTAGTTATTCATGCGCGCACCAAAGCGCAAGGTTACAAACCCCCGGCTCACTGGCAGCGTATTGCCGAAGTGACTTCACAAATCAAACTCCCGGTCATCGCCAACGGCGAGATCTGGACGCGCACGGACTACCAGCGCTGCCGCGAGTTAAGTCACTGTCAGAACGTCATGCTGGGCCGTGGTTTACTGGCCAACCCCTCCCTTGCCCAGCAAATAAAGGCAGGGACTCAAGGAATGCCATGGCAGAACGCACTGGAGTTGCTCGGTGGTTTTCAGGATGCACTCATCGGCTCCTGCAGTCCGCGGCATGCCTGCGGGCCTGTAAAACAGTGGCTCGGTTATCTCAAATTGCACTACCCCGAAGCCGCCTTGCTACTTGCTCACGTCAAGCGCATTACAGACCCGGACATTATGCTTGATGCTATCCAAACGGAAGCGCAGAAATTTTTACTGGCTGAAAGCGCCTGAGCTCAGCTTCTACCCACTCGAGTATCAGCACGGAACGGCAGGGAAAAGCTCTCCTTGTACGAGTTCAAAGCCTTGTTGCTCTAATTCTCCAAGCGCAAGCTCAGTATCTGCACCCAACCCTATCGCGGTCTTCCCGGAAGACTTCACAACACTTGCCAGTATTGAGGTCAATTGAGAATTTTCGGCACTACCTTTGTAAAAAAACGCATCAAGCGGACGAACAAATTGTGCCGGCAACGCCCCCAGCTGGACAAGACTATCAACACCCGCACCAAAATGTCCTAACAGCAGAGAAATACCTTCAGCGTGAAATTCGCAAACAAAACGTTGTAGAAGCTCAAATTGACCAGCCAAATTCCGGTGCGGAACACCAAGCACCAGACCACGGCGGAGCAGCGGATAGCGATCTAGCTCGGACTTTAGAAATCGAGTAAATTCCGATGCCGCAACCGACTCCGCAGCCAACATGAACAGATACCTCGGAGCCTGTTCATCGGAATGCTGTTGTAGCAAAGAGTCTCGTATTTTACGAAGTAGCCATCGATCAAGGGTAACGGCCATACCCAGGTCAGCCAGTTCATCCCGAAATACCTCGCCCGGGACAACTACCCCATCGGCGACCATGGAAAATTCCAGGTCGAGCAAAACCGCTTTTCTCGTCACCACGTCAACAACAGGGCGCTGCGAAAGCTTGAAGCCATCATGAAGAAAAGCATGGTGAATTTGCGATGCCCAGCCGGCTTCGGCAATTTCGCCGATGCTTTCTGGCGCCGCCGAGAACCGCAAATTGTTTCCGCCTGCTTTTTTTGCCTGAAACAAGGCTAGCTCTGCTCGCGAAAACGCTACGCTTTCGCTTCGGTCACTGTCTAGTAACAGTGTCGCCCCGGCAGACAACGTGATGTGAATCACCCTGTCCTGCCAAAGGAACTCGTGGGCGGCTACAGTCTCCAGCACATTGGCAGCCAGTTCGCACAGGTCGGTCTGCTCTGTATTTGGCAGTAGCAGCGCAAAGCTACCCGCACCAACATAGGCGCATATCTGGCCACGCTCCAGCAGTGAAATGATGCAGGTTTGCAGGCGCTCTACAAGAAAGTCTCCAGCCGGGTAGCCACTGCTCGCATTCACAAAGCGAAAGGCGTCAATGTCGATAACAACAAGCCCGTGCTGCCGGGTACTGTGCAAGGCGTCATTGGTGAGCAGGGAAAGCTGCTGAAAGAATTCTTCCCTGTTCACAATACTTATCCCCAACTCGCGCTCTCCCAAAGATCGGCCCCGCCTGTCAAGAATCTGTTACCGGCAAAGTAAACGTGATGCGTGCACCTCCCAGAGGGCTATCCTCAACCTGAATTTCACCGCCGTGCCATCGCACAATCTTCCGACAGATATTCAAGCCGATACCACTACCCACTGCCATCGGCTTGTGTCCGCTACGCCGAAACAGCGAAAAGACTGACTGGCGTTCCTCAACAGGAATTCCCGAACCATTATCATCGATACTGAAACACCAATAGTCTCCCTGGCGATCAGCAGAAAGCCGGATTTGCGGAGCGTTATCTGACTGAAACTGTATCGCGTTTGAAAGCAGGTTCTGTAGCAGCTGGAACAATTGTCGCCGGCTTCCCGCGACCGTTGGCAAACCGTCGGAGTCTATCCGGGCTGCGCTGCTATCAATCTCAGACTTCAGCGATACGCGAACGTCGTCCAGCAGCGAGTTGAGATCAACCAGCGAGCGTGGATCATTGAAACTGCCTGACTCGGTCAGCCGAACCAGATCGTCTACCCGCAAATAGATATCTGTTGTCATCGCCTTGACCGACTCCAGCATCCTCTGTTGCTCGGGAGAAAGTACGGCCTTGAGTTCGCTGCACAAAGCCTGCACTGCCGTGACAACGTCCCTCATCGGCTGCCTGACTTGATCGGAGCCTATTTGCGACAATATGTTGAGTTCGTCCACAATGCCAACCAGTTGCCGACGGGTACGGGCGAGTGCCGCCATATCGCGATACGATGCCAGTGCCGTTTGTATTACAGTATACAAACGATCCTGCGTCAGCTCGGTTTTAGCTCTATAGTCATTAATGTCATACACTTTCATAACATGCCGCTCGGGCGCCATACCCGGCTGCCCGGTGCGAAGAATGATCCGTACAAACTGGTTGCCCAATGTCTGCCGCACAAACTGGGCAAACTGAAGACCTGCGTCATCCGATTCCATCACGACATCAAGTAATATAATTGCGATGTCCGGGTGCTGCATAATGACCGCCTGGGCCTCGGCGGCAGAATAGGCGCTCACAAATTCGAGCGCCCTGCCTGCGAAACGAAATTCGCCGAGAGCAAGCCGGGTAATACTGTGGACTTCATCCTCATCATCAACGATGAACACTTTCCAGCGCGCGTCGGATTTGTCCTCGGTTTTGACTTTAGGCTCCGCAGCCAGTACCAGACGATCATCATCAACCATCAGGGCACTCCTAATGCTGGCGTCTCATCATTAACAATAGCTTTTCATGCGCCAGAGCGACATTCTTGGCAAATATCTCGACCAACGAAAAATCCTGCACACTGATTTTTGCTTCTCCGGATACATACAATATGTGTTTCACTGAGCCCTCGGTAGTATAAACCCCGACAAAATAATTACTGCCATAGACATTCTTGACCGACAACATAGCGGTATTGATACGCTTGCATACTTCTGGCGGCAAGGCCGAATAGCCACCGTGATCTGCCAGATCCGTGTACCTCCCGGTTGCCGCAACCACCTCGATGCCACTACCGGACTTCTCCAGAGCTATGCCTGATGCACGCACGACGATCAAGTCCTGCTCGAGGTAAAGCAGCGCCGAAACCTGCTCTATAACCCCCTGCGTGAATTCATTCAGAGATTTGCACTCGAAAAGATCAGCCGAAGCGCTAATCACTTTCAGCAAACCCTGCCTGTGTTTTTCCAGTGCAACAAGGTCCCGATAGGACGACAAGCTTGTGTAAACGCAGGTAAACAGCTTCTGCCGGGTAAGCTCCGTTTTTTCCTTGTAATCATTAATATCATAGCCGGTAATAACGCTGTACTCCGGCGCCTGCCCCGGCTGCCCCGTGCGAAGGACAATCCGCACAAACCGGTTATTGAGAACCTCCCGGATATACTGCACCAGTTCGAGGCCGGCGTTATCTGTCTCCATTACCACGTCCAGAAGAATCATCGCAATATTGCTGCGGCTTTTAAGGATTGTCTTGGCGTCTGCCGCCGAATAGGCGCTGATAATATCGAGGCCGCGCCCCGCATATTCAAATCCGTTCAGCGCGAGACTCGTAACAGAATGTACCTCCTGCTCGTCATCAACCACCAACAGCGTCCACGTATCAGCGGCAAAGCCGGAAGAATCTCCAGCGTCTTCATCAGCAAGCGTTAAAGAATCGTGGGTATTCATGAAGGCACTCCTGCTTGTCTGATATCTACCGGAAACGTCAGCTGAACCAGCACTCCCCTGCCCTGCTCGCTGTGGATATCGATTTTCCCGCCAAGTTGCTGGGTAACAAGGTTATAGACGATATGCATGCCAAGCCCGCTACCGCCGGCTGCTCGTCGGGTGGTAAAGAAGGGATCAAATACCTTCCGTAAATTCTGTTCAGAAATACCTTCGCCGTCATCAGCGTATATCAGCGTAATCAGCCCCCCCTCATCGCATTCAGCCCCCAGAGAAATAGACCCGGGCTGATTATCAGGGAAGCCGTGAACCAAAGAGTTCATAACCAGATTGGTAATCACCTGTGATATGGCGCCAGGATAGCTGTGAACCTGTATCGATTTATCTATATTCACATTGACTTTTATTAGCGTCTTTTTTAACCGGGGACGAAGGCTAAGCAGCACTTCTTCAACGTATTCATAGAGATTAAAACGCCGCGTTTCACTGCTGGACTGATCTACCGCAACCTGCTTGAAACTGTGTATAAGGTTTGCAGCCCGGTTGAGATTAGTCATCAGAATATTTGCCGACTGAATCGCCATGGACATATATCTTCGCAGCCCTGAGTCGGTTAGCCTGCCGGCCTCATAGTTTTCCAGAGCTTCTTCAGTTGAAGAATGCAAAGTAGATGACGCAGTGACTCCAACGCCAATGGGCGTATTTATCTCATGTGCAACGCCTGCTACCAGGGCACCGAGCGAGGCCATCTTTTCCTGATGAACCAATTGCTCCTGGGTTTTCTTCAGCCTCAGCAAGGTCTGATTCAATGTGCTGTTGGTCGCCTCAATTTCCCCCAATCGCACCTCCAGTTCCTTGCGCGTTGCCTGAAGCTGACTATCTCGGTCCTGAATCTGCGCGATCATGTGGTTAAAGCTGTCAAACAACTTTCCGATTTCATCATTGGCAAACTTTTCAACCCGCGTAGCAAGATCCGGTTCCTGAGACAGCTTCTGGGTAACGCCCAGAAGCCGCTGGATAGGCTGCTCTACCAATCCGCGAAAAAAGGATGCCAAGCCGTATGCCACAGCCACACATATTACCAAGGTAAGAACAACAGTCACTCCGGCAACTTTGCTGGATGCGACCAGATCGTCGACACTTCTTCGGAGATAGATATAGCCAATAGGTTCGCTGTCAATTGTGACCGGGCTGATCGCTTCTATATGCGTGGAATCCGGACCACTATCGCCGAGCGCGCCAACGCTTTTGCAGGGTGTCTTTGACAGCAGCGGGTTATATTCAGCGAAAACCACTGTTTGACGGCTGACGCCTCCCCTGAATACGCAGGCAAGCTCCAGTTCCGGCAAAGATTTCAGTGACGCGAGGAGTGTCCGGGCGGCTACATCATCATTAAAACTCAACGCTGCGGATACGTTTTCGGCATATATCTGCGAGGTAATTTTCAACTCGCGTTCTATACGTGTTTTGGTCGAATTCCAACCCAGAAGCAGTGAAACCGATGCATTGATGACCAGAACCAGCATGCTGGTGCCAATAATCGCCACCAGCATTTTCTGACGAATGGGTAAATCCCTTATGCTGCCGAGGAAAGCAGACATCACTCTACAACTCGCTGAGCCAGAGAAAGCAATTTACTGCTTATGCGCACTCCTTTTTGCCGCGCCAGCCCCAAATTGATATCGAAACGAATTTTTTCTGCAACCACAACAAACCCGAAAACACCGTAGTCGCTCGCAAATTCACTGCCCTCCCCCACCGTAACTATTCCGGGTGCCTGCAACTCAAATTGCCAGTCGGCAACGGGATGGTTGCGCGGCAGATAGACGACATCACACGAGGAGACTTCCTGACCGGATCGCAGAAGACGCACCTCGACTCGCCGCCCCTGACTCTCCTTGCTCGTGAGCGTTTCTCTCATCACTTCATAGACGGATGTATCTCTAGCCACACAGATATGCAGTGAGTCTCTCATGCTGTCATCCGGCCAACTGAGATACTTGGTAAAATTATAGATAAAGGCTGACTTAACCCGTGTTTCAAGCTGCCGTTCGTCGGCGAGCGACAATGACGACACAAATACAAGCACTAACCACCACACCCCGAAGCGTAGCCCGCACAGCATCTCTGCAAATGTCCTGGCGGTAGGGTACTTATCTGTATCTCGGGAAGACATTCTCAGTAAGTCCACTCAAGGCCAAAGACTACAGCGCGATGAACTTCTGTTTCACTCGTTGCCGTGCTGAATTCCGGGTGGGCCTTGTCGAGCAGGTTTTGACCCAGCAGTGTCAGACGAAGATTGCTGTCAACCTGCCACGACACAGACAGGTCCAACTCCGTATAGCCGTCGACTTTTCTGTCCGGCAGTTTGCTGACATTGCGCAATCGCATATCCATACCGAGCGTATCAGTTGCTTGCCAGCTGCTGTGCAACATACCCTGATGTCGGGGATCATTCCGGTTGTCTGTCTTGATAGACGTATCAGTGCTGCCCCGCTTGGCATGATAGTCAATATGCTGGTAAGCATACGATGCTCGATGAACCCAAGCATCGGAATAGTTCCATTGTATCGATACTTCTACGCCGCTTGAGTCTCCCTCGCCCTCATTGGAAACCTCGGCAGGAAACACAGAAAAGTCCAGACCGCGCAGTTCGTCATAGGTATTACGGTACAGTGCAACATCAAGCGTCAGATCGTCGCTGTAGCGCTGCCTGAAACCAAACTCCAGAGCCACCAGCTTTTCTGAATCGAAATTGGGACTTCCCGCGATAATAACCGTCCCCGCAGGCGCGGGGCTCGGTGCAAAGATCAGAATATTTTCATCAAGTCGTGTGGGAATTCTTACTGCTTTAGATACTGCACCCCACAGAGTAGTACCGGAGGAGGGCGTATACGCCAAACGAAGCGTTGGCTGTACTTCAATGCCGGAGTAGTTATTTTTCTCGGCCTTTACTCCTGCAGTCAGGCGCACCCTGTTTTCTATCAGTTCTATCTGATCTTGTATGAATACATCATACGTTTCATCAGCGCGCTTGTGCGGCAGAAAGCCCAGAAGGTTCTGATCAGGAGAATCGATTTCATCGCATGTGTGCCGGTAGGACGCACCCAGGACTAATTCATGGCTATCGCCAAGGCTAAAGTGAGTAGTCCCCTCGACTTCTATAGTGCGGCGCTTCTCCAGAAACAAGCCCGGTATACTAAAGTCACTCTCTTCTACGTAAGCTGCCAGCTCGAAACCGTCGCGGCTAGTCGTTTCGCTCGACCATCGCGCGAGAATAAAGTCCACTTCGTTGGTTTCATCCCGGCTTTTCCCAAACTGACTGACGCGATCCCGGTACACCTCGCCCTGCAGCATTAAACTGGAGTCACCCGCTCCCAGCTGGATATCCGAGCGAAAACCGAGTCGCGAACTTTCGAAGCCGTCATCAGCGGATCTGCCATTGCGATACCTGAAGTCAGCAAAGCGTTCTTGTCTTCCGTATAGTTGCAGAGCGGCGCTATCATTCTTGTAAGAAGTAGAAAAGCCTGCGTGCGTGCGCTCGCCATTCCCCGCTCCTGCTTCAAGATACAGGGGTTCTGCCTCCCTGGCCGAGCGAGTGACGATATTAATCACCCCGTTCACCGCATTTGCGCCCCAGAGCGAGGCTCCCGGACCACGAATAACCTCGATGCGTTCAATATTCTGCATAAGAATATTGTGTTTGTGCCAGTAAACTCCGGAAAACAGAGGCGTATACAAGCTGCGCCCGTCCAGCAAGACTTCAAGTTTATCGACGAGAGTGCCATTAAAGCCTCGCGTCGTTACCGCCCAACTATGAGCATCAACTCTCGCAACCGTTACGCCGGGAACAAGCCTTAACGCTTCAGGCATTGTCTTCACGCCCGCACGCCGTATTTCGTCGCCGGTTAGTACGAAAATTGCCGCCGCCGACCTCAGCCACGGCTCCTCGGATTTGGAAGCCGAGTAGACGGAGATATTCATAAGGCTTTCTAGGGAAAGGTCTGCCAGATCCCCTCCTCCAAATGCCGACGAGGGGTCTTTGTCCGAACTCATGGCACCGGAAGCAAGGCTAGCCGACGAAAGGCTCACTGCGAGCGCGATACAGTTGTGAAGAATTCGTTTTTTGAACACCGTAGCGGACATACTCTCTCTCCTGTAGTCAAAGGAGCGTTAGTCACGCGCAAATGGCGGGCCGCGCTGTCACGATCCGTGTCGAGCTGCAAAACCAACTTTATCCAAGAGGAGCCTTGAAGCACTGCCTGCGATACTAGACCGCCGCATCCAGCATGAGTATTGGGGGAAGTACTGACACGAAGAAGACCGCTAGGTCGCAAAATCGGCTCAATGAGAATTTGAATTCGGGGCTAGAGAGATAACGACGATCGGCTTCGGACGCCGACTCGCGCCGTGGGTCGAGCTTTTGTTGAGAGACAAAAAAAAGGGGCCATAAAGGCCCCAGGGGGAAACCATTGACCAGACTTAGCGTTCAGCTAGGCTGGCATCAACCGTATTTTCACATGCGCGTTTGGCCGCACTGATATTGTCTTTGAAGCATTCTCCGCTACCGGGGCCACCTACACACCATTCACGGTGCTGCTCGCGTTTGTAAACCAGCCCTTCGTTGCGATTACTGCAACTCACCTCAACCTCGCGGAAATTTTCGTTACCAATCTGGTAGTAAGCAAGCAATCTGAAAGACTCCGGTTGCGGAGCGATATCCGCCCGCACAGTAAGCGCCGTTACGACTGTCGCCAGCAACAATAAAGCCATGGAAAGGGACCGCATCTTAAAAACTCCGGTGTAATGTATTCGCCAAAACATTTCATTTGCTGGCGATCTTTACGGCATATCCGGGGAACTGGATCAGCAGATCTGATAAATTTTACATACGCCGCGTAGACGACATAGCCCGGCCGGCTATGGTAAATTCTCCTATCAGAAACGCGGACCACTGACCGGAGCTATGCGCCAAAGCATTGATTTAAATTGTGATCTCGGCGAAGGAATGGGTTCTGACAAAGCCCTGCTAGAGCTTGTGTCCAGTGCCAATATAGCCTGCGGTGGTCACGCGGGGGACCAACAGACAATGTCGGCTTGTGTCAGGGAAGCGAGCAATCTGGCTGTCGCCATTGGTGCCCATCCCGGCTATTGCGACCCCGAAAACTTCGGGCGCCGGCGCCAGGACTTGTCTGCGGAGGAAACCGCACAGGTGATCATTCATCAGGTGTCGCAACTGCGTCTGATCTGCCAACAGCACAAGGCGACGCTCAGCCATGTGCGTGCTCACGGGGCACTTGGCAACCTGAGCGATTCGAATGATGTAGCTGCGCGAACGCTGGCCACCACCATCGCTGAGCAATTTCCTGAACTCGCCATAATGACACTTGGCCACTCCGCTGCAGAACGGGCCGCAAAAGCCTGCGGATTAAAGGTTGTCAGACAGTTTTTTGCCGATCGCGCGTACGATGATGAAGGTCAGCTCGTGCCGCGCTCCGTTGCCGGTAGCGTGATACACAATCGCAGCGACATTATGAAGCGTTTGCTCGGCGCTCTCGACAGCGACAAACTGGTCAGCCTGACTGGCAAAACCATCGCCATAGGCTTTGACTCCATTTGTGTTCACGGCGACACGCCCGGCGCGCTGGCACTCGCCGAAGCTATACGCACGCAGCTCGAGCAAAACGGGATTGCCATACGCCCCTATAATCGAGCCCAACAACCCGGTGTAATCCAGCCACCTTCCACGTCGCAACGGAGCAAGCCTCAATGAGCGAAGCCCACCGCTACGCACAAATATGTTTCTCCGCCGTGGGCGACTGCGCCATGCTGGTGGAACTCGGTGCCGGCATTGACGAAGCCCTGAACGAATCCGTACTGCAGCTGGAAACGCAGATACTCAAGCTATCTATCCGGGGTATTGAAGAAACCACTCCCGCCTACAACGCCTTGATGCTGCATTACAATCCCGATGTCATCAGCTTTGCAACGCTACAGGAAACCGTCAGTGCAATTGATCTGAACCATGTCACCGATACGCGCGAACGATTCCTGTGGCGCGTGCCGGTTTGCTACGGCGGCGAATTTGGCGAAGATCTGGACAGCGTTGCCAACTACCACCATCTCACCAGCGACGAAGTGATCGCGCGTCACTGCGCCCCGCGCTATCGCGTTTACATGATCGGGTTTGCACCCGGCTTTACCTACCTTGGTGGCCTCGATAAACACTTGCACACGCCGCGCCGGGAGAACCCGCGCCTGCAGACCCCCGCCGGCAGTATTTCGATCGGCGGCATGCAAGCATTGATTGCCGGTGTTTCCATGCCGAGTGGCTGGCAGCTGCTCGGGCAAACACCGATTGCCACCTACCAGCCGGACCGCGACCCGCACTTTCTAATCGCCCCCGGCGACGCAGTCGAATTCCATGCTATCAGGCCCGATGAATTCAGCGATATGCAACAGGCCGCGCAGCGAGGCGACTGGGTCGCGGAAAGATCAGCGCTGACGGGTGAACCCTCATGAGCCGCGGCTTGCTGGTACTGCAGTGCACCCCCGGCACAACGATTCAGGATCTCGGCCGGGTGGGTTATCGTCGCTATGGCGTCACTCGCAGCGGCGCCATGGACCCGGTCGCACTGCAAATCGCCAACTGTCTGGTGGGCAACCCCTTTGATACGGCCGCTATCGAAATGAATATCGGCGGTGCCGATTTCCGGGTTGCCTGCGAATCCGTTCGCGTAGCCCTGCACGGCGGCGACTTTGTACTGGCCATCAACGGCGTGCGGGCACCGGTTTCAACCAGCTTGCGCTTGCGTCAGGGCGACATCATCAGCATTGGTCGCGCCCGTCAACGTATTCGTTGCTACCTCGCCATAGAAGGAGGTCTGGATATAGAACCAACCCTTGGCAGCTGCGCAACGCACACCCGCGCCGGCCTGGGAGGCGTAAACGGCGCCGCACTGGAAACGGGTCAGGAACTGGAGCTGTTGAATACGAAGGCTCCTCTGCGCAAGGAATTCTCCTTGCCCTACTCGGCTTTTCCCCACCCCCGCCGCCAGTTCCGCGTAGTTCTGGGGCCACAGGCGCACCGCTTTACTGAAGACGGTATTCAAACACTGCTGCAATCTGCCGCATTTCGGATCGACAAAGATTCCGACAGCGTCGGCTATCGGCTCACCGGTAACCGAATTGAATATATCGGCGACGGCAATATCGTCTCGGACCCGGTAGTACCCGGCTGCATTCAGGTGCCCGCCAGCGGCCTGCCACTTATCCTTATGGCCGACTGCCCGACCACGGGTGGTTATCCGAAAATTGCCACGGTAATCAGCACCGATTTGCCGGATCTAGCCCAGCTCCCACCCGGCAGCGAAGTCAGTTTCCGTGCGGTAACGCTGGAGGAAGCCCAGTTTGCCCGCCAACAACGGCAACAGTGGCTGGCCGAACTACCCAAACAACTCATCGAACTCGCTTAAGTTGACTCAGCGGTTTGCTAAACACTTCAAGGACAAGCCATGACTCCCTCCCTGACTGACGCCACGCTGCGTATCGAAAACCACTACGCCGTACTCACCTTTGATCGCGACGATGTGCGAAACGCATTGACCGGCACGGCATTGGTCGACGATATCTGCAGCACCATTGAATGGGCCAATAACAATACCGACCTCAATTGCCTGATTATTACCGGCGCCGGCAAGGCCTTCAGTTCGGGTGGCAATATCAAGGAAATGGCTGAGCGGCGCGGTATGTTCGGTGGCAGCCCGGCCGAACTGGCAGAAAGTTATCGGCGCGGGATTCAGCGCATGAGCCGGGCGGTTTTTCACGCAGAGATTCCCCTGATTGCCGCCGTTAACGGTGCGGCGGTGGGCGCCGGCTTTGACCTCGCCTGCATGTGCGACATGCGCCTTGGCAGCGAACACACACTGTTTGGCGAAACCTTTATCAATCTGGGCATTATTCCCGGCGATGGCGGCGCCTGGTTTTTACAGCGCCTGGTCGGCTACCAGCGCGCGGCTGAACTGACCTTTTCCGGCCGTCTGGTGAAGGCCGACGAAGCGCTGGCACTGGGTTTGCTGCTCGAGGTCGTTGACGCCAATCAACTTTTGCAGAAGGCCGAAGCACTGGCTGCCAGCTTCGCGGAAAAACCACCGCAGGCGCTGCGCCTGAGTAAACGCCTGATGAAATCTGCACAGCGCCAGGAGCTTAACGACTTTCTGGACTTATGCGCCAGCGTACAGGCAAGTTGCCACTATACGGAAGACCACGCGACTGCACTGACATCCTTTATGGAAAAAAGCCCTGCGACCTTTTCCGGCAAATAAGAACATACAATAGAAAAATAACTGAACAGTCCCGGGGTTCTACTCAGTGCAATTACACGACGACATTGATTTGATCAGCCGCCGCCGCGAGCAGGTGTTTCTGCTGCTGGCGGGCTTTTTCCTGTGTTCCATGACCATGCTGAATATTATCGGCATCACCAAATTTGTGCAGCTGGGACCCATGGCACTGGCCGTTGGCGTATTGCCCTATCCGCTAACTTTTTTATGCACTGACCTGGTTAGCGAACTCTACGGAAAGCGGCGCGCAAACTTTATGGTGACCGTCGGCCTGATTATGAATGTGTTTGTGATCGCGATAATGGCCATTGGCAATCTGCTGCCTGCCGTGTCGCCTGACAACCAACCACCCTGGCAGGTTTTGTCGCTGGCGCAGGAAATATCAACGCCGGGCGGCGCCAGCATCAGTGGTTCGGTGGAACTGTACTTTCTGATTTATTCCTGCACCTCGGGTGCGGTAATCGCCTCCATGCTCGCCTATGTGGCAGCGCAGTATTGCGACGTGCAGCTCTATCATTTCTGGAAGCAACTGACACAGGGCAAACATCTATGGCTGCGCAATAACTTCAGCACCCTGATCAGTCAGGGCGTAGATTCCTTTATGGTGATTACCGTGACGTTCGGCGCCGTATATTTGGCCGGTGGTTTAAGCCTGCAGCAAATGATGGTGCTAATGGGCAGCAACTATCTATTCAAACTCTGCGCCGCATTGCTTGACACCATTCCCCTGTACGCTGCCGTGCATTATTTGCGTCGTTATTTGCATACTGAGTAAATCGACCGAGCCCGCAACACAACGCCCGCAACGCCTATGGCTTATGCGGACCTACGATGAATTTTAAACGCGATGCACCCAGTGTAGGCCGGTTTCCAGCCAGCGCTTAATGTTCGATTTGCCCAAGGTTTGCATGCAACACGGAACCGTTTATTACAGGCTGCTGTGACGCAAACCACAATGTATCGGCAATTTCTTGCGGTTTTATTAATCGCCCTTGCGTCACACCGCTAGCAATTGCCGTGAGGATGGCCTGATCCTGCCCTACATGCTCACGCAGCATTTCAGTGTCGGTAAAGCCCGGACACACACAAGCGGTATGTACACCACTGCCTGCCAGATCCTGACAGGTGGCGCGCATCAAACCAATGACGGCATGTTTTGAAGTAACATAGGAACAACTGCCAGCCACGGCCTTTTCGCTCAGCGTAGAGCCGACATAGATAATGGCCGATCCGCTTTTCATCGAGGATAGCAACAGTTGATTCAACTGCGAGGCGGCAATCACATTCAGCTGCAGAACATGTTGCAGGCTCGCCGCAGATACATCACCGGCTGCATCTTTTTTCAGCACGGCTGCATTGTGAATAATACAAATGCTGTCAGCATCTGCGACTTCCCGCTGCAAGCGGGCGGCCACTTTTTCAGGCCATTGAATGTCACTCATATCAACCGGAATATGCACCCCGCCTTCTTCTGGCGGAGCTGAACGCGACATGTTAATGACTTTATAGCCCTCAGCCTTAAAAGTAGCTGCGGTAGCGCGTCCGATTCCCTTACTGCCACCGGTGATTACCAACACCTTGCTCATTGTCTAATCCTGTTCCCAACTGGCCGAACCGGATTGTCCCGGCCCGGACGATACTTTCATAATTAACTTGCGAACGCCGTTGCCGTCTATAAATTCGGCGTCGCCGAGCAGGCGCTCCAGCAGCAGACGCGCAAACTCTTCTACCGTGGTATTGCGAATTGGCAACAACAACGTGTCAGCAAGCGGAAATTGCAGCTCCTCGCCGTTAAAATGTGCGCGGTAACACGTTTTGTCCTGTTCGATACGAAGGTAGGGGGAATCGGCGGGCAGAATCATGTATTCATCGTATTCCGCCACCAGCGACCGCAGGCGTTGCTTGATTTCCACATAGCTGAAGCACAGACCGTTCGGCCCAACTTCCGCCGTGATATCCAGCGACACCTTGAAATTGTGGCCGTGCAGGCGCTCACGCTCCGTAGCGGAAAAAATCGTGAAATGCGCAGCGGAAAACTTCAGGTCTTCCTTGCTGATTTCTATGGTAGTCAGCGTATCAACGGGCATGGTGTCTCGTAATATCAATTGGCTGTAAACGGCAGCGCTCACGTTAATTGCTGCTGCCTGAAATTGCAAAGCTCTGGCAACGTTTAACAAGTTCTACCGGCACATGAACAGCAGATTACAATTCGGGGGCTCATCTGGCCCCATTATGAGGCTGTGCTAACCTCGGATTGCGTTTATTTAATCCTGAATGCACATAATCATAATGCAGAATGCCTGTTGGCATGTAATCTGACCGACGAGAGAGAGATTTTATGACTAACCCCCAAGGCCCGCAGGGCAACCCCGGTGACATCCTCAATTGGCCGATGCTGAAAATCAAGTATCGCACCGACCCCGCGAAACTGGCCGCCATTCTGCCGCCGGGTATTACGCCGGGCAAGGACCCGGTTGTCACCATCACCATCTATAACTTTCCGGTTCAAAACGAGCCAGAGCTGGGCTATGTATTGAATGTTGCGGCCGACTACAACGGCGTTGCGGGCGACTACACCATCGCACTCGGCATTGACCAGGAAGCGCCGTTGTTTCTCTGCCAGGAGCTGTGGGGCCAGCCCAAGTATCCCGTCACTACACACTACTACCGTTTGATGGATCACATTGAAGCCAAGGTGATTCACCAGGGCACGACCTTTATTGAGTTCTCAGGCGATGTGGTGGAAACCCTGCCCAACCCGGAAGATCATGACGAGCATGAATGGTGGATCAAATGCATTCGCTCGGTCGATATGCAACCGGAAACCTACGACTTCCCGCCCCACGTAGTGGATGTACACACCGAATACGGCACTGCTTTTCTACAGGAATTGAAGGGTGAAGTGATTCTGCGCGACAGCGCCTGGGATCCGATAGCCAGCAAGCTGCCGATGCTGGAACAGATTTCAGCCCGCCTGTGGACACCTGTATTCAAGGGCCGCAGCATTACCAAGGCCGGCCAGCTTGATGGCAAAGCCTACTGGCCCTTTGCCGATACCATCAGTGGTACGCGCTGGATTGGTGAAGGCGGCGCCCCCAAGAAGGGTTAAAGCCAAAGCCATTCGCTTGCAGGGCAAGCTCCCACGACGAGTATTGTAGGAGCCTGCCCTGCGAATGGGTGACCGCTCAACCGTGCGCGTCACTCATATCGGGAACAAACATCTCCATTCCCTCACGGCAGGGCACGCACCCTTTTCCCCGACAATACCAAAGCCGGAA
>DIBR01000060.1:43644-44043 GCA_002415025.1 Spongiibacteraceae bacterium UBA5047
TTGCGGGCGCGCCTCAACCGTGCACGTCACTCATATCGGGAAATAAACATATCCATTCCCTCGCGGCAGGGCACGCACCCCTTACCCAATACCAAAGCCGGAAACGCTGCGCTTATTCCGGCCTACGTAACTCACTGGTAGGCCCGCATAAGCGCCGCGTTGCGGGCGCGCCTCAACCGTGCGCGTCACTCATATCGGGAATAAACATGTCCATTCCCTCACGGCAGGGCACGCTCCCTTTACCCCGACAATACCAAAGCCGGAAACGCTGCGCTTATTCCAGCCTACGCAACTCACCGGTAGGCCCGCATAAGCGCCGCGTTGCGGGCGCGCCTCAACCGTGCGCGTCACTCATATCGGGAATAAACCTATCCATTCCCTCACGGCAGGGCACGCACC
>DIBR01000060.1:44326-51713 GCA_002415025.1 Spongiibacteraceae bacterium UBA5047
TTGCGGGCGCGCCTCAACCGTGCGCGTCACTCATATCGGGAATAAACATGTCCATTCCCTCGGGGCAGGACACGCAGCCCTCATCCCAGAAGGCGCGGGCGCGCTGAATTTTTCCGGCGTCATTTAATTCAAAATGATCCGTCACCAGCAAATCCAGCCCTTTGTTTTCCGCAGGAATACGCACCTGCATGGTAAAACGCAAAATGCCTTCATTGCCGCAGGCAATCTTTTGGTGGGGAACCGGGGTCAGCTGACGACCGCTATCGGCAGGGTGGGCAAAGTCCCAGAACCGGGACACACCCACATGGCCGACAAAGGCCGGAGAACCCACCGGATCTTCCCAGGTGGCATCCTCGGCAAAAAGCGACAACAGCAGCTCTTTATCTCCACTGCTCCAGGCTTTGCAGTAATTATCTATAACGGCTCTGACTTGATCGGGGCTTGCTGCCATATCCTTTCTCCCTGTCGATATTATTGGCTGGATCGATTGTAAGACAAGAAAAGCAGCGGGCATCTACCCCGAAGCGATGAGGTTTTCCGAGGCATTGCGCAGCAGCTTTTTGCGCCCGCCACTGCGCTCGTATTTCTTCGCAGGTGTATTCACCACTTCCAGTAATACTCCCGCTTCCAGTGCGGTTGTGCGCCGCTCTTCACTGACCGGCTCATACAGGGTGGTGCGCTGCAGTGGGCTGCGCTGCATGGCGCGTATCAGTGCGTCCATCTCCTGCGGCGAGGTTTCCTGACCGTGGCTGGCACCGGCGGCGCGAGTAATGGTTTCGTTCATCAAGGTGCCGCCTACATCGTTCACGCCGGCGTTCAGGCAGGCCTCGACTCCACGGTGACCCAGCTTTACCCATGACGCCTGGATATTGTCGATCAGGCCGGTGAATACCAGCCGCGCCACCGCGTGCATCAAGACCGACTCGCGAAAAGTGGGGCCGCGTCGGGCTTTGCCTTTCAAATACACCGGCGCTTCGGAAGCCACAAACGACAGCGGTACAAACTCGGTAAAGCCGCCGGTGCGCGCTTGCAAATAACGCACTCTCAGCAAATGTCTGGCCCAGTGCTGCAAGCCTTCAACATGACCGAACATGATGGTGGCCGTGGTCCGAAAACCCTGCTGGTGGGCGGATTCCATCACGTTCAGCCACTGTTCGGTATTGATCTTGTCAGGGCAGATTACACTGCGAATCTCATCATCCAGAATCTCGGCGGCGGTCCCCGGCAAGGTATTCAAACCCGCGGCCTTTAGCTGTTGCAGGAATTCCGGCACCGGGACACCCAGAGTTGCCGCGCCTTGCCAGACTTCCAGCGGAGAAAAAGCGTGTATGTGCATATCCGGCGTTGCCGCGCGCACCGTCGCCAGAATATCGAGATAGGTCTGGCCCGTATATTCGGGGTGTATACCACCCTGCATGCACACTTCCGTTGCGCCGCGCTGCCAGGCTTCAAGACAACGGCGGCTAATTTCCTCGGGGCTCAAATCGTAGGGCTTGCCGCGCAGGTTCTCACTGAGTTTGCCCTTGGAAAAAGCGCAAAACTGGCATTTGAAATAACAGATATTGGTGTAATTGATATTGCGGTTAACCACATAACTAACGCGATCACCGCATTTTTTATGGCGCAATTCATCGGCTTTGCTACATACGGCAGCAAAGTCCGGCCCGCGACTCTGAAACAGCCGGACTACCTCGTTTTCGCTCAACGCTTCACCGGCACTCGCGCGCGCAAGAATGCCCGCCACGTCCGGCGACACAGCCAGCGATTCCGGCTGCTCCGCCAGCCAGCGCATATCGGCTTCAGGCAACTCAGCGTGCTGCCCGGTAAGCCAGTCGTCGGTACGGGGAAAACCTTCCGCATCCACCGCCGCCAGCACTCTTGTGTGCAAGGCGGAATCGAGCCAGCGATGCACATCGCTTGCGTAGGTAGGATAGATGGTCAGCCGTTCCTGCAGGAATTTACCGGCAACCGCCGTTTCGCGCGCAAGTTCTTCAAGGTGTGGCCAGGGCGCTTCGGGATTCACAAAATCCGGCGTCAGCGGGGATACGCCACCCCAGTCGTTAATGCCGGCGCTGACGATTTTTTCCAGCACACCGGGGCTGAGGTTGGGCGGCGCCTGAATACTCATGTGCGGGCCAAAAATCAGGCGGCAAACCGCAATGGTCCAGAGTAGTTCGGCCAAATCAGGCTCGGGGGCCTGTGCCATTTTGGTATCGGGTTTGGCACGAAAATTCTGCACGATGATTTCCTGCAGGTGCCCGAACTCCTCATGCAGCGCGCGCAGGGCCAACAGCGATTCAATACGCTCGTGCCGGGTTTCGCCTATACCGATCAGAATGCCGGAGGTAAAAGGCACTCGCGCTTCACCGGCCAGCCGCATGGTCTGCAGGCGAACCTCGGGCTCTTTATCCGGCGAACCGTAGTGCGGCATACCTTTTTCGGCAAGCCGCTCAGCGGCTGATTCCAGCATAATGCCCATGGAGGCCGAGACCGGTCGCAGCATGGCGATTTCGTCAGCGGTCATACAACCGGCGTTGATATGCGGTAACAGGGACGTTTCTTCAAGAATCCGGCGGGCGACATGCGCCACATAGTCCAGCGTGGTCGCAAAACCCATGTCGGCAAGCGCATCGCGCGCCGCTTTATAGCGCAGTTCCGGCTTTTCACCCAGTGTCAGCAAGGCTTCCTTGCAACCCATCTTCTCGGCGGCACGAACCGACTCCAGCACCGCGTCCACCGACATGTAAGGCGCTTCGATGCGCTTGGGGGTTTTGGCAAAGGTGCAGTAGTGGCAAACGTCGCGACAAAGATGTGTAAGCGGAATAAACACTTTGCGGGAGTAGGTGACGACATTGCGAAAACCACTGTCGCGCAAGCCGCTCGCCAGCGCCAGCAGCTCGCCGTAATTAGCGGTGTCGAGCTCGGCCAGTGCCAGCGCTTCGTCATCGCTCAGGCGCTGATGCTGTCTCGCTTTTGTCGCTATCGACTGCCAGTTACTCATCAATCTTTTACCACTTCCATTTTAATAAACGCGCTATTGGCTTCGCCCGCAGTCAATGCCTTGATGCGCTGATCCAATTTGTTCTCACGCAAATATTGCAGGGTCTTGGGCGCACGACGGCCCCAGTCGCGACTGAGCAACTCTGCCAGATCTTCACCGTCATCCATATCGCGGCTCAGGCCCAGCAATTCCATGATTTCAACCACCATGCGCTTGCCCTGTGCCTGCGCGCGATGCCGATGACAGGATTCAGAGCCGTATTCATAATTGAGCATACCGGGCGGGCTACACAGCACAACATTGGAACCATCGCACTGGCGATCGGTAATGATCGTGACTTTTTCCTTGTTGATAATTTGTTGGTGAGTGCTGATAAATAATTCCCACTCATCGAGTGAGGCCAGCGGCAAGTCACCGTGTACCACCATCACGCTGTCAACCTGACCCGCCACAGACTGCACTGCGCTATTGACCACCGGGTTCAGACCGGGGCCGCCCAGCGCTTTCTCGCTCCAGCATTCAATATTGTAGTGTTCGGCCAGCAGTTTTGCGGTCGGGTCGTCCGACAGCAGGATAATACGCTCCAGCGCTGGCAGCTGAGTCAGCACATCCAGCACATCTTCGACCATGGCCTGAAACAGACAGCGCCGTTCAGAGGGGCCAAGAAAGCCGGACAGACGCTGCTTGGCCTGTACGAAGTCTTTTAGGGGGATAAAGGTCCACATGCTGCGTCACACTAATTTAGGTGTCTGCTAAAGTCGAGTACATCCAGAGCCAGTTTACGCTTGCTGGCCAGCGAGCTCATCAAGGTTGGTATCACTTTGTTGGGCACAGACAGCGACGACGCCAGGTTCCTGTCCACAATATCCATCACATAGCCGTTCAACAGGTCGCCATACCACTGCGCTACGGCATCGGCGCTGGCGGGCATCGACAGTTCTTCCATCATCTTTGCTGCCGGCCCCTTCACGGCCATGCCACCCACAATAGGGGATACCGCCACCACCGGTGCCGGGCTGGCCTGCATGGCCGCGCGTACACCCTGCAACTGCAGAATCGGATCGACGCTGACAAAGGGGTTGGAGGGACAAATCACAATGGCCGCCAACCGGTCGTCCGCCAGCCAATCCATCAGCTCCGCCGCCGGACTGGCCGTTTCAATGCCGGCAAACCGAAAACCACTGACTTTCGGCTCACACTGCTCGCGCACGAAATAGTGCTGAAAGCCCAGCTCGCCCCGCTCGGTCGCCACCAGAGTGCGTACCGGGTCGTCACTCATCGGTATCAGGCGGTGATGCAAACCCAAGGCTTGGCAGAGTAGACGGGTAGTGTCGCTCAGGCTATGACCATCGCGTAATAATTGGCTGCGCCACAGATGGGTGGCCAGGTCCTTGTCGCCAAGGCGAAACCAGTCGTCACCACCCAAGGCTTTCAGGGATTCCATAGCCTGCCAGCTTTCCCCTGCCAGCCCCCAGCCGCGCTCGGTATCATTTTGATCGGCCAAAGCATACATCACCGAATCCAGATCCGGCGATATTGACAGCCCGAGATGCTCAAAGTCGTCAGCGGTATTGGCGACAATGAGCAATTGATCGGGGCTGAGTACCTCGGTCAGACCGCGAGCCAGTTTCGCGCCGCCAACACCACCGGTCAGGGCAATAACCTTGCCATCAAACCCGGCCATCAGCGAAACAGATCTTCGGACTTGGCGCGAATCAGGGTCTCGCAACCCTGCTCCGAGGGCCGCAATGGCGCGCCGCGAACCAACACAACCGGAGCGCCCTCGTCGGCCTGCCCCATTAAAAAGGAGGCGCCGGCAGCCAGTTCATCGGCTACCGCTATCTGGGTAATTTCCAGCGGCCTGTCGAACAAATCCTTGTCGCCAATGCGGCTGACCAGCGCCTCGAAACCGGCGCTACCCAGCGCAAACCCGCAGGTACCGTTGCGCCAGGCGCGTCCGGCGCTGTCGTTAATGATGATATAGACATCAACGCCCAGCCGTTCCTGCAACGCTGCACGCAGGCGGCGCGCCGAAGCGTTGGAGTCTTCCGGCAGAAGGAGAACGCGGGGATTGTCAGGTTGAGACGAAATATTGGAGGCATCAATGCCCGCATTGGCATGCACATAGCCTTCGCGGTGCTCAACAATAATCGCGCCCCGGCGCTGGCGCACCACTTCTGTGGATTCGCGCAGTATCAGTTCAACCTGTCGCGGGTCTTTGTCGGTGCGCGCAGCCAGTTCCAGCGCTGCCTCGCTCGGGGTAGTTTCATTGAGGTAGGCGTAACGGTTTTCAGATTTGGACACGACCTTCTGTGCCAATACCAGCACATCGCCCGTTTCCAGACGCAATTCTGCCGTTTCAGCACTGGCCACAATCAATGCGGCCAGATCGTCGCCTGGCTCTACCAGCGGAAAGGCCGGCAGAACCGTAAAGTTGAGCGACGGCGTCACTCAGGCAGTCCGGTCAGTTTTACACCGGCATGACAGCCGTATTGTTTGTTCACAAAGATCAGCACCGAGGTCATGGCTTCTACCGCAGCGGCATTGGCAATGCTGCCGGCATGAAAACCGCGCATGCCAGCCGCTTCCACCAGCTCGATAACCTGCGCGCGCGCATCTTTTTTATCACCGCACACCAGCACGTCGCATTCCAGCCCCTGACCTTCTTGCAGGTGATGCGCCGCCACGTTCTGAAAAGCCGATACCACTTGTACCTCGTCACCCAGCAAGGCCTGGGCGATCTGGCCGGCAGAGCCCTGCTCCGGCAATTGCACCCGTGCAACTTTGGGCGGCACCAGCGGTACGGTGACGTCGATCAGAATCTTGCCCTGCAAGGCAGGCTTTACCAACTCCAGCGTGCTGCTGTGGTGGCCAAAGGGCACTGTCATGGCAACAATATCCGCAGCCTCGGCCGCCGCCAGGTTTTCCATGGCTTCAACGGTTACCGCTGTGACACCGCGCTCCTGCATGACCGATTTCAGGTCAGCAACCGCTGCCTCGGCCTTTTCCTGGGTACGCGAGCCGATAATGACCCGGTAGCCTGCTTGCGCCCAACGGCGCGCCAGCCCCGTACCCAGATCACCTGTACCACCCAGAATGGCCAAAACCGGTTTCAAATTGCTCATTATTTGCCTCGTCTCTCTAGTCTTATAAGGCGGGTTCTACCGCTGTACCCCGCCAAGTCCGCGCAGCATTCTCTCAGAAGCGCCCACCGGCATCCAGCACCCAAAGGGGTGCCGAAGGCTGGCAACATAGCCTGACTGACCGCTTTCGCCAGCCGAATGCCCCATTCGGACGATACCGGTAGCCCCGTCAGGCGTTAATGTAGCGGCCTCTTTTGGCGAGGCCGCACCCGCAGCAGGTATACTACGGCGGCTTCAGCGCATTAACACAGACACAAGGGCAGAGGGTTGCATGGAAAATCGTCTCGACTTTACGGGCAAGGTGGTCATCGTGACCGGCGGCGGCAAGGGCGTTGGCAAAGGTATCAGTGAGCGTTTTCTTGGGGCAGGCGCCACTGTCGTCATCTGTGGCCGCAGCGAACCGGACAGCCTGCCCGCAGCCGGAGGCAAAACGGCCGATTTTCGCAGCTGTGATGTCAAGGATTTCGATCAGATTCAGGCCTTTGTCACCGGCGTCGCCGAGGACTATGGCCGTATTGATGTACTGGTGAACAATGCCGGTGGCGCCCCTGCCGCCGAAGCGGCCACTGCCTCACCGCGCTTCTCGGAATCCATTATCCGCCTGAACCTGCTCGCGCCGCTCAATTTCTCCCAGTGCGCCAATACCGTCATGCAGCAACAGGAAAGCGGCGGCTCCATCATCAATATTGCCAGCGTGTCCGCCGTTCGCCCTTCTCCCCTTACGGCAGCTTATGGTGCGGCCAAGGCCGGGCTGGTGAACCTGTGTACCTCGCTCGCCGTTGAATGGGCGCCGAAGGTACGGGTGAACGCAATTATTGCGGGGCTGGTTCGCACAGAACAGGCGCATCTGCACTATGGCGACGAAGACGGGATTGCCGCCGTTGGCGCCACCATTCCCCTGGGGCGCATGGCGGTACCGGAAGATATTGGCGATGCCTGCCTGTTTCTGGGCAGCTCGCTGTCGTCTTACGTCAGCGGCTCAACAATCACTGTTCACGGCGGCGGCGAAAAGCCGGCCTTTCTGGATGCGGCTAACGCTGAGGAAAAGTAAGACTGCTTGATGCTGGACGTATGGCGAGAAGCCACCTGTAGGCCTGATTAAGCGCAGCGTATCAGGCGGTCACCTGCCCGAAACGCTGCGCTTATTCGGGCCTACGCGTGTTCGGGATACCTATTCCAGGTACTTAAGCTGGGTACTTAAACCGTCACAATCTTGACGCCCAGCTCGAGACCATTGCGCGAT
>DIBR01000060.1:51887-52308 GCA_002415025.1 Spongiibacteraceae bacterium UBA5047
TTAAACCGTCACAATCTTGACGCTATTGGTACAACCGCCCACACCGGCCGTATCGCCGTGGCTAACCAGCACGGTATCGCCGGTTTCTATCAAACCTTCGCCACACAAATGCCCTACCACCGCCGTGACCAGCTCGTCCTTGGCAAAGCGGCTGGTATCGAGATACACCGGCGACACCCCGCGATAGAGGCACACCCGGTTGCACGTGGTCTGATGGCTACTTACCGCGTAAATCGGCAAGCCGGAGCTTATTCTCGACATCAACAGGGGCGTACGCCCCGACTCCGTCAGTGCAATGATCGCTTTCACACCCTCCAGGTGATTGGCGGTGTACATCGCGCCCATGGCAATGGCTTCTTCAACGTTATTGAATTTGCGGTCCATACGATGCCCGGAGCGCTGTATTGAAGGCGACTGTTCA
>DIBR01000006.1:0-203 GCA_002415025.1 Spongiibacteraceae bacterium UBA5047
CCCAGCTCGGAAACCCCGGTAATACTGGTTTTGGCGTAATCCTTCTCCATGGCCTTTTCAAGCGCCCGCAGTACTTGCCTGCGGTGCTCAACATCTTCCATGTCGATAAAATCAATAATAATAATGCCGCCGAGGTTCCTCACCCGGAGCTGACGTGCCAACGCAGTGGCGGCCTCAAGGTTGGTTTTGAAGATGGTTTCTTC
>DIBR01000006.1:491-715 GCA_002415025.1 Spongiibacteraceae bacterium UBA5047
TCCTCGACACTGTAGAGATCAAATATCGGGCGCTCCCCCGGATAGTATTCCAGTATCGGCAAAATTTCCGGCACGTAGTCTTTTGCAAAATCAACAACCCGCTGAAAACTTTCGCGTGAATCAATGCGGATTTTTTCCAGCCCGGGGCGCACCAGATCGCGCATGGTGCGCATGAAAAGCGGCAGATCTTCGTAAATAATTGAGGGTGCCGGATCGCGCTTTCG
>DIBR01000006.1:908-24299 GCA_002415025.1 Spongiibacteraceae bacterium UBA5047
CCTGCCACAAATGCTTGAGGAAGCGCGTATCCGCCGATATTTCGTCATCACCGCTACCTTCAGCGGCCGTTCGGATTATGTAGCCCCCGGTAAAGTCTTCTCCTTCCGTGCGGGCGCCGTTTTCCACCAGCTGCCGCAAGCGCTGGCGCTCCTGCTCATCGTCGATGCGATGGGAAATACCAATATGATCAGTTTCCGGCATATAGACCAGATAACGTGAAGAAACCGACAGATGCGTAGTAAGTCGCGCGCCCTTGGTACCTAAAGGGTCCTTGATAACCTGAACCGTAAGCGCCTGCCCTTCACGCACTGCTGAGCGAATATCCGGCACTTCGGCCTGCGCGCCTGCGGCCAGTTCTGCAATGTCAGAAGCATGAATGAAAGCCGCTTTCTCAAGGCCTATATCCACGAAAGCTGCCTGCATACCGGGCAACACACGTACCACCTTACCCTGATAGATATTGCCAACAATGCCCTTGGCCCGGGTGCGCTCAATGTAGACTTCCTGGAGCACGCCATTTTCAACTACCGCAACACGGGTCTCCATAGGCGTAACATTGATCAGGATTTCTTCACTCATAGCGGAGCATCAATTCCAAATTGCTGTAACAAACAGCAGGTTTCGTAGAGTGGCAAGCCGACAACGCCGGAATAGCTGCCCTGAAGATCTTTGACAAATGCTGCCGCCCGACCCTGAATGCCATAGGCGCCTGCTTTATCGGCAGGCTCTCCCGTAGCGACGTAATTCTCTATCTGCAGTGGCGACAGTTTAGCAAAGCTGACCAGACTCGTCTGAACCAGACTTTCCTGCCGCCCCGCACTGCACACCGCAACGGCGGTCATTACCTGATGCTGTCTGCCACTCAATCGCTGCAGCATGGCGTGGGCATCGGCGTTGTCACGAGGTTTACCAAGAATGTTGTTATCAAGCACGACAATGGTATCCGCAGCCAACACAGGTATGGAGTGACTTCGCTCTGCAGAGTTCCACACCGCCTGCGCCTTGGTTTGCGCCAAGCGCAGTACACACTCTGCCGCACTCTCTCCGGGCAGTACCGACTCGTCAATATCCGCAGCCTGAACAATGAAGGCCAAACCAAGCTGGCTCAGCAGTTCGCGCCGGCGAGGCGATTGCGATGCAAGATAGAATTGAGCGGTCAGGGCCGGAGACATCAGCTGACGACAAACCGGTAACACAGATAGGTCATGGCAACATGAAGTAGAGGCCACGATAAGGCACTGGTCAGCGCCTGGAGCACCACCAGCAAACTGATATCGGCCACCCCCATGAGATTTTGCACCCACTGACCCAGCAAGATGTGAACCGTTACCATGCTGAAAATAAACACAGCCTGCTTGCGATAGCCCGACATACGCACACGCTGGTGGGAAACATGCGCAAAGTAGGCAACGATTGAGAGCGCAAATGCGTTTTGCCCAAGATAGCTACCGTGCAGCAAATCCATTAGCAAGCCTGCCAACCAGGCCCAGCCGACACCGACACGATTCGGCAAAAACAACACCCAGAAACAGATCACCATGACAGCCCAATCCGGCCGCAGCCAGCGCGCCCAGAACGGCAAAGGGTAGACACTTAAGGCCAGTGCCAGAAAAAGCGTCAGCAGCACCACCCAAAAACTGTGGCCGCGATCATCCATCGCTCGCCTGCCCTTCATCGCGACTGAACACCAGCAACACAAACTGTGTTTTATCGAGCTGGGCCAGGGGCCGCGCGCGAACCGTGGCGAATGGCTCGCCGGGGTCTATCGTAACTTCGGAGATACGCGCCACAGGGTAGCCCGCTGGAAAGCGCCCGCCCAAACCGGAGCTGATGAGCAAGTCGCCCACTTTCACATCAGTTGTCGCCGCAACATGGCTGATCTCAAGCAAATCGATCAGCCCGGTGCCTTCGACAATTGCGCGCACGCCGTTACGATTCACTTGTATCGAGAGGGCATGAGTGGAATCGGTAACCATCATCACCCGGCTGTGGTTGTGCGCAACATCGATCACCTGACCAATCAGGCCCTCGGCATCAATCACCGCCTGCCCTTCACGAACACCATCCGCACGCCCCTTATCAATAACAAAGACGTGTTGTGACGGGTCTGCCGCCAAGCCCACTACCTCAGCCACCAGCACCGACTCCTCTTTGTGCGAGGATGAATTCAGCAGTTCACGAAGCCGCAGGTTTTCGGCTCGCAGTGACGCCAGCTTTTGGGTTTTGGCGTGCAGTACCAGAGCTTCGGCGCGCAGACGGGCATTTTCTTCACGTAAAGATTCCCTGCTGGACAGGAAGGTCTGCAGGCTTCGCGTCATTTCCGAGGGTAACTCGGTGAGTTTGTAAACCGGCAGCGAAAAGCTGGATAAATAGGACAGGGGTTTATCCAGCCATTGACTGCGCGCTGCCTGAATCAGCAGCAGCGCGATCACGCTTAGCACCAGCAGGCGAACACCTACCGACGAACCTGATGAAAAAATGGGTTTGATAGCGTCGCTCCCTTAGCCGGTCTTCACCGGAACCCGGGTTCAGACCCGTTTATTCTGTGGACAGCATATCCAGCCGATGTTTTTCCATGATCTCCATCGCGCGACCACCGCCACGGGCAACACAGGTCAAGGGGTCTTCGGCAACAATAACCGGCAGAGCGCTTTCGTCTGCGAGCAGCTGATCAATGCCACGCAGCAGCGCGCCACCGCCCGTCAGGACAATGCCGGTTTCGGCGATATCGGCTGCCAATTCCGGCGGCGATTGTTCCAGCGCACGTTTCACCGCCTGCACGATTACCGTCAGGGGCTCCTGCAAGGCTTCCAGAATTTCATTGCTGTTCAGGGTAAAGCGACGGGGAATACCCTCGGCCAGGTTGCGGCCGCGAACGTCGATTTCACGCACTTCTTCCAGCGGATAGGCGCAGCCAATTTCCTGTTTGATGCGCTCAGCCGTCGCGTCGCCAATCAGGCTGCCGTAGGTACGACGCACATGCGTGACAATGGCTTCGTCAAAACGGTCGCCACCAACGCGCACAGAATCCGAATACACCACACCATTGAGGGAGATAATCGCGATTTCTGTGGTACCACCACCGATATCCACCACCATAGAGCCGGTGGCTTCATCAACATTCAGGCCCGCCCCGATCGCAGCGGCCATGGGTTCTTCTATCAATCGTACTTCGCGTGCACCGGCGCTCAACGCCGACTCACGGATCGCCCGGCGCTCTACCTGGGTTGATTTGCAGGGCACGCAAACCAACACCCGCGGGCTGGGGCGAATGATACTGTTCTGATGCACTTTGGAGATAAAGTGCTGCAGCATTTTTTCCGTCACCTGAAAATCGGCAATAACGCCATCTTTCAGCGGACGAATGGCCGTGATATTACCGGGCGTGCGGCCCAGCATACGTTTCGCCTCGGTGCCAACTGCCTCGACGGTTTTTTGGCCGTTATGAACCCGGATGGCAACCACTGAGGGCTCGTCGAGCACTATGCCCTGGTCCCGGACATAGATAAGCGTGTTGGCCGTCCCCAAATCGATCGAAAGATCATTGGAAAACAGCCCGCGAATACGTTTGAACATCTGTGCAATTCACCTGTAGGAGCCCGAATCGGGCAAAATATTTACTGTTGGCAGTATATAAGCAGCTATTTTCTATTATTCTTCGGCCAGCCGCCACAAATCTCTGCAACTCTATCAACGGCAGGGATTCAGGGCAAGGCGCAAATATGTTAAGTTTAGCGCCCCTGATTCAGGCCGGCCGGACCATACGTCACAGTTCACCGAGCTCAGCGACCAAGATGCTCGAATACTGATGGTTCGAATACCGCGATCAGGTATCAGACACACAATTACAGGTGAACCATGGCAGTTAGTCCATCGGACATTGAAAAAATTGCGCATTTGGCACGCATTCGTATTGCGCCGGATCAAATTGATGCCGTCGCAGACCGAATCAGCGACATTCTGGCGATGGTGGATCAAATGCAGGCGGTCGACACCGACAACGTCAGCCCGATGGCCAATCCTCACGACGCGGTGCAGCGCTTGCGTAAAGACGAGGTCAGCGAACTCAATCAGCGTGACCGCTTCCAGACGCTGGCACCACGAGCCGAAGATGGCCTTTACCTGGTACCCAAGGTTATCGAATAGCGTTAGCCCGCCTGACCGCGCTGACCCTGCGTGCAATCGCGGCGCAGCGCATTGATCAGGCACCTACTACCCGTAGCATTTGGATTTAGCAGCAAGAGAGACCCCTTTCAGACATGCATACACTCAGTTTACGTGAACTCGCTGATGGCCTGGCCAAAGCCCGGTTTTCCAGCGAAGAGCTGACCCGGCACTTTCTTGCGCGCATCGCGGCTCACAATCCGGCGCTCAATGCCTATATAACCGTATTGGAAGAACAGGCCCTGGCAGGCGCGCGCGCGGCTGACAAACAGCGCAGCTCAGGCGACGTTCATCCCCTGACGGGTGTCCCTTTCGCCCACAAGGATATTTTTTGTACCGAGGGCGTACGAACCAGCTGCGGCTCAAAAATGCTGGATAACTTCATTGCGCCTTACAACGCTACCGTTGTCGAAAAAATGGCCGCGGCCGGCATGATCAATCTGGGCAAAACCAATATGGACGAGTTTGCGATGGGCTCGTCCAACGAAACCAGTTTTTATGGCCCGGTGCGAAACCCCTGGGATACCAATTGTGTACCCGGCGGCTCGTCCGGAGGTTCTGCGGCCGCTGTTGCCGCCGGGCTGGCTCCAGCTGCCACCGGCACCGATACCGGCGGCTCCATTCGCCAACCCTCGGCCCTGTGCAACCTTACCGGCCTGAAGCCCACCTATGGCCGCGTAAGCCGCTACGGCATGATCGCCTTCGCATCCAGCCTTGATCAGGCCGGCCCCATGGCACGTACCGCCGAAGACGCAGCCCTGATGCTGCAGGTTATGGCGGGCTTCGACGAAAAAGACAGCACCAGCATTGACTGTACGGTACCCGACTACAGCGCCAGCCTGAACAATTCGCTAAAAGGAAAAGTGATCGGTGTACCCAGTGAGTTTTTTGCCGAAGGACTCTCTGACGCCGTCGCCTCGCGCACCCGGGCCGCACTCTCAGAATATGAAAAGATGGGCGCAGTGTTAAAAGACATCAGCCTGCCTCACAGCCATTTGTCGATTCCCTGTTATTACGTCATCGCACCCGCCGAGGCATCTACCAACCTCTCGCGCTACGACGGAGTGCGCTATGGCCACCGCTGCGACAATCCGCTGGATCTTGCCGACCTTTACACCCGCACCCGCGAGGAAGGCTTTGGCGACGAGGTCAAACGCCGGATTTTAGTCGGCACCTACGCTCTGTCTGCCGGGTTTTATGACGCCTACTACCGCAAGGCACAACGCATCCGTCGCCTGATTAAAAACGATTTTACCGAGGCCTTCAAAAGCGTCGACATCATCGCCGGTCCGACTTCACCAAGCCCGGCCTTTGCTTTGGGTGAAAAGGTCGACGACCCGCTCACCATGTATCTGGAAGACATGTACACCATCGCCGTTAACCTTGCCGGTGTGCCGGCCTTGTCGATTCCGGCTGGCATGGTAGACAACAAGCCGATTGGCCTGCAGCTTATCGGCCGCGATTTCGCCGAGGCCGATATTCTCAACGCCGCCCACCAGTTCCAGTTACAAACCGACTGGCACAAACAGTTTGCACCGGCGTTTGCCTAAGGAGACCGCTATGGAATGGGAAACAGTCATCGGCCTCGAAGTGCACGTGCAATTATCGACGAAGTCAAAAATCTTTTCCGGTGCCAGCACCACCTTTGGCGCCGAACCGAACACCCAAGCCTGCGCAGTTGATCTGGCCCTGCCCGGCACCCTGCCGGTACTGAACGAAGAGGCGGTCAAAAGCGCCATCAAATTCGGACTGGCGGTGAATGCGGAGATTTGCCGCGAATCCGTATTTGACCGCAAAAACTATTTTTACCCCGACTTGCCCAAGGGCTACCAGACCAGCCAGATGGACGCACCCATTGTTGGTGCCGGCGTACTGGATATTCAACTGAGCGACGGCAGCAGCAAACAGGTTCGCATTCACCACGCCCATCTGGAAGAAGACGCCGGAAAATCCCTGCATGAGGGCAGTTTCGACCTGCACGGTCACGGCATGTCGGGCATCGACCTCAACCGTGCGGGAACACCGCTGATTGAAATCGTGTCGGAACCGGATATGCGCAGCGCCGAAGAAGCGGTCGCCTACCTGAAAAAAATACACTCCATTGTCACCTACCTTGGTATCTCTGACGGCGATATGTCTCAGGGCTCACTGCGCTGCGATGCAAACGTATCGGTGAGATTAAAGGGAGACGACACACTGGGAACCCGCACCGAAACCAAAAACCTGAATTCATTTCGCTTTATCGAACGCGCCATCCAGGTTGAAACCCAACGCCAGATCGACGTACTTGAAGATGGCGGCAAAATCACCCAGGAAACGCGCCTCTACGACAGCGAACGCAATGAAACCCGGCCCATGCGCAGCAAGGAAGAAGCCAACGACTACCGCTACTTCCCCTGCCCCGACTTACTGCCGGTGGCCGTTGACGACGCACTGATCGAACAGTTGCGCAACAACCTGCCTGAGCTACCGGATTCAAAACGTACGCGCTTTGAAAATGATTATGGTCTGTCGGTCTATGACGCCGACATTCTTACCGCCGAGCGCAGCATCGCAGATTACTTTGAACAAACCGCTGCCGCAGCAGACGACGCCAAACTCGCCGCCAACTGGATAACGAGTGAGCTGATGGGACGCCTCAACAAAGAGGGGCTGGCTTTCAATCAAACCCCGGTAAGCGCCGCACAACTGGGGGGCTTGATTCAACGCATTCGCGACAACACGATTTCCGGCAAAATCGCCAAGCAGGTTTTCGAGGCTTTGTGGAACGGCGAGGGCAGCGATGCCGATGCCGTAATTGAAGCCAAGGGCCTCAAGCAGGTATCAGACAGCGGCGAACTGGAAAAAATGGTCGACGACGTACTGGCCGCCAACCCTGACCAGGTCGAACAGTTTCAATCGGCTGACGACAAGAAGCGCAAGAAAATGCTGGGTTTTTTTGTTGGCCAGATCATGAAAGCCTCCCAGGGCCAGGCCAACCCCGGTATGGTTAACCAGCTACTGAACGAAAAGCTGGGTGGCTGAAGCCCCCACAAAACACTCAAGGAATCACCATGCGTAAAGACAAAGAAAAGGTACTCGACGAAGTCTGGACGGAAGACCGGGTTCGCCAGTTTCTGAATGTGCAGCCACCTGCAGGCGCCAACGCTGACTTTCATATGCTGGAGAAGGCCTACCAGAGTATGCGCGCAGACGACTTTGAATTATTTGTTGGCATGTTTCTGGAAGCTGGCCACGACCTGAATGCGGCAAATGCCACCGGTCGCACGGTGTTAAGCTACGTTCAGGAGCATCGCAACTCCGCCGAGTTTGCCGATGTGCTCAAGCGCAACGGCGCACAGTAGCCCCACTCCGGCTCCCGCAAAGCCCCCGGCAAACCAGATACCGGCGGGAGCCTGCACTGCAGGCGAAAGGCTTGCGGGAAATTTCTACTCCTCGCGCCCGCGATTAAAGCGGATACGGTTTTCCTGCTTTTTTTCCGTACTCTTTTTCAGCAAAACATAAACCGCGCCCACTCCCCCGTGGCGCGGCTGAGCGCTGACATAAGCCAGTACTGACGGCAATTGTGGCAGCCAGGCATTGAGGTAACTCTTCAAAACGGCTCCCTGCGCTTGCGAACCCAAGCCCTTGCCATGCACGATCAACAAACTGCGCAGGCTCAGCTGCTCGGCCTCGTTGATAAAAGAAAACACCTCCCGGCGCGCCTGCTCAACGGTCATACGATGCAGATCCAACCGCGCTTCGTGCTCGTAGCTCCCCTGCTTCAGCTTACGGAACACCCCGTGCTGCACGCCGGCGCCCTGATATGACAGTGTGTAGTGTGCATCCAGCAAAGGAATTTCGGCGTCGGATAGGAAGTTGGCATCTTTGACCCGCTCGCTTGTAGCGGCCTCACGGCGTGCCGCTTTCGCCAGCGCGGAAATATCCTGACGCCGAATTGAAACGCGCTCCTCAACCTTCAGAGGCTTCACATCCCCGAATTCATTCGCAAACAGCTTGTCATCGTCTTGCATCTGCACACCTCCGCAGACAGTATACCGGCTGCGCTTTTGATTTGCTGATAGCAACAGCCGGACTACAATAGTCTCTATGAAACAAGATCAGCCATCACTCAACACAAGGCCCGCAGCGGCCCTGTGCCCGAACTGCGCGCAGGAAAATCAATGCGCAGTAGCCGCCGGCGAGCCGGCCGGCAACTGTTGGTGTATGACCACAGCCATCAACCCGGCGCTGGCAAAGCGCTATGCCGGGCAACAGCGCTGCCTCTGCCCCCAATGTGGCCAGATCACACAACGGTAATAACAACATCGTCCGAGGTTCAACTATGAGCAATGACAATAAACAACGCGTGCAGGATTTCTGGCAGGATGTTTACGTTAACCGCAACTACGAAGCCGTGGGCAAGTATTTTGCCAAAGACGGTATATACGAAGACGTTCCCACGCCCGGCAGTGCTGCGGTAGGCCCAAAAGCGGTTAGTACGCGCCTGCGCATGGGGCACGAACCGGTTGAAAGCTTCAAGCACGAAATAGCCCGCATGGTCGCAGACGGCGACACGGTAATGACCGAGCATACAGAAACCTGGTGCTTTCATACCGGCGAGGTGGTTGCCCTGCCTTTTGTCAGCGTTATGGAGCTGAGTGAGGGCATGATCACACTCTGGCGCGACTACTGGGACCTCAACACGCTGATGAACAATGTTCCGCAATGGTGGATAGAACACATTATGCAATTCAGCACCGACGATTTTGACAAAGGCTGACCCGGATATGGCAACAACAGACAGTGATCTGAGTTACCTCGTACGCGGTTTTAAAATGCTGCGCGAACCAAAAATACGCTTGTTTGTAGCATTGCCACTCGCCATCAACGTGATTATTTTTGCGCTACTGATGACCCTCGGCTTTCACTGGCTGGGCAACGGCATCGCCGCCGTTATCGGGTGGCTACCTGAGTGGCTGGCATTTCTCAGCTGGATTTTGTGGCCTCTGGCCGTCGTGCTGGTACTGGCGATCGCGATGTACAGCTTCAGCACCGTCGCCAACCTGATCGCGGCTCCCTTTAACGGCTTGCTCGCCGAGAAAGTTGAGGAGATGCTGACCGGCCGGGAAGTTCAGGGGCGCGAAACCCTGGGGCGCGCCATCGCCAGCTTTCCCGGCAGCATTTTGCGCGAGCTACGCAAATTGCTGTATTACGCGCTGTTTGCCCTGGTGGTACTGGTGTTAAGTTTTATTCCGCCCATTTCACCTTTTTCAGGCCTGCTGTGGTTCCTGTTAGGAGCCTGGATGCTGGCCCTGGAATACTGCGACTACGCCATGGATAACCACGGCCTGAGCTTTGCGGAAAGTAAAAGACGGTTGCGGGCCGCACGCAGCAGCACTCTGCCCTTCGGCTTAATGGTGATGCTGGGCACCATGGTCCCGATTGTGAATCTGTTTATCATGCCCGCCGCTGTCTGCGGCGGCACAATGCTGTGGGTAGAAAAACTTCAGCATCCGACGTCAGGCGTCTGAGAAAAGAGCTAACTCATCCACTCTTCGGGTGGCTGTTCGCAAGGCAACTTGGCACCCAGGAGGGTCTCAATGGCCGGGAGCAGAAAGGCGTCGTCTTCAGATGCAAAACTGATAGAGGTGCCTTTGGCGCCAGCTCGGCCGGTACGACCAATACGATGCACGTAGTCTTCCGGGTCTTCCGGCAAGGTGAAGTTCACAACGTGGCTGATGCCGTCAACGTGAATACCCCGCCCCGCCACATCGGTTGCCACTAACACCTGAATTTTACCGTCCTTGAATTGCTGCAGGGTCTGGGAGCGCTTGTTCTGTGGGATTTCGCCCGATAGTAAGCCGGCGGCAACACCACCCTTGCGCAGACGTTCGTGCAATCGGCGCGTCTGGTCGCGCCGATTGGCAAACACTATCACGCTAACGGCTTCGGGCAGGCGCACAATACGCTGCAGTATCTGAAATTTTTCCCGTTCAGAGACAAGGAACACTTTCTGCTCAACATTATCAGTAGCCACCTGTTCCGGCTCGATTTCGATATTTACGGGCTGGTAGGTCCACTGCTCGGTGAGGCGGATAATGTCGTCGGTAAAGGTTGCACTAAACAACAGGGTTTGGCGGTTTTCCTTTTGCGGGGTCAGTCTGATAATCCGCTTAACCTGCGGAATAAACCCCATGTCCAGCATACGGTCGGCCTCGTCGATCACCAGGTGTTCGACGCGATCAAGGTATAAATCACCACGGCCACTGAAATCCAGCAGCCGCCCGGGCGTTGCGATGACAATATCCACCAGATCGCCGGTGAGTTGATTCTGCTGTTTCTGGTAGTCCATTCCGCCAATCAGGGTAACAACATTCAAACCCGTATAACCGGTGAGCTGGCGAGCGTCTTCGGCTATTTGCTGAACAAGCTCACGCGTGGGGGCAATCACCAGCGCCCGCGGCTCACCAAGATAACGCTCGTCTTCAATCGGATTATTAAGCAGATCATTGATAACCGAAATCAAAAAGGCGGCCGTTTTACCGGTACCAGTCTGGGCTTTGCCAATTGCGTCATGACCGCGCAAGGTGTGCGGCAAGGCTGCCGCCTGAATGGGTGAGCAATACTCAAAGTTCAGGTCGGCAATGGCATGCATGATTCTGTCATCGAGCCCCAGGTCATGAAAGCGGACCTTGCCGGGCACTTCCGGTACCTGAAATTCACTTACCGACCAGGAGGGTTGCTGCGCGCCATCGCTGCGCTTGCCCCGGCGCTTGCCACGCTTTCCCTGCGCAGAGTCACCGGCCTCAGCCTTCTTGCTGGAGCCGGGCTTGTCTGTGTCGGGCTTTTCGCTGCCTGAACGGCCGCTCTGTGCGCTGGGTTTTTCGGCGGAGACTTCCGCCGCAGTGGTCTTTTTGAACAGCTTCTTCAGCAATGTCGATCCTCTATGTACTGGTGCAAGGCCGGCATTCTATCAAATGAAGGCGAGTTACGCTTGGAAATGCCCCCGGCGCCGCCTTGCCTGAGGCAGTGCGACCGGGAAGCGTGAGAGATCAGTCGGGAACGTTCAGGTCATCAAGGTCGCGTAAAGGCGGCGCACTGTCTTCGAGCACCTGTCGGGCACTGCGATCCAGGTAGTAATCGAGGCTCACATAACGGCCACCCCCCCAGAACAAAAGCACCAGCAGCATCAAAAAATACGTCGCCGCAAATTCAATACCGTTATTGAGAATGGCCACCGAGCCCTTCGCCGTTAACCACTCGTAATTACCCTGCTCCTGCAAAATGCTGCGAATCCGCGTTAGACGCTGCCCGACTTCAACGCTGTTTTCGAGGCTGTCCTTGGCCGCCGGTATACCCACGTCGGCAAGCAATTTGGCCGAGCTGGTGCTCGGATCGCTCGGCGCAATGGCAAACCAGCCGTTGTCCCAGTGTACTTCCATCGCCGCAACCGCCATGGTGACCAGCAACGGGATCGCCGCCCAGCGCACGGCGAGGCCGAACAGCAACAAAAAGCCGCCAAACAACTCTGTGCCGGTCGCAAGTCCGGCCATCAACTCCGGGAAGGGCAATCCCAGCCCCCACTGCTCGTTGCCAAACCACTCAACAATATTCTCGAAGTTATGCAATTTGGTCATGCCTGCGCCAATCATCACCGGCGCAAGAAACAGACGGATGCCCAGCAATGCCAACCCGTCAAGGTGCTTTAGCACCGCAAAGAGATTATCGTGAATCAAGTAGTACAGTTTCAGAAGCATGCGCATAGGCAGGTCTCCGCAATTATTGTGATTATGGCAATCGCTGTCACGCTATCGGCATGGTGTCTTTTCTTGCCCGCCACATACCGGGCAGGCCGGATCTTTGGCCAGTTTGAGCGTCCTGATGTCCATGGTAGCACCGTCTAACAGTAGCAGGCGACCCGTAAGTGGCTCTCCGAAACCGGAAAGTAACTTGACGGTCTCCAGCGCCTGCATACTGCCAATAACGCCCACTACCGGCGCCAGCACGCCGGCCTCGGAACAATTGAGCTGCTGACCGTCATCGTCCGGGCTGTACAGACAACGATAACAGGGTGAATCGTCCTGCCGGCTGTCAAACACCGACAGCTGCCCTTCGCTGCGAATGGCCGCACCGCTAACCAGCGGCTTGGCCGCCTCAACACAGGCCGCATTCAAGGCGAAGCGGGTTGCAAAGTTGTCGCTGCAGTCCACAACCAGATCAACCGCGGCCACTACGCTCGCAAGGGCTGCGCCTTCAAGGCGCTGATCGATTGTTGTGATCACAGTATCCGGGTTCAGGGCCAGACAGGCATCGCGGGCGGAGGCCACTTTGCTGCTGCCTATATCTTCACTGCGGTGCGCAATCTGGCGCTGCAAATTACTGAGTTCCACCATGTCATCGTCGGCCAGCGTAAGGCGGCCGACCCCGGCTGCCGCCAGGTACAGGGCCACAGGGCTACCCAAACCGCCCAAACCAACGATCAATACGCTGGCTGCCAGCAGCCGCTCCTGGCCGTCGACATCGAGACCCGGCAACAAAATATGGCGGCTGTAGCGCAGTAATTGTTCATCCTGCATGACTGTGTTCTCCGCTCACCCGCTGCGCAATGGTTACCCGAACATTCCCACCGTAATCGCGACGGCTTTCAATGGCGCTAAAACCATTGTCAGCCAGCAGGGCTGCAACAGCGTCGGCTTGACGGTAGCCGTGCTCCAGCACCAGCCTGCCCGCCAGTGCCAAATGCGCGGCCGCCGCGCTTGCTATGCGACGAATATCGCTGAGACCGTCCGCGCCAGCGACCAATGCTGTATGCGGCTCAAAACGCACATCGCCCTGCTGTAAATGCGGGTCATTCTCTTCTATATAAGGGGGGTTAGACACGATAATGTCAAAAGCTTCACCCGCCACGGCCGAAAACCAGTCGGATTGGGCGATACGCACCCGCTCAAGCCCCAGGTTGCGCGCATTCATCTGCGCCAATTCGACTGCATCCTGACTCAGGTCAAGGCCGAGTATGTCCCAATCAGGGCGTTCGCTGGCCAGGGCCAGCGCAATCGCGCCGGTGCCCGTTCCCAAATCCAACACCCTGTACGGCCTATTGTCGGGATACAGCCCCAGCACAGCCTCAACCAGACATTCGGTATCGGGCCGGGGTATCAGGGTGGCCGCCGAGCTGGCAAGTGGCAGACTCCAAAACTCACTGCGCCCGGTCAGATGAGCAACCGGCTCACCGTTGCGACGCCTCTCAAACAGTGCATTGAGCTGCGCAATCTGGTCCTTTGAAAGGCTTTGTTCAGGGTGGGTGTATAAATAGACGCGAGATTTGCCGAGCACGTGGCAAATCAGCAAATCGGTATCCAGCGCTGCGGAATCCGAATCAAACAGCTCCCGGTGGCGCTGCTGATAACTTCCAATACTCTGCACCCCATCGTTTTGCACGGCTTACTCGGCCAGTGCCGCAAGCAGGTCTGCCTGATATTCCTGACGCAACGGACCCACCACGTGTTGCAAATCGCCGGTTATGATCTCGTCCAGCTTATAAAGGGTAAGATTAATCCGGTGATCGGTCATGCGTCCCTGCGGGAAATTGTAGGTGCGAATGCGCTCCGAACGATCGCCACTGCCCACCAGCAAACGCCGGGATTCGGCCTGCTCCTGGGCGGCAGCACTGCTGGCGGCATCGTTGAGACGCGCCTGCAGCAACGACATCGCCCGCGAGCGGTTTTTATGCTGTGAGCGCTCGTCCTGACACTCCACCACTATGCCGGTGGGCAGGTGCGTTATGCGCACTGCTGAATCTGTTTTGTTGATGTGCTGGCCACCGGCACCACTCGCGCGGTATGTGTCGATGCGTAAATCACCTTTATTGAGTTCAATGGCGTCCATTTCATCAGGCTCAGGCATCACCGCCACAGTACAGGCCGAGGTGTGTATACGTCCCTGAGATTCTGTTTCCGGCACACGCTGCACCCGATGGGCGCCTGACTCAAACTTCAACTGCCCGTAAACGTCCTTGCCTTCTACCCGGGTAATAATTTCCTTGTAACCGCCATGCTCCCCGTGCCGCTCGCTGAGTATCTCCAGACGCCAACCCTGCTGCTCGGCAAAGCGGCTGTACATTCTGAACAGATCTCCTGCGAAGATCGCAGCCTCGTCACCGCCGGTGCCGGCACGAATCTCCAAAAAGACGTTGTGGGAGTCATTGGGGTCGCGCGGCAGCAGCAGGGTTTGTAATTCTTCTTCCAGTTGCGCAAGTTTCTCGCTACTGGCGGAGACTTCCTCTTCCACCATGGCCCGCATATCGGCATCGCTTTCGCCCAGCATCGCGCGCGCGTCCGCAAGATCGCTCTCAACTTTTTTGTAGTCGCGATGACACAGCACCACAGGTTCCAGCTCTGCGTACTCTATTGAATACGCCCTGAATTTTTCCTGATCTGCGATCACTTCCGGCGCACTAAGGAGTGCCGACAGCTCTTCAAAGCGTTCGAGCAGGTTATCCAGTTTTGCTGCAATTGAGGCTTTCATAAATTCCGTTAGTCCGCCTTGCTATCGTCGAGCCCAAGCAGTTGGCGAGCAAGTTTCAGGGTGTGTGTTTCGCCATTGGCGGCGGCTTCGCGCATGCGTGAGCTGGGGTTGTGTATCAACTTGTTGGTGAGACCGCGGGCAAACTGCTCCAAAACCTGTTCGGCAGGCACCCCATTATTCAGTGATCTCAGGGCTTTTTCCATTTCATGCTGACGCAACATTTCGGCTTGCGCACGGTAGTCCTTGACGCTATCAACCGCATCGAGCGACCGCCACTGTCGCTCCCAGTCCACGATCGCTGCATCAATAATTTCATCGGCCTTCAGGGCCTCGTGCGCGCGGGCCTTGCGGTTCTCGTCCACAATTTCCCGCAAATCATCCACAGTATAAAGGTAGACGTCTGACAGCTCGGTCACTTGCGGTTCGATATCCCGCGGGACCGCAATATCCACCATCAACATGGGCCGGTGCTTGCGCTTGCGAATAGCCGCTTCAACCGTGCCCTTGCCCAGTATCGGCAACTGACTCGCCGTTGATGCCACCACAATGTCAGTGTCGCGCAATTGCCCGGGAATATCCGCCAGCAAAATGGCATCAGCACCAAACCGTTCGGCCAGCTCGCGGGCGCGGCTTAAGGTGCGGTTGGCTATAGTCAGTTTGTGAACGCCCTTTTCCTGCAAGTGGCGGGCAACCAGCTCAATGGTTTCACCCGCACCAATCAGAAGTGCGTGACAGCGTGTGAGGTCACTGAATATATGCTGGGTCAGGCTGACCGCAGCGTAGGCGACCGAAACCGGGTTTTCACCAATGGCCGTGTCGGTGCGAACCTTTTTAGCAATTGCGAACACCTGCTGAAAGGCGCGCTCGAGATTAGGCCCCAACGAGCCCGCTTCTTTGGCTACGGCGTAACAGGACTTCATTTGGCCGAGTATCTGCGGCTCACCGAGCACCAGCGAATCCAGACCGGCGGCAACGGTCATCATATGCCGGATAGCCCGATGCCCGTGATGGTCGTATACGCTGCCGTCAAAATCGCTGGCGGCCATGTGGTGGTAATCTGCCAGCCAGGCCGCCACGGGGGCACTATCGTCAGCCCCCACCACATAGAGTTCGGTGCGATTACAGGTGGACAGAATGGCCACTTCTTCCACCCCCTCAAGCCCTAGCGCCTGCTGCAGGGCGGCCTCCATGGCCTCTGGCACAAAGGCTACGCGCTCGCGCACCGCAATCGGAGCGGAGTTGTGATTAATGCCTAGTACCAGCAAATTCATGCGCAGGGTTTACAGCCGAGCCCGAAAAGGGGGCAATTCTAGCAAGACACCCGGCAAATGTGGATCATGGCGCAGCTTATTCAATATTTTTCTCTGCTTTGGGCTGGCGTGCTAAAATCGCCACATGACAAAACCGCTCCGCCTGAGATTGGGCTTGCGCACGCTTGCCCTGCCGTTTTCTGTTGCCCTGCTGACCGCCTGCGCCGGTGCCCCGCAGGAACCAAGCCCTATTGAGGCTGCCGCGCCCGAGCCGGTTGCCAAGCCGGAACCACACTATGTTCCGTTTCCCGACGATAGCTTTCACGATCTACTCGTTGCCGAGTTCGCCATCCGCCGCCAGCAATACGACCTTGCCCTGAGCAAGTATATGCAACAGGCGGAACAGACGCGTGACCTGGGCGTGATAGCGACGGCAGCTCGACTGGCACAATTTATCAACGAGGACGAAGCCGCCCTCAACGTCACTGACCTGTGGCTGGAGCGCGAACCGGACGCTTCAGAGCCGCACTTCATCAAGGCCTCCGCGCTGGCAAAAATGCGCCGGCCGGTAGAAGCTCTCGACCACATGGTGCGCGTACTCGGCAGCGAGCACGAAACCAACTTTGCCGCACTATCGGCCAGCGCACTGTCACTTGCCGAACCCGAACAACAGCGCTATGAAAACCGCCTGCGGGCACTATTGGCAGAACACCCGGATGACCCCAGCCTGAAAACCGGCGTTGCCTTGCTGTTGCAGTACCGCAATCAGGAACAAAAATCGCTGGAGCTGATCCGGGAAGTGCTGGCACTGGAGCCTGCCAGCATTCATGCCCTGCTCATTGAAACGCGGGTTTTGCAGCAACTTGATCGCAACGACGAGGCTATCGAACGCCTGCGTTTTGCGGTAGACCAGCATCCCCAGCACAAACGCCTGCGTCTGAATCTGGCGCAACTGCTCGCGCGCAGCGATATCTATCAGGCAAAAGCCCAGTACACCGTGCTCGACAACCAGTTTCCCGATGACGGTTCTATTCGCCTGGCGCTGGCGCTGGTCAACCAGGAAATTGGCGACCTGGATGAAGCCAAACGCTTGCTAAACGGCTTACTGCCAAACGCGCTGCACCGCGATAGCGCCAACTACTTTCTCGGTCGCATTGCCGAACAGGAACAGCGCTGGCCCGACGCCATTGCCTACTATCGCAATGTAGGGCCCGGCACACAGATACTGCCCGCACTCACGCGAATGATTCAAATCCAGAATGACCAGCAGGGGATTGATCAGGCCAGACCCGAATTGCGCGCGGCCCGCGAGCGATACCCCGCGCTCGCCATTCAGCTATACCTGCTGGAATCCGACCTGCTGTTTGACCAGCGACTCTACACCGAAGGTCACAACCTGCTTAGCCGCGCGCTGGAACAGCACCCGCAAAACACCAACCTGCTTTACGCCCGCTCTCTTTTCAGCGAGCGGCGCAAAAACGTCGAGCTGATGGAACAGGATCTGCGTCTTATTCTTAGCAACGACCCGGATAACGCGACAGCCTTGAACGCACTGGGTTATTCACTGGCCATTCTGACCGACCGCCTCGACGAAGCGCGCTCGCTGGTCAGTAAGGCCCTGCAATTACGTCCCGACGACCCGGCAATTCAGGACAGCTTTGGCTGGATTGCCTTTCGCCAGGGCAACCTGTCACTGGCTGAAAGCTATTTGCGACAGGCGTACGAGCAATCCAAAGACCACGAAATTGCAGCCCATCTCGGCGAAGTCTTGTGGCATTTGAGCCACCGTCAGCAAGCCCTCGGTATCTGGCAGGAAGGCCTTAGCCTGACGCCCGACAGCCCCATTATTCTGGAAACCCTGCAGCGCCTGAAGGTCGACATGCCGGATGCAGCAACGCCAACCACGGGAGCGCCGACGGCGGATTCTTCACACTAATGCCCGAACGTACTCCCGGCAATCTACCTGCAGCCGCCTTGATCCTTGTCTTTAGCCTGCTCTCCGCCTGTAGCAGTACCCCGCCACAACCGGCAAGCACCAGCGGTTGGGGCTTTAACGGCAAAGTTGGCCTTTGGGCTTACGGCGAGCAAGAAAGTGCCAACGTTGAATGGCAGGATTGTGACAGCAGCTACCTTGTACGTCTCAGCGGACCGCTCGGTGTCGGCAGCGCCCTTGTCTACGGCAACGACAGTGGCGTAAGCCTGCATCGCGGCAGCGACGATACCCTCTACGCCGATTCGCCGGAAGCGCTGCTGGCGTCCATGGGCTGGTATCTGCCGGTGTCTCATTTGCGCTACTGGCTGAAGGGCCTGCCGTCACCGGATTCTCCCTATCAACGCGAGCCGCAGAGCGTTGATGCGCTTACCAGCCTGTCACAATCAGGCTGGCGCATCGCCTACACCTACCAGAGCGGGCAGATTACGCGTATCAGCATGCAAGACGACAACATCAGGCTGAAGTGGATTATCCGCAATTGGCACGAGTCGGCGGTGTGCACCGCGCCATGAGCAGCCTGAATCTTGTATCACCGGCAAAACTGAACCTGTTTCTGCACATCACCGGGCGCCGCGATGACGGCTACCACCTACTGCAAACCGTGTTTCAGTTACTGGACTACGGCGATGACATGGAGTTTCAACGCACCGACAACGGCCAAATCAGCCTTAGCCCCGAATTTGAGGGCATAAAGGCCGAAGACAACCTGATTGTTCGTGCCGCCAGATTACTGCAGGCAACCACCGGTTGCCCCCTGGGTGCACATATACACATTCACAAGCGCCTGCCTGTCGGCGGTGGTATTGGCGGCGGCAGCTCAAATGCCGCATCCACACTGCTTGCCCTGAATACACTGTGGGATACGGGGCTCACCATCAGTGCTTTATGCGAACTGGGCCTGCAACTCGGCGCCGATGTGCCTGTGTTTGTCACCGGGCGCACGGCCTGGGCAGAAGGTGTTGGCGAGAATCTCCAAGCTCTTGATCTTGAATCATATTGGTATGTGGTCATTCACCCCGGATGCAGCGTTTCAACCCGGGAAATTTTTTCCCATGAGCAATTGACACGCAACACCTCACCCATCAAAATAGCCGCCTTTCTTGGGCAGGGTGCCGGAAACGACTGCGAAAACGTCGTAAAAAGCCTGTATCCAGAGGTGAAAAATGCCCTGGACTGGCTTAACCAATTCGCCCCCGCCCAATTGACAGGCACCGGTTCCTGCCTGTTTGCCCGGTTTACTGATGAAGCTTCTGCACAAGACGTTTTCTCAAAGCGACCGGCAACTTACAGCGGTTTTGTTGCGCGCGGCGTTAATCATTCGCCAAGCCATACAGCGCTGAACCTGAATTAACCAGTTTTGCTGGGGCGTCGCCAAGCGGCAAGGCAACGGGTTTTGATCCCGTCATTCGGAGGTTCGAATCCTCCCGCCCCAGCCATTATTTAGTTCCTCTGCCACATTCAGGCCTGGAACATTGTTAGCTAAACCCTCCCGGCGGGAGGTTCGAACCGAAAGAGGTTCGACCAATTGCACAGCAATTGGGACAAGGAGCGATAGCGACGCAGCCCTGAGGCACGAAGGGCGAAAACAGGCCCGAGCCTGTTTGAGTCAATCCTCCCGCCAAGGGACAAACTAGATATAGCCGCCAACGAATTTTCGGCCAACTTAAATATCTAGACGAAATTAACGTGGCTGCACACCCCGCAGCTATTTTTATATTCAAGCCCGCAATTACCGCAGGCTGGGTAGGCCGGGATAAGCGCAGCGTTCCCGGCTCCAACGCCCGAAACGCCGCGCTTATACGGGCCTACAGCCTTAAAGAACCTAACGCCGCTTTTTGTTTGCACAAACCAGGCGATCAACAGACAGGACCGTAAAACCGTGTCAAAAATGATGATCTTCACCGGGAACGCTAACCCGGAACTGGCTCGCAAAGTCGTTAACCATCTGCATATCCCTCTGGGTGATGCCACCGTCGACAAATTCAGCGACGGTGAGATCATGGTGGAAATTAACGAAAACGTCCGCGGCGCCGACGTTTTTATCCTGCAGCCCACCTGCGCACCCACCAACGACAACCTGATGGAAGTCGCGGTTATGGCCGACGCCCTGCACCGCGCCTCGGCAGGTCGTATTACCGCCGTTATGCCGTACTTCGGCTACGCCCGTCAGGATCGCCGGGTCAGATCACAGCGCGTTCCCATTAGCGCCAAAGTCGTTGCCGATATTCTCAGCCGCGTTGGCATTAACCGCGTGCTGACCGTTGACTTGCACGCCGAGCAGATTCAGGGCTTTTTCGACATCCCCGTGGATAACGTGTACGGCTCACCCGTACTGCTGGACGACATAGCGCGCCAAAAGTACGAAGGCTGCATGATTGTATCGCCCGATATCGGTGGCGTTGTTCGCGCTAGGGCCATTGCAAAACAGTTGAATGACGCCGACCTGGCCATCATCGACAAGCGCCGCCCGAAAGCCAACGAAACCCAGGTTATGCACATCATTGGTGAAGTTGAAGGCCGCAGCTGCATTATGGTCGACGACATGGTTGATACCGCCGGCACACTCTGCAAAGCCGCAGGTGCACTGAAGGCCAATGGCGCATCCAAGGTTGTAGCCTACTGTACGCACCCGGTGCTTTCGGGCAAGGCGGTAGACAACATAGAAAATTCCGAGCTGGATGAACTGGTCGTTACCGACACCATCCCGCTGAGCAAAGAGGCGCAAGCCTGCTCAAGAATTCGACAGCTAACCCTGTCGTCCCTGCTGGCGGAGTCTATCCGACGCGTCAGTAATGAAGAGTCTATCAGCGCCCTGTTCCGATAATTCCGTCGGCGCACTCGCAGATAGTCAACGAAACCCACTGTCAAACCGGTCGCAGGTAAGGCAGTGCTATCGCCCACATCAGAGGATTAACGATGAGCGAATATACAGTGAACGCAAAATTGCGTCAGGACGCGGGGAAAGGTGCGAGCCGCCGCCTGCGTCGTCTGGCGAATGAAGTCCCGGCAATTGTTTACGGCGGCAAAAAAGAGCCCCTGAACATTTCGCTTCCGCACAAGGATCTGGTTAAAGACCTCGAAGACGAGTCGTTCTACACCAGCATTATTACCCTTGAAATCGAAGGCAGCGGCAGCGAGCAGGTCGTTTTGAAAGATCTGCAACGCCACCCCTCCAAGCCTCGCCTGATGCACGCTGACTTTATGCGTGTTGATGCCACAACCAAAATCACCATGCGCGTACCGCTTCACTTTATTAATGAAGAGAAATGCCACGGTGTGAAAGTTCAGGGCGGCCTGATTGCTCACGCAGCCACTGAACTGGAAGTTGTCTGTCTGCCGAAGGACCTGCCCGAGTACATCGAAGTTGACATGCTCGCTATAGAAGTCGGCCATTCGGTTCACATTTCTGACATCTCCATGCCAGAAGGCGTTGAGAGCGTTGCTCTGTCACACGGCGAAGATCACGACCTGCCGGTTGCCAATGTCATCATGCCTCGCGGCGGTTCGCAGGACGATGAAGACGAAGCCGAGGCAGACGCCGAAGAAAGCACCGAAGACAAGTCAGAAGACTGAGTCTGATAGCTGTCCACGATGGCTATTCAACTTATTGCCGGCCTGGGTAATCCGGGCCGGGATTACGAAGATACCCGTCACAACGCCGGCGCCTGGTTTGTTGAAGAACTTGCCAGACAGTCCGGCGTTTCGCTTTCCAGTGAATCGCGTTTTAACGGCCGAACCGCACGAGTTCGCATTGGCAGCAATGACGTTCGCCTTCTGATTCCGTCAACGTTCATGAATCTCAGCGGCCAATCCGTTGGCACGATGATCAATTTTTTCAAAATTCCGCTGAATGAAATCCTCGTAGTTCACGACGAGCTGGATATCGACCCCGGCACCGCCCGACTAAAAACCGGCGGCGGCATCGGCGGCCACAACGGCCTGCGGGATATCATAAAATCCCAGGGCAACCAGAAAGATTTTCACCGCTTGCGTATAGGCATAGGCCATCCCGGCCACGCCAGCAAAGTGTCCGGCTACGTGCTCAGTAAACCGAGCAGCGACGATCGTGAACGAATCCTCGCAAGCATCGACGAAGCATTGCGCGTACTACCCGATGTTATTTCCGGCGACATGGCAAAAGCCATGAACCGGCTCCACAGTTTCAAGGAAGCATAAAGATGGGCTTTAATTGCGGTATCGTGGGCCTGCCGAATGTCGGCAAATCCACCTTGTTTAATGCACTTACCAAAGCCGGTATCGATGCAGAAAATTTTCCCTTCTGCACCATCGAGCCCAATTCAGGCATCGTAGCGGTTCCCGACCCGCGCCAGAACGCGCTGGCAGACATCGTCAAACCCGAACGCATCGTTCCCACCACCATGGAGTTTGTGGATATTGCCGGACTCGTGGCCGGAGCCTCCAAAGGCGAAGGGCTGGGCAACAAGTTCCTTGCCAACATCCGTGAAACCGACGCCATCGCCCACGTTGTGCGCTGCTTCGACAACGACAACGTGATTCATGTCGCCAATACCATCAACCCCGTTGCCGACATAGAAATTATCAACACCGAACTCGCGCTTGCCGACCTTGATTCGGTCGAAAAACAGCTCCAGAAAGTCGCCCGCACAGCCAAAAGCGGCGACAAGGACGCGGTGGCCATGAAAGCCCTGCTGGAGAAACTGTCAGCCCACCTGGATGAAGGCAAACCGGTTCGCTCACTCACACTCAACGAAAAAGAATCCGAGCTGTGTGAAACGCTTCACTTGCTGACCGTAAAGCCGACGATGTATATCGCCAACGTCAACGAAGACGGCTTTGACAACAACCCCTATCTCGACGCCGTTCGCGAAATTGCCGCCGCCGAAAATGCCGTCGTCGTTCCCATCTGCAATAAACTCGAATCAGAGATTGCCGAGCTGGAAGACGACGAAAAGGCTGAATTTCTCGCAGACCTGGGCATGGAAGAGCCAGGCCTGGATCGCGTTATACACGCCGGCTACCAGCTACTCGGCCTGCATACCTACTTCACCGCCGGCGTAAAGGAAGTTCGCGCCTGGACAGTTCCCCTTGGTGCAACCGCGCCGCAGGCTGCCGGAAAAATCCACACCGATTTCGAGAAAGGCTTTATCCGCGCCGAAGTCATCGCCTACGATGACTACATACAGTTCAAGGGCGAACAGGGCGCAAAAGACGCCGGCAAATGGCGACTGGAAGGTAAAGACTACATCGTCAAAGACGGCGACGTAGTGCACTTTCGCTTCAACGTCTAGCCAGGCCTTTGCGGCTTGACTTTGACAGGTTAAGTCGGGAAAATGCGCGCCTCTTTAGATTCACGATTACTGGCAAGGTAGCTCAGTTGGTTAGAGCACAACACTCATAATGTTGGGGTCGGCGGTTCGAATCCGCCCCTTGCTACCAGATACAAAAAACCCACCCTCGCGGTGGGTTTTTTGTATCTGGTAGTACGGTGCCGGACG
>DIBR01000025.1 GCA_002415025.1 Spongiibacteraceae bacterium UBA5047
GGTCTCGGTCTCGGTCTCGGTCTCGGATTCAGGTTGCGCTTCCCCAAAGGCTGCCGCAACTTCCGCTTCGCTAAAGCCGAGTTCACCGGTCAAGGTATCGAGGTCTTTAATATCGGCCAGCGCTGGCAGGTCGTCGAGATTACGCAGATTGAAATAATCGAGAAATTTGCGTGTGGTGGCATACATTGCCGGCCGGCCCGGTACATCTTTATGGCCCACCACGCGAATCCACTCTCGCTCCATCAGGGTTTTGATGATCTGCGAACTCACCGCCACACCACGAATATCTTCAATGTCACCGCGCGTAATAGGCTGGCGATAGGCAATCAGGGCCAGGGTTTCCAGCAAGGCGCGCGAGTATCGCTGCGGCTTTTCTTCCCACAGCCGGCCAACCCAGGGGGCCACGTCCTCCACGACCTGGAAGCGAAAACCGCTGGCGACTTCACGCAGCTCAAAACCACGCCCGGAGCAGCTTTCGGTGAGCGCAGCCAGCGCTTCGCGCAGCTGTTCTTTTTCAGGCCTCTCGGCCTCCTCGAACAGGTCACCCAGATTCTGGACCGTCAGCGGTTTGCCGGCGGCCAACAGGGCGCCCTCAATAATACGAATTAATTGGTCTGTTTCCATGCTCAGGACTTGGCTTTTACGTGGATGGGCCCGAAGGCTTCGGATTGTACAATCTCAATCAGGGATTCCTTGATCAACTCCATGATCGCCAGAAAGGTGACGACAATCCCGACCCGCCCCTCTTCCGAGGTAAACAAGGTCACGAAAGGCGTAAACCGGTCTGTCGACAGCCGCGCCAGTACTTCGGACATGCGCTCGCGGGTCGACAACTTCTCTCGCTGAATCTGGTGACTCTCAAACAGGTCTGCGCGGCGCAGCACCTCGCCCAGTGCCAGCATCAACTCCTTCATATCAACATCGGGCTCGGGCCGATCGCGGTTGAGTTCGGGCGGCGCTGCGGAGGCCTCGAATATCTCCCGGCCAATGCGGGGCATGTCATCAATATCTTCGGCGGCCTTTTTAAAGCGCTCGTACTCCTGCAGACGCCGAATCAATTGGGCGCGAGGGTCATCTTCGTCTTCCTCGGCTTCAGAGGAGCGCGGCAGCAGCATGCGCGATTTGATTTCGGCCAGCATGGCGGCCATCAGCAGGTACTCGGCTGCCAGCTCAAACTGCATGGCGTTCATCATATTGACGTACTGCATGTACTGCTCGGTAATCTGCGACACATCAATTTCAAGAATGTCGAGATTCTGGCGTTTAATCAGATAGAGCAGCAGATCGAGTGGACCTTCAAAGGCCTCAAGAAACACTTCCAGTGCTTCGGGGGGGATATACAGATCTTTGGGGATTTCGGTGACAGCCTTGCCTAGCACAACGGCGAATGGCATTTCTCCCTGCTGGGGAGACATCGGCATGCGACGCAGGGCTTCCAGGCTCATCGGCGCACCGCCGGTAGCCTCATTGACTGCCAAGCCCTGTGGTTCGTCGGTCGCAGTCGGGGCCTGATCTGACGTCGGGGCGTCGCGATCTTCCTCGCTTGCTTCCACTATGACTGACTCATCATCCACGTAATACGTTCTCTAACCAGCTGTGTTGCCGTCGGCGGCAAGTTTAAGGGAGCATTATACGCACAAGTACCCGCGGGTACTATGATAGTGGCGCGATGCCCGAACGATGATACAGGGCCATACCGTGCTGCAACCTGGATCAGACCTCAAAGCCGCTGCAGTCACCCAGACCACGCCGCACAATCACCGGCACATCGTCCACGAGGTCAATCACGGAGGTGGGCTCCATACCGCAAAAACCACCGTCAATCACCAGCGCCAGCTCGTGCTGAAGGGTGTCGCGAATATCGTAGGGATCGGTCATGGGCAGAGTTTCGCCGGGCAGAATCAGCGACACGCTCATCAAAGGCTCGCTCAGCTCCTCCAGCAAGGCCAGCGTGGTGGGGTTGTCGGGCACTCGCAGGCCGATGGTTTTGCGCTTTGATTGCAGCAATCTCCTCGGCACCTCACCGGTAGCCTTAAGAATAAAGGTATAGGGGCCGGGCGTGTGGGCTTTAATCAGGCGATACGCGCTGTTGTCGACGCGTGCGTAAGTGCCCAGCTCAGACAGATCGCGGCACACCAGGGTGAAATTGTGCTTTTCGTCCAGGCGACGAATACGGCGCACAGTGTCGAGCGCGGCCTTGTCACCCAAATGACAGCCCAATGCATAGCCCGAGTCGGTTGGGTAGGCGACCACCCCGCCACTGCGAATGATTTCTACCGCTTGCTGGATCAGACGCTTTTGCGGATTAACCGGGTGAACCTGAAAAAACTGACTCAAGTAGTACTCCTTGTAAGGGCGCGCTTGCGTAACGCTCGCTTTTTCTAACATAAAAACAATCCGGTGGCCGCTACTGCCACGATTGCCAAACCGGCACGCAATCGCCTACGAGCGCGGTATCGCAACCCAGCTCCGTCCAGCGGTTTTCGGCGTGAAAGTCGCTGCCAATGGATGCCTGCAACCCGAGCTCACGACAGCAACCGCGCAAGTAATCGAGGTCTTGTTGTGTCCACTGCCGGCCATTGGCAACCTCCATTGCACGACCGCCAGCCTCAATAAAGTCGACGAGCAAGCGCCGCAATTTCGCGCGGGTCAACTTGTAATGCAAGGGATGGGCTAGCACCGCAATGCCGCCAGCGCCGGTTATCCAGTCAACTACCTTTGCCAGCTCGGGCCACTGCGACTTAACATCACCAATTTTGCCCGCCCCCAGATAGCGCGTGAAGGCTTGCTGGATGCTGCTGACCTCTCCGCGTGCAAGCAGAGCCCGTGCAAAATCCGGCCGTCCCAGCGCCTGTCGCTGCCCGGCTTCTGCCTGGGCGGCGGCCAGCATGCCCTCCATGCCGCGCTTGGCCAGCCTCTCGGCGATTAGCTCCGCCCGCTGGCCGCGGGCCGCTTCCTGCTCACCCACCGCCGCCTGTAGTGGCTCGCTGTCGAGGTCGATATTCAGGCCGAGAATATGCACGGTAACACCCGACCAGACACAGGAGAATTCTACACCGGGGATAATATCCAGGCCGTCGGGAACCGCCAGATCCCGGTAAGCTGCCAAGGTATCGTGGTCGGTGATCGACAGGCTCTGCACCCCCTGAGCCACCGCCCGTTCAATCAGTTCTGCAGGGCTCAATGCACCGTCCGACATCAGGGTATGGGTATGGAAATCAACTATCACGTAAAGGGCTGTCCCTGGTTTGCGGCTCGACTCCGGGCCGCGGCAAGTAGTGGCTGCAACACGGGGGTAAAGCCAGTATAGTGGCTGCTCAGTAATCGCTTATGCCGTCGTACATGTCCAACTCAACTTCAAAATCATCGGGTCGCAACCAACACGGCGGCCTGCTCGCCAATCTCGGCTTCAATCTTATCATCCCCACGCTGATTCTGACCAAGCTTGGCAAGGAAGAATATTTGGGGCCAAGCTGGGCTATCGTGGTCGCTCTCGCTTTTCCCATTCTCTATGGACTTAAGGATTTTCGGGTTACCCGCAAACCGAATATATTTTCGATCCTCGGTGTGGTCAGCATTACGCTCACCGGCGGGATCAGCCTCTTACAGCTTGACCCCCAGTATATTGCCATCAAAGAGGCGGGCATTCCGGGCCTGCTCGGAATCGCGACGCTGATTTCACTTCGCACCCGCTACCCACTCGTAAAAACCTTTCTGTTTAACGAGCAGATCATGCAGGTGGACAAAATTGTCCAGGCTGCTCGTGATCACGGCACCGAAGCCCTTTTGAACAAGCGCCTGGAAATGGCCACCTACCTGATTGCCTGTTCGTTTTTCCTGTCGTCAGTGCTCAACTATCTATTGGCGAAGTGGGTACTGGTGAGCCCGCCCGGAACCACTGAATTTACTGAAGAGCTGGGCAAAATGACGGCCTTGAGCTTTCCGGTTATTGCCGTGCCCAGCATGATCGTGATGACGGTATCGCTGTTTTACCTGTTTGCGGGCATCGAAAAATTCACAGATTTAAAGCTGGAAGATATTCTGCAGCAGCATTAGGCTGCAGCCGCCCAATGTAGGAGTAGACAGTGCTTTTTGCTATCAACAGTCAGGATGTGCCTGACAGCCTCCCTCTTCGTAAAACTGCCCGCCCCGCCCATCTCGCGCGGTTAGAACAATTGAAAAGCGAAGGTCGACTGGTGATCGCCGGCCCCTATCCCGCCATCGACAGCAACGATCCCGGCGAAGCCGGCTTTACCGGCAGTCTTGTGGTCGCCGAATTTGACAGCCTCGACAGTGCCCAGGCTTGGGCCGACGCAGACCCTTATATAGAAGCTGGCGTATATGCCGGCGTCAGCGTCAAACCGTTTAAACAGGTACTGCCCTAAAAAGCCTGAAGGGGGTCACGGTTCTGCGGTACTGGCCCGCGACGGAGCCCCCCTTGGGAAGCCGAGCCACACCTATTGGTTTAATCTGCCCGCACGATGCGGTAGATTTGGGCTCTCAAAATGATAACCAGCTTCTGGAATATAACGTGAACAAGTTCGTCAACCCGATTTTGGCCCTGATTTTTGGTCTGACCACTCTCCTGTCTTTGCCTGTACAGGCACAGGACGACGGCGCTGCGCGCTACATTACCGACCGCCTCTATGTACCGCTGCGCAGCGGGAAGAGCGCAAATCATCGCATTTTGCACAAAGGCCTGCCCAGCGGCACCGAGGTCTCGGTACTCGAAACAGACACCGAGGCCGGCTACAGCCTGATTCGCACCCGGCGCGGCCTCGAAGGCTGGATTCTTAGCCGTTATCTGGACCGGGAACCGGTCGCCGAAATCAAACTCGCCGCCGTGTCACAAAAAGTTGATGCCCTGGAGAAGGAAAACCAGAACCTCAAAAAGGCTTTCACCAATGCTGCCGGCTCGTCCAAGGAAGCGAATCAGGTAATTGCAGAACTCGAAGCCGAAAACACAAGGCTCGCCAGTGAACTCGAGGAAATCAAACGCATATCAGCCAATGCCGTTAAACTCGATCGCGAATATCAGGTTCTCTCTGAAGCCAAGCAAATGCTGAAAGACAAGGTCGATGTTCTGGAGACTGAGAATAGCCGCCTGCGTGACAACCACGAAAACGAGGCATTTCTCAATGGCGCTTTCGCCGTCATTCTGGGCATTCTCGCCGCCGTTGTTATTCCCCGCCTGCGACCCCGCAAACGTTCGGAGTGGATATAATATGCTGCGCCTTGCTTGTACCCTGCTGCTTTCCCTGCTCATAGCACCCGCGTTCGCCCAGGAGAAACCGCAAGTTACCCTGCACACAACCCACGGCGACATGCTGATTGAGCTATACCCTGACAAGGCTCCGATCACCGTAGAAAACTTTCTGCAGTACGCTCGCAGTGGTTTTTATGACGGTACCCGCTTTCATCGCAGTATTCGCCGTTTTGTTATTCAAGGCGGCGGCTTCACTGCCGATCTGGAAGAGAAAGCAACCCGCGACCCTATCGTTAATGAGGCCGACAACGGTCTGCGCAACGACCGCTGGACCCTGTCGATGGCCCGCACCAATGATCCCGACAGCGCAACCTCGCAATTCTTCATCAATACCGGCCTCAATCTCAACCTCGACAAGCGCGGCCCGAATGCGGGCTACGCCGTATTTGGCAAGGTTATTGAAGGCCAGGACGTGGTGCGCGAGATCAACAACCTGCCAACCCAAACGGTGGGTTTTATGCGCGATGTGCCCAAAGAAAAAGTACTGATCGAACGAGTGACCATCGTCGAGCCCAAGGCCAGACTTCAGTGACCGCTCTGAGCATCAATCTCAACAAGATTGCCCTGATCCGCAACTCACGCGATACCGAATATCCCAGTGTTACCGAACATGCACACCTGTGTGTCAGCGCCGGCGCCGACGGGATAACGGTTCACCCCCGGCCGGATCAACGCCATATTCGCGCAGATGACTGCTATGCATTAGCCGATGCCCTGTCAGTAGAGTTCAACATTGAAGGCAACCCCTTCGCCGCGCCGATGAAATCCGATCGCAATGGCGTTAGTGACTATCCGGGATTTATCGAGATTGTTCGCCGCACCCGTCCCGCGCAGTGCACGCTGGTACCTGACAGCAACAGCCAGCTGACGTCGGATCACGGCTTCGACCTGATTCGCTCTTCGGCAGAACTCGCCCCGATCATCGACGAGCTGCACAAACTCGGCTGCCGGGTCAGCCTGTTTATGGACCCGGTCGAAGAGCAAATTGCTCTGGCCAGAAAAGTTGGCGCAGATCGCATCGAACTGTATACCGGCCCCTACGCCAAGGCCCATGAACAGGGCGACCATGCCGCAAGCCTGCAGAGCTTTGCCGACGCCTGTGCCTATGCCAGCTCGATTGGCCTAGGCGTTAACGCGGGCCACGATTTGAACTTGCATAATTTGCGCGATTTCCGCAACGCGCTTCCCGACCTGCTCGAAGTGTCTATCGGACACGCCTTTACGGTGGATGCGATCAGTATGGGAATCAAAGACTGTATTGCAGCGTACAAGAAGTGTCTGACGTCTGACGTCTGACAGAATACCCGCACATCGGCAACAGACCGTAACCGACAGTAAAATTCAAACGGGAAGAAGAAATGGTGGAGCTAGGCGGGATCGAACCGCCGACCTCTTGCATGCCATGCAAGCGCTCTCCCAGCTGAGCTATAGCCCCCACGCGGGAAGGTGCGCATCATAAGCAGACTGCCCGCAGCTGTCAACTCAGATGCGCCTTTCCGGGAGCATTTTTAGGCAGAAAATTCCTGATAGCGTTTTTCCAGCTTTTTCAGCTTTTTCTTGCCCACGCCACCCAGCAAATCAAGCGCGAAGCGCAACCGTGCGCGGCTCATATCCGGCCCCAGTACGACCATGGAATCGAACACCGAGATCGACGCCGTTGTGCCTGCGACTGCGATGAAAAGCGGCGCCACAAAATCCTTCATTTTGAGTTCCATCGCATCGGCCACGGCTTTCATTGACTGGAATATTGCATCACGATTCCAGTCGCGCAGCGTATCCAACTGCCACACACAAAACTGAAGCAACTCCAGCAACTGCTCTTCATTCACCGCCAGTCCGTCAAAGCTTTCCTTTTTGATGGGCAACTGCCCCGAAAAAAAGAACGCCGCCAATGGCGCAAGGTCGCTGAAGGTTTCCATCCGAGCCTGTGCATGAGGCAGTATCTCAAGCAGTCGTTCACGGTTCAGGGCCCAGCCTTGAAGCCGGTCTGCCAATTCTTCCAAGGTCAGATTTTCGCGAATCCAGAGGCCGTTCAACCAGGACAGTTTCTCCACGTCGAAAATAGGGCCGCCCAGGCTCACACGCTGAATATCAAAAGCCGCAATCATGTCGCTCAGCGTAAACTTCTCGCGCTCATCGGGCATCGACCAGCCCATACGCCCCAGATAGTTCAGCAAGGCCTCGGGCAAATAGCCCATTTTCTGGTAGTAAAGAATGCTGGTCGGGTTTTTGCGCTTGCTGAGTTTGCTCTTGTCCGGATTGCGCAACAACGGCAGATGACACAGCACCGGCATATCCCACCCGAAGTACTGATAGAGCAATTTGTGCTTGGGCGCGGAGTTAATCCACTCCTCTCCCCTTATCACATGGGTAATACCCATTAAATGATCGTCCACCACGTTCGCCAGATGATAGGTCGGCATCCCGTCAGACTTCAGCAGTATCTGTGCATCAACTTGCCCCCAATCCAGCTCAACATCGCCACGCAGCATGTCCTGCACCACGCAACGGCCCTCTTCTTCCGGCACCTTCATCCGCACAACGTAAGGCTCACCGGCCGCTTCGCGCTGCGCCTGCTCGCCTTCGGGCAGAGCAAGGTCACTGGGCTTCAAGGCCGCATGTTGGCCTGCCTCGCGACGCGACTCGCGCAAGGCATCCAATTCAGCCGCGGTACGGTAGCATTTGAATGCGTGGCCACTCGCCAGCAACTGATCTACATGCTCGCGGTAAATATCACTGCGTTCGCTCTGCCGGTAAGGGCCGCTATCGCCGCCCACATCGGGCCCCTCGTCCCACTCCAGCCCCAGCCAGCGCAGGGAATCCAGAATCGCTTGCTCGGATTCCGGCGTCGAGCGCTGCTGATCTGTGTCTTCCACACGCAGCAAAAACTGACCTCCGCTGGCCTTGGCAAAGCAATAATTGAACAGCGCGATATAGGCGGTGCCAACGTGGGGGTCACCGGTGGGCGACGGGGCAACACGGGTTCGTACAACGGTCATAATGAATCCTGAAGGCGATTTTCATACAATGGGCGGCATTATACGTGTTCACCTCCATCAACTCATCCGGAAAACAACAAGCCGCATGACAGCTGTAACCCTCAACAGACGCTTCTGCATAGCCCCGATGATGGATTGTACAAACAAAAA
>DIBR01000020.1 GCA_002415025.1 Spongiibacteraceae bacterium UBA5047
GAACCACCACGACCCAGCGTAGTGATATTGCCTTCTTCGTCCACACCCTGGAAGCCTGCCACAACAACAATGCGACCGGCATCGAGGTCTTTACGTATAAGTTCGTTGTCTATTTCGCGAATACGCGCTTTTGTGTAAGCGCTGTCGGTCAGTATACGAACTTGCGCGCCGGTATAGGAACGCGCACCGTAGCCGCGCTCTTCCAGAGCCATGCTCAACAAGGCGATGGTCACCTGCTCACCCGTAGACAGCAGAACGTCCATTTCCCTCGGGTTGGGACGTTCGCTCATCTCGCTAGCCAGTGCCACCAGCCGATTGGTTTCACCACTCATCGCGGAGACAACCACAACCACATCGTGGCCCTGATCACGAAACTTGCCAACCTTGTCTGCAACCGCGGCGATACGCTCCGCTGTGCCCACCGACGTACCGCCAAATTTTTGAACTATCAGGCTCATTGACTCAATTCCAAAACAAAAAACCCTGCGCTTTTTACCCTACGACTTCCCGATTCGCCTGCAGGGCAGGCTCCCACACCGTACCGTAGGAGCCTGCCCTGCAGGCGAAGGCACTGCAAACTACTTAGTTACTACCCACATACTCAGCCGCTACCGCCAGCGCTTTATCCAAATCCGCCGGGTTATCACCACCACCCTGTGCCATATCGGGGCGCCCGCCACCCTTGCCGCCCACAATAGCCGCGGCCTGACGGATAATATCGCCTGCCTTGAAGCGGTCCGTGAGGTCTTTGGTTACACCGGCAACCAGCGCTACCTTGCCGTCATCTACGGCCGCTAACAGCAGTACGCCAGATTGCAGTTTGTCTTTCAGCTGATCGAGACTGCCGCGCAAGGATTTCGCATCTGCCCCTTCAATTTTTACAGCCAGAACCTTAACGCCGTTTACATCTACCGCGTCGGCCGTCAGATCCTTGTTGCCTGCGGTTGCCAGCTTCGCTTTCAGGCGATCAAGCTCTTTCTGCAAGTCCCGGTTTCCCGACAACAACTGCTTGAGCTTGCTATCAAAATTTTCCGGAGTTGCCTTCAAAGCCGCCATGGCCGCGGCCATTTTCTGGCGCTCGGCATCAATTTCCGCGAGCGCGTTGGCTCCGGTGACCGCTTCTATACGGCGAACACCGGAGGCAACACCATACTCGGCACTGATTCTGAGAAGACCGATATCGCCCGTGCGCGCCACGTGAGTACCGCCACACAGCTCTACCGAGAAATCACCGCCCATACTCAGCACCCGCACTTCATCGCCGTATTTCTCACCGAACAGCATCATGGCACCGGCTTTTTTGGCGCTATCAATGTCCATTTCACGGGTTTGCACGTCGGTGTTGGCGCGAATCTCACGGTTGACCAAAGCTTCTATCTCAGCGATTTGCTCACTGCTGACCGCTTCGGGGTGTGAAAAGTCAAAACGCAGGCGCTCGGCATTGACCAGCGAGCCTTTCTGGGAAACGTGTTCACCCAAGACCTGACGCAGCGCCGCGTGCAGCAGATGCGTTGCCGAGTGATTGAGGGCCGTTGCCTGACGTATCTCTGCCGCAACCTGAGCCTGTACGCTATCACCGACATTCAGGGTGCCGCTAACGAGACTGCCATGATGCAAATGATGATCCGCGTTCTTTTGGGTGTCGAGCACTTCAAACCGGCAGTTGTCGTTACTTATTACACCTGCATCACCAACCTGCCCGCCGGATTCTGCATAAAACGGCGTTTTGTCGAGCACCACCAGACCTGCGTCATCTGCATTCAGGCTCGCGACCGACTCACTGCCCTTGTACAAGGCAACAACTGTCGCCTCACAAGACAGCGCAGTGTAGCCACAAAACTCGGTAGCGCCGTCAATGTCCAGTTTTTCACCGGCAGCCATTTTGAACGAGCTGGCCGCTCGTGCGCGCTGGCGCTGGGCGTCCATCGCCACCTCAAAACCAGCCATGTCCAGCGTCAGGTCTTTTTCACGGGCTATATCAGCGGTCAAATCGACCGGAAAACCGTAGGTGTCGTAGAGCCGGAATACGGTATCGCCGGGAATAACGCTACCGGACAAACCCTCAAGGTCTTGCTCAAGGATGCGCATACCCTGATCAAGGGTCTTGGCAAACTGTTCCTCTTCATTCAGCAAAGCCTTTTCTATGCGAGCCTGCAATTTGCGCAGCTCGGGGTAGGCCTCACCCATCTCATCCGCCAGTGGGCCAACCAGCTTGTGGAAGAAGGGGTCAACCGCGCCCAGCTTGTTGCCGTGACGCGCAGCACGACGAATAATGCGGCGCAACACATAGCCCCGGCCTTCGTTGGACGGCATTACACCGTCGGCAATCAAAAAGGCGCAGGAGCGAATATGGTCGGCAATAACGCGTAGCGAGGTATTTTCCAGATCCGTTTCGCCTACTACCGAGGCGGTGGCGCGAATCAGATTCTGGAACAGGTCAATCTCATAGTTACTGTGCACGCCCTGCAATACCGCCGCAACGCGCTCCAGTCCCATACCGGTATCAATGGAGGGGTTTGGCAGGGGGGTGAGCTCACCGCTGGCATCGCGGTTAAACTGCATAAACACCAGATTCCAGATTTCGATATAGCGATCGCCGTCGTCGTTCGGGCTGCCGGGAGGGCCGCCCGGCACATCTTCGCCGTGATCGTAGAAGATTTCAGAGCTGGGGCCACAAGGCCCTGTATCGCCCATCTGCCAGAAGTTGTCTTCATCCAGCCGGGAAAAACGCTCAGCGCTTACACCCATGTCCTTTAGCCAGATATCCGCCGCTTCGTCGTCAGATACGTGCACGGTGATCCAGAGTTTTTCCGGCGGCAGCTTGAAAACCTCGGTCAGCAGCTCCCAGGCAAACTGAATGGCTTCACGCTTGAAGTAGTCGCCAAAGCTGAAGTTGCCCAGCATTTCAAAAAAGGTGTGATGACGGGCGGTATAGCCTACATTTTCAAGGTCATTGTGTTTGCCGCCAGCGCGCACGCAACGCTGCGAGCTGGTCGCACGACTGTAATTGCGCTGTTCGTCGCCCAGAAAAACGTCTTTAAACTGCACCATACCGGCATTGGTAAACAGTAGCGTCGGGTCGTTACCGGGCACCAGCGAACTGCTGGCAACCGGGCTGTGGCCCTTGCTCTCAAAATACCGGATAAAGGCGTCGCGAATTTCAGCGCTCTTCATGCAAATTCCCAAATGTAGATACAAAACACCTGTCGGAGCCGCCAGAAGTAGGCGGCCGGCGACAGGTGCCAATTTAAAAGTTCGAAATTATAGCGAAACCCGCGCGGCTTGTATCCTGCAGCGGATATCAATATTGGCGCTACCTAACCCAGCTTTTCGTCTGCGGTCAGCTGACGCGCCTCGGATTCCAGCATCACGGGAATGCCGTCGCGTACGGGGTAGGCCAAGCCGCTGGCCTTGCATACCAGCTCGTCTTTTTCCTGGTCGTACTCCAGGGGTGCCTTGCTGACGGGGCACACCAGAATTTCCAGTAACTTTTTGTCAATCATCGCGTTTCTCACTTAAATTACTGCTAAGGCCCTGCATCTACCGGCATGGCACCGACATGCAGCACCGGGTCGAGGCGCACCTTAAACCAATTCATACGCCAGTCGAGATGCGGGCCTGTAGCACGACCGGTTGCGCCCACTTTACCCACCAACTGCCCCTGACGAACCTGCTGGCCTTCTTCTACCAGCACTTCACTGAGGTGGATAAAGGTCGATGACACCCCGAAGCCGTGATCCATAACCAGCGTGCCCCCGGAGAAATACATATCCGGATGCGCCAATCTCACCGTTGCATCGGCTGGCGCAACCACTGGCGTACCGGTGGCTGCGGCCACATCCACACCGTAGTGGGGGCGTCGAGGGTGGCCATTATAAACACGCTGACTACCGAATACACCCGTAATTGGCCCCATTAAAGGCCAGATGAACGGCTGGCTGAAAGCCAGGCTATTACTGTCTTTCGCCCGGGCCCGACTGACCAGCGCACCCTCCTTGCGAATGCGGGCAAGCACCTCCGGCGGCGGTGTGACCGTGTTTTGCGGCACCCCGTCCACTCGCTGCACATCATACTGGCGCTGACGAACGGTTATGGGGTGTTCCGTGCAGTCTGCCCCGGAGCATATTTTCAGGGTGGAATGCGGCTTGGCGTCGCGGCCAAAACCAAACACGAAACGACCATCAGCCGTTGCGCGCAGTCGCTTGCCGTCAAAGTAGATCTGCTCTCCCGGCGCGGCCTTACCCAACAACAGGCCACCCTGCGCCATCTCTCCGCGCAGCTCCAGGGCCTCAACACCAGCGGACAACAAGAAAATGAAAAACAGAAAACCGCGCATCTACCTTCCTTCAATCAGTTCGCCGGAAACGCCGTACTTATACCGGCCTGCAACTCGTTATTTCATACATTAATAGCCGACACTACATTAAGATATCGAACCCTTACTGGATCTGATTCGAAAAACCATGAGTCGTTATCGCCCGCCGCGCCCGCGTGGCTCAGCTTACATCACCCCCGAAGGGGAAAAAACCTTGCGCGACGAGCTGCGCCAGCTCTGGAAGGTTGAGCGCCCGCAGGTAACAGCGGTTGTGCATGAGGCCGCGAAAAATGGCGACCGCTCCGAAAATGGCGACTATATCTACGGCAAGCGGCGCTTGCGCGAAATCGACAGCCGGGTGCGTTTCCTTACCAAACGGCTGGAGGAGCTGACGGTTGTTCACCGCCCCCCTGCCGACAGGGCCAAGGTCTATTTTGGTGCCTGGGTAACTCTGGAAGCCGAAGATGGCAGCACCGCCGAGTACCGCATTGTTGGCCCCGACGAATTCGACCTGAGCAAAAGAATGCTGTCGATGGATTCTCCCCTCGCCCGCGCCATGCTGGGCAAGCGCATCGACGACGAGGTGCGGGTGCAAACGCCAAATGGTGTACAGGAATATTATGTGCTGGGGCTGCGCTACGATTGAGCCCGCACCGTGCGGTCCGGGCGCAGGTTTATCCAGATGCCGGCCAACATCAAGGCCGCTCCTGCAAATACCCACAGTTCAAGCGGCTCATTGAATACCCACCAGGCAATCACCGCGATGAGCGGCAAGCGCAGAAAGTCCATCGGAATCACGATGTTCGCTGGCGCCAACGACAGTGCTTTGGCCAGACAGTAGTGCGCCGTCAGGGCCGTCAGGGCGATTGCCAGCAAACAGGGCCACTGCCATGTGGGAGGCCAAACGGGGTCATAAGCAAAAGCGATTCCCGCCATTGGCAACTGCAGAAAATTCATCAGCACCATTACCGACATCGGATTGTCGGTAATGGTGATTTTCCGGGTCAGGGTGTGCACCAGACCAAAGGCCAGTGCTCCTGCCAGCATAACAATTGTGCCGGTTTCTACCGCCACAAACCCGGGACGCACAATCACCAATGTTCCGGCAAAGCCCAGCATCACGGCCCACAGGCTCCGGCGCGTAATCTGCTCATTGACCAGCAAGGCCGCAAACAGCACCGCCCAGATGGGCACAGTAAACTCCAGCGCAAACACCTGCGCCAGTGGTATCAGCGCGATGGCAACAAACCAGGCGTACTGTGCGAAAAAATGCACGCTGTGACGAACAAGATGCGTGAAGGGTTGCCGAACTCTCAGGCGATGCATGCCGATTACCGGCAGGCAAAGCAGCAGTATGCCTACCGCAAGGATATTGCGATAAAACATTAGCTGCATCGCGCTGAGATCGCCCAGCACGATGCGTGCGGCTACGGCCATGGCTGAAAACGAGGCTATGGCGCCGAGCATCCAGCAGGCGGCGCGCAAAAGGTTTGTCATGATGGGCAGGCTCAAGCCGGGTTGAAAGAAAAGCTTACTCGGAAAATGTCTTCAGGTATTCAATCACGTCGGCGCGATCCTGCGCGTCGGGGATACCCAGGCTCATCATCATATTGCCCGGCAGGAATTTTTGCGGATCGGCCAACCATATATCCATCAACGCAGGCGTCCAGACAAAATCGGCATTTTTTAGCGCATCCGAGTAGTAATCAAACCCCGCCTGACTACCGACCTTCTTGTTGAAGATATTCCACAAACTGGGGCCGTTATTGTGACCTACCACTTTCTCGGGGTAGTGACAGGTACGGCAAGGGCCAAAGGCGAGCTGACCGCGCCTGGCGTCACCCTCGGGCATATCAGCCAACAACGGAGTCGCCGCCAGAAACAAAAACAAGGCAAGCATCACTTTCACGATCGACCCCCCGCTGCATTGCTGCCGGCAATACGACCGAAAAAGCTGCCGTCGCCAACCGAAATTCCACTGGCTATATACGGCGCCACCGGCAGACCTGCCGTGGTTCGCCCTGCTGCATACAACCCCGGAATGGGCTCATTCCAGGCATTCAGCACCTCGCTGCGCGTATTTGTGCGCAAACCTCCAAAGGTGTGAGCGGGGAAAAAGGCTTTATCAACACTTAAATCGTAGGCAATAAACGGGGCTTTTGCTATCGGGCTGAGGTACGCCTTTGCTTTATTGAGCAAGGGGTCACCGCCTTTGCGAGCATGGTGATTGTAATAATCCACGCTGTCTTTCAGCGCGTTTTCTGCAAAGCCAAGCTTCTGCTCAAGCGCCTGAATACTGTTTGCCCGCGCCACTTCACTCACACGATAATCGTCGTAGCCGTACTGGCTGGTTTTGTCAGTAATCAACCAGGCTCGCCCTTTCTGATGAAAAGCGATCTCGTGCCCGAGAAAGGCATGGTACGCATCCTCGCCGATAAACCGTTGCCCGCGCTCATTCACCACAATGCCTTTGAGTACATGATCCGGCAGATACAGCGGCATAATGGCGAAACCGTGGTGCATTTGCGCGGCAGTGCCACCCACGCTCATGCCCATGCGGATTCCCATACCCTGATCGCCCATATTGCCCCAGGGCACCGAGCACTGGGCCAGTTCCGGGGCATAGACCGACAACATCTCACGGTTGTGTATAAAGCCTCCCGCGGCCAATATCACGCCCCGTTTCGCGCGTATATGGCGAGTCTCGCCATCCATCTGTACCGTTACACCCGCAACGCGGCCATCGCTTTCAACGATCAAGCGCTCACAGTTCACACCCGTCAGATATTTCGCACCAGCGCGCCGGGCCGAGGGAATCAGGGCTTCCATCAAGCTGCGCCCCCCCGTCCAGCCCTTAAAGCCCGGCACATGCCCGCGCGGGGCAGGTTTTATGCTCTGCGCAAACTCGTGTACTTGTTCGGAGCCGGAGTAGTAAAGGGAATCGGTTGTACCCGGCAGGCCTTTTTCGCTGGTAAAACCGGCCTCATAGTGAACACCCTGCTGCACCAGCCAATCGAAATGTTCCGGCGATTGTTCGCAGTACAAATCAACCTTGTCGCGCTGGGCATACAAACCGCTGGCCGCGAGAATGTATGCGCGCATGGCATCAACAGAATCCTCAATGCCGCAGGCTTTTTGCAAAGCCGTGCCACCACCGGCATACACCACGCCGCCCGACATCGCCGATGAGCCGCCGAGCTTGGCCAACGACTCCAGCACCAGTACCCGGGCGCCATCGCGACCGGCGGCAATGGCCGCCGAGGTGCCGGCCACGCCGGAGCCAACCACAACAACATCCACGCTCGCATACCAGCTTTTCACGTCGCTGCGTGCAGCCGCAGCGGATACCGGCAAAGCCGAAAGCACAGGGGCGGCCGCCAGCCCGCCGAGCAGTGCGCGTCGTTTCAGGGAAGATTTATCCGTTGTCATATCCGATCTCAGCCTGTGTCATTGGGTCTGGATTGCGCTGAACCAACAATACACCATCGCCCAGAGCGAAACCGCTATCACGATGACTGAAACGGATTAACTAATTGAACTCACGTGAATTGAAACAATGAAGGCGGAGCCAAACCGCTCCGCCTTCGGGGGAGGTAGATTGCGTTTACACTTCCTCAAACTGCTCTTCAGCATTGGACGCTTCGCGAGAAGCATCATTTTCAAACTCGTCGCGTTCAGACTCGGAGTCGCTGCCTTCGTCTCGGGAATCCCCGTCCGACTCAGGCCCCGACACAGCCAGATCCACATTGACTATTGACGCCAACTGAAAGGGCTGCGGAAACGGCGAGTTTTCTTCCAGATCTGCGGGCAGCGACGCGCTAAAACCCTGTGCTTCGCTATCACCACCTTCCTCGTCGCCCGGTGCTGCCGGCGACTCGGCAGATGCCAGGCCATCCAATGGCGTGCCTCCTTCTTCGCTACCTCCCGGCGCTGAAGGCGCATCGCCACCGGAGCCACCACCCTGATTCTGCAGGAACTCTGCAGTTTGCTCGCCTAATCCGGGCAGAGAGGTAGGCGTGGCAACTGCAGTTGCCGAGGCCGCCAGAAATTCATCTATCTGAAATTCCGCACAAGTGCAGGCATAAGGTGTGCTCGCGTCAGCCAGCGGCCGGGGATCAATGGTGGATGCCGTTCGGGCACTCACCACCGGCGGCTCCATTGACGACTCACCTCCCCCCGAGGGGAGAGCGCCCGGCCCCACCGGAGCCTGCGCCAAGGCAAGACCGCTACCACATAACAAAACACTAACGAAAACTGACTTCTTCAACATTTGTTTCTCCTTCTCGCATAGTCCCTTGAGATACAGATTGGCGCACTGCGCCAGCCCGAAATAATTTCAAGAATTACTGTGTTGATTGAAGCGTCATTTCACAAACCAACCTCCTTAATCTGTCGCATTGGATATGAACTTTCGTTAACGCAAACGGTGGAACTTAACAACGACAATCAGCTTAAGCGCTCGCGTTGCAGGCACACTATCCAGCACACCTCATCACGCAGTATGCTGTCTGTAAAATCTTGCCAACCGTCGAAAAGTTACGAAGGAATCCCTATGGAAAAAATCATCTATGCCCTATGGAAAAAAGACACCCAGACAGGCGATGAGTTTCGCGAAGAATTGCGCACACAACTTTGTCCCGGGCTACGACGTGACAACATTCACACGATGAGACTGTGTGTGTCTGACAGCGGCGTCGCCCCCGCCAGCGCCTACCGCATCGAGAATGCAAAACCTGTTGCCGATGCAATACTGTCGGTATGGGTAGACACCGCCATAGCGCGTACCGAGATTGAGAAATCCTTACAGCAATACACCGAAAAATATGCCGGCTATCTCGTCACTGAATCCGAACCGCTACCCAACCGCACCCACCCACCCGCGAAAAATGAACGAACGTTCGGCATGAATCAGGTCGTGTTTTTGCAAAAACCGGAGCGCCTGAGTTTTGACGAGTGGATTACAACCTGGCACGGCAGCCACACCGACGTTGCAATTGATACGCAGTCAACATTTGGATACCGGCAGAACGTCGTAGCTCGCGCGCTGACGCCTGATGCTCCTGCCTGCGATGCCATTGTTGAAGAAAACTTCCCCGAAGCGGCGATTCACAGCCGTGCGGCGTTTTACGATGCCGAGGGCAACCCGGAGCTACAGCAGGAACGGGAAAAGCTCATGATGGAGAGCTGCATGCGATTTATCGACTTTGACAAAATTGACTGTGTGCCCATGAGCGAATACGTTATAAGCTAGTACGTCATAATCAATAATAAACAGGGGACATTATGTTGTGGCTTTCACTATTCTGGGCCTGGCTTGCCTGGAATCTGTACCACCCCTGGCGGGGAAAGCCGGAGCAGATGGGCGTCATCAGCTTTATTTTTGGTGTGCTGGCAGGTGAGCTGCCCCTGCATCTTATTGCGTTTGAGTTTCTGATTACGATTGCCATCATTGCCAGTCACGGGCTTACCGGTCTCACCGATGCCTCCGCCGTGCTGATAGCAGGCGCCTCCTGGCTAGCGCTGGCCCAGTTTTACTCCCTCGCCGATCAAACCCGGCATGAAATGACCAGCGGTATTAAACAGGCGCTTGGCGAAAATTTCTCTGACTCAATACCCGAGAACCGCAAACGCCTGATCCCGCAGGACATCGACATCTCAAAACTTGTTAAGCCATTTGCCTACAAGGTTCCGGGAGTAACGCGCATTCGCAACGTCGTTTATCACACCGAAGCCGACACAGCGCTTAAACTTGACATTTTTCACCAGGAATCGCTCCCTCCTAACGCTCCGGTTCTGCTGCAAATACACGGCGGTGCCTGGATTATTGGCAACAAAGACCAACAGGCCCTGCCGCTGATGGGGCAGCTCGCCAGCCGCGGATGGGTTTGCGTCAGCGTTCAGTATCGACTCAGCCCGAAGGCAACCTTTCCCGACCATATCATCGACTGCAAACGCGCTCTGGTATGGGTGAAGGAGCATATAGCACAGTATGGTGGCGACCCCGATTTTATCGTCGCCACTGGCGGCTCCGCCGGCGGACATCTTTCGGGCCTGCTCGCTTTGAGCGCCAACAACCCCGCCTTCCAGCCCGGCTTTGAAGACAAGGACACGGCCGTACAGGGAGCCGTGCCCTTCTACGGAATTTTCGATTTCACCAACAGTCTCGGACAACGAAAGCACAAGGGCCTGGATGATCTGTTAACCCGACAGGTGCTGAAATCAAGTCTCTACGACGACCCCGATCTCTGGGAACTTGCTTCGCCAATATTTCACGCTGCCGCAAGCGCGCCACCCACCCTGCTGATTCACGGCAATGGCGACACACTTGCTCCGGTTGAAGAGTCGCGTGCACTCTACAACACGCTCAAGGAAATTGACGGGGTTCGCGTAGGGCTTGCCGAGCTGAGCTACGCCCAGCATGCTTTTGAATTGTGGTATTCACGGCGCACCCTGCACGTTATTTACGGGGTTGAATGCTTCCTGACGGCTCTGCATCAGGAGTACCTGGAACGAACGACTTCCACTGCCGGCAAACCCGAGGCCTAAAGAGTTCTTGCGTTCTGGCACAAGCTGCCGAGATATTCGCCTGCAGGGCAGGCTCCTACAGATAAGTTTCTGATGTTTTTTGTGGGAGATTCCATGTTCGTGTGCAAGTTTTTTCACCGTAGGCCCGTATAAGCGCAGCGTTGCGGGCATCGCAGAACTGCCTGATACGCTGCGCTTA
>DIBR01000023.1:0-630 GCA_002415025.1 Spongiibacteraceae bacterium UBA5047
GTGATGATGGTCTGCAGCACTATGCGCTAAAACGCGATATCGAAATTGTTGTGGTGGATGGCGCACGCGGTCTGGGCAATGGCCACTGTTTGCCAGTTGGTCCGTTACGCGAGCCGGGCTGGCGGCTTAATACCGCCGATATTCTGGTGGTTAACGGCGAAGCAGAGCACGAATTTGGCCGCTCTGCACACACCATGCTGCTGGAACCTCGCCGCCTGGTGAATATCAAAACGGGCGAAAAAATGGCGGTATCTGAACTGCCGCCAGCGGTGCATGCGGTTGCGGGTATTGGCAATCCGAGACGTTTTTTTACCACCCTGATTGAGCTGGGTTTACGGCCGATAACGCACAGCTTTGTGGATCATCACCAGTACACCGCCGAAGATATCGAATTTGGTGATTCCCTGCCGGTCATTATGACGGAAAAAGACGCGGTGAAATGCGCCGGCTTTGCCAGTGACAAACACTGGTATCTGCCGGTGACGGCAGCGCTGCCGGCCGCATTTTTTATGGCTCTGGAGAGCAAAATCAATTTACTCAACGAGGAAGATCGCTGATGTCGTTTACAGTGATAATTCCGGCGCGCTTTGCGTCCATGCGCCTGCCGGGCAAACCCCTGCTGGATATTGC
>DIBR01000023.1:806-2862 GCA_002415025.1 Spongiibacteraceae bacterium UBA5047
GCCGGCAAGCCGATGATCCAGCACGTTTGGCAGCGAGCCTGCGAAAGTGACGCCGAGCGCGTGATTATCGCAACCGATACAGAAACCGTATTTGATGCCTGCAAAAGCTTTGGCGCCGATGTGTGCATGACCAGTCCGGCGCACCAGTCTGGCACCGACCGTCTGCAGGAAGTCGCTGCGATCCTCGATTTACCGCAGGATGCTGTTGTCGTGAATGTGCAGGGCGACGAACCGCTGATTCCCGCAACGGTTATCAATCAGGTTGCGCAAAATTTGCAAGGCCGCCCGGAAGCCGGCATGGCAACACTGGCTGAGCGGATAGACGACATCGCTACGGTGTTTAATCCCAATGCGGTAAAAATAGCCTTGGACGGCCAGGGCTATGCCATGTATTTCAGTCGCGCTCCCATGCCCTGGGCGCGCGATGAGTTCGCGCGGAGCCGCGAGCAATTGCCTGCCAATATTCCCTTTTTACGTCACGTGGGCATATACGCCTACCGCGTTAGCCTGCTCAACGACTTTGTGTGTTGGCCTGCGGGCGTATTGGAATCTGTTGAAAAACTCGAACAATTACGGGCGCTGGAGCAGGGCGTGCGTATTCACGTAGATATTGCCGCAGCGGATATTCCTGCGGGCGTAGATACCGCCGAGGATCTTGAGGCCGTTCGCGCGCGATTCGCAGCAGGTTCTGCGCAGTGACAAAAGTTCTGTTTGTCTGCCTCGGCAATATTTGCCGCTCACCTACGGCACATGCGGTGTTTGAATCACTTGTGCGCAACGAGGCTTTGCAGGGGCAGATAGAGGTCGACTCGGCGGGAACCGGAGACTGGCATATAGGGCATGCCCCCGACAAGCGCGCCAGTGCGGCGGCGGCGCAGCGTGGCTACGATATGAGCACTTTGCGCGCGCGGCAATTCTGCGCCGAAGATTTCGGGCGCTTTGACTATATTCTGGCGATGGACGAAAACAATCTCGCCGACATGCAGGCGCTGGCGCCGGCCTCACATAGGGCACAGGTTAAACTGTTTTTGGACTACAGCACCCGGTTTTCCGAACGCGAAGTGCCAGACCCCTACTATGGTGGCGACGCCGGTTTTGAGCATGTTCTGGATTTGGTTGAAGACGCTTCTCGCGGATTGCTCCGTGCTTTGCAAGCATCGCCCGGCGACGATGAGAGTAACGGGTGAATATTCAGCAGCACGTTTCCCTGCAGGCCTATAACACGCTGGCCGTGCCTGCCCAGGCGCATTATTTTGTTGCTGTGCATTCCGAAAATGAACTGCTGGAAGCCATTCACTTCTCGGAAGAAAAATCACTGCCGCGGCTGATTCTGGGTGGCGGCAGCAACATTGTGTTGTCGTCCGATTTCGACGGGCTGGTGATTCATCTTGGCATGAAGGGAATTGCCAGCGAATCATCCGGTTCAGGGTGGGTAACGGTTAATGTCAGCGCCGGTGAAAACTGGGACGAACTGGTGCAATACAGCCTTGATCGGGGCTGGTATGGCCTTGAAAACCTTAGCGCCATTCCGGGCAATGTTGGTGCGGCTCCCATTCAGAATATTGGCGCTTACGGCGTTGAAGTCAGTACGGTGCTCAGCAGCGTTCGCGGGCTGGACATCGCGACAATGCAGTATCGGCACCTCAGCAAGCGTGAATGTGAGCTGGCCTACCGCGACAGCATCTTCAAGCAGGGGCTGAAGGACCGCTTTGTGATCACCGGTGTAGAGCTCCAATTATCAGCCGAAGCTGCGCCGGTGCTCAGCTACCCCGCATTGCGGGAAGCTTTGGGTGACGAGGAGCCAACACCGCAGCGCGTTGCCGATACCGTGCGACGGGTACGCGCCCAAAAGCTGCCAATGCCGTCTACCGTGCCCAATGCGGGCAGCTTCTTTAAAAACCCTGTTGTCACCAGGCAAACCTTTGAAGCATTGCAGCGGGCCCACCCCGATATGCCCGCCTGGGAGACTGATGCAGGGCACAAACTGGCAGCCGGCTGGTTACTTGAGCAGGCTGGCTGGCGTGGTTTTGACGGCGAGGGCGACCTGGCCGGGCTT
>DIBR01000041.1:0-910 GCA_002415025.1 Spongiibacteraceae bacterium UBA5047
GTTTTTTCACCGCATCAGGACATTATCTCCGAGCGCCTGCGCTGTCTGGCAGAACTGCCGCAGATGAGAAAGGGCATTCTGCTGGCCCCCATCACCACCCTGCTACACCGGCTGCCCCCCACCGAATACCTTCAGGGGCACAGCCTGCAGTTAAAAAAGGGGCAGTCGCTGGATCTCAAGGCCATGCGCCATACTCTGGAGAAGAGCGGCTACCGCCACGTTGACACGGTTTACGAGCACGGTGAATACACCATTCGCGGCGCGCTGCTGGACTTGTACCCCATGGGTAGCCGCGAGCCCTACCGCATTGACCTGTTTGACGATGAAATTGATACCTTGCGCAGCTTTGACCCTGAAACCCAGCGCAGCGCGGAACAGTTTGACGTCATTAACCTGCTTCCGGGCCGCGAGTATCCGCTGGACGAAGCCGGCATTCGCGGCTTTAAGGACCGATGGCACGCCCGCTTCGACGTAGACCACCGCCAGTGCCCGCTGTATCAGGACATTTGCAACGGCATTGCATCGGCGGGTATTGAATATTACCTGCCCCTGTTTTTCGAACAGTGCGCCAGCCTGTTTGACTACCTTCCCAATGATGCCGCCGTCATCAGCATGACCGGGATAGAAGCCGGAGCAGAGCATTTTTGGCGGGATGCCAATCAACGCTTCGAACAGCGCAGTGTAGACACACACCGCCCCATTCTGCCGCCCTCATCAATTTTTCTGGCCGTTGACGAACTCTTCGGCCTGATCAAACCCTTACCGCAACTGGTATTGCACCTTGACCCTCTGCCGGAAGCTGCCGGCAACGTCAATTTACCGACGGCGCCGCCACCAGCGCTACAAATCGACGCTCACGACGAGGACCCCACGGCGGCCCTGCGAGAATTTTCCCGCCAGCGGCGGGTGT
>DIBR01000041.1:1086-1506 GCA_002415025.1 Spongiibacteraceae bacterium UBA5047
ACGGGTATTGCTCTGCGCAGAATCTGCCGGTCGCCGCGAGGCGCTGATAGACTTGCTGGCCTCCCACCGCATGAAGCCAACAGAGGTGTCTGGCTGGCATGAATTTGTCGCCAGCAAACAGCCGCTCTGCATTACCACCGCAGCGCTCGAGCACGGCGCCGTTTTGGTTGAAGACGGCCTGGCACTGGTTGCCGAACCACAGCTCTTTGGCCAGCATGTTGCCCAAAGCCGGCGGCGCCGCAAAGCGACTACCAGCGCCGATCAAACCATTAAAAACCTGGCGGAACTTCGCCCCGGCTCTCCGGTTGTTCATATTGATCACGGCGTTGGCCGCTACCGGGGGCTGCAAAGCATTGAAGTCGACAAGCAGGTAGAAGAGTTTCTGGCGCTGGAGTATGCCGATGGCGCCAAGCTCTACGT
>DIBR01000041.1:1618-1989 GCA_002415025.1 Spongiibacteraceae bacterium UBA5047
GCCGATGGCGCCAAGCTCTACGTGCCGGTTAGCGCCCTGCATATGATCAGTCGCTACAGCGGCACCGACGAAGCGTTGGCGCCCCTGCATCGCCTGGGCACCGATCAATGGCAGAAGGCTAGACGCAAGGCCGCTGAGAAAATCCGCGACGTCGCCGCCGAACTGCTGGACATTTACGCCAAACGGGAAGCTCGCACGGGTTACGAATATGCAGTTGAGCGCGCCGAATATATGCGCTTTGCCAGTGAGTTCCCCTTTGAAGAAACGCCCGACCAGGAAACGGCTATCGAGGCGGTACTCAATGATTTGCGCTCACCCCGGCCAATGGATCGGCTGGTCTGCGGAGATGTCGGCTTTGGCAAAACCGAAGT
>DIBR01000041.1:2258-8791 GCA_002415025.1 Spongiibacteraceae bacterium UBA5047
ACCACCCTGCTCGCCCAGCAACATTTCGAATCTTTTCGCGACCGCTTTGCCGACTGGCCCGTAACCATCGATGTGATTTCCCGCTTTCGCAGTCAGGCAGAGCAAAGCGCGATTATCGACAAGCTCAACAAAGGGCAGATCGACATTCTGATCGGTACTCACAAATTGCTGGGCGGAGGTATTCAGTACAAAAACCTCGGTCTGGTCATTATCGATGAGGAGCACCGCTTTGGCGTTCGCCAAAAAGAAGCACTGAAAGCTTTACGTGCCGAAGTGGATATTCTGACGCTTACCGCCACACCAATTCCCCGCACACTAAATATGTCAATGTCGGGCATGCGGGACCTGTCTATCATTGCGACGCCCCCCGCCCGCCGATTGTCGGTTAAAACCTTTGTACGCGAACGTGATCCCGCTCTGATAAAAGAAGCTATTCTTCGCGAGATTCTACGTGGTGGTCAGGTTTATTACCTGCACAATGATGTGAAAACCATTGAAAAAGCAGCACGTGAGCTGAGTGACGCCATGCCGGAGCTGCGGGTCGCCATCGGTCACGGCCAGATGCGCGAGCGCGAGCTGGAACAGGTCATGAGTGACTTTTACCACAAGCGCCACAATGTACTGGTCTGCTCCACGATTATAGAAACCGGTATTGATGTGCCCAACGCCAACACCATTATTATCGAGCGAGCGGACAAGTTCGGGCTGGCGCAGCTTCATCAGCTGCGGGGTCGCGTCGGCCGCTCCCACCATCAGGCTTATGCCTACCTGATCACCCCGCCGGTCAAGCAAATGACGGGGGATGCTGAAAAACGTCTGCTGGCTATCAGTGAGGCAGACACCCTCGGAGCCGGCTTTACGCTGGCCACCCACGACCTCGAAATCCGTGGTGCAGGCGAGCTACTGGGCGAGGAACAAAGCGGGCAAATCACGTCCATTGGCTTTAGCCTCTATATGGAAATGCTGGAACGTGCAGTTAGCGCTATTCGCGAAGGGCGCACAATTGACCTTGAGCAACCCGAATCCACTACCGAGATCAACCTGCGCCTGCCCGCACTGATTCCCGATGATTATTTGCCCGACGTACAGGGCCGCCTGATCTTGTACAAACGCATTGCCAGTGCGCGTGACGATCACGAACTCAGGGAACTGCAGGTTGAAATGATTGATCGCTTCGGATTGCTGCCCGAACCAACCAAAAACCTGTTCCGGCTGGCCGCACTTAAGCTACAGGCCCAGGCTATGGGCATTCGCAAGCTCGAAGCCTCGTTTCGCGGCGGGCGCATGGAATTCGCTGAAACGACACGCATTGATCCTGCCAATCTCGTCACACTGGTACAGACCAAGCCCTCCAGCTACCGGCTTGATGGCGCCACAGCATTGCGCTTCTCGGAAGCATTGGACGATAATGAAGTCCGCTTCCAGTTTGTCGAAAATCTGATAAGGGATCTCTCGCCAGCCGCATGAAGACACTTTCACGAACCGCAACAGCCGCTATTCTGGCCTTTCCATTGCTGGCCCTCCCTGCCGCCCCGGTGCTCGCCCAGCAGAGTCGCGCCGAAGACACACCGGAAGACGCCAGGGGTAACTGGTATCAGGTTCATCTCGCTGTTTTCGGGCACCGCTCCGAAACCGGCGAATACGAAGAGGTGTGGCGCAACAAACTGCAGCTGAAATACCCGCAAAACCTCATCCGCCTGAAAAGGCGCGAACGCTATCTGGCTGATCTATGCGGGCTGACACCCAACCCGGCAAACGATTCAGGCACCGGCAAGAATCGCCTTCTGGATATTCTGGAACGTGTGGACTCCGGCGAAGGCTACAACCCTGAAGATGTGCAGGAAGCGCAACAACCTGTCGATGCGGCTTCGCTCGACCCCGCGTGCAAAGGTGTACGGCCCGACCTGTTTCCGCCTGACGACGACGAAATTGCCAACACTAACGCTGCAGCCGTGGTGGCATCAGCTGAGTCCCTGCTTTCCGAGGATGGCATAGCGGCAAACAAAAAGGGGACGCCAGCCGCAGAATTAACACCGTACGTGCTGGGCGACAATATCAGCGACGAGGAATTTTCAGCTCTGGTAAAAAAGCTGAGCGGCGCATACCGCTATCGCCTGCTATTTTCCGGAAGCTGGCCGCAGGCCCTGCAGGCACGCAAGCAGGCAGCGGCCTTGCTTATAGAAGGCGGTGACGCTGTGGGGCAGCATCATGAACTTGAAGGTTATATCCGCATTGGCCTGGAGCGCTACCTGCATATTGATACCGACCTGTGGCTCAGCAAATTTAGCGAGCAACGCCCTGCGCCCCGGCGCTCCGACTACGAAGCTGCCGGCAATGACTACAGTGCCGCGCGTCAGACAACAGCGCGATCAACCTATCAGGGGTCATCTTATCCGGATGCGGATACTTCCGCCCGCCGAAGGCTCAGTGAATTTCCCGCGCTTCCGATTCCCTTCCCGGTCAACGACCGCCATGCCGCAGCGCCCGATCTCAGCGCCGACAGCGATACCCCGAGTGAGGGCGACCCGGATACCCGAACCGAAAACACGCATAGCGACGAAGACAGAAATCAGCCCTTTCGCCCCAGCAGCAACCTTGATGTGTTATCGGCGGACGACAGCAGCTACTTCGTAGACCGCACGGTGGTCATGCGACAAAACCGCAGAATGCGCAGTGGTGAAGTTCACTATCTTGATCACCCCATGTTCGGGGTACTGATCAAAATCACACCGATTGCTGCCGAAAGCGACGACGACAGCCCCTCTAACGACGTGAGTCAGCGCTGATAGCAGCAGCCAGTAATTGCTTCACCGAGAGCATGCCGGCATCAATAACCCGCTGAATGTCGGCCATCGTTATCGGCTCATCGCTTAAGCCGGCTGCAGGGTTAACCACAAGACACAGCGCTGCGTAATCCAGGCCGAGCTCCCGGGCCAACGCGGCCTCCGGCATTCCGGTCATGCCCACCACATCGGCGCCGTCGCGTTTCAGCTTTTGCACTTCTGCTGCTGTTTCCAGTCTCGGCCCCTGCGTACAGGCGTAGGTGCCCTGCTCAACCAGAGGCTCACCACGCTCAGCCGCCGCGGCAATCAGCAACTCTCGCAATGGCTCGCTGTAGGGCGAACCAAACTCTATATGGTCGAGCCGGCCATCGGCACCATCGTAGAAGGTATGCTCCCGCCCGTAGCTGTAGTCAATGATCTGGTTGGCTAATACCAGTGCGCCCGTTCCGCACTCATCGGCAATTCCTCCAACCGCATTGACCGCTATTACCCGATCCACCCCCACCTGATGCAGGGCCCATATATTGGCCCGATAATTTATCTTGTGGGGCGGATAGCGATGACCGTCACCGTGGCGCGGCAGGAAATAAAACTCGGCGCCGGCAAAACGTACGTGCCGCAAGGCCGCGCTGGCGGCCCCGTAAGGCGTATCGATCGCTTGCTCCGCTATGATTTCGGCACCATCCCAATCACATAAACCTGTGCCGCCAATAACCGCTATCGTCACGCCTTGGCACCCTGCTCAATCATGTTTAGCATTTCCTGCTGTTCAAGTTTTATGGTTGATGTCGGGTAGGCCACATCAGCCTCGTGCTTATGAATAATACCGAGAATATCCAGCAATACGCCCTGTTTGATTTCATGGTACTTCACCCAGGCCGTTGTTTTGGTGAAGGCGTAAATAAAGAAATCCAGCGAAGATGCGCCAAAACTGTTGAAATTCACAATCAGTGTTTTGTTGTGGTCTATTTCATCATGGTTCTCGAGATAGCTGCGCACCTCCGTGACGATGTCAGCAAGCTGCCGGGCGTCGTCGTACCTCAAGCCGATGGTCTCGTAAATACGACGATTTAACATGCGCGACGGGTTCTCTACCGAAACCTGGGTAAAGGTCGCATTGGGCACATACAGTGGCCGCTGATCGAAGGTCCGGATTCGCGTTTGTCGCCAGCCTATATTTTCAACGGTTCCCTCAATATTCTGGTCCGGTGAGCGAATCCAGTCGCCAACTGCAAAGGGCCGGTCGAGATACACCATCAGGCCACCAAAAAAATTCGCCAGCAAATCTTTCGCCGCAAAGCCCACGGCAATACCACCGATACCGCCAAATGCCAAAACGCCGGAAATGCTGTAACCCAAAGACTGCATCGCCACCAGGGTTGCAGTAATGATGATCGCGGTTCGCACCAGCTTGCCGATGGCCATTACGGTCGTCGGGTCAAACGGTTCATCAGCCTTGGTGTATTCACCCGACAATAAGCGCGATTCAACCTCTCTCACCAGCGATACCAGAAACCAGGTAAGAATGAGTACCACCATGACAGCGCGCAGGGAATTCAGTATCGCAAATATCTGCGCGTCGGAGGTTTGCACAATAAGCTGCAGTACATAACTGAAGCCCACCAGCCAAATCATCCAGTACATGGGCTTGCGCACCGCCGCCAACAAGGCGTCATCCCATACCGTGTGCGTACGCGCCAGTTTCTCGGTCAGGCGAGCGAGAAACTTTGCCACCAGATAATTGATCAGTGCCGTGGCCAACACAGCAAAAAACACCTGCCACAGCCACGGGTAATCCTCAATCTGAACTCGCTGAAGCCACTCCTCGATCATGAAACTGTCCCCTTCACCTGCTTCTTTCATGGTTCACCCCGCGCCCTCTCAAACGGGCGCTAGATTATTTTATTACGTTAACACGATTGGTTATGCGATGAGCGAATAAAAAGGCTACTACGCCCTTGCTACAGCCCAGCGCTTTCAGTGTTAAGCAAATGATAAACCGGCAATTTTATACGACATACGTATCTTTGCGTATGCCAGTAGCGGTGAAATTTTATCGAAAATCATCCTCTGTACAGTGGTAGCAGTAGTGGTACTTTGTAAGCTCACATTGCGTCTCTTGAGGAAGCCAATATGAATAATGTGACTCCGCAAATCGGCAATTGGTACAAAGACTTGCAAGCCGGTTCAATCTTTGAAGTAGTGGCAATAGACGATGCCGTTGAAGCCCAGATGGTCGACGGCGAAATTTGCGAATACGACCTCGATAGCTGGGACGAATTACTCCTTGAATCCATCGAAGAACCCGAAGACTGGCGTAGCCCCTTCGAGTTATCGGGCGATGATTATCACGACTCCACCGACTATGTTCTCACCGATGACTGGAACAACCCGGTCAGCCACATCGAGCCCGAATACATCAATGGTCTGACTGACGATTTCTAGGCGCCAGTCACACAGAGTACCTCCCCGCCCTGTCACCGGGCGGCCCTGCGAGGTATGACTACTTTCTAAAGCAGCACTTTTCCGAAAATTACCGGGACCACCGAGCCTCACATCACGCGTTAAAAAAAGCTTGCAAGTCGACCTTCACTGTATATACTCACAGTAACTGTATATTCAGACAGGAATGACGATGAGCAACCTCACACCGCGACAGCAGGACGTTCTAAGCCTTATTCGCCAGTACATAGAAGATACCGGCTACCCGCCCACCCGGGCAGACATTGCCCGCGAACTGGGCTTCAAGTCTCCGAATGCTGCAGAGGAACACCTGAAAGCCCTGGCCCGTAAAGGTGCCATTGAAATGATTGCCGGTGCCTCACGCGGTATTCGTCTACCGGGTGCCGCGGGCATTCCCATCGTCGGCAATGTTGCTGCAGGCAACCCGATTCTTGCGGTTGAACATATAGAAGATTACTGCGACATGCCCGGCTCAACCTTCTCGCCGCGCGCTGACTACTTCTTGCGCGTTCGCGGCGACAGCATGATTGATATTGGCATTTTTGAAAACGATCTGCTGGCGGTGCACAGAACCCAGAATGCCAACAACGGTGACATTGTGGTTGCTCGCATCGACGACGAAGTGACCGTTAAACGTTACAAACCCACCAAGAGCAAGTACCAGATACTTTTGCTGCCTGAAAACGCTGACTACCAGCCTATCGAGGTTGATTTGCGTGAGCAGGATTTTGCCATCGAAGGCCTGAGCGTCGGCATTTTAAGGAGGCACTGATTATGCCAGTACAAACAGACATGCTGCCGGTAGAAGAGTTATCACAAGACCTGCGCGCCAGTCGTAGCCGGATATCGGAATTGCATATTCCCGCTGCCAACCAAATGTCACGACAGCTCCTGTTAAGCGGCATACTGCGCGAGCTGAATGACAACGATGACAGTCGCTGGGCCTGCTGGATTGCCAACACCCCGGTGAAAAGCCTGCTGAGCGAGTCCGCCCGCAAAACCGGCCACCATCTATTGCAGGTGCTGGCCAGAGAAACCCGGGAAATCGCTCCCCTGGCGATACGGGCCCTGCAAAGCGGGCGCAGCCACACGGTGGTGGTTTTACTCAATCGAATATTGGCCGACAGCGAGTATCATCAACTGGAAATGGCTGCACGCAAAGGCCAGGCGGACTGTCTGATTATCAGGATTGATAGTTAACAAAGGCTAGCACTACCGAAGAGCGCTAGTGAACGGTTTTGGTGTCGCCCTGACTTTCCTCAGCCGACAATTCGTCCTCTTCGAGTT
>DIBR01000041.1:8990-9509 GCA_002415025.1 Spongiibacteraceae bacterium UBA5047
CGTCCTCTTCGAGTTCTTCCTCGATAGCCATTCCGCCATCATCAGCCGCCACCTGAATGCCGGCTTGAATCATGGCGCGAGCCACTTCCAGCGGCGGGGCTGTCATAAACTGACGCGACTCTTCGGAAAAACTGATAACGACCAGCGGCTCACCGTCATCATCCGCGCGCTGGAGAACTATGTCACCGTTGGGAAGCTCAACGAGTTCTAGGTAGGAAAACACACTGAATACCTTGTCTGACTTGGGAAGAATCTCCCTATGCCCGCAATTGTATCAATCAGGCACTGCAGGGCCAAGTTAACCTTAATGCGAAAACTGCAGTAACGCCGGCCATATCCCACAAAATCATCCTGCTCGACGCCGCTTCCGGGCCGCCTAGCCTAATACTCTTGCTGGGTATCGCGATGCCTGACAAACAGCTCTTTAAGTTCGGCGACAATGGTTTCAAGCGTTTGTCTGTTGCGGAGGCTGTTACTGTCTTCCGAGCGGGCAATCACATCGATGCCGCCGCCGGACTG
>DIBR01000041.1:9691-10087 GCA_002415025.1 Spongiibacteraceae bacterium UBA5047
GTCGGCACTAATGACGGCAGAAAATCTTCACCCAATAAAGCACTCAACCAGTCTTGGGTCTGCTCGCGCTCCGCCAACTCCAAAATCTCGGGAACAAATTCATTCTGGCCCGCAATCAAGTCACTCGCTTCGGCGGCTGTTCGCGGTCGCAGTGCAAGTTGCTTCTGCTCACACAGGTCAGCCAGATGGCAGCGATAAGCAACTTGCAGGCGAAATATTGCGGTATCCATGGCCACCAGGTCGCCGTGTTCGCCCCAGAATGCATCAAATGCACCCTCGTTAACCCCCGACAAGGCACGCTCCGCAAGAAAGAGGTTGAGATTCGCATGCGCTCGAACACTGGCCGCCATAATTCAAGACTGCTTAGCGGTGGTTTTCTTGGCTGCTTTCTTTTTG
>DIBR01000041.1:10265-32782 GCA_002415025.1 Spongiibacteraceae bacterium UBA5047
TTCTTGGCTGCTTTCTTTTTGGCTGCAGCCTTTTTCTTGGGCGCTGCTTTTTTCTTCGCAGCAGCTTTTTTCTCCTGCACCTGCCAGCGCCCGTCCCGAAAATAGGCTGCCCAACCGGTGGGCTTGCCGTCCTCTTCGGTTTGAACGTAATGCTCCTGAGTTTTTCGGCTAAAGCGAATAACCGAAGGCAAACCGTTGTTGTCTGCTACCGGAGCGTCAAACAGGTCGGTATATTTTTCGTCGATCTCGTTGCGATGGGGTAAAATTTCGGCGAGCAAGGGGGCACGGGTTTCGCGGTTCTTCGGAAAGCCCTTGGCCGCTAAAAACAGTCCGGCGGCGCCATCGCGCAACACGTAGTAATCGTCAACTTTTTCACAAGCCAGTTCCGGCATTGGCACCGGATCCATCTTCGGGGGCGCGGCTTCACCACTGCGCAGCAGTTTGCGAGTGTTCTTGCATTCATCTGCGGTACAGCCAAAATATTTGCCGAAGCGACCGGTTTTCAACTGCATATCGGCGCCGCACTTGTCACATTCGATCAGGGGACCGTCGTATCCCTTGATCTTGAACTGACCCTGCTCGACTTCAAAACCGCTGCAGTCCGGGTTATTGCCGCAAACGTGAAGCTTCCGACTCTCATCGATCAAATAGCTATCCATTGCCGTATTGCACTTCGAGCAACGGTGACGATTGATCAGCAGACGTGATTCTTCCTCGTCGTCGGCATCGGCTCGGACAACTTCATCGCCGGGAATCAGGTTGATGGTGCGCTTGCAGCGCTCTTTGGGCGGCAAGGCATATCCCGAGCACCCTAGAAACACGCCTGTGCTGGCGGTGCGTATTTGCATATTGCGGCCGCAATCAGGACAGGCAATATCAGTCTCCGACGGCTGGTTGCTGCGCATACCACCCATCTCAGACTCTGCCTGTTCCAGTTTGTCAGAGAAGCCCCGATAGAACTCGTCGAGCAGCGCACGCCAGTCCTTTTTGGCTTCTGCTACTTCATCCAGCGACTCTTCCATGTTGGCGGTAAAACTGTAATCAAGCAGATCACTGAAATTTTCTACCAGCCTATCGGTAACAATATCGCCCATTTTTTCGGCGTAAAAACGTCTGTTTTCGACCCTTACGTAACCGCGGTCCTGAATCGTCGAGATAATCGATGCGTAGGTGGATGGCCGCCCTATTCCGCGCTTTTCCAATTCTTTCACTAACGACGCTTCGGTAAAACGCGGTGCCGGCTTGGTGAAGTGCTGGGAAGGGTCAAGTTTTACGAGAGACAGACTGTCACCCACTTTGACGTCCGGCAGCTCGGTATCCTCTTCTTTTTTCGAACCTGCAGGTGGCTGCGCGCGCATATAGCCGTCGAAGCGAACTACCCGCCCGCGCGTCTTGAGTTCAAACTCCTCCGCCTTCACAGTAATACTGGTGCTGGTAAATTCTGCGGGCGTCATTTGACACGCCACAAATTGCCGCCAGATCAAGGTGTAGAGACGCTCGGCATCTCGCTCCATGCCTTTAATCTGCGTTGGCCGGGTAGTGACATCCGACGGGCGAATAGCTTCGTGAGCTTCCTGGGCACCTTCCTTGCTGCTGTAGCTGTTGGGTGCTTTTGGCAAATAGCGCGGGCCGTATTCTTTCTCGATAAAATCACGGCACTGGCCAACCGCGTCAACACTCAGGTTGGTCGAGTCAGTACGCATATAGGTAATGTAACCCGCCTCGTACAGACGCTGAGCCATCATCATCGTCTTCTTTACACCAAAACCGAGGCGCGTACTTGCAGCCTGCTGCAAGGTTGAGGTGATATAAGGGGCGGACGGCTTACTGCTGGTTGGCTTGTCTTCACGGTCGCTAACGCGGTAGTCAGCTCCCTGCAGTACATTGACAGCGGCCATCGTCGCGGCCTCGTTGTCGGGGCGAAAATTCTGGCCATTCTGCTTTTTTACTTCGAGCCTGAGCTGACCAATGGAATGATTCAGGTCAGCGTGCAACTGCCAAAATTCTTCGGGGATAAAGGCTCGAATTTCGCGCTCTCGCTCAACAATCAGCCTCACAGCAACCGATTGCACGCGCCCCGCCGACAGCCCTCTGGCAACTTTGGACCACAGCAGTGGCGATACCATATAGCCGACAACCCGATCCAGAAACCGGCGTGCCTGCTGCGCGTTCACCCGATTCAGGTCCAGCTCGGAGGGCTTTGAAAAGGCTTCAGTAATCGCCTTCTTGGTAATCTCATTGAAAACAACCCGGCGATAGCGGCTTTCGTCGCCTGCAATCGCCTCGCGCAGGTGCCAGGCAATCGCCTCTCCCTCGCGGTCCAAATCCGTTGCCAGATAGACATAATCGGCATCGGCCGCCAGTTTCTTCAGCTCGGAAACAACCTTTTCCTTGCCGGGCAGTATTTCGTAACTGGCCTCCCAGCCGCGATCAGGGTCAATGCCCATACGGTTTATCAGCTGTTCCCGCGAGCGCTTGCGTTTATGCTCAGCCTTTTCTTCCGGCGACATTTTGCGGGTTTTGGCCGCAGCGCGCGCACGCTCCTTAGCGTCAACGGGCTTTTTGCTACTGCCACTAGTGGGTAGATCGCGAATATGGCCTATGCTGGATTTAACGATAAAATCCGGGCCTAGATACTTATTGATCGTTTTTGCTTTCGCGGGTGACTCCACGATTACCAGCGATTTAGCCATAATACCCTTCTAGTATTTTGAAGTTCTCGTGGCCACAGCCACAGATAAAGAGGCGACATATATAAGACCTCGCTTCCGGCGGGTCAAGCGGAAAGCCGCGCTTCCTGGCAAAAAGAGGCAGCCCCTGATCCACTGATCGGGCCGCTATCGATCCGATATCAATCGAAATCGCGGAATAACTTCACCAGCTACCACAACGGTCTCAAGGAACATATCCAGCGGGCGAACCCACAGCGCACCTTCACCGTAGAGCGGGCGATAAACAACAACGCGTTCATCGGTCTCACTGTGGCGGGCAACGCCAATAATGTCGTACTCGCCACCTTTATAGTGCTGATAACGCCCGAGGGGCAAATCATGATCCAAGTAATTGTCCTCCTGCCAACTGGCGTACATCTCCAAGAAGCGCGGCAATTGTGTCTACCGCCGCGCTGTCGCCGCGTTCGCGCCAGTAAGCACTGTAACCGGTTTCGTTCGATTCCAGCCCCACCATATCGGCGGGCATCTGTGCTCGCAACGCCTGCAGGTTTTCGACAACAGCCGCAGGCACGGCATCTGCTGCAGCCGGCTCTCCCTCGGGATCCTCCCGCCAGACAAACCAGTGTGGGCGCTGCTGCCCTTTCTGGCGCGCAATGCGCAGACTGTAGCTCACGCCCTTTTCAGTGGGTTCCTTGCGGGTTTTTGCGCGGTGCGACTGCGGCAAATCGACAATATTGACCATTAGACCCAGTTTTCGCGCTCGCTCGCGCATTATTACCTGCCTTTTTTGCGCCGGGCTTGGCATCATCCACATGACAGGCGCCAGCACCATTGCAACAACGACAAACACTATCAGCCAAGTCAACGTCGAGCCCCCTGCAACTGGACGGAACACATAATTTGTACCTTAATAGCAGTATGACCACCACCCGGAGGCCGATACGCCATGCAAAGCTACCAGAAAATTGTTACTGCCATTGATCTTTCTGACGAATCCGCACTCGTGGTTGAGCGCGCCAACGCTATAGCTACTCGCAACGAAGCCGAACTGCATGTGGTACACGTCATTGAGCCATTGAGCCTCGCCTACGGTGGCGATATCCCCATGGACTTTTCGGGTGTTCAGGATCAACTGCAAGAGCAGGCAGAAAAACAACTGACATCGTTTGGCGAGCGTTACTCCATACCATCGGAGCGGCTGCATTTAATGATAGGTCGCCCCGAGAGTCAAATTCACCAGATTGCCGAGGATATCAGTGCCGACCTGATTGTTGTGGGAAGCCACGGTCGCCAGGGGCTGGCCTTGATACTGGGCTCAACGGCCAACGGTGTGCTGCACGGCGCCCATTGTGATGTGCTCGCCGTGCGGGTGGGAGAATAAGCAGGAGTTAAAACATGGCCATGACATCGTCGGGCTGAAAGGGCCAGTTCAGCTCGGCACCGTCGTGGTCTCTACGCAGTACCGGTATAAGCACGCCATAACGCTCCATAAGAGAATCGTCGGCGGCAATATCCACCTTGCGATAAACCAGATCGCGACCTTCCAGGCAAAGCTGTTCAAGCTGGGCTTCGGCCAACTCGCACAGATGGCAGGCCGAGGTACCATAAAGCGTAAAGTTCGTCACAACCACCGCATCCGGCCTGCTTATAAAATCCTGAATACCATATTCACCTGCCCCAGCGATATCTTGTCGCCATCACGCAGCCGCCCCTGCAGTTCCTTGCGACCGTTTATCTTGAGGCCGTTCGTTGAGTTCGTGTCTTTAATATCCCAGGAGTTGTTCAGGAACTGAAGAATCGCATGCTGGCTGCTGACACTCGCATCGGTCAACGGGAACTGGCATTTTTTGTCGCGACCGATCGTCCAGCGCTGCTTGTCGCCTTTGGCAATCAAGCCCACAACACGCGCCTTGTGATTGCCCGAGGTAATCACAAGGGCGGCAGTTACCCCGCCGTCCTTGGGAATACAGTCGCTCAGTAACTGGTCAATTTGGGCCGGGCTAAAACCACCAACGGCGGTACCGCTGGTAAGCTCCCCGTCATTCCAGTCTGCCGGCAAGGGGAATGCCTGATGAAATGAAGTCTCGTTGCCAGCATTTTCCTCTTCATCACCATCAATCACGATGGAGGAAGCTGCCGGCATTTGGTTGGTTGAGCCGAGGTTTCGCATTACCAGCGTCGAGCTACCGCTATCAGGCATCACCAAATGGAAGGCGGCCGAATCAAATTTGATGACGTCGCCCGGTTTGACCTGAACCGGATTGTCGATTTGGCGCTTGTTAACAAAGGTGCCGTTGGTGGAGCCGAGATCTTCGACAATCACCTTTTCGTCTTTGACGACAATGCGTGCATGCTGACGCGACGGATACCCTTCGCCAAGCACTAAATCACAATCGGGATTGCGGCCAACCACATAACTGGTGCCGTTTAGCAGCGTAAACTCATCGCCGCTTTTCACGGAAACAAGCAAATATTTGTCAGTCATGGAACGCCCCCGGGACGACTGTCTTTCTTAGGATATTTTTCGGGAGTATACCACCAATCGTATAATCGCGACCCCGCGACGCACCATCAAAAACGCCCGGACCAGCCGGGCGTTACAGGGGCGATAAGATTGCAGACAGTGACAATAGTCACCGCCGGCACTTTAACTACAGGTCGTAGCCAGACTCGTTGTGACCTACGATATCCAGACCTTCTGTTTCCTCTTCCGGGCTTACCCGCAAGCCGGTAATCAACTGCACAATTTTCAGCAAGGCGAAGGTCACCACGGCGGTGTACGCAAAGGTCGCCGCAATACCGAGCAGCTGCACGCCCACCTGCGAGCCCATTGTAACGCCATCAGCATAACCCTGGCCGCTGAACAAGCCCAACTGGTCGCTCGCGAAGATGCCCGCCATCAGCGTTCCCAGAATGCCGCCAACGCCGTGAACCGGAAAGACGTCCAGTGAATCGTCGATCTTCAAGACTTGTTTGATCGTCATGGTGGCGTAAAAACAGACAATGCCCGCTGTCACACCGATCACGAGCGCTCCTGCAGGCCCGACATAACCGGAGGCCGGTGTAATCGTACCCAAACCGGCAACCATACCCGTTACCGCACCCAGAGCACTGGGCTTGCCAAAGCGAATCCACTCAATGGTCAGCCAGGTAAAGGCGCCCGCTGCCGCAGAAAGGTGCGTGACCAGCATCGCCATGGCAGCATCGCCATTGGCGGCCAGCGCGCTACCGGCGTTAAAACCGAACCAGCCAACCCAAAGCATACCGGCCCCGGTCATTGTCATCGTCAGGTTGTGAGGAGGCATCGCAGTTTTTGAAAATCCTGTGCGGTTCCCGAGCACCATAGCGGCCACCAGTGCCGCTACGCCTGCGGTAATGTGAACGACTGTACCGCCGGCAAAATCCAGCAGGCCTCGCTCGGCGAGCCAGCCGCCACCCCAAACCCAGTGAGTCACCGGCGCATAGACGGCCAACAGCCAGAGCGCAGAAAAAAGCACCACCGCCGAAAATCGCATACGCTCGGCAAAACCACCGACAATGAGCGCAGGCGTGATAATGGCAAAGGTCATCTGGAACATGACAAACAGCGTCTCCGGAATATCACCAGACAGGCTGTTTTCCCCGATACCCGCCAGAAAGGCCTTGTCCAGACCACCGGCAAACGCATTACCCTCGCCAAACGCGATACTGTAACCGGCTACAAACCAGAGTACCGAGGCAACACAGGCAATGGTGAAACACTGCATCAGGACGCTCAGCACGTTTTTGCTGCGCACCAGGCCGCCGTAAAACAGCGCCAAACCTGGCAGGGTCATAAACAGTACCAAGGCTGTCGAGGTCAATATCCAGGCCGTATTGGCACCACTCAATTCATCGGCGGCACTCAGGCCAGAGGCAATTGTGGCCATTACAGCCAGCAAACCACCCTTTATTGTCTTTCCGCTCGTTGTCATGTCTCTCCCCAGTCATGGCGCACCACAGTGGTGCCATAAATCAGATATACACTATTTTGGTGCACTCTGTGCTTCAAAAATACTTCGCCCCGCTAGACCGTGAGGTGTAAAGCGATCGGACGTAATACAACGTTATATCAGGCTGGTGTTGGCGAATTGCTGCGCTTGAACCCAGTCAAAGCGCACACTAATCGAGCACCTCCATGCGATATGCGTTGTATTGGTGCAATTACTGTGCCAATTTGGCTCAAGTCATAGCAATGCCCGCCCACAAAGCGGCAAAGGGACGTTACAGACAATTCATTTGTTCCGGCCGGGTGCATGGTTTAAATTCTTAGGCTACAACTGCTGCAGCGGTTAAAGCATTGAACCGCTGCATAGACTCGGGGACGAGAATGGCCTTATTTTCCAAACCAACCGCCAGAGCGCTGGCCATACTGGACCTCCTGACAGCCAACCCTCAGGAGTCCTACGGTTTGACCGAGGTCACTCGCAAGCTGGGGCTCAACAAGGCCACGTGCCACGCGATCCTGACCACCATGGCTCACTACGGCTTTCTGGTGCAGGACCCCAGAAGCAAGGCCTACCGGCTTGGCCCCAATATTGTAGCGGCCGGCAATGCTGCATTTGCGCAATTTCCCATTCTCGAATATGCCCGCCCGGAGCTCGAAGTACTGTCACAAGAGCTGGGCCTGGGTGTAGGTGCCGCCGGCCGCAGTGGCAGCCATCTGGTTCTGCTGGCCCACTACGGTCATTCAAACCCGATGCTGTCGCCCTTCCAGCTCGGCATGCGCCTGCCGTTTATGGCGCCCCTGGGAGCCAGCTTTATTGCCTGGTCACCCGCCAAGCAGCTGGAAACCTGGCTGGCAACCGGCGAGCAACGGCTCGGAGAAGAGTTTGACGACAAGCTGGATCAGAAATTACGCATCTCGGTGATCGCTATTCGCGCGCGCGGGTTCGAAGTAACCCTTAAAACCGAGGCCGAAGAAACACTCCAGCGGGGACTGGAAGGTATCGAGGGCACCTGGAATCTGGAGGCACTCGAGCACGTCACCCGCGAATACCAGACCAGCCTGCTCAAATCCCATTACCATCTTGACCGCATAGACCCGGGCACACGTTATCCAGTGTGCAACATTACCGTGCCTGTTTTCGGTTACGATCAACTACCTGAATTGATATTTTCCACCGGCTCCATTCACCGCGATCTGAGCGGCGCCGAGATCCTGGAAATCGCCGAGCAGCTCAAAGCGGCCGCCGAGCGCGCAAGACAATCGGCATCACGCGCCTATAACCGCCCGCAACACTGAGCATCCGCTCAGGAAGAATACCGGGCGCGCAAACTGGCCAGCGGTACCTTGCCGGCAGCGTTGCGCCCCACCTCGGCAAAATGCAATTCACGGGGTAGCTTGTAGCTGGCCAACACTTTTGCGGCGTCATCCAGAATTTCCCGGCTCAATGCGGCGTCACTCTTTTTGCCGCGACAGTCATCCGCCACCTCCAGCACCGCGATCAGGCGCTCACCCCACTCTTCATCCGGCACACCAAAAACGGCAAGATCGGCTATCAGGGCTTGCTGCAGCAGGGCCGCTTCAACTTCAGCCGGATAAATATTCACCCCGCCCGAAATAACCGTGTGGCTTTCGCGGTCAAGCAGGTAAACATAATCCTCGTTGACATAGCCAATATCCCCCAACTGAAACATAGCGTCTTTGATATACGCCTTGCGGGTTTTTTCAGCGTCGCGCCAATAGGAGAACGCCTGCTCACCACTGCGCAGACGGATGCCGAGCAATCCCGCTTCACCCTCGGGCAACGCTTGTCCGCCGCGGGTGGCGATTACTTCGTAATGTGGCAATACTTTGCCCACAGTGCCCGGATGCGCCAGCCACTGTGCACTAGTGCAACGGCTGACCGCTCCGCTCTCGGAACCACCCCAGTACTCCACCAGAACCGGCCCCCACCATTCGATAACCGAGCGTTTAACCACCGGCGCTATTGGAGCAGCGCCATGCAACACTAGGGTTAAAGAAGCTCCCGAAAAGCCATCGCGGCTGTGCTCAGGCAAGCGCAGCGCACGCACAAACATTGTCGGCACCCAGTGGCTGTGGCTGATTTTGAACTGATCAATCAGCTCCAGGGCCTTTTTCGCGTCGAAGCGGGCCATCACCATCAATGCGCCGCCATTGACCAGGTCGTATAGGGCAAACAGCAGTGGCGCTGCGTGATACAAGGGGCCGGTCACCAGATGCCGGCCACCGTCAAGGCCTATTGATGCCCCGAACTCGCACCACTGTTTTTTAAGTTCGCCCAACGTTGTCGGTGAGCGTCGCTGGACGCCCTTTGGCCGGCCGGTTGTGCCGCTGGTATACAGCATGATACCGCCAGCCGGCGAGCCTTCGCTCAGTGAGAGCCCCTTGACCGGCTCATGTTCCACGGGGGCCTGAAAGCGATCGCAGCCCAGCTCACGCCCGGCAAAGTCGCTATCGCAAACCAGCAGGCGCATGGCACTGTCTTCTGCAATATAGCGCTGCTCAGCCTCGGTCAAATGCCAGTTCAGCGGCACGACCCAAACGCCGGTACTGATTGCCGCCAACACCCACGGAATATAATCGCTGGAATTGCGCATCAACAGGCCAACACGATCCCCAGGTTCACATTGTTTTTCCAGTAACCAGGCAGAGCGGCAGGACACCACGTGATCCAGCTCGCCCCAGCTTAGCCGGGTGGAGCCATCGTCGATCGCCAATGCGTCGGGTAAAACGGAGAGATGATTAAGCAGAAAACTGTTTGCCTGAAAAGTGCGCAAGAAATGACTCCGGCATTTTGTGTGATCGTTCGCCAATTCACCGGCGGCAGGCGGACAATCATCGGGGAAACTGTCATTATAGGACGCAGGCAAGACGGGAGAAAGCGCACTTGGGTAAAGCAGCAACCGGCGGCAGACAGACGGAGCAGGATACAATGCCGATGAAGGCATTCCGGTCACTGCTGCGCGTTGTCTCCAATCATGGCTACGACATCGATGAAGTGCTCGACACCATTGGCCTGCAATACAACCCCATGCTCAGCAGTTACCAGCATATTACCGAAGTGCCGACGCGTATTTATAGCCGCCTGTACCGGCAACTGATGATTATGCTGCAGGACGAAGCCTTCGGCATGATGACTCCGGAGCGCGCCCCGCCCGGTACCTTTCGCATGATGTGCCTGTTTATTGTGCACTGCAAAAACCTGCGTCAGGCAATCGAACGCAATGCCGAGTTTCTCGACTACTGCGACCGCTTTCACAGTCAGCAAGCGCGCAAGCGACAACCCATTACAGAAATTCGCGAACAGAATCTGGCGATAATCCGCTTCCAAAACCCGCACATGGCCGACAGCCCGCAGTACCATTCGGCACAGGCCTCTACCCTGTACATGATGTATCGTCTGTTCAGCTGGTTTGTTGGGCAGAATCTGCCCCTCAATGCCGTGCACTTTGGCAGCGAGGACGCAAAACTGAAAGCAGAATACGATTCTCTATTTGGCGTGCCGCTGCGCTGCGGACAGAAAGAGTATTGCCTGGTGATGCCTCGCGATGCACTGACGCTGCCGCTGGTACAAACCGAGCACAGTCTGCACGACTTTTTGCGCACTGCGCCCTACCCGCTCATCAGCAAAGTAACCACGCTGGATAACGGCGAGTATCAGGAAAAGGTCAAAGCGATATTCAATAATGAGTTGGGCAGCGAATTGCCGTCAGCCCAACGCATAGCTGACCATTTGAATATGTCTGTGCGCACCCTGCACCGGCATCTTCAGAAAGAAAATACCAGTTACCAGCAACTCAAGGACGAGTTCCGAAAAGAAGCCGTCCTGACCTATATGAACCGCAAGGAATTGAGCATCAATGCCATATCACTCCTGATGGGCTTTCAGGACAGTAGCGCCTTTCATCGCTCATTCAAAAAATGGACGGGCATGTCACCCGGCCAGTATCGCCAACAATTGGAAGACTAAGCTGTGAGCAGTAGTGACACCCCGCAGTATGAACAGCGTAGAGCCTTTTTCGACCAGATGCTGACGGTGTACGGCAGAAAGCCCGTACTTGAGGCATTACAAGACTCCGCGCTACCTGCTTTCAAATTGCACCTTGCCGACTCCAATCGCAGTGAAGGCATTATTGAACAAATCAAAAATCTGGCTGAACAGCGCAGTGTGCCCGTGGCCTTTCACGACCGCCGCGCCCTGTCCCGCATATCCAGAAACGGCAAACAGGATCAAGGGGTAGCACTCGACCTGCAGCTTCCCTCTTACCGTCACTACAGCGAGCTGTTGCCGCTACAAAATCATGCGCGCCTAGTCGCTCTCGATCGCGTCACCAACCCGCAAAATCTGGGCATGATTATTCGCTCAGTGAGCGCCAGTGGTATCAGCGGATTGATACTGCCGAAAAACGGCTGTGCCAGCCTGTCGCCACTTGTGATCAAGGCCAGCGCAGGCACTTTATTCAAGGCGCCTATCTATTACTGTGATCAGCTTGAAAGCTGTTTGAGTGAATTGCGCGAAGCTGGCAGCGAGGTTTATGGCTTGTCATCTCATGCCAGCGCATCAGTGTTTGCTCAAGGCACTCCCGGCCCGGCCGTGTACGTACTTGGCAACGAAACGGAAGGGCTCTCTGCCTCACTGGGACGTTTGTGCACCTCACAACTACGCATACCCATGCACAACGGGGTTGAGTCATTAAATGTCGCTGTTACGGCCGCCATCATTGCCTTTGCTGCGCAAAACTCAGCGACATAACGGCAAGTGCCTGTACAAGACGGACGTTTGGCGATACTTTTACGATGTCGCTGCCCAATTTTAAGAAAACCACGCTGCGGCGCCATTACCACCAAAAATACTGTTTATAAATCTATCGATTTGGAGAATATTCAAGAAAGTCCGTAGACTCTCGTTTAAAGGAAGTCCGCAGCACACTATTGATCAGCAGATCACTCTGGGGGTGGCATGAGTACACTGTCCATGATGGACTTGGCATTTTTTCTGACCGAAACGGAGGCCAGCCCAAAGCACATCGGCGGCCTGATGATTTTCAGCAAACCCAAAAACGCCCCGGACGATTTCGTCAAGAAAACCTACGAAGAACTACTCAGCACGGCAGACCAGGTCAAACCGCCTTTCAATCAGGTGATACGATGGGGCGGCCTTGGCCTGCCTCGATGGACACTGGCCGACGACTTTGATCTGGCCGACCACCTCTTCTACCGCCAACTGCCGGCTCCCGGCAATCGTCGCGTGCTGAACCGCATTGCAGGCGAACTGCATACGCCGAAAATGGATCGTGACCGTCCCATGTGGGAAATGCATCTGCTCGATGGTATGGAAGGCAATCGTTTTGCGATCTACACCCGGCTTCACCATGCCTACGCTGACGGCGCCACCATTACGCGCTGGACAATTCGTAGCTTCTCGGATTCCGCGCGCGTTAAAAAAATTACGCCGGTCTGGTCTGCGCCCAGCGGTCGGCCCAAAGGCAACAGCCAGAAATTTTCACTGATGTCGATTGTGCGTGTGCTTGCCAGCCGCTCCAAAGACCAGGCGAAAATGATTGCGGGCTTGTCCAAGCTGAACACCCAGCTTTTGCTGGAACAGCTCAACCTGACCAAAAATGCTGTTGCTGTACCTTTCAAACTGAAACACAAAACCGTACTCACCGGGCAGGTTGCCTCCGGGCGTCAGGTGTCAACGGCCACAGTTCCAATGGAACGCGTGAACCACTTGCGCAAGGTTACACGCTCCACGCTCAACCACGTTGCATTGACCTGTATTGATGGCGCCCTGCACCGCTACCTCGAGGAATGCGGCACGGATTTACAGGAACCCATTACCATCCAGATGCCCGTCAACCTGCGCGCCGAAGGCGATGAAGAAGGCGGCAACAAAATCGGCATCGTATTGGTCGACCTCGCCCGAAAAACCAACGATCCCTACGAACGTCTGCGTGAAATCGGTTTTACGTTGCGCAACGTCCGCTATCAGGTTGATGGTGTGCCGGCGTCCTCGGTTATCGCCTACACACTCACGCTCGGTGTGTTTGCCCAGCTCGCAGAACTGTTAAAACTCAGCAATGCCTTGCCGCCGCTCGGCAATACGCTGGTGTCAAATGTACCCGGCCCGAAAAATCCGCTGTACATGCGTGGTGCCAAGCTGGATGAGCAATATCCCATCAGCGCACTGACACCCGGCAACCACATGAACATCACCCTATACAGTTATGACAAGCACTTGCACTTTGGTCTGGTTGCCTCCCACGCGCTACCCAATCTAGACAAGCTCGGAGGCTATATTCACGATGCATTTATTGAGCTGGAAGACGCCGTAAATGCCGATAGAAAATAACAAAACAAAAAAACCATACGTTTTGAGGAGCAGCACATGAACTATTTCGTCACAGGGGGAACAGGCTTTATCGGTCGTTTCCTGATTCAAAATCTGTGTAAGCGCAACGGCACTATCTATGTTCTGGTGCGCAAAGAGTCGCGCCATAAAATCGACAAGCTGATTGAACAGTGTGGCGCTGACAAAAAGAAGATTATTCCGATCAATGGCGACCTTGGCAAAAAGCGCCTCGGCGTTACGCCCAAAGACATGAAAACCCTGACCGGAAAAATTGACCACTTCTACCATCTTGGCGCTATCTACGACCTGAAGGCAGACGCCGAAAGCCAGGAAGTTGCCAACGTCGAAGGCACCCGCAACGCCGTTGCCTGCGCGGAACAGCTGAAGGCAAAATGTTTTCACCTTGCGAGTTCGATCGCCGCTGCTGGTCTTTATCAGGGCACCTTTCGCGAAGACATGTTTGATGAAGCGGAAGGCTTGAAGCATCCCTACTTCCGCACCAAGCACCTTAGCGAGGGAATCGTTCGCAAAGAGTGCTCAATCCCGTGGCGGGTGTATCGCCCGGCGATGGTCGTCGGTCACTCCAAAACCGGCGAAATGGATAAAATCGACGGCCCATACTACTTCTTCAAGCTGCTGCAAAAATTCAGGCGCCTGCTTCCGCCCTGGGTTTCCCTGATTGGCATCGAAGGCGGTCAAATGAATATTGTGCCGGTTGATTACGTCGCCGACGCCATGGATTACCTGTCACACAAACCCAAACTCGACAATACCTGCTTTCACCTGACTGATCCGAACGGTCATCGCGTAGGTGAAGTGCTGAACATTTTCGCCGAAGCCGGCCATGCACCGCGCATGGCGCTTCGTATCGATGCCCGCATGTTTGGCTTTATTCCCCAGAGCGTTCGTTCAATGCTGGGCAACCTCGCTCCCATCAAACGTATCACTAACTCGGTACTTGGCGATTTGGGCATCCCTCCCGATGCCATGAAGTTTGCCAACATGCCAACGCGCTACGATACGCGTGAAACCGAACGTGCCCTGAAAGGCAGCGGCATCAGCGTTCCATCTTTGTCGGACTACGCACCGGCGATATGGGATTACTGGGAGCGCAAGCTCGACCCGGATCTCTTTAAAGACCGCAGCCTGAAGGGCAATGTAACCGGCAAGGTAATTGTGATTACCGGTGCCTCTTCAGGTATCGGCAAAGCCGCCGCCCTGCAATTGGCGGAAGCCGGCGCAGAGGTCGTACTGGTAGCACGAAGCACCGAAAAACTTGAAGAAACGCGACAGGAAATTCGCGATCTCGGCGGCACATCGTACGCCTACAGTTGCGATGTATCGAACATGGATTCGTGCGACAAGCTGGTGGCCACTCTGCTCAAGAATCACGGGCATGTCGACGTACTGGTCAACAATGCCGGTCGCTCTATCCGCCGTTCACTGGAACTGACTTTTGATCGCTTCCATGATTTTGAACGTACCATGCAGCTGAACTATTTTGGAGCGATTCGGCTGGTAATGGGGCTTGCTCCCTCAATGCTGGAGCGCCGCAGCGGACACGTTATCAATATTTCGTCGATTGCGGTTATCGTTGGTACTTCACCGCGCTTCTCGGCCTACGCCGCATCGAAGTCTGCTTTGGATGCCTTCTCACGCTCGGCAGCAGCAGAGTTTTCAGATCGCAATATTGCCTTTACTACAATCAACATGCCGCTGGTTCGCACGCCGATGATCGGACCAACGTCAATCTATCAGGCGGTGCCCACACTGACCCCGGAAGAAGCCGCCGGCATGATTGCCGAGGCTATCATCAAACGACCCAAGAGGATCGCGACCCCGCTGGGCATTACCATGCAGGTTCTCAACGCTATTATGCCGAAAGCGACCGAGATCATTATGAATATGGTCTTCAAAACGTTCCCCGACTCTTCTGCAGCCAAAGGCGAAGACGGCGAGCCGAAAGAAGCCTCGGCAGAACAGGTAGCACTGGCTACGGTACTGAAAGGGATTCACGTTTAGATTCAAGGAAAGGAGCGGTAGCTGCATTTGCGGCTACCGCCAACCGCATTGTACCGACAAGACTATTTGGCCAGATAGGCCATGGCTTTTTCCAGGCCAGACAGGGTCAAGGGGTACATATGCCCTTCCATCTGTCGGTAAGCCAAATCCGTTGACTGGGTCCAGCCCCACTCGTCCTGTGGCACCGGATTCAGCCAGGCTACTTTTTCATAGGTGTCTTTCCCCCGGTTCATCCACACTTCTCCCGCCTCTTCGTTCCAGTGCTCTACACTGCCGCCGGGTTGCAGAATTTCGTAGGGTGACATCGACGCATCACCGATAAAAATGACTTTATAATCGCTACTGTACTTATGCAGAATATCCAGCGTGGAAATCCGCTCGTTGTGGCGACGAATATTGTTGTCCCACACAGACTCATACAGGTAATTGTGAAAATAGAAATATTTAAGATGTTTGAATTCTGCACGCGCGGCGGAAAAAAGCTCCTCACAAGTGCGGATAAAAGGGTCCATCGACCCGCCCACATCAAAAAACAACAACACTTTTACGGCATTGTGTTTTTCGGGCACCATTTTGATGTCCAGCATGCCGGCGTTGCGCGCCGTTGAACTGATGGTGTCATCCAGATCGAGTTCGTCTGCAGCACCCGTGCGCGCAAACTTGCGCAACCGCCTCAGGGCTACCTTGATATTTCGCGTGCCAATTTCAACGCTGTCATCAAGGTTTTTGAAATCGCGCTTTTCCCAGACTTTTACCGCTTTTTTGTTTTTGCTCTCGCCACCCACCCGAACGCCTTCCGGATGATAGCCACTGTGGCCAAAGGGCGAGGTTCCGCCCGTGCCGATCCACTTGTTGCCACCTTCGTGTCGCTCTTTCTGCTCTTCAAGGCGTTTCTTGAACTCCTCAATCAGCTTGTCCAAACCGCCCAGCGACTCAATCTTGGCTTTTTCTTCGTCCGTTAGCTGCTTTAAAAATTCAGTGCGCAACCAGTCGTCCGGGATCATCGCTTCGATAACGTCATCCAGTGTTTCAAGATCACGAAAGTAGCGACCAAATGCGAGATCAAAGCGGTCGTAATACTTCTCATCCTTCACCATGCACAAGCGTGCCATATGATAAAAATCATCGACACTCGCAAAGATCAGCCGCGCGCGCAACGCCGCGATCAAATCCAGCAACTCACGGATGGAGACGGGAACACCCGCCTTTTTCAGGGTAAGAAAAAAGCTGATTAACATATAAACTAGCCGCGGCTTTCCCTGCGATGCATAAAGGCCAGTCGTTCAAGCAAATGAACGTCTTGCTCATTTTTGAGTAAAGCGCCGTACAACGGTGGAATGGCCTTGCTGCTATCGCGATTTTTGAGAATTTCGTCGGGCACATCATCGGCCATCAACAACTTCAGCCAGTCAATCAGCTCTGATGTTGAAGGCTTTTTCTTGAGGCCGGGAATACTGCGAACGTCAAAGAAAACTTCCAGCGCTTCATTCACCAACTCTTTCTTGACGTCGGGGTGATGAACGGCAACGATCTTTTCCATGGTTTCCCGGCTGGGGAAATTGATAAAGTGGAAAAAGCAGCGACGCAAAAACGCATCCGGCAGCTCTTTTTCGTTGTTACTGGTAATAATGATAATTGGCCGATGCTTGGCTTTTATAGTTTCCCCGGTCTCGTAAACGAAAAACTCCATCTTATCGAGCTCGACGAGCAAGTCGTTGGGAAACTCGATGTCAGCCTTGTCTATTTCATCAATCAGCAGCACAACCTGCTCGTCGGCAGCAAAGGCTTCCCAAAGTTTGCCACGCTTGATGTAGTTCGAAATGTCATGGACTTTTTCATCGCCCAATTGGGAATCCCGAAGACGGGAAACGGCGTCATACTCGTAAAGGCCCTGCTGCGCCTTGGTAGTCGATTTGATATGCCACTGAAGCAGCGTTTTGCCCAAACCTTTGGCAACCTCTTCCGCGAGCATGGTTTTGCCCGTGCCGGGCTCACCCTTGATCAACAATGGTCGCTGCAGGGCCACGGCCGAATTAACTGCCAAGCGCAGATCGTCCGTTGCAACGTAATCTTCTGTACCTTCAAACTTCATGCCTGCAAACCCTTTAAATGGAAATTCTGATAGTCATATCGGCCACATGACCAAACTGTCTGCGCCCTCGTTGAGGCTAAGGGCCAATAATTAGCCCCGCAATTCCTCATTCGGCCAGTTCACTAGCCTTTTCGGACAACGCCTGCTTGGAACTTTGGCCGCTTTTCGGGTGTTTAGCCCGCCATTGCCGACCCAATCGCACCAGTATAATGGCTACAATAACCGCGCCAATGACCGCAAAGGCCAAAATATTCGCCGCTTTTACGGCCGCGATCGTGTTGCCGATGAAGGCCCCGAGAAACACGACCACAAGTGCGGGCACCAGCACGGCACTGCTGTCTTCATGCACCACGGGCAGCAACATGGCAACACTCGCCGTGAGGCGAATAATGCCGCGTAAGTAATCGTTACGGATAACACGCGTCCAGTAGCAGCCTATACCGATGAGCACCGCGCAGGCGCCCAGGTAAAAGCCCCAGGCAGCGACATATTCCTGATACGCCTGATATTCCATTAATTCGCTATCCCCACTAAGGCCGACACGAGGTCAGTCAACCCATTGCACAATGTGTTCCACCAGATCATCGGGGTGAACATGCCGCTCACTAACGCAGCGCCCCATAATTGAATGCCCGCCTCGATGAACCTCCTCGCGGTCACCACAGATCAAGTGATGCCATTGAGGCAAACCGCGGCCATCCTGCACACGCCGATAGGAGCAGCTGCCCGGAAGCCACTGCAAATTGTCCACATCATCCGGTGTAAGTTTAACGCAGGTTGGTTCCAGCGAAAGGCGCTCAGCGTAATGGCTGCAGCGACAGCTTTCAACATCCAGTAACTGACAGGCAACGCCGGTGTAGTATATTTTGCCGTCGTCTTCATCTTCGAGTTTGTGCAAACAGCATTTGCCACAGCCGTCGCACAAAAGCTCCCACTCTTTGTCAGACATGGAAGATAAGGTTTTGTTTTCCCAGAATTTATTCATGCTACATCACTGGGCTTTCCCGCTTGGGGCACCGGTGGCAACTGCAGAAAAAAGCCCTGCTCTACCACTGCATCCATAACTTTGGCAGCGTCCACACGAGCCAGCTTTCGTTCGCTGGTCAGGGCCAGAGTCATCGCCAGCTCTGGCTTGCCGAACTGTTTTAACAGTGGCTCAGGAACCCGCTCCAGGCCCTTTGCCTTTTCGACATACAGGTAGGTGCCCTCTTTTTTCGGACTCCGATAGATACTGACGATGAGCGTCATTGCGCCTCCGCTGCCGAGTTCATAACCACCGATGCAAGCACAGCGCTGCGCCAGCCCTTCAAGTCAGCGGGCAGTTCACCACCGCGCACAAGCTGCTCCATATCTCGCTTGTTCAAGAGCATTTCCCTGGGCACATTAAGTTCGTCTCCCAGTATATCAAGCTGTTCGCGCAAGGCCTTGAGCCGGGCTTTCTGCGGCCCTTCCAGCGGCCTCGCCAGCAGCTCCTCTTCGGTTAAACTGTGCCCGGCGGCAACAATGTCGCAAATGGTTTGGCCGTGTTTGCGAACCGTTGAATCACGTATATCCGGGACTGACGCGAGCGCGGCCGGATGCCCCGGCCCGCGACGGACAATATCTACGCAAACCGGGTCCTTCAAAATACGTCCGCGCGGCACATTCTGCGCCCGAGCTTCGAGTTCACGCCAGGCGCAAAGGTCGCGCAGGCTTGCCTGCTGCCGGGAATTCAACTTCCACGCAGATTTGATACGCTTGAAGTAGTCTCCGGGGGCGATCTCAGATCGTGCGGTCTTCACCTGACGCTCGCCTTCTTCACGCCACCACGCCATGCGGCCCTGCGCCTCGAGCTTGCCCTGAATAACCCGGTAAGCGGGTAGCAAATGTTCGACATCCAGCGCGGCATAAACGCATTGACTGTCGGACAGAGGACGTTGCAGCCAGTTTGAGCGGGTTTCGCCCTTCTCAACGGCAATGCCCAATAACTGGTCAATCAGTTTTTGGTATCCCAACCCGCTGCCGAAACCTGCAAGCGCGGCGCCAATCTGGGTGTCCAGCAGCGGCTGCGGCACACAGTTCAGTAAACGTTGAAACACCTCCATGTCTTCGCTGACGGAATGCAGCACTTTGACGATGGAAGCATCGAGCATCAGGGCGCGCAAGGGTTGCCACTCGCTGATCCCCAGCGGATCAATAAGAAAAATTCGCTGGCCATCCGAGAGCTGCAACAAAGCCGGGATCGGATAAAAGGTATCGGTGCGCATAAACTCGGTGTCAACGGCTAGCTCACTCGCCCCGCCGAGATAACCAACGCAGTCTTGCAGCGCCGAATTATTGTCAACCCACTGGTAGGCGATAGCAGCATTCATACTCATTCAACTAACCGCCGGCCACTGAGTGCGTGCGCCAGCGTTCCGCTGTCAACGTATTCGAGCTCTCCGCCAAGCGGTACACCGTGCGCAATGCGGGACACACCAACGCCCAGCTGCCGAAGCTGTTCGGTAATGAAATAAGCCGTAGCCTCTCCCTCGACGGTCGGGTTGGTTGCCAGAATCAGCTCCTTGATTTGGAGTTCTTTTGCGCGTGCCAACAACAGGTCGATACCGATATCTTCCGGACCAATTCCGTCGATGGGTGACAAATGCCCCATCAGCACGAAGTATTGCCCCTGATAGCCGCCCGCCTGCTCCAGTGCAACGACATCGGCCGGCGACTCCACCACGCAGATGACGCTGCGATCACGTTTTTCACTGGCACAAATACCGCATAACTCATACTCGGTCAGGCTGCGACATGCCTTGCATTGACCGATAGTTTGCACCGCCTTTTCGAGTGCAACACTGAGCACACTGGCGGCCGGGCGGTTGCGCTGTAACAGGTCGAAGGCCATTCGTTGTGCAGATTTGCGCCCAACGCCCTGCAGGCAACGGAGCGCCTCTATCAATTCTTCAATCGCCGGGCTGAACTGCATGGTCAGAACGGCATCTTGAAGCCGGCGGGCATTCCGGTGCCGGAGAACATTTTGCCCAGTGCATTCTTGTTGCTTTCTTCAACCCGCCGCACCGCATCATTCACGGCGGCAGCAACGAGGTCTTCCAACATGGATTTATCTTCCTTCAGCAAAGCGTCATCTATCGCTATATTTCTTACGTCATGCCGACCGTTCATGGTAACGCGCACCATTCCGGCGCCTGACTCACCCACCACTTCCTGTTTGGACAGTTCTTCCTGGGCCTTTTGCATTTGCTCCTGCATCTTGCCCGCTTGTTTCATCAAATCATTCAGATCCGGCATGGTAAAACCTCAAAATACAATAACGATATCGCTGTGCGCGCAGCGCACTAATGCTTCAGTCGTGGTCGAATACTGGCTTCGTCGACAGACGCTTCAAACTCCTGCACCAGTCGCTGCACATTCGGGTCAGCCTGAATCAGCGCGCGCAGATCGGCCAGATTTTCCTGTTCACGCCGGGCCGCGTATTCTGCCGGTGTTTCCTGGCTGACCGTGGTAATTTGCAAATCTACAGCCAGCGCGACATTAAAATAGGCCCGCAGCGCCTTTTCAAAACGCTCCTTGTGGGCGTCGTTTAACAGGTTGGCATTGGCGCTATCAATATGGAAATACAGTGTTGGCGTAGCATTTTCTGCTGATGCGTCAAGGCGCATCAGCACGCAGTGACTGCATATGGAGTGCAATAAACCGGCAAAACCAAAATTGGCAAACTGTTCGCGCCAACTCTCGGGCGTTAGCTGCTCAAGCTTTAGCGACGTAGCACCGTGATCAAGCGCGATATCGGCGTTCACGACATCTGCAGAGTCAGGCGCTGCGAAAGTCTCGGCCGGGGTTGTTACTGAAGGCCTCGCAGCGACAATCTGCTCGCCACGCGATGACGAAGCCTGATCCAGCGAAGCCGCATTCCCGTCGTAGACATCTAACGGCGGCGTTTCCGGACCTGATTCACGTTGATCTGGCGTTTGCACAGCAGCCCGGGGGGCGGCCGACGCCGATACCGGCACAGTCTCGACGTCAGTCAGTGGTGTTGACTGCTTCGCCGAGACTGACGGCTTTTTTCCGGGGTTTGCCTCACCCGCCGTACTGCTGTTGCCCGAGTGGGCCCCTCCCCCTGGAGGCAGCTGGTGCACACCGGCCGGCTTGAAGGCGAGCATGCGCAGCATAATCATTTCAAAGCCGCTGCGCGCGTCCGGTGCCAGCGGCAAGTCCCGCCGGCCCGCCAAACCGAGCTGGTAGAAGTACTGCACATCCTCTGCCGGCATCGTTTCCGCGAGACTTTTTACATCGGCGTGGTCCGGTGCACTGCGATCAATCGACTCAGGCACGGCTTGTGCAAGGGCAATTCGGTGCATGAGCCCAATCAGGTCTACCAGCACCGTACTGAAATCAACCCCCTGTTCTGCAAGGCCCTGAATAACTGCCAACAAGGCTGCAGCATCTGTCTGACGTAATTGTCTGGCCAGTTCACACACCGCCGAGCGATCTATACTGCCCAGCATGGCTTCCACATCCTGGGCACCGAGTTTACCCGCGCCAAAGGCAATAGCCTGGTCTGTCAAACTCAGCGCATCGCGCATACTACCTTCTGCGCCACGTGCAATATGCCACAGCGCTTCGTCTTCAAAGCTGATCATTTCCTTGTCGAGAATGTGCTTGAGGTGCTCGACAATTCGTTCAGGCGTCATGTTCTTGAGGCTGAACTGCAGGCAGCGCGACAAAATCGTGGCGGGAATTTTTTGCGGATCAGTAGTCGCCAGCAAGAATTTGACGTGGGGCGGCGGTTCTTCCAGCGTTTTCAGTAGCGCATTGAAGCTGTGCCCGGACAACATGTGCACCTCGTCAATGAGGTACACCTTGTAGCGGCCGCGCGTCGGGGTGTACTGCACGTTTTCAAGCAGCTCGCGCGTATCGTCAACCTTGGTTTTTGAGGCCGCATCAACCTCGATCAGATCGACAAAGCGGCCTTCATTAATGGATACGCAGGCATCACAGCTTCCACAAGGCTCCGAGCTGACCCCGCCCTCACAGTTCAGGCACTTGGCGAGTATGCGCGCGATGGTAGTCTTGCCGACACCACGTGTGCCTGTAAACAGGTAGGCATGGTGCAGGCGGTCGTGATCCAGGGCATTAACAAGCGCTTTGAGCACATGGCTCTGCCCCGCCATTTCACGAAATGTTTTGGGTCGCCACTTTCGAGCGAGAACCTGATAACTCATCTGCTTGGTAACCCTTTATTTACCGGCATGTAGCGGGTGTAGAAAAATGCACGAGAAACTGGCTAAAGCCATCTAGGATACACCAGACAGAACAGTTCTTGAACTTGCTAGAGAAGGAAGGTGGCGGTCCAACCAGCCACACCCCGGCACACGAGTTGACAGCTACCGTTGCTCCCTTCCGGGC
>DIBR01000041.1:32947-33263 GCA_002415025.1 Spongiibacteraceae bacterium UBA5047
TCCCTTCCGGGCCTGGCGGAGTTTACCGTCTATCGTTGCGAGGGGACCGGGAGGACCACCATAACGTGCGACCCAAGGCCGCGGCGCGACATTGTCTGTTATCTGCCTCCCAGATTCAAGCCGATCTGGCGAATGGTTCGGCTTGAACCTGGGTGCTACCTGCGAATATGGTTATCCGGCCTGAACGGCTAATGCTGCGCCCTGCCCGGAGGAAACCGGCTCATCACAGAGCCAACCGTATCCACGATAAACAAGCGCCGCTCCTCGGGCGTTTCCAGCCAGGGAATGCGTCTTTCAGACACGCCGCGCCAGACCA
>DIBR01000071.1:0-53633 GCA_002415025.1 Spongiibacteraceae bacterium UBA5047
GCTTCGCGCGCCGCCGTCGATGCCGGCTTTGTTCCCAACGACATGCAGGTAGGCCAAACAGGTAAAATCGTTGCGCCTGATCTGTACATTGCCGTTGGCATCTCCGGTGCTATTCAGCACTTGGCAGGCATGAAAGACAGCAAGGTCATTGTGGCTATCAACAAGGACGAAGACGCACCGATATTTCAGGTAGCGGATTACGGCCTGGTAGCAGACCTGTTTGACGCCGTACCTGAGCTGGATGCAGCGCTGTAAAAACGCGTCTTGCTTCACAAAAAACCCGGCTATAGGCCGGGTTTTTTTATGCTAGGCTTTTGATAGTCTGACACCTCACCACGACAGCAATAAAATGGAGAATCACATGAAGAGGCTTTTGTTACCGCTGCTAATAGCCAGCCAAATGAGTTTCGCTGATCTTGTGCTTGATAATAGTGTTTCACAGCTCAATTTCGGGAGCATAAAGAACAGCAGCGTTGCTGAATTGCATCGTTTTGGGACCCTAAGCGGAAATGTGGATAAAAGCGGCAAGGCCCTGATAGAAATTGACCTGGGTAGCGTCGATACCCGGATTGATATTCGCGACCAGCGCATGAAGGAACATTTGTTTAATGTGGGGCAGTTCCCTAAGGCGGTTTTTTCAAGTGAAATCGACGTTGAAAACATCGAGAAAATGGCCGTGGGCGAAGTCCAGCAACGACGGCTAAAGGGTAAGCTGGATCTTCACGGGAATGAAGCGCCAATGGAGGTGTTGGTGCGAATTGTGAAAACCACTGGTGGTGCCTTTACCGTCTACACGGTAGAGCCTGTGTTCCTTTCTGCAAAAGACTTTGACCTTGGGCCGGGTATCGATAAGCTACTGGAGCTGGCCGGATTGAAATCAATCACCCGGGCCATTCCGGTAACGTTCTCGGTAGTTTTCCGTGAGGGTGATGCCGCCGACGAACCCGAAGAAGATTCGCCCCTGAAAAAATTCCTGCCGTTCTAAGCCCCCGCCTAGTCCCGACGCAGTTTGTCCGAAATGGCAATCGGCGTCGGGTAGTTCAGAATCACGATATACGATGACACCACAAAGGTGATGATGGTGGTCGCCTGAATGAGGTGCGAGGCCTCGCGACCGATGATCGCGGCGCCGGCCGCCATGTAGGCAATCAACAGCGAAAATTCACTGACTTGCCCCAGCCTGAATCCGACATCCCAGGCGAGGGAGTTGCGTTCACTTAGCCCGTGGAGCAAATAGCGGAACACAACCGGCTTGAGGCAAAGCATGATTGTTGCGAGCAACCAGGCCGCAAGCAATACTTCTGAAAGCAATGACAGATCGAAGCGCGCACCCAGTGAGAAGAAAAACAGAATCAGAAAGAAATCTCGCAAGGGCTTAAGGTTAACGGCAATATATTGCGATATAGGGCTGGTAGCCAAGCTGATACCCGCCAGAAATGCGCCAATCTCTGCGGATAAGCCGATCGCATGCCCGGCTTCGGCAAGCCCCAGACACCAGCCCAGTGCTACCAGAAATATGTATTCGTGAAAGCGGTCAAACCGTCGCAGCAAGGGCAAAACAATCCAGCGTACAGCAGCAAAAGCAAATCCGACCAGAGCAGGTAGGGCCAGCAGGGTAAGCCCGAACCGGGCCGGGTTAAACTCACCAACGCTGAGCGCCATCAACAGTAATAGAACGAATATGGCGATCAAGTCTTGCAGTAGCAGCAAGCCTATCATTAGCTCGCCGCTGTGTTTGTGGTGTAACACCGTGGTGGGGAGTAGTTTGATGCCAATAATGGTGCTGGAAAACATCATTGCAGCCCCGATTACCAGGCATTCCTGAGTCGTAAAGCCGAACGCATAAGCTACGCCAAAACCGGTTGCGGCAAATACCAGTGAGCTTAGCAGTGCGACAACCGTTGATTTCTGGATCGTATCGATGAGGGCTTTGGGTTGCATGTCCAGGCCCAGCAGGAAGAGCAAAAACAGAATGCCAATGTCGGCGATATCCGCGAGCAGATTAAGGTCGGTGACCCACTCGAAACCGTAGGGCCCTATCAGTGCACCGAGCACGATATAGGCGATGATGAGCGGCTGTCGCGTGTACAGCGCCAGTGAAGCGACCACGGCAGCACCCGTAAAGATCAGAAAAAACGACGTGGTTATACTGCTCACCGGCATTCACTCAATTTAACAAGGCATTTTTGATGATACGTGAAAGCGGGCGCTTTCGCAGCTTGTGCTGCGGGCGGGAGATGGCTGAGAAAGTTGAGTCATGCGTGGGCACAGACATGCCATGCCGCACATGATGCGCGTATTCCGCCCCGGCTGTGAGTAGGCCGGAATACGCGATCTGTTAGTTTGCGCGTACGCGAAAGATCGGCACGGGGTTGTCGACAGACACCTGATAGTGCACGGAAAAGTCTTTCAGGCTGGCAAGCGCTGCCGTCAAGTCCGAGTTTTGCAGGGCAAAGCTGTTAAACCCGCAGCGGCTCAAGTAGGCAAGCTGATCGCGCATAAACTCTCCGACTGCGCGAAGCTCGCCGGTGAAGCCGTGTTGTTCGCGCAGCTCGCGCCCGTAGGTGAAACCGCGGCCATCGGCAAAGCCGGGAAAGTCCACGGCAATCAAGGGCAGCTTGCCAATGTCGTCGCCGAGTAGCCTGGGTGACTGGTCACTTGCCAGCCAAACGGCAATATCGTTGCGCGCCGACAGTGTATCGCGCTCAGCCTGCCAGCGAGCCAGCGGCACAATGCAGGGACCGGCAGGCAGTTCTGCCGTCTCTTCGCGTACAAGGTGCCATTCGTCACTGACAACGGCGCCGTCTTTAATAATCTTGGTTTGATCAGGCATAGACGCGCTCCTTGAAGGGCTCAATTCCTACCCGGCGATAAGTGTCCAGGAAGCGCTCTTCCTCGGTGCGGTGGTCGACGTAAGTCTCCAGTATTTTGCTGACAACGTCAGGAATATCGTCCTGGGCAAAAGAAGGGCCGAGTATTTTTCCGATAGCTGCATCGTTGCTTTGGCTGCCACCGAGCGAAACCTGATAGAACTCCTGACCTTTCTTGTCGACACCCAGAATGCCGATATGGCCAATATGGTGATGTCCACAGGCATTCATACAGCCGGAAATATTCAGTTCAATTTCGCCAAGATCGTAGAGGTAGTCGATATCGTCGAAGCGGCGCTGAATGGCTTCGGCAACCGGTATCGACTTGGCGTTAGCCAGTGAGCAGAAGTCACCACCGGGGCAGCAGATGATGTCGTTAAGGGTGCCAATCACGGCTGATGCCATGCGGTGTGTTTGGAGCTCTTGCCACAAGGCATACAGATCGGCCTTGCGAACATCCGGCAGTACCAGATTTTGTTGGTGAGTGCTGCGCAGCTCCCCGAAGCCGTATCGCTCACAGAGGTCGGCCACGGCTTCCATTTGCTCTGCCGTAATATCACCGGGCGCCACGCCGGTTTCTTTCAGTGAAAGGTTGACGGCGGCATAACCGGGCTGTTTGTGCGCTACGACGTTGTGTTTGATCCAGGCTGCAAAGGAGGGGTCTGACAGGCATTTGTCGTCCAGCGCAGATTGCGCAGTCGCCGCATCCTGTGCCTCATAGGCAGGCGGTTGGAAGAAGCTGAAAGCGTGGTCGATGGCGTCCTGGGTCAGGGTCATGGGGCCATCTTTGATGGCCTGCCACTCTTCCTCAACCTTTTGCTTGAACGCTTCAGCACCCATCGCCTTAACCAGAATCTTTATACGTGCCTTGAACTTGTTGTCGCGGCGACCGAGTTGGTTGTAGACACGCAAAATAGCGTCAAGGTACGACATCACGTGCTCTTTGGGCAGGCAGTCGTGGATCAGTGCGCCAATAACGGGGGTGCGGCCAAGCCCGCCACCGACAAACACCTTAAAGGCCGTTTCGCCGGCGGCGGTTTTGATGATTTCGAGGCCAATGTCGTGAAAGGCGACAGCGGCCCGGTCGCGTTCAGAGCCGCAAATAGCGATCTTGAATTTGCGCGGTAAAAAGGCAAACTCGGGATGGAATGTGGCCCACTGGCGCAAGATTTCGCACCAGGGTCTGGCATCTTCTATCTCGTCCTGGGCGACGCCCGAAAACTGGTCGGCTGTGAAGTTGCGAATGCAATTCCCGCTGGTCTGGTTGGCGTGCATCTCAACCGTGGCGAGATCGGCCAGAATATCGGGTACTTCTTCGAGCTTGGGCCAGTTCAGCTGGACGTTCTGACGCGTGCTGATATGTGCATAGCCCTTGTCGTATTTGCGGCTGACTTCGGCAAGTTTGCGCATTTGCGCGGCATTCAGGGTGCCGTAGGGTACGCAGATACGCAGCATCGGCGCGAGGCGCTGAATATACAGGCCATTTTGTAATCGCAATGGCAGAAACTGGGCGTCGCTTATTTCCCCCGCCAGATAGCGCTGGGTCTGATCCCGAAACTGGGCAACCCGCTCGTTGATCATCTGCTGGTCGTACTGGTCGTATCTGTACATCGTGGTCCCGAATTCACTCTGGAGCTGTTGCTGGAAGGCGCGCAATTCTACACTAAAAGTGGTGTTCAGCGCGACTGTAGCAGCGCCTAACTGCTTGAATTGACGCCAAACGTGGCCGCCATGGTAATGATTCGGCGGCGGGTTGGGAAAGATCGCTTCGTCATAAGCTAATAGCGCAGGGCTTTAGAACGCCGCCGCTGGCTTGGTATAGCCCTCTGGATTCGGCTACAATGCCGACCCTGAATTCTTGGCCCTTTTTTGTTTTCTATCTACGTGAGGAATAACCCATGTCTCAAGAAACCCGTCAAGACGGTGTTGCCGACGCTTGTGCAACCATAGCGATCATTGTGTTGGTCGTGGGGACGGTTACGTTCTGGCTACACAGCATGCCCGGCTGATCATCGCGGGAATTGCACAAAAAAGGGCCTCATTTGAGGCCCTTTTTTGTCAGCTTTGCTTACCCCCATGTCAAACCTGAGGTCGCTCAGCAAATGCCATACCCTCAGGGATCGTAGTCCAATACCGGCGATAACCAGCGTTCCATTTCCTGAAGTGACTTCCCTTTGCGTTCGGCAATACTCTCGACCTGATCTTTAGCGATTTTACCTACCGCAAAATAGCGCGATTCCGGGTGCGAATAGTAAAAGCCGCTCACCGAAGCGGCCGGCGTCATCGCAAAGTGCTCGGTTAGCGCCACCCCGGTTTCTGCTTCAGCATCGAGGAGTTTAAACAGCGTTGGTTTTTCGGTGTGATCCGGGCAGGCCGGGTAGCCCGGTGCCGGACGTATACCACGGTACTTTTCCTTGATCAGCTCCTCATTACTCAGAGTTTCGCCTTCAGCATAAGCCCAGTAGTCGGTGCGCACCTTGAGATGCATATGCTCGGCAAATGATTCGGCGAGGCGGTCAGCCAGTGCCTTGACCATAATTGAGCTGTAGTCGTCATTGGCTGCCTGATAGTCGGCAGAGATTTTTTCTGCGCCGATGCCCGCGGTGACCACAAAGCCACCGACGTAATCCTGTTTGCCGCTATTCGCGGGGGCGACATAATCAGCCAGGCTCATATGTGGTTTATCGTCAGGCTTTTCATTCTGCTGGCGAAGATGGTGGAGCGTAGAGATTTGCTCGCCATTATCGTTGAATACTGCAATATCGTCGCCTTCGCTGCTGGCAGGCCAAAAGCCGATGACGGCCTCAGCGCGAAGCAGTTTTTCGGCGATAATTTTGTCGAGCATCTTCTGGGCATCGTCAAACAGGTTGCGGGCGGCTTCGCCGACTTTTTCGTCGTCGAGTATTTTGGGGTATTTGCCCGCCAGCCCCCAGGTGATAAAAAACGGCGTCCAGTCGATGGTCTCTCTCAGCGTTTCCAGCGGGTAGTCGTGGAAGGTTCGCGTGCCTGTAAAAGTCGGTTTGGGCGGCGTGTAGCTGCTCCAGTCGGTTTTATAGCCGTTTTGTAATACCTGTTCATAGGGAAGGCGGCGCCCCCGATTTTCCTGACCCGCACGGCGCTCACGAATACGGGCATATTCGTCGCGCTTGGTTTCAACAAACGCAATTTTCTGGGTTTCGCTGATAAGCTGCGTTGCCACGCCGACACTGCGCGACGCGTCGGGCACATAGATCGTCGCATCGTTTTTGAATTTTGGCTCAATTTTGACCGCGGTGTGTGCTTTCGATGTTGTTGCGCCACCAATCATCAATGGCACTTGAAAATCCAGTCGCTGCATCTCGGCCGCGACATGCACCATCTCGTCGAGCGACGGCGTAATCAGGCCGCTGAGCCCGATGATATCAACCTGCTCGCGTTTCGCAGTTTCCAGTATTTTGTCGCAGGGCACCATTACGCCGAGGTCAATGACTTCGAAGTTGTTACACTGGAGAACCACCCCGACAATGTTTTTGCCAATGTCGTGCACATCGCCTTTTACCGTGGCCATCAATATCTTGCCGTTGGGCCGCGCGCCTTCTTCTTTTAGCGCCTCGATAAATGGCTGCAGATAGGCAACCGCCTGTTTCATTACGCGCGCGGATTTCACCACCTGCGGCAGGAACATCTTGCCTTCGCCAAAGAGGTCGCCCACCACATTCATGCCGTCCATCAGTGGGCCTTCAATCACCTCAATAGGCTTGTCGGCTTCAAGTCTGGCCGCTTCGGCGTCTTCTTCGATATAGGTGGAAATGCCCTTTACCAAGGCGTGCTCTATACGTTTGTTCACGGGTAGTTCGCGCCAGCTCAGGTCTTCCTGCCGCGTAGCGGTGCTGCCGTCGCCCCGATATTTTTCAGCAATCTCGAGCATGCGCTCGGTGCCGTCTTCGCGGCGGTTGAGAATGATGTCTTCAACATGCTCGCGCAGTTCTTCGGGCAGGTCGTCGTAGACCGCCAGTTGGGCGGCGTTGACGATGCCCATATCCATGCCAGCCTTGATGGCGTGGTACAGAAATACCGAATGAATGGCTTCGCGCACCGGGTTGTTGCCGCGGAAGGAAAATGAAACGTTGGATACGCCACCGGAGATCAGTGCGTGGGGCAGCTCGGCTTTGATGTATTTGACGGCCTCGATGAAGTCCACGGCATAGTTATTGTGTTCTTCAATGCCGGTGGCAACGGCGAATATGTTGGGGTCAAATATGATGTCTTGGGGAGGGAAGCCGACCTTGTTCACCAGAACATCGTAAGACTTTTTGCAGATATCCTTGCGACGCTGGATATTATCGGCCTGACCGTCTTCGTCAAAAGCCATGACGACGACAGCTGCGCCAAAGCGCAGGCAAACTTTCGCTTTGTCGATAAATTCCGCTTCACCTTCCTTCAGTGAAATGGAGTTCACGATAGGCTTGCCTTGAATGCATTTCAGGCCGGCGACGATTACCTCCCATTTGGAGGAGTCGACCATAATGGGAACTTTTGAAATCTCGGGCTCGGAAGCGACCAGGTTAAGGAATTTAACCATGGCGGCTTCTGCATCCAGCATGCCTTCATCCATGTTGATGTCGATGACCTGAGCACCGTTCTCTACTTGCTCGCGCGCTACCGCCAGAGCTGTGTCGTAGTCACCTTCGAGTATCAGTCGTTTGAACTTCGCAGAACCGGTAATGTTGCAGCGCTCACCAACGTTAACAAACAGGGAGTCTGGAGTGATGGTGAAGGGCTCCAGTCCACTGAGGCGCGTGGCAACGGGTTTGTCAGGAATCGAGCGGGGCGCGACATCTGCAAGAGATTGCGTGATTTTCTCGATATGCGCCGGGGTTGTGCCACAGCATCCGCCCACCAGATTGAGGTAGCCGCGCTCACCCAGTTCGCGTAGTTCGCGGCCCATATCGTCTGGCGTTTCATCGTACTCACCAAACTCATTGGGCAGACCGGCATTAAAATGGCCACTGACATAGCAGTCGGCGGTGTCGGCCAGTTCTTCGAAAAAGGGCCGAATTTCGGAAATGCGGCGGCCGCAATTGGTGCCCACAATAAGTGGTTTGGCGTGGGCGATGGCATTCCAGAAGGCCGTTGGTGTCTGGCCGGAGAGGGTGCGGCCGCTAACATCGGGGAAGGTAACCGAAATCATGATCGGCAGTTCAACGCCGCTGTCGTCGAAATATTGCAGCAATGCATAGACGGCGGCTTTCGCATTCAGGCTGTCGAAAATAGTTTCGATTAACAGCAAATCAACGCCACTTTCAGCAAGTGCCTTGGTGGCATCGTAGTAATCTTCAACCAGCTCGTCGAAATGGATGTTGCGTGCAGCCGGGTCGTTGACATCGGGGGAAATTGATGCGGTTTTCGGCGTTGGCCCCAGTATGCCGGCAACAAATCGCGGTTTATCAGGCGTTGCAGCGGTTTGTGCGTCGGCGACTTCGCGCGCGATTTTGGCGCCGGCGCGATTCAGATCGTCGGCTACAAACTGCATTTCGTAGTCGCCCTGGGCGATGCGGGTCGAGTTAAAGGTATTCGTCCCGATGATGTCTGCACCGGAATCAAGATAAGCCTGGTGAATATCTCGGATAACGTCGGGGCGGGTAATCGACAGCAAGTCATTGTTACCCTTGATGTCCAGATGATAATCAGCAAATCGCTCGCCGCGATAATCGGCTTCCTCAAGCTTGTAGCTCTGAATCATGCTGCCCATGGCGCCATCGATAATCAGAATTCGATCTTTGAGGGCGTTTTTGAGCGTCTGAATACGCTGTGCTTGTTCGGCCATTGTGCTGCTAAATCCTTAGTATCTTTGGGGGAATAAACCGGATTTGCCCATTTCGGTGGTCTTTACTTACGTCGAAAATGGGCTTCGTGGTAAACTGTGGAATTCTAACAGACTCTTCCACTGAATTCTCACTTCGTGCACAGCCGTGGTGCTTGAATGGGGAGTCTGGCTAAATCATGCACATACAGGCAAAGAGGTATTTATGTCGGAAGGTCAAGTCGCTGCAGCAAACAGCGCAGAAGTGAAAATGACCATCACCGAATCGGGTCAGGATTATCTGACCGAGTTGCTGGCCAAGCAGGGCGACGACGTGCTTGGCGTGCGCGTGTTTATCACCCAGCCCGGCACGCCCAAGGCAGAAACCTGCATCGCTTATTGCCGTGAGGGCGACGACAAGGACGACGATATTCGTATCGAATACCCGACTCTGGCGGTGTTCGTCGAGGCGCGGAGTATTCCGTTTCTGGAAGACGCAACAGTTGATTACGCCAAAGATCGTATGGGCGGTCAGCTTACGATCAAGGCGCCTAATTCACGTTTGCCGCGAGTCAACGAGAATAGCCCCCTGGAAGATCGCGTGAATTACCTGCTCTACAACGAGGTAAACCCCTCGCTGGCGGCGCATGGTGGTGAAGTCTCGCTGGTTGAAATTACCGAGGACAAATACGCAATTCTTAAATTCGGTGGCGGTTGTCAGGGTTGCGGAATGGTCGATGTCACGCTCAAGGAAGGTGTCGAGAAATCGATGCTGGAGCAGATACCCGAGCTGAAGGGTGTGCGCGACATGACGGATCACAGCAATACTGAAAACGCCTACTTCAAGTAGCTGATGCGTGAGCGGGGCGCTCCCACAGGGCATTCGAATTATTTTTGTGGGAGATTCTATGTTGTTTGGCAAGGCCCTTTGAGAATATTCGCCTGCAAGGCAGGCTCCTACAAAGACAGCCTGTGGGAGCCTGCCTTGCAGGCGAACTTACCCGGCAAACAATTTGCTTAAGCCTTCTCCGAAAGGAGGCTCGATCAAGCCTTTCTCCGTAATTATCCCCGTTACCAGTTCCGCAGGGGTAATATCAAACGCCGGATTTTGTACGGCGATTTCATTTACGGTTGCCTGATAGTCACCCACGCGACGCACTTCGTCGGCGTGGCGCTGCTCTATGGGAATGGACTTGCCGTCTGGCGTGTTCAGATCAATGGTCGATGAGGGGCAGGCCACATAAAACGGAATGCCGTAGTGGCGGGCCATAATGGCAACACCCAGAGTACCGATTTTGTTGGCGACGTCGCCGTTAGCCGCAACACGATCGGTGCCAACAATAACGAGCTGAATCTGGCCGGAAGCGAGCGTGTGAGCTGTCATATTGTCGGTCAGCAGGGTGACGTCAATGCCTGCGCAGTGAAGCTCCCAGCTAGTCAGTCGCGAGCCTTGCAGCAGCGGCCTGGTTTCATTCGCAAAGACGCGAAATTTTCTTCCGGCCTCATGGGCAAGGTACATGGGTGCGGTAGCAGTACCTATGCCACCTGTTGCCAGTGCGCCGGCATTACAGTGGGTCATAACACCCGCGCCGTCAGGAATCAGTGCCAGGCCGTGTTCGCCAATGGCCTGACAGAGAGCCTGATCCTGTGCGTGAATGGCCTGGGCTTCCTGCACCAGAGACTTATGCAGTTCGGCACTACTGCTACCTGAATAGTCGTCGGCGAGAGCCAGCATGCGATCCAGGGCCCACTTCAGGTTCACGGCGGTCGGTCGCGAGCTGTTGATAAAGTCGGCTTGCACGCGAAGCTGCTGCCGGAATTCAGGCAGCGATGCGTCGAGCCATTGCCGCATGACAACACACAGCCCATAAGCCGCAGCGATGCCGATAGCCGGCGCGCCGCGGACTTTCAGCTGATGAATACTGTCAAAAAGCTGCTCGGCCGAGACTTGCTGTTCGTAGTTGACGTGATGCGGCAGGCGAGTCTGATCGAGTAACCAGAGCTCGCCGTTGTCCCAGCGAATGCTGACGGGCGATTTTGCGGGGCTTGCCATTAACGCGTGGGTAACACAGATTTCAGTTTGCTGTGCATGTCCAGTATCGCTTTCTCGGTGTCTTCCCAGCCAATACAGCCATCGGTCACCGATACGCCGTATTGAAGGTCGTCAAGATTGGCCGGAATTTTCTGGTTGCCCGCATGAATATGGCTTTCAACCATCAAACCAACAATCGATTTGTTGCCTTCCAGAATCTGATTGGTCACATTCTCCATGACCAGCGGCTGCAATTCCGGTTGCTTGTTGGAGTTGGCGTGACTGCAATCGACCATGATGTTGGCATCAAGCTTGTGTTTGTCGAGCTCGGCTTCAGCCAGCTTGATATGCACGGAATCGTAGTTGGGTCCGGAGCTGCCGCCGCGCAGTACCACGTGTGCGTAAGGGTTGCCGCGCGTGTGAATCACCGCCACCTGTCCCTCGTTGTTAATACCGAGAAAACGGTGGGGCTTTGATGCCGACTGCATGGCGTTGATGGCAACTTCCAGCCCGCCGTCAGTGCCATTTTTAAAGCCGACGGCAGAAGAGAGCCCGCTGGCCATTTCCCGGTGGGTTTGCGACTCCGTGGTGCGCGCGCCGATGGCTGACCAGGCGATGCAATCTTGAAGGTACTGGGGCGAAATAGGGTCCAGCGCCTCGGTTGAGGTGGGCAAGCCCAGCTCGCTGATATTGATCAGCAATTCGCGACCGATATGCAGGCCTTCCTGAATCTTGAAGGTATCGTTCAGGTAGGGGTCGTTGATCAAACCTTTCCAGCCGACGGTGGTACGGGGCTTTTCGAAGTAGACGCGCATAACCAGATGGATGGTATCTTCTACCTGAGCGGCCAGCGCTTTCAGACGTTTGGCGTAATCCATTGCCGCATCGACGTCGTGGATGGAGCAGGGGCCAACCACGATAAACAGGCGGTGGTCCTTGCGATCCAGAATATTGCGAATAATCTGGCGCGACTGGCTGACCGTTTCGGCGGCTTGCTGCGACAGCGGTAATTCGGATTTGAGCTGCTCAGGCGTGATAAGAACTTCCTGGGCGGCAACGTTTACATTTTCAAGTACTTCAGTATTCATTTAAGATTCCCGCGACAAGCCGGGTAGACTTTCGGTTGAGTGATTCAAAATGGCGCAAAGCTGCGCATTCTAACGCAAAAGGAACGCTATGGGGTATGCCAGAAACCGCCTGTTAGTGGTATTTCCGCTAATTTTACTGCTCTTGCTGCTTGTTGCCGGAGTGGCCGGCGCAGACTCGATGGAAAATCCCGGCGATGACTCACTGCCAGTTGTGAAACTGAGCCCGCAAATACGCGAGCAGGATCGTGATCGCCAGTACTACCAAGCGCTGGATTGTCGAGAGCTGGGGCAGGCAGACGCACGCAGCGATGCAGAAAAGCGCTGGTTGGGCGAGCGCAAGGCTGCCTGCCTGGAGCGGTATCGCGCATTTTCGCCGCGGTCTTTCCAGCAATGAAAAGCCGGGGCCCCAAGCTATTTAAACCGGCGAAAACCACTCAAAAACCCTGGCGAGACACTCTGGATATTCTGGACCTCTGCGACGATGGCCGTGGCTTGGCCAGACGTGGGGGCAAGGCCGTCTTTGTGCGCGGTGCGCTCATGGGAGAGCGGGTGCAGGCCCGCAGCGAACGAATCAGTGGCCGCTATGACGAGGCCGTTGCGACTCAGATTGATGCGCCGGTCCTCGAGCGCATTGAGCCACGCTGCCGGCACTTTGAGCAATGTGGTGGATGCCAGTTGCAGCATATGTCTGAGCAGAGCCAGCGGGATCACAAGGCCCGGCGCTTTAGCGAAATGCTGTCACGTCTTGCCGCGATTGATGCCGTTCGCTCCCCGCTCACCGGGCAATGCTGGGAGTACCGGCACCGGCTTCGCCTGCATTTTGCGACCCATAAAGGGCAACTCCAACTGGGATTTCGCGCCTCCAAAAGCCGCAATATTGTTGAAGTGCCGGGTTGTCAGGTGTTGCGGCCGGCCCTGACGGCAGCCCTGACCCGGCTTTACGAGCACAAGCAGTCTTTGCAAGCACTGCGTTCAGGCATGCTGATGCTGGCAGAGGCGGCAGACAGAAGCATCAGCGCGCATTTGACGCTTGACCGGCGCCCGGGCCAATCGGTGTTAAACCGATTTTTGGCTGAGTTTGCCAACGCTGCTACCGGTATTGCCCTTGCAAGCATTTCGGTTTCCGGCGAGCGCGTATGGGAACACCCCGAGTATCCAAATTCCGTTTATCCCGGCCAGAACTGGCAATTTCAGCCCGATGACTTCAGTCAGGCCAATCCCGAAATCAACAGCGCGATGGTCAATCAGGTTTGTGCCTGGCTGGATGCGCAAACAGATGACAAGGTGCTGGATGCCTTCTCCGGTCTGGGCAATTTCTCACTCGCACTGGCGGCGAGCGGGGCGGCAGTAACCGGTATCGAGCTGGATGCCGCCATGGTTGAACGGGCCAAAGCGAATGCGGCCACGCTGAAGCAACTACGTTTTGTTCAGGCAGATTTGTTCAGCGATTCCTTTCGTTTGCCTGCCGGTATTAACAAGCTGGTGCTGGACCCGCCGCGGGCCGGTGCGGCCGCCCTGTGCCGGGTGTTGGCGCAAAGCGGGATAGAAAGGCTTGTGTATGTCAGTTGCGACCCGGCAACCCTGGAGCGCGATGCGGCAATCTTGCTGGCAGGGGGCTATACCCTGCGTGAAGCGCGCTGGGCCGACATGTTCCCGCAGACTTATCATATGGAATCGCTTTGTCTGTTTGAGCGGGTTGTGGTTTAACGAGCTGAGCCAGTGTCGGCGCGCGAGGCGGTTGGGTGGTCCGTGAGGGTGTGCCCAGCGTATGATGATTCATCACAATAATATTTGCAGGCTGTGTTTATCATGTTGTTCCCCCGTTTCGATAGAAGTGTCCTTCAGCGCTTGTGCCTCACGATCGGCACCCTTGTGCTGGTGGCCTGCAACGGCAGCTCCAGCTCCAGTTCTTCCTCGGGAGCACCAGTCACCGGATCAGAGCCGGATGTCGTGCAAAGCCCTCGGACTGCTCTGGGCGCGGTGCCCAGTGGTGCTCCGGCAGCGGCTTTTGGTCGTGAGCAGGCATTGCCGGTAAACCCCCGGTGGCCTTTTGCCGAAGGAGCTCCCAGAACCTCGGGCACTGGGCGTTACGCCCACGGCGCCTATTACTGGACCGATTTTCTCTACGACGCCTCCGGTGCAAAAGGTATTAATGTGCCGGTGTATCGCGTGGGCACGCCCACGGGCGGTAGCCTTCACTATCCCGACGAGAACATGGCTGGCAACGGCGCCGATATTTTTCGGGTGGGGATCGGTCTCGACAATAACACCACGTATTGGCGTGTAGACTGGCAGACCCTGCTCGATACCTCGGTACCGGTCGCGGCGTTTGGGATTGACTACAAGGCGGGTGGCGACGACGAATGGCCGGGCGTTAGTGGCCTGCGCACCGAGGGTATTGATGCCGTTATTTTCCTGTCGAGCGCCGGTGTGCTGGTAGATTTGAAAGATGGCAATGGCCCGCGATCATATGGCGAGGTCAGCCACGATCTGCCGTCCCGTTCTTTCGTCGCCCAACTGCCGGCAAGCCTGTTTGGCATCAGTGACCAGTCGCAATGGACCGTGTATCTCGCGTCCGGCATTCACAACGGCAGCGGTGGCTTTCTTGACGACAATGCCGGCTTTCGCAAACTGCCAACCCAGCCCCCCGTATTCAATATGGCTTTTCGCGACTACGAGGATGAACCGGCTCTCAATAATTTCTGGTTTGACGATACGCAGTCCATCGCCCTGAATACCGGCGACGTCAGCGCGTTTTCAGTCGCGCTGGATTGGGGGCGTATGGGTGAGACCGAGCCGGAACCACAGCCGACCGGCTACAGTAACCGCTGGTACGTGTCGTCTTTGGCGGGCGCCCGCTTGGGCGATGGCAGTTTTCCGGCAGGGGTGAACCGGGGCGAAAATCCAACCAATAACCCTCAGTACTTTGATCAAGTGCAACCCTACGGTATTTATGTGCCCGTGAATTATGTCGCCGATGCGTCCAAGCCGGTGCTCTTCACGTGGCTGTTGCACAGCCTGACCCAAAATCATAATCAGTACAGCGCCACGGTACCCAATTTTCTGGATGCGGCGTGCGAGCGCCTTCGGCAATCGATTTGCGCGACGACTTTGGGCCGCGGCGGTGCCGGTTCCTATCGGGCAGGCGCTGAAGTCGACTTTTGGGAAGTGTGGCGAGATATTGCCCGATACTACAGTATCGACAGTGAGCGCACCTTTAGTACCGGCTATTCGATGGGGGCCATCGGCACCATTAACTTTATGATCAAATACCCGGAGGTGTTCGCTGGCGGCGTCGTTCTGGCCGGCGACAACGGTACCTTGCCACTGATTGAAAATATCAAGTGGAACGGCTACTACCACGCTCACGGAACCTTTGACGAGTTGGTACCCTTTCCGGAAGCGCGGGCGACGGTTGATGCGGTGCGAGATAACGGCTACCGCTATGTGTTTGACCACTATTTTGCCGAAGACCACATCATCTGGACGCTAAAGGACGTAGCGTACTCGGCTTATGAGGAGGCGGCCAAGTGGATGGTGCAATGGTTGGAAGAAACCGGTAGCCGCAAGCAAAACCCGGGTAATTTTGTCTATCGCTGGAACCCTGACGAAATTGACCCCGAGCTCGGCATTGGGCCGACCGGGGCCTGGTGGCTGGACAACATCCGTGCTATCGACGACGTTAACGACGCGCGCATTGAGCTAAGTTCACAGGGGCGGCCCGAAGCGCTGTATAGCGTAGAGCAACTTCCGCAAGCGCTGATTCTGCCTAATCAAATGACGCTTAGCCCTGCGATTCGAGAAGAACAGCGCTGGACTTTCAGCGGATTTGAAACGGCAGGCGGGCTGGTCAGCGCCAGCCTGACCAATGTCGCTGCGCTGCGTCTGGATCTGGCGCGGGCCGGTATCGCTAATCGCGATGATAAACGCATCGAATTGTCGAGTTCAGACCCACTGAGCCTGACCCTGATTGGCCTGACCGACGGCACTGTTGCGCGAGCCGGCAGTGCGAGCGCTACGGTGACGAATGGGCAAGCGGTATTGGAGCTGCCCGCCGGTGACGGGCAGTCGATCGTGTTTGAATGATCTGGTGATTACTGGCAGTTAACAATAATATCGTCGGCGTAGCGTTTTACACCGTCGATTTTTTTGTCAATGTCGTCGGTTTCGCCATGATAAAAAGGCCAGGGCATGGTGAGAATATGCGTTACGCCCGCGTCTTCCAGCTTTTTGTATCCGTCGACGGTGAAGGCATCTGAAGGCGTAGCCATGACGCTGAAGGGCAAATGCTCGCGGCCGTACTCTTTGCGGTACTGTTTGACCTTGTTAATGCAGGCAATAATTTCTTCGGAAGTTTGCAGGTCGGTCACCCAGCCATCACCCAGGCGCGCTGCACGTTTCATCGCGGCATCGCTAATACCGCCAACCCAGATCGGAATGTGAGCGCTTGGTGCCGGGTTCATTTCCAGCTTGCCAAATTGATAATGTTTGCCCTGGTATTCCACCATCTCACCGGACCACAGCAGACGCATAACCTCTACCATTTCGTCGGCCCGTTTACCGCGCGTATGAAAATCCTGCTGCATTAGCTCAAATTCATCCTTCGACCAACCTACGCCAATGGCCGGGATAATCCGGTTGTCGGAGATGATGGCGGCGGTGCTAATCGCCTTGGCTACCAAAAAGGGGTTGCGCATCGGCAGCACAAAAATATTGTTAGTGAATTTGAGCCGCTTGGTGATGGTCGATAAAGCCCCCGCCATAACAAAGGGGTCGGGCCAATCGGTAAAGGCTTCCCAGCGACGTGTGCCATCGTCTGTGTATGGGTAGGGCGTATCAATTGATTCGGGGTGTACTACATGGTCGGAAAACGACATGGCTTCCCAGCCGCAGTCGTCGGCAACCGGTGCCAGTTTGGTGAGATGGGACACCGTGCTGAAAGAGGTAGACAGTACAAATTTCATAAATTTCTCTCAAATACCGTGTTTGTTTCTGATATGAGCCAGCAAACCATCTGCGGCCTTTTCCAATGAAGCGATAACGCCGTCAAAGGCATCCGCGTCCTTGTAATACGGGTCGGGAATCTGGGTATTACCGCCGTTTTTGCAATAGTGCATAAACAGGTTCAACTCGCCCGCATAGTCTTTGGGCGCCCAGGATTCGACATTGGTCAGGTTGATGCGATCCATGGCGATGATGTAGTCGAACTGCTCGTAGTCTTCATCACAAATCTGCCGGGCGACCTGCGCACTGATATCGTACCCGGCCCGCGCAGACGCCGACTGCGAGCGTGCATCAGGTGGTTTGCCAACGTTAAAGGCGGCCGTGCCACAGGAATCAACGCGAATCTGTTGGTGCAGCCCGGCATCGTTTATACGCTTTTCAAGAATGCCCTGAGCCGCAGGCGACCGGCAGATATTTCCAAGGCAGACAAACAGCACACTAACGGGCATACAGACTCCAGATTCAGGCGGGAAGATTAAGGGCGTGAGCATCGTGGCACATCACCCGAAAGTAGGGGGCAGGGGCTAGCCGGCTTACTCCAGTAACAGCTCGCGAAGTCTGCTGCGTTCAGCTTCGCCCAGCCCCAGGCCTGAGCTGAGGTAGTTGTCGAGACTGCCGTAGTGCTCGTCGATAGCGGCAAAGGCTTCGTTGAGATAGCGCTCATCGACAGCGAACAATGCGCGTATTGCTTCGTCATTGGCGCGAAACAGACTGCCGGCTTTGATCAGCATGACCATCCGGTCAATATACTCGGCGGTATAGAGGTTGGTAGCGAGATAATCCTGCATGACGGTTTCGCGGGGCACGCCAACAGCGCTCAGTACCAGAGCAGCGGCGAGGCCGGTACGGTCTTTGCCCGCTGTGCAGTGGAACACGGTCGGATAATTGTCAGCCTGTAATAGTTCCTGCATATATTCCCGGTAGACCGGCGTAAAATCTTCCACCATTTGCCGGTTGGCGCTAATCAGGAGTTGGCCCATTTCCGCAGCCGTGGCATCACTGGCGACAATGCGGTCTTTGACCTGCTCAATGGCGGCGGCCTCAATAGCGATAGGTTTGTTGACGATAGCGATTGAAGAGTCTGGCGCTATACGGTTGGGTTCTTCGCCGCGCTCCAGCTCGGAGCGAAAGTCGACAATTCTGCGAATGCCCAGCCGCTCAAGGTACTGCTCGTCGGTTTCACTCAAATCCGAGAGCTTATCGGAGCGATAAAGCATGCCCCAGCGCAGCGTCTTGCCGTCAGCGCTTGTGTATCCGCCCAGGTCGCGGAAATTATGTGCGCCGTCAAAAGGCAGGTTTCTGATCGAGTCGCCTTGTTCTGCTGCCATGCTGGCCGGAACTGGTCGGGCTTCGAGCGGAATACTGCGTGAGCAGGCGCTCAGGCCAAAACTGATAACGACTATCGCCAGAAAAGTGACGCTGGCGAGCGGGCGACGGGAGGTTTGGAAGGGCATAGAGCTTCTCTGTAAGGGGCTATTGGACGCGTTGCAATTGTAAGACAGCTGGCCTCGCGGCGTTATTACAGGCTGGTAAGACCGCAGGCAACAATCAGGTTTCTTTGCGAGATGTCTGCTTTTTACGGCTGATGCGGTATTCACCGGGCGTCATGCCGGTCCATTTTTTAAAAGAGCGATGAAAGGCACTTGGCTCATCAAAGCCGAGCAGGGCCGACACCGCGTTGATCTTCAATTCTGGCTGGTTCAGCCACCGTATGGCGTGTTCCCTACGCAGGTTGTCCTTGAATTCCTGATAGGTAGTGTCGTAATCCTTGAGTCGCCGTCGCAGTGTTCTAACCGACATATTCAGTTGTTCGGCCATGGTGACGACGCTGGGAAAGTCCCGGCTCAAATCATTGCCAACAATGCGCTTCATCTGCGCCAATAGCGACGTGTCTTCGTCGTCGGTCGACACCATAAGATAGTAGGGCGCATTGCGCAAAAATTCGCGAAGGGAATCTTCGGTATGCACCAGCGGGCAGTCGAGGTAGTGCTCGGGCATCACGAAGGCGTTTTCGAGCTGGTCGTAATAAATATCACAACCCAGAATCTGTTCGAAATAACTGGCGTCTGCAGGCTCGGGGCCTTTGAGACGAACTTCAAACATCTGGATATGGCGGCCAATGAGCCAACTGCAAAAGCGGCGCCAGATTGCCATGGCATGTACTACGGTGTCGTTGTCCTGACAGGGACTGTCTTCAAGCAGGTAGGTTGTGCTGAAGGTGTACGTCGCCCGACCGCTGCCCGTGCGTTTGATCGGGCGTGGACTCACTGGCGACAAGCCGGTGATATTGCGACAGAAAGACATGAACTCAGCGGCCCTTTTCAGGGCGCTTTCCAGCGTGGTGCAATGAATAATACACATGCACATCATGCGGAACGTGCCCGTGGGCGTAGGCCGCTGCAGGTTCAAACCAAAGGATTCATCTTGCAGAAGCCACATAACGCGGCTGTAAATCAGCGTGTAGTAGCGGGCGTCAAGCAGGCTCTCGGGGTCGGCGGCCGGATCCAGCGGATTTTGCGGCAGATTCAGGGAGCTTAGCAGGGTAGAGGGGTCGTAGCCCTGAGCCTCAGCCACTCTCAACATGCTGCGCGCATATTTAAGCGGTACATAATCATTACGGTGAGCTGAGGGTTTCAATGGCATCGTCGATGACTACAGGAATGAAAAGCGGGTAAAGATTACCATTTTAGGCCACCGGTGTGCTACGTGCTGGCGGAAAAGCCGGGCTCGGGGAAATGGCAGGCCGCAAAGCGCTGCCCGGAATCGCCTGACATGCCGATCAATTCCGGCTCTTGTTCGCGGCAAAGTGCTTGCGCACGCGGGCAGCGCGGGGCGAAAGCACAGGCCGTTTGAATTGACGTCTCCACGGCGCCGACTTCGCCGCGAGCGAGGTCGGCGGCCATCCAGTCGTGACCAAGCTGCGGTACCGAGTTCAGGAGCGCGCGGGTGTACGGATGAGCGGGTTTATCGCAGAGCGCCTGTGCGCTTCCTTGCTCCACCAGTTTGCCTTTATACATCACGGCAATGCGATCACTGATATGACGCACAACTGACAGGTCGTGCGAGATAAACAGCATGGCCAGCCCCATTTGCTGTTGAATTTTAAGCAGCAAATTAATGATCTGGGCCTGTACAGATACATCCAGTGCAGACACCGCTTCGTCGCATATCAGCAGCTCCGGTTCCAGCGCGATGGCGCGGGCTATGCCGATGCGCTGACGCTGACCGCCGGAAAATTCATGGGGATATTTGTTCAGGGCATCCTGACCAAGGCCAACCAGTTCAAGCAGGGCGTCGAGTTTTTGGCGCCGCTCATGTCGGGCGCCATAGCCGTGAACGATAAAGGGTTCTTCGAGTATGGTTTCTATTGTATGGCGGGGATTCAAGGATTCGTAAGGGTCCTGAAAAACCATTTGCAGCCTGGCGCGCAATGGCCGTAGTTCGGCCTGCGAGAGCTCGGCGATATTCTGCCGGCTGCCATCATTGCCGGAGAACAGGATGTCACCGGCAGTTGGATTGTGCAGCTTCAGCAGGGCCTTGCCGAGACTGCTTTTGCCACAACCGGACTCGCCAACCAGCCCAAGGGTTTCTCCGCGATTCAGGGTAAAGCTGACGCCGTCGACGGCGCGGATCACCGAGCGGTGCTGTTTAAATACGCCATAGCGCTGCGTGAAATGTAATTTCAGGTCGCTTACGGTGAGCAGGGCTTCAGGGGATTGATCAGGCATTGTGGCCGCCGTCGATGATGTCCTGCCAGCGTATACAGCGCACACCGTGGTCAGCGTTGGTGTTGGCAAGCGTTATGGATTGATTGCAAATGTCGCGCGCATGCTGACAGCGGTTCTTGAAGCGGCAGCCATCGCCATAATCCTGTGGTCTGGCTACCGCGCCCGAAATAGTCGGCAGCTCGGTTTTATGCGGCACCTGCGCACTCGGAGTCGAGGCGAGCAGCGCGCGGGTATAGGGGTGGCGTGGCTGTGCGAACAGTTCAGCAGTAGGCGCGGTTTCAACAATCTGGCCTGCATACATAACAGCCACCCGATCGCTGATTTGCGATACCAGGGCCAGATCGTGGGTGATAAAGAGAAGGGCCATACCGTACTGTGCTTGCAGGTTTTTAATCAGCTGGAGAATTTGCGCCTGAACGGTGACATCCAGTGCGGTTGTGGGTTCATCGGCTATCAGCAGGGCCGGTTCGCAGGCCAGCGCGATGGCTATCATCACGCGCTGGCGCATTCCCCCCGACAGTTCATGGGGGTAACTGTCGCGACGCAATTCGGCCTGGGGAATACCAACCGCATTGAGTAAATCCAATACTTTGCGGTTAAGGGCGGCGCTGTTGTTGGCAAAGCGTTTGTGGATCAGCAGCACTTCGGCAATTTGATGGCCAATGCGGTGCACCGGGTTCAGCGCGGTCATCGGGTCCTGAAAGATCATGCCGATACGGTTGCCACGCAAATGGGCAATCTCTGCATTCGACAGCTGTCGCAGATCGCGCCCTTCAAACAGGAGCTTGCCGCTCCCGATAAAGCTGTCGGGCCTGGGTAACAAGCCGCTAATTGATAGTGCCGTCATACTTTTACCGCTGCCAGACTCTCCCACCAGTCCGACCGTTTCTCCGGCGGCAATGCGCAGGCTGACATCGTCAACCACGGTAAGCGTTTCATGCTCACCGCGAATGTGTGTGCTGAGGTTGTGAACATCGAGTAGGGGCTTCATCGGCGCCAGCTCTCATCGATGATCAGCAAGGGGTCCATCGATTCGTTGTCTGATTTCATTTCCAGTATGGCCTTTTTGCGCTCCTGGTCTATCCAGAACAGGCCGCCGGTGCTGCCCATGCTGTCTATAACACTGCTGCTGGTTCGCGTGGCGAAATGTTCCGGTAGTTGCAGCCAGCGCCAGTAGGCCTCGCGGGTGTAAGGTACTTTAAACGTGGGAATGTAAGAACCCTGTGCGTGAATCATTTCCTGCAGCTCGTGGGCCAGCGCAACGCGGGTGGGTTTGTCCTGCGCGGCGCGGTAGGCCTCTATCTTGCTGTCAATCCCGGCGTTGTCAGTGTTGGTGATGTTGTTGGTTTGGGGCTTGTGCGCGTTCACCGAGTGATAGAATTCCCAAAACACCGGTGACAAACCGCCGCCTGACCAGCCCATCCACGCGATTTGATGCTTCTTTTCCAAAATTTGCTTGAATGCGGTGGAAGCATCCAGCAACTGCAACTGGAAATCGATGCCGGCTTTGAGTGCTTCGCGCTGCAGTATCACCAGCCGGTCGTTGTGGCTGCTGCTCATATAGGTGATGCGAAGGCTCAGTGCCTTTCCGTCCTTCTGGCGAATGCCACGACGATCGCGTTCGGTCCATCCGGCTTCATCAAGAAGCTCGTTGGCCTTCTCAAGATCAAAACTGCGCGCGAGCACTGCAGGATTGGTGTAATCCCCGTAGCCTTCATACTGGGAGTTAAGGCGCTCGTAGTCGCCGCGCAGAACGGTGTCGATGATTTTCTGGATGTTGCTGGCGTGGGCAATGGCATAGCGCACGCGCTTGTCAGCCAGAAGAGGGTCGCTTTCATTCAGAAACATGCCCTGCGAGGGCTGCGGAACGTCATTGTAGAATTTAATTTTCGCCGCCCAGCCGCGATCATATATTTCGCCCTGCGCTTTCTTGTGCCAGAACACCGGTGCGACAAGCCCGAAACTGTCCAGGTCGCCCTTGGCGAAATACTGATAGGCCAGATTGATATCGCGAATGACCTTGACCCTCACATGGTCAGGGTTAAAGCGATGCTTGAGATAGCGTTTGTTGTTGCCCCACCAGTTCGCCTTGCGATCAAACTCAACGTATTTGCCTTTGCGCAATTCTGCTATCTGGTAGGGCCCGGTATTGGGTTCGATTTCCCAATTGAAATTCCGTACCCACTGGCTGTCGAGTTGGTGGAAGTGTTCGGGAGTTGGTCGCAGGCCGTATTCAAATAGAAGTTCATCGCGTGGTTTGGGCACCGCGCCTGTCACTGCGATGGTGTAGTCATCGTATTTGCGTACATCCACGATCACGTTGCTGTAATAGTTGTTGTACCAGGGCGCGACAATATGCTCCGAGCGCATGAATTTGATGGTAAAGAGGTAGTCATCGGCAGTCACGGCGCTGCCATCTGACCAGCGCACATCAGGGTCGAGCTTGTAGTACACGGTTTTACCGTCGGGATCGAAAGCCCAATGGCTGGCAAGCATCGGAATAGGATTCAGCGTGTCAGGGTGTATATCAACCAGCGCGAGGGCATTGGCGCGCAAATAACCGGCAAAGCTACCGTTGGAATCCGGCCCAACCAGTCGCAGGGTGAGAGGGAAGGTGGTGATAAAACTGCGAAATCGACCGCCACGCTTGGCCTCGGGTGAGGCAAATACCGGGTCGTCCAGGTTGGTTTTCCAGTCGAGATTTGCCGGCAGTGTTTCGGGAGCCGCCCATAGCGACGCAGACAGGAAAGCAGCCAGAACAATAAAAAGAAGCTTATTCATAATAACTAAATTTGCGCGGATCAAAGGCTTCACGAATGGCTTCACCGATGTAAGTGACAAGCATCAGTATCAGCGTCATGGCGCCGACGACCGACAACACCATCCACAGGGAGTCGAGGTTTTCGGTGCCCTGTTTTAACAGTTCACCCCAGCTGGGGGTGGGCGGCGGCAGGCCGAAGCCCAGATAATCGAGCGCGGTCAGCGAGGTAATGCCGCCTGCAACTGAAAACGGTACGAAGGTGATCAGGGTGGAGACGCTGTTGGGCAGGATATGTTTAAACACAATGCGGGTGTTGGAGGCGCCGATGGCGCGCGCCGCCATCACGTATTCGCGTGCGGCTTCCTTGTAGGTAGCGGTGCGCATATACCAGGTGATAGAGGTCCAGCCAAAAAACACCATAATCATCACCAGCGTCCAGAAGCCCGGCTGGATGATGGAGGCGACTATCATAATGACGTATAGAAAGGGGATGTTGGACCAGATTTCGATCAGGCGCTGAAACACCAGATCAAAGGCGCCACCCCAGTAGCCCATGAGGCAGCCAATGCTGACGCCAATCAGGTAGTTGAAAACAAGCAGCAGCAGCGAAAACAACATGGCAATGCGAAAACCGTAGATGATGCGCGAGAGCACATCGCGACCGCTGGTATCAGTGCCCAGATAATGTTGTTTGGCAAAGGAAGGCGCGTGCGGAGGGAAGTCGCCAACGGCCAGATCGGTTTCAAGTGGCCCGTAAGGAATCGGTGGCATAATCACCCGGCCACTGCCACTGCTTTCCAGTGTGAGCTTGAGCGTTTTGTAGTCGGTTTCGTATTGATAGTCGAGGCCGAACTGCGTTCCGGGAATGATGGCGCCGTAGGTCGGGAAATGCCACTCGCCTTCGTAAATGACCAACAGGGCGCGTTGGCTTGCGATCATTTCAGCGCCGAGACTAAGCACAAACAGGCAGGCGAGTGCGATGGCCGACCAGTAGCCGCGGCGTAACTGTTTGAAGCGATCCAGGCGTTTACGGGTAACCGGGTTGAGCTTAAGCATCAGCGCGCCTCACCGAAGCGGATGCGTGGATCAACCATAGCGACCAGAAAATCCGAGATGATATTGCCGATCAGAAACAGCAGCGACGTGATGACAAGAATTCCCATCACTACCGGGTAGTCGCGCTCGAGAATGGCCTCGTAACCCAGAAGGCCAATGCCATCGATGTTGAAGATGGTTTCGATCAGAAAGGAACCACCCATAAAAAAAGCGATATTGCTGCCAAAGGAAGTGGCGATGGGAATCAGACTGTTGCGAAAGGCGTGGCGCCATACCGCAGTTTTACGCATCAACCCTTTAGCGGCGGCGGTACGCATGTAGTCAGCGGCCTGGTTGTCCATCAGGGCGTTTTTCATCATAAAGGTGGTCAGCGCAAAACTGCCCGCCATATAGGCGATTAATGGCAGGGCGCCGTGATAGAAAATATCCTTCAGCTTGCCCCAGGTGTTGAGGTCGTCGTAGTGGTCACTGACAAAACCACCGAGAGGGAAAATGTCCCAATGGGCCGCAAACAGTCCCACCAGGGCAATGCCTACCACATAGCTCGGCAGGGCGTAGCCGAGAAAGACAAGCGCTGACGAGGCATTGTCGAACAGACTGTTGTGCCCCAAAGCCTTCGCTACGCCGAGTGGAATGCAGATAAGGTAGGTGAGGATCAGCGTTGTCAGTCCGTAGAAAATGGAAACGGGAAAGCGCTCTTTGATAATTTGCCAGACTGGGTCCTGATAGCGACTCGACTCGCCCAGATCCAGTGTGATCACCTTGCCCAGCCACAAGGCGTAGCTCTCTAGTACCGGCTTGTCAAAGCCGTAATAGGCTTCCAGTTGCGCAATTTGGTCGGCGGACAGCGTGCTGCCGCTTTGGGTGTCACGCTGCACCTTGCCTGCCTGGTCGCCGCTGACCAGCGAGGCGGTCATCATTCGTTCAATGGGCCCACCCGGAACAACGCGTGTTACCGCGAACACCAGCAGGGTAATGCCGATAAAGGTTGGCACAATGAGCAAAAAGCGACGAATGAAATAGGCTGTCATTCCGGCCGCCTGTAGTGAAGAGCGGGCGTTGCCAAAGAGCGCAAAAATGTTCGCAGGGGTTGCCGCATGCAGCCTCAGATGTGTATTTAACGGGTGATAAACCGGCGCAGACTACCGGCCGGAGAGCTTCGTGACATCGACATACAGACTGAGCACCTGCCCCGGCATCAGGTACTTGCCGGTGTTGATCTCGTTCCATTTGATAATGTCGTTCACGCGCACGCTGAATCGCCGGGCGATAGTCGCCAGCGAGTCACCGCTGCGTACAGTGTAGCCCACCTTGCGGATGGTATTTCGAGGCGCAATTCTCGTTCGGCTTAATGCGCGGCTGTCGGCATCTTGCCAGACAATCAGCTTGCGTCCGGGGAATAAGGGGTCTTTGGGCACCATATTGTTCCAGCTGGCTAGCGACTTCACGCTGACACCGTAGCGACGAGCGATTGTCCACAGGGACTCGCCGCGCTGGACTTCATGGTAGAGCGATTTCTTATCGCTGCCTTCCCCACGTTTCTGGGCTGAGGCCAGACGCTGGTCGGCACTGAGTGCATATTGAGCCTTGGAGGCGCTTGCGGAGGGCAGCATCAACACCTGACCGACGCGGATTGTATTGTTATCCAGTTTGTTGGCTGCCTTTATGGTCGCGACGTCGGTATTGAAACGGCGCGCGATCTTGATCAGGTTATCGCCGGGCTCAACCGGGTAGCGGCTCCAGCGCAGGCGCTGTTCGGCCGGGATTTTGGCAAGGTTTTCTTCGAACTGCAGTCGCTGCGCTACCGGTATGGCCAGCCGGTGCGGACCATTCGGGTCTGTGGCCCAGCGGTTGTATCCGGGGTTAAAGCGGTATATTTCCTCAATGCTTAACCCGGCCAGCTCCGCGGCCTGTGCCAGATCTATCTGGCCGCCAATGTCCACGATTTCGAAGGCAGCGATATTGGGAATTACCGGCAGTTCAATGCCGACGTAAGGAGCTCTTTTTATGAGCTGGCTAAGGCCAATCAGCTTGGGGATGTAGGCTTCGGTTTCTTCCGGCAGTGACAGAGACCAGAAATCTGTATCCCGTCCGGCCTTACGGTTGCGGATGATGGCGCGATTCACTGTTGTGGCCCCGGAGTTGTAGGCGGCCATTGTCAACAGCCAGTCGCCGTCAAAGCGGGCATTGAGTTCCTGTAAATAATCCAGTGCGGCTTCGGTTGCGGCGATGACATCGCGCCGACTGTCATACCACCAGCTGCGTTTCATACCCATATGTCTGGCGGTGAGGGGCACAAACTGCCACAGGCCCGCAGCCCGGCCATGGGAATAGGCAAAGGGGTCAAATGAACTCTCGATGGCCGGCAGCAGGGCAAATTCCATCGGCATATCGCGTTCGCGAATAGCCTCAACGATAAAGTGGAGATAGCGGCTGGAGCGTTCGGCGATGGTATTGATAAATTCCGGGCGGGCGCGGTAGTGTTCGAACTTTTCGACAACAAGGGGGTGGGCGCTGTATTGGGTGAGCCGATATCCCCGGGTAATGTGCTGCCAGAGGTCGTCAACATCACCGGTATCAGTGGTTGGCAGGCCTGCCAGTTTGCAGTCGCCTTTATGAATGCTGCCGTGCTCGCAGTTACTGGTGGCGATTTCGGTCGCTGCTGCAACGTCCGGCTCGCTGGTGGTTGCGCAAGCCGCGAGAAAGAGGCTGGAAACTATATAAAGAAGGTGTCGTAAGCTATTATTTTTCATCTAGTTAATCAGATTATTCCAACAGCGTGATCTGACATGCTGAGCGCCTTCCCGCAAAATGTCCGGGAGAACTTTCCGGCCGCAGCAATGCTAAAAATTGTCTTTCCAGTGTCGAACTGCCGCGAAAGTAGCGACCTCATCATTGAGCGCCATACTAGCATATTCGCCTGCGGTGTCTTGCACTTCGTCAACGTGGCTGCGCAGGAAGGGGTTGGTTGCGCACTCCAGAGCAATGGTTGAGGGCACGGTGGGTATTTCCCTTTGCCGCTTGGCACTTTCCCGCTCGAAGCGCTCGGCAAGCGCGCGGCTGCCGGGCTCTACCGCCTGGGCAAAGCGTAAGTTGGTCAGAGTGTATTCGTGGGCGCAGTAGACTTGCGTTTCAGCGGGCAGGGCCTTGAGCTTGCCAAGCGAGTGGTGCATTTGCTCGGGCGTGCCTTCAAACAGGCGGCCGCATCCACCGGCAAAGAGTGTGTCGCCGCAAAACAGAAGCGGTGGTGACTCGGCGGCGGCGAAATAGGCAATATGGTCCAGGGTATGGCCGGGCACTGTGATGACCTCGAAACTCACGCCCAGAGCCTCGACGTTTTCGCCGTCTGACAGCTCGCGGCTGATCTGCGGCGCTGCGCCTGGCGGGCCAACCACCGGTATCCGGCGATTTTGCAACAAGGCCTCCAGACCGCCCACATGGTCAAAATGGTGATGGGTAATCAATACGCCCGTCAGTTTCAGCGAGCGTTCGGTCAGAAAGGCTTCTACCGGCGCTGCATCGCCCGGGTCGACAACCACGGCTTCGCCATTGTCGTTATGCAGGCACCAGATGTAGTTATCGCTGAAGGCTGAAATGGGATCAATGTGAATCATACGTACTCTGAAAATCGATTTTAGGTTACGCTAATCCAGTGTCGGCTGAACTGCAACTGTAACAGCAAGTTACCCGGCAGTTCGCTTTCAATAACCCCCCAATCTCAGGAGCTGCACGTGGCCATATGGCGCCAACAGGCACCCGATAGCGACTTGCTGCCAGCGCTAAAGCACTGGTTTGAGGGGCCAGTGGGTCGCCAGCTCCTGAAAGAGGAAAAGCAGCTGCTGCAGGATTCACTGAAGGGCGTCTTTGGCCGCTCATTGCTTGAGCTGAGTCTGGTTACTCAAACCCTGGCCAGTCGCCCTGACGGCATTCATCGTCATTACTCTATAGGTCCAGCTGTGCAGCGTGATCTGGGCAGGGCGCTTGATGCCGTCGCCGACTTCACGCAGCTGCCGATAGCCAATGAAAGTCAGGACGCTGTGGTACTGCATCATTTACTTGAGTTTGTTGCCAACCCTCACAACATGCTGCGTGAGATCGAACGCATTACCGTGCCTCACGGCAGGGTGCTGATTGTGGGCTTTAACCCATTTTCGCTGCTGGGCTTGCAGCTGCAGTTTCGTGGACGATTGCAGCGAAACAGTGTCTGGCAGCAGCATGCGCTGACAACTTACCGACTGATCGATTGGCTGCACCTGCTCGGCTTTGAAGTTAATCATTGCTGGTATGGCTTTCACCGGCTGCCGCTGAGCAAGCCTGCATGGTGTATGCGCCACCGGTGGCCACCACCGGAGTTGATTAAAAAGCTGCCGGTAGGTGGAAGTTTTGTTCTGTCGGCGACAAAATATCGCGCTCCGGTTACGCCAATAAAAATGAAGTGGCGACGTGAAACGATGGTTAACGTTCGCCCCTTGGGTGCAGCCCGGGAGGGCTGCCTGAATTCAACACAAAGTGAGTCGCAATGACAGTAGAATTATTTACCGACGGAGCCTGCAGGGGGAACCCCGGGCCCGGCGGGTGGGGCGCATTGTTGCGCTACAACGGCGTTGAAAAATCTCTTTATGGTGGCGAGCCTGAAACAACCAACAACCGTATGGAACTGATGGCCGCTATCAAGGGGCTGGAGGCCCTGAAGCGTCGAAGTGACGTTGTGTTGACCACAGACTCCCAATATGTGCGCAAGGGTATTACCGAGTGGATTGCCAACTGGAAGCGCCGGGACTGGCGAACTGCAGATAAAAAGCCAGTTAAAAACAAGGATTTGTGGGTGAAACTTGATAAATTGTCGCAGTCTCACGATATCGACTGGCGCTGGGTTAAAGGCCACAGCGGGCACCGTGAGAACGAGATCGCTGACCAGCTGGCTAACAAAGGCATCGACGAACTGACGCTCAGCTGAGTGCCCACGCCCGGCGGGCGAAAATTTAAGCAGGGTTGGTTCCTGCAACACCTTCTTGGGAGATAGTACACGTGTCACGACAGGTTGTTTTGGACACCGAAACCACTGGCCTGGAAACCAGCCAGGGCCACCGCATTATCGAGATCGGTTGCGTTGAGCTGGTTAACCGGCGCCTTACCGGCCGGCATTATCACCAGTACATTAACCCCGAGCGTGAGATAGATGCCGGGGCAATGGAAGTTCACGGCATCACCAACGAGTTTGTGCAGGACAAACCCGTATTTGCTGCGATAGCAGACGAATTTCTCGAATTTATTCGCGGGGCAGAGCTGGTTATCCATAATGCCCCCTTTGATGTGGGCTTTATCGACTACGAATTGAAGCTGCTCAAGCGCAGCGAGAAGGTCGCGGCCTGTTGTTCGGTTATCGACAGCCTGGTTATGGCTCGCCAAAAGCACCCCGGGCAGCGCAATAGCCTGGATGCATTGTGCCAGCGTTACGGCGTTGATAATTCCCAGCGGGATCTGCACGGGGCTTTGCTGGATGCCGAGATTCTTGCAGACGTTTATCTGCTGATGACGGGCGGGCAGATTGGTTTAACTCTGGCAGGCGAGGGAGCAAATGCCGGCGGAGGTCCGGAAATCGCCAGTGGCATTCGGCGTCTGGCTCCCGGTCGTCAGGCCTTGCCGGTAGTTCGCGCGTCACAGGATGAGATGGCTGCCCATCAGGAACAGCTGGAAGCGATAGACAAGGCCAGCGGCGGGAACTGCCGCTGGCTGCAAAGTTGAGAACGGTGACTTACAGCGCGTAAATCATCATCAACAGGCCGACAGTGGTCATTACGATGGCGTTATCGCAATTGCCATAAGCTCAAACGCGTCAGGCGTCCCGCGTCAAATGCTTTTACCTCATTAATGCTTGTGGCAGCGTCTGATTCATCTACATTCCGTATTCTTTTGCGAGGGGCAAAAAAGCGGCCGCCAGCATGCCTGCTGAGGGGAGGCCTTCAAAAGATCTTTCGGCAAGAGTACTTTCTGCGAATATTCACACTTTCTTGCGGTGGCGCAGCCGCTATCATGGGCTAAAATTTATAGTCTATATTTAACAGAGACTTATAGACGCTACCTTTAAGATTTTGTAAGCCCCTGCCGTACATGGGAAAGTCGTGTAAGCTGGAACCCATGCGGTTACACATAATAAGTATGTAGATTCAGCGCTGCCATTCTTGCGTGCGGCGAAAATCAAGAGCGGTGAGCAGCACGTTCCCCGAAAAAATTAAGTGAGGTCAAACCGGTGCAGTATGAAGTCGCGGTAAACCTGTCGTCACTGGATCTGGTCAGCACAGAATTGGGCGTGACTCTCGATCAGGCAATCGATACGTTTGAAGAGTTCCTTTCCGACCAGGACAACAGCGCGCTGCTGGAGAATTGTCTCGGGCTCGTCTGGCAGGTAGCCGGCACCCTCAAGCTCATTGAAGTATTTGGCGCAGCCTTGCTTGCGCGAAATATGTACGCGCTGCTCGACGATAGCCAGAAATCCGGGAAGCCCTTGAACGATAAACAACTCGAGGCCTTGAGCGCCTCGTTTTTTGTGTTGCCGCGCTACCTGGAGTCAGTGGCTGCACGTAAATCCGACAGCGCGCTGATGCTGCTACCGCAGATCAACGAGCTGCGCCTGTCCCATGGGCGCGAGATTCTGTTTGAACACAGCTTGCTGGGCATTAAAGACCAGCAATTCACTAGCACGTCCGATTTTGGCGTGAAACCACACGCCGATGACCAGGCGGCGTCCGATGCCATCAAACGCTTGCGGCACATGTATCAGGTTGGCTTGCTTGGTGTCATACGGGAATCGCAAGTGGAGCTGCATATCCGGCTGATGACGCGCGCCCTGCAGCGCCTGTGCGGATTGATAGAGCCGGGCCCGGCCCAGCGCTTCTGGCTGCTGGCCAGTGCGGTGCTCGACGGTTTTCAGGAGAGAAGCCTTTGTATTAACAGCACTCGTCGACGGCTTTTTGGTATGCTGGACAAAGCATTACGTTCACTATCTGTGAAACCAGATGAAAGAAATACTGTCCCCTCGGTGCCGGGGCTCGAGCAGGAGTTGTATTATCTGTTGCAGATTAGCGGCGCTAAAGCCGGCACAGCTGCAGCCCGGTTTATGGCTGGCGCCGGGATTGAGCCACTGCCCTTGCGTGATATTGAATTGCAAAGCCAGATGCGGCGTATGTTCGGGCCGGGGCTGGATGCGATGGCTACCGTGTCCAGAGAACTGCGCAGCGAATTGCGCAATGCTATGGATATTCTGGAAATTCTGATGCAGAGCGGACGCACCGACGCCGATGAAATTGAGCCGTTGCAGACAATCCTGTTGCAGCTGGCCGGTGTATTGAAAGTGCTTAGTCTGCCGACATTGGCTACCTACCTTGCGGCGCAGGCCGAGGCGGCTGGCAAACTGGTTGGAGCCGGTCATACGCAGGCCCAGCAACAATTGCCCGGCATTGCTGATGCCATACTGTTTATAGAGCACAGCTTCGACAAGCTGGACAGAAATCAGCTCACCGCCTCTGAGCTTGAAGACCTTACACCCGACCGGCAAATGGCCATCAGTAACAGCAGTCAGCTCGAAACGTCTCGGCTACTGGTCTTTAAAGAGTCGGAGGCCGGTATCAGCATGTCCAAGCGTGCAATCACCTCCTATGTCGAGTCCGAGTACGACATTGCCCATATCTACAATGTCGGTTCAACACTGGATACCATTCGAGGGGCTTTCCAGCTCCTCAAGATGGAACGGATTACCCTGGTTCTAAAAGCGGCGGTAAGGTTTGTTAATGACTTTACCGAGCGCACGGCAGCTCACGGCAGCGGCAAAGCCCAAGAGCTGCTGGAAACACTCGCAGACGCCTTGATCAGCGTCGAATACTACGTACTGGAACTCTCGCGGCAGGAGCACGCTGACGACGATTTGTTAACGCTCGCCGAGGAAAGCCTCGCCGCACTGGGTTATAAAGTGCAGGCTAAGCCGGCCGCCTAAGATGAGCATTCTGATGCTTGTAGCCTCTCTGGTTCTACTGGCGCTGCCACTGGGCTTTATCGCGTTTCGCCTGTTGATGAACATTCCTGTGCTAAAGCATTTTCTTGTCGGCAGTGTCGCGGTCATGTGCGCGCTGCTGGCGCTAACGGCCCTGTTGTCGGCCTGGGATCTATACTCCTATCGCGCATTACTCGAAGAAACCCCCGTTGCAACCGTAGACTTCCGCCAACGCGGCCCACAGCATTATGAAGCGCTGGTTACGGTGGGCGAGGAGTCGCTTGAGTACCAATTGTTTGGCGACCAGTGGCAGCTGGATGCGCGAATGATCAAATGGGGTGCAACCATGGCTCGGCTTGGCTTGGACCCGGTATTTCGCCTCGAGCGAATTTCAGGGCGCTATCAAGCGCTCGACGATGAGCGCAACAAGCCCCGCAGTGTGCATGCGATACAGGTGTCAGAAGTGTTTGATGTATGGCAATGGTTGAAGCGCGGTGAACCTCTGCTTAAATTCGCCGACGCCGAGTACGGCACCGCGACCTATCTACCGATGGCCAACGGCGCGCGCTATCAGGTCACTATAAGCAACTTCGGGCTGCTGGCCCGCCCCGAAAATCGCGAAGCCGAAATGGCGCTGGATAATTGGTCTTCTTGACTTGGCGCAGCGCTGCCGCGAATATGCCTCGCTGCCTTGAGCTGTCAGGAGAACACATTTGGAATTTCTGAGCGATTACGGTCTCTTTCTCGCAAAAACAGTCACGTTTGTCGTGGCGCTGGTTATCGTCGTTGGCGTAATAGCCTCACTGGGGTCACGGCGCCGGGAGCACGATGGTCACATTGAGGTAACTGCGCTGAATGATCGCTATGAAGACTGGGAAGACCAGATCAAAGCCATGGTGCTCGATGAGACCAGCCTTAAGCAAGAGCGCAAGGAACAGAAAAAGAAGCACAAAGCCGAACAAAAAGCCCGCAAGAAAAGCGAAAAACCCGAAGAAAAGCCGCGCCTTTATATTCTGGACTTTGACGGTGATATCAAGGCCTCCGCGGTCGATAACCTGCGCCACGAAATCTCTGCGATTCTTACCGTTGCCCGCGAGCAGGATGAAGTTCTGCTAAGGCTGGAAAGTGGCGGCGGTATGGTTCACACCTACGGTCTGGCCGCGTCACAGCTGGCCCGGATTCGCAAACGGGGTATCCGGCTTACGGTGGCGGTTGATCTGGTAGCGGCCAGCGGCGGTTATATGATGGCCTGTATCGGCAATCGCATTCTCGCCGCGCCTTTTGCCGTCATCGGCTCTATCGGCGTGATCGCCCAGCTCCCCAACTTTCATCGCTTGCTTAAGCAGCACAATATTGATTTTGAGATGCACACAGCCGGCGAATTCAAACGCACCCTTACAGTATTCGGCGAGAATACAGACGAGGGGCGGGAAAAATTTCAGGAAGAGCTGGAAGACACGCACGGCCTGTTCAAGGAGTTTGTTCGCGAGCACCGCCCCCAGTTGGCAGTAGAAGCAGTAGCGACCGGGGAAGTCTGGTTTGGTAAGAATGCCCTCGACAACGCATTGATAGACGAGCTGCAGACCAGCGACGAATACCTTTTGGACAAGCGCGACTCCACAGAGTTGTTTGCGGTGAAGTACGTAGCGAAGAAAACCCTGGCAGAGAAAGTGGGCGTTGCTGCACACAGCGCGTTTGATACGGCGATTGGCAAATGGCTTAGCCGCTTGAGCCAGCGGCCGTTAAGCTGAGATACTCGCATTAGCGTTTGTGCAGAGGTGCATCTTGGGACAACATAGCCAGAGCGGTCTGACTTTCCGCGAAATACTGGTTTTGCTGCTGGTGATTTCGGCGGTTGTAGCGGCCTTGTATCCGGTGGTACATGCGCGGCTTGACGACTATCGTCTCGCCACCGCGCAATCCCAGCTCGCAGAGCTGGCTGAGGCGCTGGAGCGCTACAAGCTGGACAATCATTTTTACCCCACCACCGAGCAGGGGCTGGCGGCCCTGGTTATTATGCCCACAACGGATCCCGTGCCCCGCAACTGGAATAGTCGCGGCTATCTATCGGGTTCCGTGGTACCCAATGACCCCTGGGGCAGCCCCTATGTCTACAGCAGCAGGGAAGAAGGGCGCTACTACGAGCTAAAATCGCTCGGTGGTGATGGGGAACCCGGCGGCGACGACATGGCCAGTGATATTCCCGGCCCCGTGGGCGAAAACTAGTCCTCTGGCACCGCTTTGCCCGCCAGCGCTTCTGTGTTAATAAGAACGTATAATAATCAAGGAATCGACAGGACCTCCTATGAAGCAATTGGGCGTACTTGATACCGCTTTTATCAATCTGGAACAAACCAACACACCGCAGCACATTGGCGGCCTGGGTATATATGACCCCTCCACAGCGCCCGGTGGGTTTGTGCGTTTCAAGCAGGTTATTGCCAATTTTGAAAAGCGCCTGCATCGTTTGCCACTGTTTCGAACCCGCTTGCACGAAGTGCCGGGCAATATCGACCGGCCCTATTGGGTGGTTGACGAAAATTTTGATGTCGAGTTTCACCTCCGCCATATCGCCTTGCCTCACCCCGGCGACTGGCGCCAGCTTTGTATCCAGATAGCCCGCTTGCACGCACGCCCTCTGGACATGTCGCGCCCCTTGTGGGAGGCGTATATTATCGAAGGTCTGGACAATATCCCGGAGTTGCCCGAGGGCAGTTTTGCAATTTACACCAAGATGCATCACGCCCTGGTAGATGGGGCTGGCGGGCAATCCTTTATGGCCGCGTTGCATGATCTGGAACCAGACCCGGAAGAAACCGATTACATACTGAATCAGGCGCCACTGATTATTGATCGCCGCCCCAACTCGGGAGAGTTGGTAGTCAGGGCGGTTATGAACCAGACCAAAAATACCTTCACCATGGCCAGCGGCAGTGCCGGGTTGGTGAAAGATTTTGCCAAGCTCGGGTATGGCATTCTGCGCAAAGATATTCCGCGCCCGGATATCCAGGCCCCCAAAACACGTTTCAATCGCCCGGTAGGCAAGCACAGGGCATTCGAAGCCACATCCTTTAATGTTGAAGACTTTAAATTCATCAAAAACGCCTTTGGTATGAAGGTTAACGACGTGGCGCTGGCTGTTGTCGCCGGAGCGATGGTGCGTTACCTCGATCACGTAGGCGAATCGCCTGACTCGTCTCTGGCTGCAACTATCCCGATGAACATGCGTACCCGGCGTGGCGAGAGCGGTGACAATAATCAGGTCGGATCGGTTTTTTGCAAACTGCATACCGACATTAAAGACCCTGTGGAACGCCTGAAAGCCATTCACGACAGCGCCAACGCCGCAAAAGAGTTCGGTGAAAAATCACCGCTGGTTGACGCGCTCAAGCTGGTGGGCGTTTTTTCACCTTGGTTTGCGAAGGGCGGGGCCAAGCTGTATTCCAGCGGTAAGATTTCCCGGCACATGCCGGTGAATGTGAGTACCGTGGTAACCAACGTACCCGGACCGAATTTCGACCTGTACAGCGCGGGAGCCCGCCTGGTGCAATACCACGGTCTGGGCGTGCTGACACCTGGCGTGGGTCTGTTTCACGCAGTATTTTCTTTTGGCAGGGCGCTGACAATTTCGGTGTTGGCTGACCGCGACCAGCTTGACCAGCCCGACAAATATCGGGAGTTTCTGGACGACTCTTTTCAGGAACTGTACGGTTTGGCAGTAAAGGCCACGAACACGCCTGCGAGCAAAACGTCGTCGACAGCGAAAGGCAAGTCAGACAAGCCGGTGCGCCGCAAGAAGGCCGCCTCCAGTAGCTAGTTAATCGAGGAGAACACAATGCCGGACGGAGCAGGTGCTGCAAGCCAGTGGGATACACTCATTCGCGGAGCGCTGGTCTTTGACGGCAGCGGCGACACTCCTGCCGTCCACGATATAGCGGTTAAAAACGGGAAAATAGCGGCTAGAGGCGCTTCACTTGACCCGGAATCTGCCGCCGAAGTGGTTGATGCCCAGGGCCTCTGGCTCACGCCGGGCTTACTGGATATTCACACTCATCTTGACCTTGAAGTCGAAGTAAACCCCGGACTCGGTGAAGCGGTGCGGCACGGCACTACAACCGTGGTGGTGGGCAACTGCTCCCTGGGTACAGCGTTTGGCGCCCAGCTGAAAAATGGCGAAAGCCCCATCATCGATTGCTTCACCCGCGTAGAAAATATGCCCAAGCGCGTACTGCAAAAGTGCGTCGACAAAATGGATTGGCACAATACCGCCGATTATCTGAGCCACTTCAAACGCATTCCGCTGGGGCCGAATATTGCCCCCCTGTTGCCGCATTCCATGCTGCGCGCCGAGGTTATGGGTGTCGATGCGAGCGTGAGTCGCAAACCAACCCCGGCCGAACGCGACGAAATGTTGGCGGTAATGAATACCGCGATGGACCAGGGCTATATCGGCATGTCCACGGACAGCATTATTTTCCACTACCTGTCCAACGATCCGCACAAAGATAAGCGGATACCTACCCAGTTTGCCGACGAACGCGAACTGAAGGCATTGATCAGCGTGCTGCGCGAGCGAGGGCGGGTATGGCAGGCCACGCCGGACAGCAAGAATATGTTTACCACCCTGCGCCGGTTTTTCTGGACCTCGGGGCGGCTGTTCGGCAAGCCGCTGCGGGTGAGCGCCTTGACTGCGCTGGACTTTAAATCAACGCCCGGTGTCTGGAAACGGCTGTTGCGCCTTGCCAAATTACTGAATTCGCCTTTGCTAAAAGGGCATTTTCACTTTCAGGCACTGGCGACCAATTTCCGGATGTGGGGCAATGGTGTGCAAGCGCCCATATTTGAAGAACTTGAGTCGACCCGGGCATTGATTGCCTATGAAGTAGACGACGTGGCGGGGCGGCTTGCCCTGATGGAAACACCGCAATGGCAGGAACAATTTCGCAAAGATTGGGATGCTGTTTCACCCAAGCCACCCTCACTACTAAACCGGCTCGGGGTTCCCTCGGCAACCTTTCAGCTGGACCCGGATGACATTGTTATCGACCCTGTGACGCCCGTGGCGAGTTGGCATGATCAGAAGTTGTCGGAGGTCTATCGACGCTTTTGCGCATACCGCACAGGAGACAATAGCCGGCTGACAGAAGAGGAGTTGGCGGTCTACGCGGCAGCGCCGCAAGATTGTACTTCACTGGCGGATTTTTTCGCACACTGTCTGCGTCAGTTTGACATGCGTTTTCGCTGGTGGCTGGACGTGGCAAATGTTGACCCCGATATAACCGACGAAATTCTGTTTGACGAAAATACACTCCCCGGTTTTAACGACAGCGGAGCGCATATCACCAATCTCGCTTTTTATGACGGCAATCTGTTAAACCTCCAGTTGGCGCAGAAAACCGGCGTCAAAAAAGTGGCGACTGCAGTGAGGCGCCTTACGCGGGAGCCAGCCCAATTCTTCAACCTTGATGTGGGTACGCTGGATATTGGTCAGCAGGCTGACCTGGTATTGATCAATCCGGACCAGTTGCGCGACTACGACTCCAACAGCAACCGACAGTTAGTGTACAACCCTGAGTTCGAGCACGATGTACTGGTGAATCGGTCGGACGGGGTAGTTGAGCAGGTTTACATTCACGGTGTGCGTGTTTGGGAATCTGCCTCCCGATTTACCGAGGCCCTGGGGCGACAGACATTGGGCCGCGCTCTGACTGCTGTCAGGTAGCCATGAGGGCGAGGTTGCGACTATTACCGCTGTTACCCTTGCTGGTGTGTAGCGGCGCTTTCGCGGCCCCCGATATTGATTGCCTTGTGCAGCATTACAACCGCTATATTGATCAGCACAACGATGCCTTTTTGCATGCTGCCGCAGAACTGGAACAACGCTCGCCAGATGACTATGAATTGCTATCTGACTTCATTGATTACCAGATTCGCAGCAACACACTGAAGGCCTACGTGGCCGGATATCTGGGTGCCAAAGCTCCCCGACAATTATTGCTGAATGAGGCATTAGCCAAAGTTGTGCCGCCACATGACCAGGGGGCACCTCACGCGATCATGATGTCTGATAGCACCTACCGAGACAGTTTCCCCGAATGGGAATCACAATCGCGGCAGTTTTTACAGAAAAAGTCGTATAGCGAGCAGGAATGGGGCGAGTTTGTGCAAGCGCGCAATGTGCTCAATCGCCTGCTCTCGACAACACCACAGTACCCGGCCGTGATAGCCGCTTACCGCACTCCCGCCGGCGAGATTTGCAATATTCGCTAGAGCAATTTTGTTGCTCTAAATGATTTCCTCGGCATCGCCAAACAGTTCTTCCTTGCAGTACTGTTTTGCCTGCGGTTGTCGCACTGTGCTGTGATGTTATTGCGGAGCGTCCTGCTTTTCCATATAAGCGTCCCAATTAGCAATCGCTTCAAATGACAATGATTGTCATTGCCAATTGCAACACCTGCCGGTATTGCTTGCGGGAGCGGGCAGTGATTTGTAATCTGAACCCATAACAAGAGCGAACCAACGCAACGGCTTCGCATTCCATATTTGCCCTGGAGCACCCATGCACAGTTCACTTTCATCCCTTATTATTCGCAATGCACAGACGATACCCACACACACCGCAACCATTATGGACGGTCGTGAAAAGACCTGGGCGGAGCTGCTGCAGCGAGTAAAGCGGATTGCCGGGGCTTTGCGTGAACATGGCGTCAAGGCGGGGGATCGGGTGGGTATACTGGCGCTCAACTCTGATCGTTACTTTGAGCTGATCTACGCAATACCGTGGCTCGGCGCGGTAGCCGTCCCGATTAACATTCGTCTGGCACCACCGGAAATCACCCATTGGATTACGGACTCCCAGACGCAGTACCTGTTTGTTGATTCGTTCTTTAAAGACACGATTGCCGGTATTCGCGACACCCTACCACTCAAATCGGTGTGGGGCCTGGACGAGCATGCGGCAGAGTTAACGGTTGACGCCATGGCACAAAGCGGACCAGCTCTGGAGGACTACCAGACTCAGGCGGATGACCTTGCCTTTCTCATGTATACCGGTGGCACAACCGGTCCGTCGAAAGGCGTAATGTTGAGTCATCGCAATTTACTGGGGTCGTGTCTGCAAGCGCTGCCGACCTTGATCGATGTGAACTGGCCCGCCGAAAAGCGGTTTTTGCGCGTAGCCCCGATGTTCCATGTGGCCGATATGTATAACGGCTTTACCCAAACGATTCTCGGCACAACCCATATCATTTTGCCCTTTTTTGATCCGAAAGCGGTGCTGGAAGCACTGCAGCGTGAGCGAGCCACTTACGTCATGCTGGTGCCGACCATGCTGGGTATGGTGATGCAGCTACCCGAGTTCGAAGAGTACGACCTGTCGGCGCTAAGGGCGATTGGTTACGGCGCCTCGCCCATGCCGCAAGCGGTATTGCAGCGCGCACAAAAATTGTTACCGCATGTCGAGTTCTTTCAGGCCTATGGCCAAACCGAAGCAGCGCCGATAGTGTCGGTGCTCAACGCAAAAGATCACAGTAATCCGAAAAATGAAAAAATCCTGCGCTCGGCGGGGCAGGTGGTACCCGGCGTAGAGCTGCAGATTCTTGACGAAGACGGCAAGGTCTTGCCTGAAGGTGAAGTGGGCGAAGTCTGCGTGCGCGGCGACAATGTGATGCAGGGTTACTGGAATTTGCCCGACAAAACCGCTGAAACACTCAAGAACGGGTGGCTGCATACAGGTGACGGCGGCTATCTTGAAGACGGCTACCTGTACATCGTTGATCGCGTTAAAGACATGATTATTTCCGGCGGAGAAAATATTTACTCCAGCGAAGTTGAACAGGCCGTGTACAAACACGAATCAGTGGAACAATGCGCGGTTATCGGAATTCCCAACGAGAAGTGGGGCGAACAGGTGCACGCCATCGTTGTGCTTAAAGACGGACAGTCGGCAAGCGAAGCAGTCATTATCGAGCATTGCCGGGAGTGGATTGCCGGCTACAAGTGCCCGCGCTCGGTTGAGTTTCGATCGGAGCCCTTGCCTTTGTCAGGCGTATCCAAGGTATTGAAAAATGAACTGCGCAAGCCTTATTGGGCGGGCAAGGAGCGGGCGGTCAATTAAGGCCTTACAATAAGCTTATCAGACGACAATTCCTCAAGGACAACTATGAGCGCCACAATTCCCGACTCGCACGTCGACATTTTACAGAACGCTTTTTCGGCCATGGTGACCACCATTCGCCACAAAGACGGTTTGCCTTCAACCAACCCCGTGTCGTTTGTCTGGGATGGCGAGCGGGTTCGCTTCAGTACGCTCAAACAGCGGGTTAAATATAAAAACCTGATTCACAATCCAGCCTTGACCATGTGCATGATGGACCCGCGTGATATGACCCGCTATATCGAAATTCGCGGTCACGGAGAAATCGAAGACGACCCCGGCGGAGAGTGGAACAAAGCCATTTACCGAAAAGTCATGGGTGAGGAGTTCACGCTGGACGAACCGGATGCCGAGCGCGTCATCGTTACCTTAATCCCCGAGCAGGTCTCTGCGCCGTTGCTGTATGGCGGAAAGCTGGCGAGAACATAGTTACTTCGCGTCCCCCGAGGGCCTTCCGGGGGGTACTCGCGAGATTGGCGTCCATGTCCTCGAAGCGCCAATGATTGTCACAGGTGTCGCCCGCGCCATATTCTGAAAATCGCCGGATAGACCAGCAAAACCATCAATAGTGCTGATATAACGCCGCCAACCATGGGTGCGGCGATGCGCTGCATGACGTCGGCGCCGGTACCATCAGAAACCATGATGGGCACCAGACCGACGAACAGCGAGAGTCCGGTCATCAGCATGGGCCGGATTCGTTGCGACGCACCTTGCTGAATTGTGGCATGCAGGCCTGTTTCATCCAGGGGCTGGCCGGCCGCTTGTCGCTCGCGCCAGGCAATGTCGAGATACACCATCATCAGCAGGCCGAGTTCAACTGCCAGCCCGGCCACAGCGATCATGCCCACCCAAACCGCGACGCTGAGTTTAAAATCAAGCAGCCACAGCAGCCAGATTGCGCCGCTAAGGGAGAAGGGCACGCTCAGCATGATGATAAGCGTTTCCGGTAGTGAACCCCTGTGCATGAAAAGCATAAAGAAGATCAAAAAGAGCGTTGCCGGAACGAGAATCCCCAGTTTGGCCTTGGCGCGTTCGAAATACTGGAATTGCCCGGCCCAGGCAAGCCGATAACCTGGCGGCACAGTAACTTGTTCGGCAACAACCTGCTTCGCCCGCGCAACGTAGTCGGCAATACCGATATCATTTTTTACATCGACAAACACAAAGCCAACCAGCTGCCCGTCTTCACTTCGCACTGAAGGAGGGCCGGTGGTGAAAGCGATGTCTGCGACTTGAGTGATCGGAATGTGCGCGCCACTCGGTGTGGGTACCAGTACTCGCTCAAGCGCGTCGATGTTGTCCCGGTAATCGCGCGCGTAACGCAGCAGGATGTTGTAGCGCTCCCGGCCTTCAACGGTTTCTGACACCACCGTGCCGCCTACCGCCGCCATTAATACACGTTCCACGTCGCCAACGTTCAGCCCGAAGCGGGCCGCTGCCTGGCGGTCGATGGTGAAATCCAGAAAATAGCCGCCGGTACTGCGTTCTGCAAAGGCGCTGCGTGTATGTTGTGCCGTGCGATCGTCTTGCTGCAGAGCCTGCTCAATGGCTATACCGGTTTTCTCGATGGTCTCCAGGTCAGGGCCGAATACTTTAATACCGAGTGCCGAACGGATGCCGGTTGCCAGCATTTCCGTTCGCGTCTGTATCGGCATCCAAAAGATATTCGGCATGCCGGGGAAGCGCAGCTTTTGATCCATTTCCTGAATCAGACCATCCCAGTCGAGGCCGGCACGCCACTCATCTTTCGGTTTGAGCGTAATCACGGTTTCAACCATCGACAGTGGCGCAGGGTCAGTCGGGCTGGTTGAACGCCCGACCTTGCCAAAAACATGTTCGACTTCAGGGATATCCGCGATGATCCGATCCATGGTTTGCAGAGTGCGGGTAGCCTCGGTGATCGACATGCCGGGTAAGGCCGTAGGCATATACAGAATCGAGCCTTCATTGAGAGGCGGCATAAATTCGTTACCTAGCTGGCGCAGAGGATAGAGCGTTGCCAGCAGCACCAGCAGCGCGACGACGATAACACCCCGGCGATGGCGCACAACGCCGGATACGATTGGATGGTAGGCGCGCACAAGCCAGCGATTTAACACGCTCTCGTCGGCGCGGATTCGGCCCCGGATCAGCCATACCGCCAGGGCGGGCACCAGCGTGATTGAGAGCAGCGCTGCAAAGCCCATGGAGTAGGTTTTGGTAAAGGCCAGCGGTTTGAAAAGCCTGCCCTCAGTACCTTCCAACGCGAACACCGGCATAAACGACACGGCAATGATCAGCAGCGAGAAGAAAATGCTCGGACCCACTTCCTGCATGGCGCCAATAACAACGTCGGTGCGCGACTGCGCCCTGAGTTCCGGCGGGGCGTTCTCGTCGCTCCAGCGATGCAATGCCTTGTGAATGTTATCAATAATGACAATGGCCGCATCCACCATGGCTCCTATTGCCACAGCAATGCCACCGAGCGACATGATGTTGGCGGTGAGCCCCTGAAAATACATCGGGATAAAGGCCAGTAACACGGCTACAGGCAGGGTGATAACGGCCACGAGCGTGGATCGGGCATGCAAGAGGAAGATGCCAATAATCAGGGAGACTATCAGCATTTCTTCGAACAGTGTTGTGCTTAGGGTTTCAATTGCCTGATTGATCAGGCCGGCACGATCATAAACCGGAATAATCTCAACCCCTTCCGGTAAGCCCGCTTCGATCGACTTCAGGCGCTCTTGAACCTTGTCAATAACAGTCAATGCGTTTTCGCCGTAACGCATCACAACGATCCCGCCGACGGTAACCCCTTGGCCATCCAGCTCGGCCTGACCTCGCTGGATAGCCGGCCCCAGTGACACGTCAGCCACGTCTTTGACCGTTACGGGTACACCTGAAGTCGTTGCTTTTAAGACCACATTCTCCAGGTCTTCTACCGAACGAACATAGCCGCGTCCGCGAATAAATTGCTCATGTCCGGCCACTTCCAGAATGCGACCGCCGACATCGTTGTTGGAATCTTTTACTGCAGCAATAACCGCCTTCAGCGGAATACCGAATGATGCCAGTTTGTTGGGGTCGAGGTTGATCTGGTATTCGCGCTTGTAACCGCCCACCGACGCCACTTCGGCAACACCTTCAACGGCCTCCAGGGCATAGCGAAGGTTAAAGTCCTGCAGTGAGCGCAAATCGGCCAGGCTGTGTTTACCTGAGGTGTCTTTCAACGCGTACTGGTAGACCCAGCCAACGCCGGTGGCATCCGGCCCCAATGTCGGGTTAACACCTTCAGGCAAATCGGCCGTTGCGCTATTGAGATACTCAAGCACCCTCGATCGGGCCCAATACATATCCACACCATCGTCAAAAATGGCATACACAAAAGACAAGCCAAAAAAGCTCTGGCCGCGCACATAGTTCACGCCGGGGGCGGCAAGCAGTGTCGTCGTTAGCGGGTAGGTAATCTGGTCTTCCACCAGATCGGGGCTGCGCCCCGGCCATTCCGTGAACACGATGACCTGAACATCCGACAGGTCTGGAATTGCATCCAGCGGTGCGCGTTGCAATGCCTGCCAACCACCAAAAGCCAGTGCGGCAATCGCCACCACAGTCAACAAAGGGTTTCTTGCGCAATAGGCAATAAGGTTGTTTATCACGCCTTTGCTTTCTGCAGAGGCGGGGTGTTGGTCGTCGCGATGATCTACCATTGGTCAATCCCCGCTTTAAGCCGGCTTTCAGAGGCAATCAGGAAGTTGCCAGAAGTGACTACACAGTCGCCTTCGCTGAGACCGTCAACTATCTCGATGTAGCCATCGGCGCGAACGCCGGTTTTCACCTTGCGTGGTGCAAATCGACCGTCGCCAATATCTTCAAATACGTAGCGCGTCTGCCCGGCGATAATAACGGCTTCTTCGGGCACTGCCAGGCGCTCATCCAGGTCGGCAATCAGCGTGGCCTGAGCATACATATCAGGCTTCAATTCACCATCGGGGTTCGCAAGCTCGAAACGGATACGGGCAGTGCGCGTGGCGGCATCAACAAAGGGATAGATAAATGACACAGTAGTGTCGTGTTGAGTGTCGTTCACATGGGGCAGGCTGACACTGGCCCTCATACCGGTGCGGATCAACGTCAGATCTGCCTCGTAGGCATCGGCTTCAACCCAGAGCTGTGACACGTCGGCGATACGAAGCAACGTCATACCTGCGCGATGAGAAGAGCCCTCAACGATATTCTTGCTGACCAGCACACCCGTTCGCGGCGCGCGAATGACCACGTAGTCGAACGGGGTTCCGCGCTGTTCCAGGGCCGCGATTTCTTTTGCGGCCATATCCCACAACAACAAGCGTTTTCGCGCGGCTGACAATAGCGAGTTAGAAGCACCAGCGCGCTTTTTCAGTGCGAGATACTCCTGTTGAGCAGACAAGAGTTCGGGGCTGTATACAGTAAACAAGGGTTCGCCTTTTTGAACGACTTTGCCTACAGCATCGGCGTAAAGCTCGCCAATCCATCCGTCAAATTTCAGGCTGACGTCGCTGATCACGGTCTGATCATAGTCAACCTTGCCGACGAGCCGGATAGACCGCGTCAGGGAACGCACTTCCGCCAGCGCTTTTTTTACGCCGATCATTTGCGTGCGCCGCGAATCCAGAGTGACCGCGCCGGGCGGCGCTTCTTCCATCACAGAGGTTCCATCAGTCCGGGAAGCGCCAGAACTAAGTTGTATGCCTTCGCGGCCAGTGGCAAGGTCAAAGTTGACGCGTCGCGGAGCTATCCCCGGAGCAGCTATTTCCAACGTCAAAGGCCAGCTTCCTTCCATATAGGGCTCGAAGCTGCCTTTGTATTCACCGGGGCCGACCTGCTCCATATCCGCCGGTGCGCGCATGGCGGCCATCGTACCCATGGCGGGCATTTCTGCTATCGCTGAGATTGATGCATTATCAATAGGTTCACCATCGACGGTCTTGAGCTTGATAGACAACGTATTCTTGCCCACGCGCGGAACACGCGGGCTTATTTCGGCGTCAAACATAAATTCGCCACTCCGATAGGGCAGCTGTTCGTTCTTGCTTGATCTGTCTTTCTGGGACGGCATAGCGTTAGTATTTTTAGGATTATCGGACATCGCCATGTCCGGATTCTGATTCGACAGAGGCGCAATAATGAACATCAATGTGCCGAGGATAAGTAAAACAACTATTGCGGATGTCAGTTTGATTGTAGTCATGGTCGTTACCATTGATTCGGTGCATTGTCTGGAGTGGCGCCGGCGAAATTTTTACCGTGTTCGAAATCTGCTAGTTGATTTCCGGTATAGCGCTCCAATGCCGACAGTTCGCGCAGGTAGTTGGCCTGCGTTCGCAAGCGGCTGTCGTCGGTTCGCAGTTGCTTGCGCTGGGCGTCTATAAGGCTCAAAAATCGGCCTTTTCCGGAGCGATAGTCAGCCAAAGCCGCATTCACACTTTGTCGCGCCAGCGGCACCAGCCGGTCGTTGTAAATCGCTAGAATGCCGCTAATTTCCTCCAGCCTCGCTCTGGCCTGTGCCAGCTCCGCTAGCAGATAGGATTCTCTGTCCGACAGCGCCCATTGCTGGCGCATCAGCTCGGCTTTGGCTGCGTTTTTGCTGGCATCGCGCTTGTTTGAAATATCAAACGGAATATTGATTGTGACCCCCAGCCACCAGCGTTTGTCGGGGTCGTCCCACAAGCTGTTGTAGCCGCCGGAGAATTTGAAATCGGGAAAATAGTCCTTTTTAGCCAAGCCCAGCTGCGACTCGGCAGCGGCGATATTCTGACGCAGGCGATGCAACTCCGGGTGTTGGTCCAGCGCGGAGCGTTGCAATTCCGGCAAGCCGGGAATTTTGGTGGGCAGCGGCAACGCGGCGGGGGCTGCTAGCGGGCTATCTGGCGCCTTATTCAGCAGAGCATTGATCAAGGCCTTCACTTCGCTGATACGGCGGCGGTGCGACATTATTTCGGTATCAATACTTGCTGCTTCAACCTGCGCCTGCAGCACATCCTGCTGCAGGGCTTTGCCAGCGCTATAGCGTGCTTCTGCAACCTGAATAACATCCTGTAGCAGATCGCGGTGCTGATGCTTCAAGGCGAGTGACGCGTGTACGTATGACCATTCGGCATAAAGCTGCTTGGCGGCGGCAATCGTTTGCAAGCGCTGATCCTGCAGGGATTGCTCGCTGGCATTGGCGGCGGCGCTGGCCTTTTCAGATTGCAAATCGAGTTTGCCCGGCCAGGGCAAAACCTGACTGATTTCAACCCGGTCCTGGAATCCGCGTCGCCCTCCAGCCGTGTCGGGTGCACCCGCATAACTCAGTGACGGGTCGGGCAGGGCGCCAGCGGCGGCAATCCGTTCGCGCGCCGCCTCGACAGCGTGCGTCAGCGCTTTCAGGCTGGCGTTGTGCGCCAGCACCTCGCTGACAAAGGCGTCAAGGTGAAGCGATTCGGTGCCGTCGACCGGGGTTTGGGTGCTCGCAGCACTCACAACTCCCGATAGCGGGAAGGCGATAGTCAGCGCGAAAAACACGCGCAATATCTTGTTCATGGTCTACTCTCACAGCGTAAGGTCTTGGAGCATTAAAGCCCGGACAGATTTACGTGGCTCGACAGATCGAGCGCTGAGAGTGCTTAAATGCGCAGGCGCAGAGTGTCCAGGTAGAGCGATCTACCCGATTGGTGAGGGGAGAAGGTGTTGGCTTGTGACCCTTGCAAAACGCGCAGGGTATGCGCTTGCGCGATGAGGTTGTGACTGCTGAGCAGTGCTGGGGAATCTGCGCCGGGCTGGGGCTTGAAATCCGGTGGCTTGCCGTGCTGTGCGTAAACGCTATCGGCTTTGGAGCCATCGCTATTGGATACCTGGAAGTCGATGGCGCAACAGGGCTCGGCATCCGCCATGGGCGCCGACATATCCATGTCGCAGCCGTTACCGGCCTTAACCACAACGTCATCGCAGCAGCAAACGTGGCTGCTTTGTTGGTCGTTCGGATGATCGTCAACGCAAGCGTAGGCAAACTGGCCGATAGAGGTCAGGAAGAAGGTTAGCAACAGGGCTTTGTGGAGTCGTTTGTTCAAGTGGTGCCCAAACCTGCTTTGATTACAAAAATATTGTAGTAGTAGTTCCGCGAGATTGCCATGCTTTCCATTGCACCGCAATTGTGAGCATACCGTTTGGACACAGGGGCTGAGTTAAAGGTTCCATTTCGCTAGCGCCGTTTGAGGCTAATCGCTCTCAAACTGGTCCAGGATAGGGCAGCCATCCGGGTCGGCTCCGCAGAGGTTGCACAGTAACTGCAATTCATTGCGCAGCGTCGTTAGCTCTGCGAGATGGTCTTCTATTTCAGCGAGCTTCTGGCCCGCCAGCGCCCGCACTCGCGGTTTGGCCTGTTGCGGGTTTTCGCGAAAGCTCAGTAACGAGGCTATTTCTTCGAGCTTGAACCCCATTCTTTGCGCCCGCTTGATAAAGCGCAGACGTGAAAGATCTTTTTTGCCGTACAGGCGTATTCCGCTTGAGTTGCGACTGACTCGTGGCAGCAGATGGATTTTTTCGTAGTAGCGCAGGGTGTCCGCGCTAATGCCTAAATGTTCGACAACCTCACCAATTTTCATTGCACCTATATCCACCGATAATATTCGTTGAGCAGGTAGAGACCAACCGCAATCAGCGTAAGACCGCCAGCTTGTTCGATTCGGGAGCGCCATTTTTCCACCGACTGGAGATTTTCCAGCCAACCGAGACTCACAGCGCCGATAAGCAGCGGAATTACCCGCCCGATGGCAAAACTGAGCATCAGCGCAGCCCCGTAGAACACTGAGCCGATTGAGGCGCTCACGCCCAGGCCAACCAACAGGCCGGGAGAGCACACGGGGCAGATACCGATGGTAAAGGGGATGCCCAGTAAAAAGGCGCCCCAGACCGTGGCGACTCGTTGACCGCGCAGGGCCAGCCAGGGCAGAGGCAGGCGAATGATATTCATCCACAGTAAGCCAAGCCCAATTAATAAAACACCGAGCACGGCGCCCCACTGGCGGCTCAACAGCTGCTGCGCCCAGGCACCGCCCAGGGCCGCGCCGATGCCCAGCAGCACATGGGTTAAAATCAGACCCACGGCAAAAGCACAGCCGTAGATAACGGCATCGCGCAGTGCTCTTGCGCGGGTAACATAAGCGAGAATAACCGGGATGGTGGAGAAGGCTACCGGCGTGAAACTGAACAGAAAGCCCGCCAATAACGCTGCCGCGAGGCCCGCCATACCGCCCGTTTGCATCGAGATCGCAGGATCCATCAGCACTCCGCCAGCCGGTCTCGAATAAGACGCATCAATTTGGCTTTAGACGGTCGCGCAGGGAAAACCAGTTCGCCATTAACGGCGATACCCGGCGCACTTATCAGACCGAGTTGCACGGCGTAATCGATCTCATCAAGAATATTGATCTCGCGATAGAGCAGGCGGTGGTCGTTGATTTCAGCAATCGCGTCTTTCACCAGTGCTTGGGTACGACGGCAATGCCGGCAGCCTGCGGCGGTAAGTACTTCGACAATCACCTTTGCTCGTCTGTTGTCAGATCGACTCATCGACTATTTATGCACCTGTTTGTTCCAGCCAGCGTGTTATCGGAAGCAACGCATAGGCCGCAAAAACGGCTGCAACGAAGATCACCGAACTCGCTATCAGTATTCGCGTTTGCCATTGCAGGCGGCGACCATCGCTAATGCTGCAGTGGTCGGCATCAAGGTCTCGACGTATGACGGCCAGTCGCCACCAACTGTAAACCAGCACCAATGCGGTCACTGCAAATGTGATGGCCTTGTAGCCGGATAGCCAACCAAGCCACGGTAGGGCTGACACCACAGACGCGACCACACTGCCAAAACCGAGGCTCACGAGAACAATCGGCAGGGCGCAGCACGTAGTCCCGAGCACCGCGAGGCCGAATCCGCTGGCGAGCAGGGAGTTCTGCTTCACTGTTTCAATGCTCATTTCTGTAAGGTCTTTGGGTCATCAAACGTAACGATACCACGCAATGTAAACCCCGCATCGTTGACTAGGGTTTTGAGTTTTTCTTTACTGTAGGCTGGCTTGGTATCAGCCACAAACACGACCAATCCGTCATTGAGCTGAATATCGAGACTGTCTTTATCAACACCCTTCAGCGCCTTGATCTTTTTTTCGATACCGTAGGCGCAGTATGGGCAGGCCAGCCCATCTACCCTAAGTTCATAGCGAACAGGCGCGGCGGTAACCGAGGCCGATAGTAAAATTAGCATTACGATGGCGATCTGCTGTTTCATTACACTCACTCCTTATCAATCCTACAAGTGCCACTCAAGTTCTAGCACGGCACGGTAGTCATCCGGCTCCTGATCGCCCGCCAGCGTGTCGTAAACGGGTAACTGAACCCCGGTTTTTATGGCGATGTTGCGGTAGGTCCACATCAGGCCCGGCGATAAAAACCAACTGTCACCGCCAAGGCGCACCCGGTTGCCGTTAATAAGCGGATTGGCGGAATCCACTATTTCACCATTGAGTTCCAACATCCAAACCCAATCTGGTTCGTAATAGCCGGTAGGGAAGAAGCGTATTCCGCCCACGATATCCACCAGCCACACATCGGGGCGCTCTGTGTTTGCCCTTGTGTCGGCATTAAATCGATGTCGAACTGAGGCCCAGCGATACCATTTGCGCCCCTCGTACCCGTAGGCCAGGCCGAGAATATAGTCGTTTCCGTCGGGTTCAGTAACGCGGTTCCGGGGCGTGTCAGCATCATCCAATATGACCTTGCCAAACAGGGCCGCTGATTCCTGTGCGGCAAACTGGTCATTGCGCCAAAAACGGTATTTGGTGGACAAGGTTGTAGCGGCACGTCCGCTATCGCTTGGGCCTTTGCCGGTTGAGCGATCATCGCCAACACTGGCACCCGCCACCCAGTCGCCCGTAATGCCGTATTTAAATTCGAACTCGTACTCTGTTTCACGCCGGTCGGATTTTTCAACATGTGCGCCCAGCTTCAGTTCCACGCCGTCTTTGAATAAAACGTGAGGGCCGATGCCAAATACCGGGTCATGCGCGTAAGCAGGTGATATCAAGGCAGCAATGCCTGTTGCCAATAGCAATGAACCGCACAGTTGCAGTTTACGTGGGTGCATTCAGGTCAATCTCCCGACAGCTTCAGTAAGTTAAGACCGTAAATGCTGGAGTAAGCTCCAGGTCAAGCCGTTTTTTCGAGAGTGACGCCACTGCAATAGAAAAGCGGTGAAAACAGGGCGAGGTTAATAAAGAACCCTCTGATATCAAATATTTAAGGGAACTTTGTATTCGTTTAAATGCCTTATCCCGAGAATGGTGCCAGATAAATTGCCGGAGACAGGTGTGGTACTAAAGCGCCAGCGATTAAGGTCTTGACCCTGTAGTAGGGTTTAGAGTTTTTACTGCGACGATTGAGGCTGGTGCTCGCGCTGCAAGAGGGCGGAAGTGAATCCATGCGCAAACCTGCTCTAATTGAAGCCAAGAGTGCTAGAATAGCCAGCAATGAACATTAAACGAACGGCCTTAACAGTGCTTCTGTTTCTCCTGTCCCAGCAGGCGAGTATGGCTGTGGCGGCGCTGATTCATGCCGCGCATAATGATGCTCAGAGCAATGTTCAGACAAGCACGATGATGGCACCGGCAAATACGGCAATGGCTATTCACACTGGTGAAGAATCCGCCGCAGAATCCACCGCAATGCCATCTCACGACCAGCACTGTGATACTGATGCTGCCGACGCAGTGGCTATGGCGCACCACGACAAGGCTACGACATCCGCCGATTGCTGTACGTTTGACTGTGATTGCTGCGTAGGTAGCTGCCAGTCAGTTATGGCAGTGTTGGATTTGCCGTTTAGCCTCGCGGTTTCTCATCAGGCGACTTTTTTCTACGCCGCTTCCTCTCCAAACTCTCCCCGGCAAAACCTGCTTCGCCCACCGATTTCTGCCTGACACGGGATAGGTGTGTCCGTCGTTTGCGCCCTTCAGCAGGAGCGAGCGGTTCGGAACATCGACACCGGCAATTCACGGGGCTTTACCCTTATAGGACTTTATCCCCATAGGGCTTTCCCCATCCAAAATGAGCAGACAGTCATCATTGTAAGAGGGCAGAACATGCGAGTTACTCAGCCGCATTTAAACACTCCGTTATCGGCGCCGGTTTCACGGCGCAAATTTGTCACCGGTATTAGCGCTGGCGGTGCAATTATGGGCCTTGGCCTACAACACTCAGCGCTCGCCGGTGGCGGTAAATCACCCGCAGATTACCGGCCTCCGCAGATTCTGCGTGGCAACCAGTTTGACCTGGGTATCGGCTACCAGCCGGTAAATTTCACCGGGGCGCAACGCATGGCGACAGCCATTAATGGCGGCGTTCCGGCCCCGGTTTTGCGCTGGAAAGAAGGTGAGCGCGTGACCTTGCGGGTGACTAATAATCTCGCGCACGACAGTTCCATTCACTGGCACGGCATCATTCTGCCCACCAATATGGATGGCGTACCCGGATTGAGTTTTGACGGCATCAAACCGGGCGAAACCTTTGAATACCAGTTTGATGTGAACCAGAACGGCACCTATTGGTACCACAGCCATTCCGGTTGGCAGGAGCAAACCGGCATGTACGGGGCCATCGTGATTGACCCGAAGGATCCCGATCCCGTTGAGTGCGACCGGGACTACGTTGTGTTGTTGTCTGACTGGTCGGACAACGATCCCTCGGACATATACGGCAACCTGAAAAAGATGAGTCATTACTACAACTTTCAGGAACGCACAGCCGGTGACGTGTGGCGCGACATCAAGAACAAGGGCCTGGCGCAGACCTGGAACGAGCGCAAAATGTGGAACGTGATGCGCATGAATCAGGCTGACCTTTCTGATGTAACCGGCTACACCTATACCTACCTGATGAATGGTGCTACTCCAGACACGGGCTGGACGGCCTTGTTTAAGCGTGGTGAAAAGGTTCGCCTGCGTTTTATCAACGGCTCGGCCATGTCGATATTCGACGTCCGCATTCCGGGATTAAAAATGACCGTAGTCGCGTCTGACGGACAGAATATCGAACCTGTGACGGTTGATGAATTCCGTATGGGGGTTGCCGAAACCTACGACGTTGTTGTTGAACCGGCAGATGATGTTGCCTACACCGTGTTTGCCCAGACCATTGACCGAACCGGTTATGCGCGCGGAACCCTGACACCCAACGCGTCTTTGCAGGCAGACGTACCGGCCATGGATCACGTTGCCTTGCTCAGCCACAACGATATGGGCATGGGTGGTATGGATCATAGCGGCCATTCGATGGGTGGCATGAAGGGTATGAAGGGCATGGACCATAGTGATATGGGCGGCATGAAAGGCATGGATCACAGCCAGCATTCCGGCATGCAGGAGATGAAGGGTATGGACCATAGCGCTCATGCGATGAAGAAGCCGGCGTTAGGCCGAGCCGGCTTTGGCAGCAACAGCGATATTCAGCACGAGCAAACGGAATACGGACCGCACACCGATATGCTGGCAGAAACACCCATGAGCGGGTTGAACGACCCGGGTGTGGGCTTGCGCGAACACCAGCAACGCTATGGCCGCAAAGTGCTGACCTATGCGGATATCCGCAACCTGACCAAGACCCTTGACCCGCGCGAACCTGAACGGGAGATCCAGATTCATCTCACCGGCAATATGAACCGCTATATGTGGTCGATGGACGGTATCAAGTTTGCCGACGCCGACCCGATTATTCTTCGCTACGGCGAACGCGTAAGAGTACGGCTGGTCAACGACACGATGATGACGCACCCAATTCATTTGCACGGAGTGTGGAGTGAACTGGAGACTGGAGACCCCGACTATATACCGCGCAAGCACACCATCATTGTTCAACCGGGTTCCACCATCAGCTATCTGGTAAGTGCAGATGCCATAGGGCGCTGGGCCTATCACTGCCACCTGCTGTTTCATATGCCGGGCATGATGCGCGAAGTGAGAGTGGTTGATGGAGGGGAAGTATGATGCCTACCAAACGTTATTTTTCGACAGGACTGTCGCTTGCCGCATTACTCTCTTTTTCGTCACTCGCTTTGAGCGGAGCGAAAGATGATCCGTTACTCGTAATGGGAAAGCTGGATCAGTTTGAAGTGCGC
>DIBR01000071.1:53838-54167 GCA_002415025.1 Spongiibacteraceae bacterium UBA5047
AGCTGGATCAGTTTGAAGTGCGCAGTACCGAAGGAGAAGACCCACTGGTACTGGAGGGGCAGGCCTGGTTAGGTTACGACTTAAACAAGCTTTGGCTGAAAGCCGACGTTGAGCGCGAAGACGACGAAAGCGAAGGGGTTGAAATACAGGCCTTATACAGCCATGCCATCTCAGCGTTTTGGGATGTGCAAGCGGGGCTGCGTAAAGACTTTATTCCTACACCCGACCGGACCTGGGGTGTCATCGGCATTCAGGGGCTTGCCCCCTATAAGTTTGAAGTTGATGCGGCCTTGTTTGTAGGCGAGAGCGGTCGCAGCGCGGCCAGGTTC
>DIBR01000071.1:54403-54610 GCA_002415025.1 Spongiibacteraceae bacterium UBA5047
AGGCCGAATATGAGTTGCTGTTTACCCAAAGGCTCATTTTGACACCGGAAATCGAAGTCAATGCCTATGGCCAAAATGATGTCGATACCGGCAATGGGTCTGGGCTGGCCGATGTAGAACTCGGTCTGCGCCTGCGTTATGAAGTGCGGCGAGAAATCGCACCCTACGTTGGCGTTAACTGGGAGAAAAAATACGGCAATACGGCTG
>DIBR01000071.1:54815-103377 GCA_002415025.1 Spongiibacteraceae bacterium UBA5047
CGGCAATACGGCTGACTTTACCGAGCTACAGGGTGGTGAAGTTGAAGACACACAATTCGTTGTCGGCGTTCGTGCCTGGTTTTAAGGGCGGATCGACACCATTTTATTGAGGAAGCATCATGAAACATATTGCAGCAGTATGGCTATTATCCCTGTTGTTTGTAAGCACGGCGACGCTCGCGCATTCGCCTGACAAGCACAAGAAATCGCCTGAAAAGCCCAAGTGCGAAGCGATGGAGAATATGTCGCAGGACGAGATGAACCCGGATGACCCGGTTGTGCAGGCCATGATGAAAAAGTGTGGATTTGCCCATTCCGGCGCAGGTGAACGTCATGCGAAAGATTCAATGCCCGACCATCACCGCACGAATGCAAAAGACCAGCAACACAGTGGTCACGACGGCCACTAGAACCTCGCCCGTATGTCTGCCGGGTGCGTGGTTTAACCGCCAGCACCCGGCAGGCCTTGTCATTCCCAAGTGCGAACTGAAAGGCGTTTAGCGATGAAAATACTGAAAAAACTGGCAATACTGGCAGCTATCGGCGTCATGGCTCTGGTGGCTTTTCTTTACTCCGGGATATACCCCATGGGGGCAGATGTGCCGCACAACGCGTTAACCTACTGGGCCTTGGAAACACTGCGTGAGCGCTCGGTGGCTAAAGCATCCTCCGACATCGTAGTCCCCGACCTTGACGATCCCGATCTGCTGTTGTCCGGTGGCGCTGATTACAATGATATGTGTGTTGGTTGCCATCTCAAGCCGGGGCAGTCAGAAAGCGACATGACGATCGGGCTGTACCCCAGCCCGCCCAATCTGAGTATGCCACCTGAAGAGCACGGTCACTCACATGCGAACGGAGGGCATGACAGCGAGCAGAAACTGCGGCGGCAATACTGGATTATCAAACACGGGATCAAGGCCTCCGGCATGCCCGCCTGGGGAGCCACGCACAGTGAAGAACGGCTTTGGGCCATGGTCGCCTTTCTTCAGAAACTACCTGAACTGAGTCCTGCCCAGTATCAGATACTGACGGCGCGCGATGACAGTGACTCTCATCACTAACTTGGCAGAAGGTGCGTTCCCCGATATCAATATCACGGCAGAAATAGCGTGACGGCAACACGCTCTGATTGGCAGGGCGAGGCGGCCATAGCACCGGGTATAGGGGTGTTTCGCGGCCTGTCCGGCAACAACAAGGCGCACCGCCATTGGGCGCATCAACTTAGCGTTGGCCTCAATGGCCCGGTGCACTTTGACTCACCCGACGGGCAAAATAGCTTCGATGCCGTGCTGATACCGGCCGGAAGCCAGCACTGCCAGTTAGAGAGTCATACGCTGTCACTCTACATCGACCCAACCAGTCATCTGGTCAGTTATCTTCACATCGACGTGCAGGGTGACTCGCCGTGGACTGCCTTGTCAGCGCAAACCGTTGACAGGCTTTTGCAGGCCTTTCCTGACAACTGCCCGGTAACGCAAGGGCTGGAGAGATTGCTGAATGGCAGCAGCGCTGGCGAGTTGGCGCCAAGTTCGCGGCTGGAAAAAGTGCTCAAAAACCTGAAGAGCGCTTTGGAGGATGACAGGGATGTCACCAGAACGGATTTGGCCGGCATTGCCTGTCTGTCACCAACACGATTTTCACACTGGTTTCGTGAAGAAACCGGAATGCCGCTGCGCAGCTATAAAAAATGGTTGCGGCTGATTCACGCGCTGGAAATGGCGGTGGTGACGCGTAACCTGTCTGAAGCTGCACAGATGGCCGGCTTTGCTGATCAGTCGCATTTCACCCGTGCGGTATCGCAGGCCTTTGGCATAAAACCCAGAGATTTATTAGGTTTGTTTAGTGCCGAGCCATAATGTGAAGCCTGCAACGCTTGAGGCTTATGCAGGCCTACAGGTCGAGCGCGTAGCCCGGCTTAAGCGCAACGTAGCCGGCAATGTGAGGCCTGCAACGCTTGAGGCTTATGCAAGCCTGCAGGTCGAGCGTGTAGCCCGGCTTAAGCGCAGCGTAGCCAGCAATGTGAAGCCTGCAACGCTTGCGGCTTATGCAGGCCTACAGGTCGAACGTGTAGGCCGGTTTAAGCGCAGCGTAGCCGGCAATGTTCTGGATTTTCTGCCATCGAGAAGTCAGCTCTTTCGTTCAATATCTTCACGCGCGCTTTGGCGACAATAGCACCATTCGTGGATAAAGGAGTCCATCATGGTTGAGTCAAATGCAGTAAAGAGCAGCATTCGCTGGGGCAGTTACCCCCTTATTTTTCTGGGTTGCAGTTTTCTCCAATGGCAGATTATCGAACAAGGCCTGCCGTACTGGCCGCTGACACCACTGGTGGCGACGGCGGGTATTGTCCTAATTGCTTTACTGGAACGAGTTCAGCCTTACGAGGCCGCGTGGAATTATGATCACGACGACACGGCTGTTGATGTACTACACGCAGCGTTCAGCCTCACCCTGATCTTTACAGTGGTAGAAATATCGACGCTCTCTCGCAGCTTTTTACCGGATGCATTTTTGAATATCGCTTCAGTGTGGCCTGCAGAATCGCCCCTGTGGGTTCAGGTTCTTCTGGCGGGTGCCATCATCGATTTCGGTTTGTGGTTTATGCACTGGCTTAGCCATCAGAACCACTTCCTGTGGCGGTTGCACGCCTTGCACCACAGCTCCGAGCGCCTGTACTGGTTGAATGGCGAACGACGCCACCCGATCAGCGCATTGCTGCTCGCCAGCCCCGGTCTGATAGTAGCGATTGTTCTGGGTGCGCCAGCGCCGGTCATTGGTTGCTGGTTCGCCATCATCGCTGTGCATCTGGCATTCCAGCACTCTAACCTCGACTACAGCGTGGGTATTTTCCGCCATGTGCTGGGAGTTGCGGAAATTCACCGCTGGCACCACAAGCGTGAGTATGAGGATGCCCAGGTCAATTTCGGTGAATTCTGGATGATTTGGGATCAGTTGTTCAGAACCTTTAAATACCAAAGAAATGGTGTGCGGGCCGGGGAGGTGGGTATGCGTGAAAACATGCCGTCGACCTACCTTAAACAATTGCAATGGCCATTCGCCGGACGCTTGTGATCTACTGGGGGCCGAGTTACGTACACTGCGATTTATAGGGGGAACACGCATGATCACGATATACCATCTCGGCCTGTCTCAATCTGACCGTATCGTCTGGCTTATGGAAGAACTGGGCCTGCCCTATAAACTGGAATGGTTCAACCGGGGCAACGATATGCTGGCACCTGCCGAGTACCTTGCTCTGCACCCGGCCGGTATGGCACCGGTGATTAAGGACGGTGACAAGCTGGTTACGGAGTCAGCGGCCATTGTCGAATACATCAGCCACAAATATGGCGGCGGCAAGCTCAGCGTCATGCCCGACAGCGAGCACTACGCCGACTACCTGTACTGGATGCATTTCAACAACAACGTGCAGTCGGTCTTCTTTTTGAAAATGGCCATGGGCGGCAATTTCGACGAAAGCGAAACCAATATGATGGCGAAAACCGCCAAACGCCGTGAAGATCGCTATTACACCTACCTCGATAGCTACCTGGCCACGCACGACTATCTGGGTGGTGATAAATTCAGCTGCGCCGACATTATGGTGATGTTCAATCTGGCCGAGCTGTCCCTGTTTGGCGGCAGAACCATTGATGATCTGCCCAATGTACTGAAGTACGTTGAGCGCATTTCCGAACGCCCCGCCTACAAAAAAGCGATGGAAATTGCCGGCCCGGCGACTACCCAGCCTGCCTGATATTGTTTCTGGCCTTGGCCCTGCAACAGGGTCAAGGCCGATTCTTTTGTCTGAAGTTCTTGGTCAAAGCCAATGCCGCCCCGTAGAACACAATCTGCCCGACTTTTGCTAAAGTAGGCGGCTCCATTCGCAGGGCGTCAAAAGCATTGATTAAATCGCACTACTTACTGCTGCTTGCCTGCCTGCTGTCGGCAACCGTCCGGGCCGAGACGCTCACCATCGCCGTTGCCTCGAATTTCGCCAAGCCCATGTCCGAAATCGCCCGGGCGTTTGAGAAAGAGAGTAACCATTCCGTACGCGTAGCGTTTGGGTCCTCCGGCAAGCTCGCCGCCCAGTTGTTGCAGGGCGCACCGTTTCACATGTTTTTTTCTGCTGACCAGGACAAACCGGAGCTGCTACTTAAACGGGGTATTGCTACTTCCGGGAGTAGCTTTACCTACGCTTTAGGTGGATTGGCACTCTGGTCAAGTGACCCGACTATCGATCCGGAGCGTGTATTGCGCGAAGGCAGTTTTACCAAAATTGCTCTGGCAAACCCGAGATTGGCGCCCTATGGAATTGCCGCAACCGAGGTGCTTTTAAACCTGGCCTTGCTGGAAGCCAGCAAACCGCGCTGGGTGTTAGGCGAAAATATTGCGCAAACCTACCAGTTTGTTGAAAGCGGCAACGCCGAGCTTGGTTTTGTTGCCACTTCCCAGATCATGGAGAATGGGAAGCTGATTAAAGGCGCGTCGTGGCCTGTGCCGCAGAACTTGCATAATCCCATCAGGCAGGATGCCGTGCTGATAGGCAAACAGCCAAGCCGGGCCGCGCGAGAATTCGCCGCCTTTGTACGCGGAGCGGAGGTAACTAACATTATTGAACGCTATGGTTATCAAACCGTTGAGGCAGACAGCAGGGCAGCGCCATGATCCTGACCGACGCCGATTTGCAGGCTATCGGGCTGACCTTGCGTTTGGCCTCTACGGTTACCGTTTTATTGTTGTTGCTCGGCACGCCGCTGGCCTGGTGGCTGGCAAGAACGTCTTCATGGCTCAAGGCGCCCATTGGCGCGCTGGTCGCCTTGCCGTTGGTACTGCCGCCCACGGTGCTCGGGTTTTATCTGTTGGTGGCAATGGGCCCCAACGGCCCCTTGGGGCAATTGACGCAGTCGCTGGGGCTTGGCAGTCTCGCGTTCAGTTTCTGGGGTTTGGTGGTCGGCTCGATTTTTTATTCACTGCCTTTTGTCGTGCAACCCATTCAAAATTCTATTGAGGCGATGGGCGCGCGCCCTCTGGAAATCGCCGCCACATTGGGCGCAGGGCCAATAGACCGCTTTTTTACCGTTGTGGTGCCACTCGCCAAGGGCGGCATCATTACCGCCGCTGTTTTGGGTTTTGCTCATACCATTGGTGAATTTGGTGTGGTTTTGATGATTGGCGGTAATATTCCCGGCGAAACGCGGGTTTTATCGGTGCAGATTTACGATCATGTTGAAGCCCTTGAGTATGGGCGAGCACATTGGCTTGCCGCAGGCATGCTGGTATTTTCGTTTTTAACCTTACTGACGCTGTATGTGTTCCAGGGGCGTAAGCGCCGGTCAAATGCCCTGAGTTTTGGTGGCTGATGAAAGTGTCAGGTATAGAGGCTGCCTTCAAACTTGCGTATAGCGCCCCAATTGCAGGGCGAAAAGCACCAGAAACGAACTTCGCCCTGGATGTAAGGCTCAAGCTGCCCGGTAGCGGCATTACCGGCATTTATGGCACTTCCGGCTCGGGCAAAACCACGTTGTTGCGCTGCATTGCCGGTCTGCTAAAAGCAGATGAGGGCGAACTGAAGGTCAACGGTGAGGTGTGGCAAGACAAGCGCGATATGGTGCCGACGCACGAGCGTTCGATGGCCTATGTTTTTCAGGAATCCAGCCTGTTCCCGCATCTGACTGTGGGCGAGAATCTCGACTACGCCATCAAGCGTGCTGCTGCGGTTGATAAATCCTTCTACGCCCACATTCTGGAGTTGATGGATATCGAGCGCTTGTTGCAGCGCAGTTCGGATCAGTTGTCCGGTGGTGAAAAGCAGCGTGTGGCCATAGCGCGGGCCTTTCTGGTGCGCCCCAAATTACTGCTAATGGACGAGCCTCTGGCCTCTCTGGATGCGGGCCGAAAGCAGGAAATATTGCCTTATCTGGAGCGCCTGCACGACGAATTTGATTTGCCCGTTTTATACGTGAGCCATGCGCTCGACGAACTGGCAAGGCTAGCGGACCACCTGTTGGTAATGCATCAGGGGCAGGTACTCGCCGACGGCAGTATAGAGGCGGTACTCTCAAGAACAGACCTGCCGGTGCCGCTCGGTGACGACACCGGTGTTGTATTACCGGCAACCGTTGTTGAGCGTGACAGCCAATGGCATCTGGTAAAAGTGGAATTTTCCGGCGGCAGTTTATGGGTGCGCGATAGCGGCGATGCTATCGGCAATACCTTGCGCATACGGGTTCTCGCGCGTGATGTAAGTTTGGCACTTAGCTCTCACCACGACAGCAGTATTCTCAACCGTATACCGGTCACGGTGCTGGACTTAACCCCGGATTCGGACGAAGCGATGGTGCTGGTCAGGCTGAGCGCAGGCCAAAGCATCCTTATTGCCCGCATAACCCGGCGTTCCGTTGCACACTTGAAACTGGCGCCCGGCAACACGCTGTGGGCGCAGATTAAATCGGTTGCTGTGGTGCGTTAAGCAGCCGGTCCTGCCAGCGAACTGCAGTTCTCGCAAAACCCCCTGAATGTTATCTTCTCTACCGTATTGACCCTGAAGTCGGGTTCAGCCTACAGGCTGTCCGTATTGGCCACCGGGAAGATTTTTGCATGCACGACCATTCACATCATCACTCGTCCGACGCCGGCAGTAACAATATCGCCGTTGCCTTTTTTCTGAACCTGGGGTTTAGCGTAATTGAATTTGTCGGCGGCTATCTCACCAATAGCACGGCTATCATGGCTGATGCGGTGCACGATCTTGGCGACAGCCTTTCCATCGGGCTGGCCTGGATTCTCGATCGCGTCGGCAGGCGAGAGGCGAACAGTACCTTTACCTACGGCTACCAACGGTTCTCGCTTTTTGGCGCGCTGATCAACTCCGTCATTCTTGTTGCAGGCTCAGTATGGGTGCTAACGGAGGCAATCCCCCGGTTGTTCGACCCCGTGATGCCGGTTGCGGAGGGGATGGTTGGTCTGGCCATTCTCGGCGTTGCCGTCAACGGCTACGCTGCGCTGCGACTGAGTAAGGGCAAGAGCCTGAACGAAAGGGCACTCAACTGGCATTTGCTCGAAGATGTTTTGGGGTGGGCCGCCGTTTTGGTGGTGGCAGTGGTCTTACTTTTCGTAGACTGGCCCATTCTGGATCCGCTGCTATCGATAGCCTTCACCCTGTTTATTCTGGTGAATGTCGTCAAAATGTTATGGGAAACTTTGCGGATATTCGCGCAGTCATCCCCCGATGCGCAGCTTGCCGAGCGCATAGAAAGTGCTCTGACGGGCATGGCGGAAATATCCCGGATTCACGATTTACGATTGTGGTCTCTGGATGGCGAGCATCATGTGATGAGCGTGCATGTTGAGATGCATACCACGCTGAGTAGCGAGCAGCAGGTAGCGCTGAAAGCCGCAATCTCCCGTTCCCTGGCGCCATTTCAGCTTGCTCATACCACGGTTGAGCTTGAATGGCCGGAAGAGGCTTGCCGGCATCTATAGTTGCCATATGTGAAAGTTCAATTGCCGGGCAGCAGCCTTCGCTCTTAAAATTGACAGTGTTTATGTCATATAATGGGTGTCTGGCTCAGCGGCTGGTCGACTAAACCATTGGCCCGTACCGTGTTCCCGGAAACCAAATACGAGAGGCAAGAATGACGCAATCAGCTCATGTCCTTACCGCCCAGAGCGGTCATGTTATGACCATCAACTGGAACCGGCCGGACAAAAAGAACGCCCTGACCCAGGAAATGTACGCTAGCGCCTCGCACGCATTACAGAGCGCAGCCAACGACCCTTCGGTTCGGGTTGTAGTTATCGGTGGCACACAAGAGTGCTTTACAGCCGGCAATGATCTGGCCGATTTTCTCAATAACCCGCCACTGGGGGACGATACGCCGGTAGCCCGGTTTTTGCGGACTATAGCCACATTTGAAAAGCCGCTGATTGCTGCAGTAAACGGAGTGGCGGTGGGTGTTGGCACCACGCTGTTACTGCACTGCGATCTGGTGGTAGCCGCCGACACTAGCGTGCTGAGCATGCCTTTTGTGAAATTGGGGCTTTGCCCTGAAGCGTCGTCCAGCTATTTGCTGCCCTTGCTCGGCGGGCATCAGCGCGCGTCTGAACTTCTGATGCTGGGTGAACCCTTTGACGCTCATACGGCAAAGGATTGCGGGATAGTAAACCGGATCGCGCCAGCAGAGGACTATCAGCGTGTCGCCCTCGATTTGGCTGAGCAATTGGCTGCGTTGCCACCTGCGTCTGTTCGTGCCACCAAGTCACTGCTCAAGCAGTCTCATTTGACAAATGTTGATGCAAGAATGCGCGAGGAGGGAGAGATTTTTGGTCGGATGTTGACCCAGCCAGAGGCCATTGAGGCTATGTCGGCGTTTATGGAACGGCGCGCAGCTGACTTCTCCCGCTTCGGCTAGGGACAAACCAACACTTCATCTTGAGGAAAGTTTGGGGAAGGTGCCCCGCTGCGGATGCAACGGGGCAGGGTTATCAGGACTGTGCGACCTGCGCTGGTGCGGGAGACGCCGCTGGAGCAGGGGCAGCCTTCTTGCGTGGCTTACGGCGCTTCTTCTGCTGAGCCGATTTCACGGCAGCGGCTTCGCTACGCGCGATATCCTTGGCTGCCTTTTTCTGAATGGCGGCAATTTGTTTGTCAGCTTTTGCTTGAATTTTGGCAACAGCTTTGGCCATGGCTGCATCAATCTTGGCTTCGGCATTTGCCACCACACGGGCTGCGGTAGTGGCTTTGGAAGCCATTGCCTGAACGCCTTTCAGCTGAACGCGAGCCTCTTTAACCAACTTTTTCTCGGCTGACAGTGCTGCACGTGCATCGGCAACGGCAGTTCGGGCTTTTGCTGCAGCAGCCTTTTTTGCTGCGGTGGGTTTGGCTTTAGCCATCTCGCCTTTGGTTTTTGCTGCAGCTGAGGCTTTGGCCAGCTTGTCAGCGGCCTTATCGGCGCGTGCGGTCGCTTTGTCGAGTTGAGCCTGCGCTGCGGCAGCAGCCTTGTCATTGGTGGCAACTAGAGCGGCTACACGAGCGCTGGTTTTTGCGGGAGCTTTCTTCGCTACGGGCGCCTTTTTGGCTTTTGCAGTTTTAGGTGCGGTTTTTTTGGCAGGGGCTTTCTTGACTGGAGCTTTCTTGGATTTCACTACGGCTTTCTTCGGGCGAGGCATTTAACAATTCCTTTAGTTTGGAAAAACGCGTGCATTTAACCTTGTTTAAAAAAAAATATAAAGAGGGTTAAGCGATGCAAACGCCAACTAGTGCAATTTAACCAGAAATAGTTTTCAGTTTTTCGCGAGAAAAACATCGCCTGCTGAGAAGGAGTGGTGACAGGCTACAACTGTCGAGCTTAGCCGCGATCGGTTTAGGGCAACCGCCACATCTCAATTGGCATACGGTTCCATGTTATAGTGCCGCTCCTGAAACCATAGCGTCACGCTTTACATTGGGGAAAAGACTTGTCGGCCAACCCGCAAAAATTTGACGTTGTTGTATTGGGGGCTGGTGCAGCCGGGCTTATGTGCGCGCTCACGGCCGGGCAGCGGGGTCGCAGGGTTCTGCTTGTTGAAAAAGCCAATAAGGTAGGAAAGAAGATACTGATGTCCGGTGGCGGGCGCTGCAACTTCACCAATTACATCGTAGAACCCGACAATTACATCTCTCAGAACCCCCATTTTTGCATCTCCGCGTTGAAGCGTTATACCCAGTGGGACTTTATAGCCATGGTCGAACGCCACGGCATTTCCTATGAAGAGCGAAAGCACAGCCAATTGTTTTGCCTGAATTCGGCAAAAGACATTCTGGATATGCTCCTGGCCGAGTGCGCAGAGGCAGGTGTAGTGGTGAAAACCCATTGCGATAATCTGCATTTTGACCTGCTGGATGGCGGGACCAAATCGCTCGCTTTTGAACGGCAGGCGGAAAAAGAAACGGTTGTTTGCCATTCGCTGGTGGTCGCCACCGGCGCGCTTTCCATCCCGACCCTAGGCGGCAGTGACTACGGTTATGCGCTGGCGGAACGCCTGGGTATTCCTCTGGTGCCCAGGCGAGCCGGTTTGGTGCCCTTTATGTTTAGCGACAGTACCAAGGCAATATGCGAGCGGCTTTCCGGTTTGGCTCTGGATGTTGCGGTGAGTTGCAACGGGCGCAGCTTTCGGGAAAACATGCTGTTTACCCATCGCGGGATCAGTGGCCCGTCCATGCTACAGATTTCAAATTATTGGTATCCAGGCAACGATATTGATATCGACTTGTTACCCGAGCTAAACGCGGTGGAATGGCTTCAGGAGTTAAAACGGCGCGAGGGAAAAAGCCTGCTCAGAACACAGCTGAGCAGGCTGCTATCCAAAAGTCTGGTTGCCGAGTTACAGAACCTCTGGTGGCCGGAGCATGCTGAAAAAGCGCTGGCCGAGTTTAGCGATACTACCCTTGAGAACATCGGGCTCAAGCTGGGTTGCTGGCGCCTAAAGCCCTCGGCAACGGAAGGCTATCGTACTGCCGAAGTCACGCTGGGCGGCATCGACACTCAAGCGGTCAGCTCAAAAACCTTCGAGGCCAAAGCGGTACCCGGCCTGTATTTTGTCGGAGAGGTTCTGGATGTGAGCGGTCATCTGGGAGGTTTTAACTTCCAGTGGGCATGGTCGTCGGGATTCTGTGCCGGCTCATATGTTTAGCCGTTTTTCCTCCTAGTCAGCCCCTTGCTCTCGCCGTGCTGAGCAAGCACGCGTCATAACAATTCGCCTGCAGGGCAGGCTCCCACAGATGCGGGTCGTTGCTGACGAAGGGTTGTAGGCCTGATTAAGCGAAGCGTATTAGGCAATTTCACGATGCCCGCAACGCCGCGCTTATGCGGGCCTACGGCAAAATGTCTGAACACCAACAAGAAGAGGCCCTGGAATTCACTGCCCGGCGGGAGCCCGCAGGCAGGCTCTCGCGGTGAGCATTGTAGGAGCTGGCCTTGCCGGCGAAAAAGGCCAGCCCCACACTTCGGGCTATCGCGCGATGGAGAACATGTCTGGTGGCAGCTCGGTGGGGCGCCGATCTACCAGGTTGGCAAGGTGCACTGCCGATCCGCAGGCCTGCGTCCATCCGAGGTAACCATGACCGCTATTAACATAAAGGCCCGGGATGCGAGCGGGCCCGATGTAAGGCCGGCCATCAACGCTCATAGGCCGGAAACCACACCAGGGCGTTACCCGTTCCGGGTTAATTCTTGCCCTCACGTCGGGGTAGGTTGCTGCCAGCAAATCTATCAGGTTTTCGATTCGCGCGTTGCTCAACACCGGTTCGGCTTTGCGGGTGAACTCTGCGGTACCTGCAATGCGCAAGTTGTTTCCCAGCGGGTTGACCACAGCATGCATGGCCTGGTTAACGACGGCAATACCGGGTCGTGTTTGCGCCGGCAAGTGGCTAACATCAACGGTAATTGAATAGCCTTTTACCGGTCGAACGGGGAGTTTAACGCCGAATTCCCGCAACAGGTCCGGCGTGTCGTTTGCGGCGCAAACGACTGTGGCATCTGCTGAGTACTCCTTATCGCCGACCCTTACTCCTTTCACACGCCGGTCTTGTTGTATAAAGCGGGTAACCGATGAACCGAGATGGATTGTGCCCCCGTTCTCGACAAACCGGGCACCCAGCGCGCGGGTGAAAGCACAGGCGTCACCCGCGGCATCGTCCGGGTAGTAAATGCCGCAGGCAATATTGTTCGCAATCGGCGTCAGGGCTGGCTCTTTATCGAGTACTCCCTGGCGGTCAAGAAACTCGCTGCGCGAACCAAAATGCTCCAGCATGCCCACAAGCTGCCGGGAAAATTCGGCAGCTTTCTCCGAATCGAAGATTTTGATATTTCCGTATGATTGCTCGTTATCGTCGCCTCGAAATCTGAAGTCACAGTCAAGGGCAAGCTCACGCACCCATTCGCACGTGTGTTTAATGGATGCAATGCAGAGTTGATGGCTGGCTTGCGCATTGGCACGAAAGCGCCCTGGGGTAGACTGAGCCAGAAAGCGCAGGCCCCACAGGGACATGCCCGGCACCGCATCCAGATGGAGCTTCATGGGTGATTTTGGATTAAAAAACGAGGCAATGAGGTCTTTCCATACCCCCGGCGCATTCCAGGGTTCGCACATACCGCCGCTTAGCAAACCGCCGTTGGCGTGGCTGGTCTCCAGCGCAAGCGCATTGCGCGCCTCAAACAGCTCTACGCTGTGCCCGCGCCTGAGCAGCTCCCAAGCCGTGGAAACCCCGATAACGCCGCCGCCGACAACAATAATTCGCATAAAGTCGATTTCCTCCCGTTGGCCATTGCTGCACGCAAAAAGCCGCAATCTAAAAATAGGCAATGTCACCAATTTCTACAAATACGCCCGCCGGTATCAAGTGTGGTGCTCTGCACAAGGAATAGTTGGCAAAGTGCAGTATTGAGGGATTTTATATAGCCGGAAGTGTGTGACTTGTTTAGCCGAGCTTTATCGACTCAGCCTGCGAGTCATATCAGGCCAGAAGAGAATTGTGCATGCAATGAGAAAATGCAGGGCGTGGACATACCATATCCCCTGTATTCCTAAAGAAATATTCCCCTCCATGGCGTATGCATGAGCAGAATTCAACATAACCAGGTAAGCCATGTAGAGCAGTATCGCGGGCAACAGTTTTGCGTATCGACCGCTACGCGGACTGGTTCGCGATAGCCCAATAGCCATGATGGAGGCGATAGGAACAATAAAAGCCAGAGAGATTCGCCATTGTAAGGCTGCATGATGTTCGGGATTGTCGGACCGATATAGATCAATGCTATCGAGTCCGTCCTTAATATTTCTGAGGCGATTGACGGGGTTGTCCTCTATATACTGGCCGTAATGTGAAAATCGGGCTATTTGAAAATCAAGACTTCCCGGCTCACCGACAACGCGATAGCCACTATCGAGCAACAGGTATTGTTCACCCGAAGCCGCATCTTGACCCAGCTTACCGCGCTCGGCGTTTATCACCGTGTACAGAATTCGACCGTTGTCCAGTCGTACGGGACGGGAAGTGAAGACTCCTGTCATTTCCATATTGTCTGGCGAATATTCCTCAATAAATGTCGTACGGCCGGAAGAAGGGTCTAGTCTGAATTTGCCGCCAACGGCCGAGTATGTTGCGCGTTTGTTCTCTTTTATCAGGGCTTCATACTGGTTGAGACTTTTCGGCGTGATATACAGGCTTAAAGACGCCGTAATCAAGCTGATGACCGCGATAGGCAGTCCCGAAAATTTAAGCAGGCTGACCGGGCCGAGCCCGCAAGCGTTCATCACGGTGACTTCAGAATCGGTGTATAAGCGGCCGAATGCCAGCAGAAGACCAATAAAGAATCCCAGCGGTAGAAGTAGCTCGAGAAAATTGGGAATACGCAAAAGAATCAGTAAAAAAAGGGAATCCGCGGACAGGTCACCTTTCGATATCTCGGCCAGATAACGAACAAAACGGGATGACAGTACGATTAGAAGCAGCGTGGTAGTGACAGCGGCGGTAGTTTTCAGCGATTCGCTGCCGATGTAGCGATGCAAGATCATAATCTGGCTGGCTTAACCGGCATGATCAAGAAGAATGCAAACCCAGGAAATCAGTGCGGTGCCAATGGCCAGAAATACCGCAGCTGAACCGTAGTCCTTAACTTTGCCAAGTTGTATGTCGTAGTCGGTTGATATTCGGTCTGCAAGCGCCTCAAGTGCAGAATTCAGAATTTCTACTATCAAGACCAGCGAGATGCTTCCGAAAAGAATAGCTCGCTCGGAGGCGGATAAGTCAAGATAGACAATAGGTGCGAGCAATGGAATAGCTATCAGGAGCTCCTGGCGGAATGCTGTCTCCGTTCTAAAGGCTGTGCTGAGCCCCTGATAAGACCATCGGAATGCATAGAGAACGCGCTGAATGCCCGATCTCTGATAATAGGAAGCCGATTTCATAGCGATAAAATTCCTCAGATGGATGGGTTTTTGACTGGTGAAATGCTTGAAGGGTTAACGTAGTAGTTCAATACGCTGATCACGATCGCCGAGATTTCCATTGAAACCAGAGTATGGCTAAGAAAGTGATCACCTATCGCCATCTTGTAGAAGCCCATCAGCCAACCCAGTAGGGCCGCTGATAGAAATGCACCGATCTGATGGCGCCTCTTCCGAAACAACAAGGCAAGTGACATAAAAGCGAACCCCCCGCTGGCGTGGCCTGCAGGGAAACACCGTTGGCGGCGCGTCGGCATTGCATTAGAGGGGTAGGCTTCAAACAGCCGCACGTAGGGTATATCGCCGCCAAATTCCGTTAGCGCTCGCGGACAGGCGATATTCGTAGTGGATTTGAGAGCCAGTATTGTCGTTGGAGCAAGTAGCAAGGATAGCAGCACAACCTTAAGCGCTTTGCGGTGTGAGGTTAAACCGCACACTTTTGTGGAAAGAAAAAACGCGGTCAGCAGCAAGGCTGCTCCAAAAAAGAGAACAAGTTTCAACCCGCTGTAGAAAATGGTGTTCAGCAAGTCGTTGTCGCGATTTATCAGCCACCTGTCCGACTCGGAAAAATACAACAACTGCTGGGTCGCGACGTCAATGTGTGTTGCCTCAAAGAGCAGAAGCGTGACTACAAGTGAGAAAAACCAGAACGCCGGATTTCGGTTAAAAGGCATTGGCGACGCTCGTATTGTTGTCGAGAGTTTTGTAGAGCAATTTCGAGGCGCCGACTAGCGTATCGGATTTAACGCCAAACATGTCCAGCAACGTGAACGAAACCTCGTCATGTGAGAAGGGGAGTGATCGCCGGGCGTCGAAATTGCTCATATCAGCTCCGGAACGGTCGCCCAACCAGACAATTAGCGGGATGTGCTTTTGCTCCTCGGGTGCAATCGCAAAGGGCAGGCCGTGAAGATAAACGCCATTTTCTCCCAGTGACTCACCGTGGTCACCTACGTAAATGAGCGTGGTGTCGTAGCGGTCCTGATATTGCTTCAATATTTCAATTGTTTCAGCTAGAAAGTAATCCGTATAAAGAATGCTGCTGTCGTAAGCATTCTGTATTTCCTCATGCGAGCATTTCGCCAATTCCGTGCTGTTGCAGGCAGGTGTAAACCCCTGGAATGTGGCCGGATAGCGTCTCGCATAAGCAGGACCGTGATTTCCCATTTGATGTAACACAATCAACGTATCGCCTTCCCGACTATCGATATAGTCGGGAAGGCCGCTGAGCATGCCAATATCCCGGCATTCGGTATCGCAAGCCGGGTTATTGTCAGGATTTCGATAATCCTCATAAGGTACCCGCAACGCCACGCCCTTTGAATCGGAGTTGTTATCGCGCCAAAGCACACTTACTTTCAGCCTCTGTAGAACGTCCAGAACATTTTCGGTATAGGCGGCTTCGGCGTGGTCAAACTCCTGTCGTGGTGTTATCGAAAACATGCAGGGCAGGGAATAGGCGGTCGACGTGGCACACGAGGTTACGTTGTCGTATGAATACAGGTTCTCTGTTTTTGAGGTCCTGGGGTTGGTAGGGCGGTGGTATCCGTTAAGAGAAAAGTGATCCGAGCGGACGGTTTCGCCAACAACCAGTACAACAAGTTTGGGGATGGTTCCGCGAATTCTATGGGCATCTTCGAGAATAGGCTGAAGTTCGTGATCTCCCGCCTCTGTAGAACCTGCAACCTTAATTGCCGAGTAAAGCGGATAAAAGGGTATCTGATAGTATCTGATTTCCTTGTGCTCTCTGAAAAATATGGCATAGCGATCACTAAAGACAAAGAGCGATACAGTCACCATCCCAAGACTGGCGACGATGGTGATACATCGCGCCATCAGGCTGGCTTGCCACGGTGACGATTTGATTCGAACCCGGTAAATTGCGGCGGCGGGGATCAACCCGAAAACGGCTACAAAGACGATCAGTTGTGCGTTGACAAGCTCCAGGGCTTCCTTGCTGTCTGTCTGTAGAATGCTGGCAATGATTTCATCGTTGAACACCACTCCGTATGACAAGGAGAAGTAGGAGATCGCTACGCAGGCCACCACCATGAAAGCGAGCAGGGCTTTCGCATTAAATCGCCATACTATAGCTGATAGCAGCAAGCTGTTGAGTCCCCAGCTAAGGGCCACGGTTGAGCCCAAAAACAGCGTGTTTTCCCCGTTGAGGGGATAGATCGCAAGAAGATGGCTATAAAAAGCCGCATTACAGATCAGGCTGATATACAGAGACGAGACGGCAATAAGTGCGTATAGCCCCATCGTTATTCCCGACTTTTGGTAATCCGGTAAGCCGGATGTGGAACCGCTCGAGTTGCTGCTGTCACCGACTGGCGATAACAGGCGCCGGACAAATTTTGCGCTGATGGGTTTGGAGTTCATTGCTACCTGTAAGACCGTGTTTTCTACTCAATGGCGCCAGGTCAGCACGCATTTTCTGAGGCTGGTTGACGAAGCGACTAGCCAGTCGAGCTATTCACACGACCGCCGGTCAACAGTAGCAATTGCAATGTAGCCAAGGTGTAAAGCAGGCGTTAAGAAAGCGTGAAATCAGGCGGGATTTTGGACTACGTTGGAGCCATCCTTGCTGGCGAAGGCGGCTTCACCGCAACAGTTTGGGTCAGGAAAGCTGGCTATCGGGAAATTGAAGGGCAATTTTTGACCCGCCGGAATCGCCAGCAGTGATTGACAGCTCCCAGTTGTTATAGGAGCAAATTCGCTTGATGATAACGAGACCCATACCATTGCCGGAGGGGTGGCTGGAGTTAACCCGCACATAGTCTTCGAAGGCACGTTCAATAATTTCATCGGATATTCCCGGGCCTGTGTCTTCGATGACAAAACTATTGTGATTGATTGTGATAGAGATCTTGCCCGCGGTCGTGTATCTAACCGCATTCTGTATCAGGTTTCTGATAACCGTCGACACCAATTCCGGAATGGCAATGACCTTGAGCAGGCTTAGCTCGTCAAAGGCGAAATCGATATTCCGCCGCTCAAGCTCGGGCACCGATGTGGCAAGCATCTCCCCCACCATCTGGTTGACCGTTACCGGCACGCGTTTTTCGTTTTCCGAGGTGTCACTGCGGCTCATTAGCAGAAATGCGTCTACTAGGCGCGACATGTGATTAACTGATTGGCGAATACGGGCGAGTGCGCTCGCCTGCTTAATGTTTTGCTGACCAATTTGTTCGAGAAGGTCCACCGCACCGGCAATGACGGTAAGAGGGGTGCGGAGCTCATGGCTGACATCACCGGTAAACAGTTTTTCCTGCAGAAGGTAGTAGCGAAGGCTTTCAAGCTGACGGTCAAATGCGGTGGCCAGCTCGCCTACCACGTCGTCGCTATAGTGTGAGGCCAGGCGTTGGTCGCGTCCGGCCGGGTCAATGCTCCGCACTTGTTCGGCGAGCTGGTTGACCGGGCGCATGGCTGCGATAAAGACAAATCGGCCAACAATCAGGGCAATGGCCATAAATGCCAGGCCGGCGAATACAGTGCCGACAAATATCTTGTGTTCCTGCTCCTCGAAGTCTGTTTGGTCATAAATAAGCTCATAGCGATACGGAGCCTTGTCCCAAATGTATATGTGGTAGCCGCGTTCGCCCCGGATTACCTCGTGGAATCCTGCCGAGAGTGTCGAATCAGGTGAAGAGGAAGCATTCGCATCGGTGAGCGCTTTTCGCTCCAGCGTCCAAATGCCGGGAATTTTCAATTCTTCTATGTTGCCTTGCTCGTACTGCTGCGCCATCCATTTGACCTGTTCGCTCATTACGTTGCCGAACAGACTGGCTTCCATCATATGAACGGTGACATAGAGCAGAGCAGCGAAGAAAACAGAGACGCTGCCGACCATGATCAGGCTGGAGAGCAAGAACCGCTGTTTTAATGTGAGTTTCAAATGCTTTACTCCACCGCAATTCTATAGCCAATCCCGTGCACTGTGACAATAAGCGGTTTAGGAAAGGGTTTGTCTATGATGCCGCGCAACGAATGCATATGGGCTCGCAGGGCGTCGCTTTCCGGAGGACTGTCTCCCCATACCGCGTGTTCAAGTTCTACTCGGGTTACCACGTGTGGAGACCTGCTCATCAGGGCTTTGAGTAGCTTTAAAGCGACGGGGGTTAGTGTGAGCTTCTGCCCACTACGCGTAACTTCGAGGGTGCCGAGATCATAATGCAAATCGTCGATGGTCAGGTGCTGTTCGCTGGAATTGTATTGACTGCGACGGAAGAGGGCGAGAATTCTCGCCTCGAGCTCTTTTAGCGAGAAAGGCTTGACCAGATAATCGTCCGCGCCGGCAGCGAGGCCGGTTACGCGGTCATCCACGGTGTGACGTGCAGTCAGCATGATAATGGGTGTTCGAATATCGCCATCCGCACGAAGTCGCTTACAGAGGCTTACGCCGTCAATTGCGGGCAGCAGAATGTCGAGAATAATAACATCGTAGTGCCCTGTTGAAGCCAGATGCAGGCCGCTTAATCCATCGTAGGCAAAGTCGAGCTGAAAGCGCGCCTGATCGAAGTAATCGCAGATATTGCGGACTATGTCCTGACTATCTTCGATTAGCAGAATGCGAAGTGGAGCATCACTCATGGCGTAACTCTAATGATAAAAGTGATTGGCGTTGTTAAAGGCCGACCATAGAATCCCGCTATAGTGACTATCTCGGGTGAAGTCAGCAAGGGGTTTATCATCCAGAGTTGTCGGTGGCGTCCTGGCGACAATGCCCTGTGCTTTCAGGGGTATATCCTGTTTAAAGTCCGGGGTGACAATCGCCACGCTGTCCCAGTCGGCCAGAACCATAAAATCATGCTCTGCATCCGACAACAAGTTCAGGCCTAGCGAATAGTCGCTGCCGGGCGAAGTGACCCCCAGCATTGGCAGTAAGGTGGGTATGATATCAATATGGTTGGTTACTTTGCCCACATGACTGGCTGTGCCGCCTGGATATCGCAATATCAAGGGCACTCGAATCTGTTCTTGCGAGAAAGTAGAGTTGTGGCCCCAGTAGCCTTTTTCCATAAACTCTTCGCCATGATCACCGGTTATTATGACGATGGTATTCTCCAGCAGTTTGGTGCTCTCCAGTGCCTCATAAACTCTCTGCAGTTGCATATCGAGGTGGTGCACAGCGTTGATATAGCGCCCTTTGATTTTCTCGATATTGGCGGCAACGTCGGTGGTCAGATAGTTGAATTCTTTTAAGTAGTTATCTTCAATAACGGCATCGTCGGGAAAGTAGTAGCTGGCATGTGGGCTTTCAAAAAACATAAAGGTCATAAACGGACGGCTGGTGTCACGTTTGGCAATAAAATCCAGCAGTTGGGTGACATTGCGCTGATCGCGCTCCCATCCAAAGCCGTCATTATCTTCATGTAGCGCGTTTTTATCGATACCTGAAAACAGGGTTTTATCGAATTCGGGGTAGCTAAATTTCGCGCTGGTATACAACGACATTTGATAGTTGGCTTTACGCAATAGCTCGAAAATGACAGGTTCGCGGCGATGATTCAGCATGTCAAACCAGTAGCTCCCATATAGCCCGTAGAACATACTGAACATCCCCATTCTTGTGCCGTTTCCGCCACTGTAATGCTTGGAGAATTGTATTGCGTCGGCGGCGAAACGGCTGGTATTGGGCATGATTTCCGAGTTCAGAGTGTCGGCGCGCCAGGATTCGGCAACCAGCCAGACAATATTCGGCGGTCTGGCGGGCAACTCAAACTGCAGGGGTTTAAGGGGGTATGCGAGCTTACCCTGTTTGATGGTGGCGCCTTTTGTCGTATTGACTACCGGTTGGCTATGGCCTAGCCGTCGCAGTGCACTGCGGTAACTTACCGGTTGGAATCCGGGAATAGCGCTCGCGATAGCGTAGGCGGGCTGTACTCCATAGAATGACAGGTATCCGAAGGTCAGCGCCTGTCCTGCCCACGCTAGTATAGAGACCAGCAAGTAGTGCCGTGGGCGCAATATCACTCTGGCCAAAGCGCTCCGGTGAGTTATCGATCCCAAACCCGTGAGTAGTAGAATGTTCACCGACATCGCTACCAGCGGCAGCATGATAAGTGCAGTCGAGGTTCCGCCGGTCATACCGAGCGACTCTAGCCCGCCGGGCGTCATCAGAATATTAATGACAAAACCGTTGATGTGAAAACCGTAGCGCTGATAAAGCTGCATATCGCCCAACAGCAGCAGCTCAGTCAGTGTGAGCAGCGCGGCAATGGCCCAGGAGCTTGGGCTGTACATCGAAAGTTTTCGCCACTTCACCGGCACAAGGAGCCCAAGCATAATGGTTGGGAGAAAGTACATCAGGCCATAAGCGGTACTGCTGGCTATGGCAAAAATACGATAGTCGCCAGTGGCTGAATCAGATATTGATGAGTAAATGAGCCCTGCCGCGCTGAGCCCCAGAAAGAGGCATGTCGTTACAACGGCCACTCCAAATCGACCATCGTATTTCCAGTGGTACCCCAATAACCCCATTCCGCCAGCCCTTAAATGCCAAAATCGCGAGGCAGGATACGTTTGGCAAGGGCAGGGGAATGTCAAAAAGATGTCAAATATTCGTTAAATCGTGAGAATCAGCCGCCTGCCTCAACTTTTCCACCATACGTATGTTCCGCAGTGAATCAGGTCCCGACTTTTACGTTCCCTTTACATGGCCCTTTGTACACTTTTCCCGATAGCGACGTGCTTGAATAGCCGGGAGTTGTGTACAGAATGTTTGAGCGATTGCCTGAAAGGCACCCCATAGTCTGGGCCTACCTGTTTTTTCTTTTCTTTTCACTGCCGTATCAGGTGGCAATTTATGCTACGGGAATGTCCGGCACGGTGGGCATCAGGCAGGCGCTTATTATGAGCGCTCTTTGGTTGATTCCGGTGGTATTGATGCCGTCAAAGGTGAAGGTGATGACCTTGCTCATCGGTATTGTTTTGTGGGCGGCGGGGCTTGTAGCGGTTGGCTATTTTCTTGTCTATGGTCAGGATTTTTCGCAGAGTGTGATATTCATTGTTTTTGAATCAAATCTTTCCGAGGGGGCGGAGTTTATTCAGTCGTACCTTACCCCCGGCTATCTTGTAGTCTTTGGCCTATTCACTGTAATTCCGGTATGGATGTGGCGAAGAATGCAGCCGGCTGTGTTGACGATACCAAGTCGCATTCGGTACTGCATATTCCTGGCAGTTCTTGTCAGCTGGCCTTTCACGGGCTATTTACTCAAAGGCCATTCACTCGAAGACGCTCGCTATCATCAGGTTGTTCGTATGGAACCAGCCGCACCGTGGAACCTGGCTTTCGGCTATGTAAAGTATCGGCAGCAACTAACGACAATGAACGAATTGCTGGCCAGTAATCGCGCACTTGAGCCTCTCAAAGACTTACGCGAAACACGGCCTGACATACCGAAAACGTTCGTACTGGTTATTGGTGAATCGACTAACAGCAGCCGGATGGGAATATATGGCTACAGTCGGGATACAACACCTCGGCTGAATGCGCTTAACGATGAGCTGCTTGTTTTCAGTGATGTGATAACAGCTCGCCCATACACTATAGAAGCATTGCAGCAGGTTCTGTCATTTGCAGATCAGAAGGATCCCGAGCGTTTTTTCACAGAACCCACGCTGATTAACGTGATGCAACAAGCGGGTTACCAAGTGACATGGATCACCAATCAGCAGACGCAAACAAAGCGTAACACCATGTTAACTACATTGTCCCAGATGGCAGACCGGCAGGTTTACCTGAACAACAACCGAGCCCAAAATGCAGAAGCGCACGACGGGGCAGTTCTGCAGCCATTCGCAGAGGCCCTGAAATCCAGTACGGCAAAGAAAATGATTGTTGTTCATCTGCTGGGGACTCACCGCAAGTACAACTACCGATATCCGGAAGAGTTCGAACACTTTGCCGGCACTGAGCATATGCCCGATTGGCTGGATTCTACACAGGCCGATGAATACAACAGCTACGACAATGCTGTTCGCTACAACGACTTTGTCATAGCAGAAATTATTCACTTGTTAGAAAATGTCGGTGAACCGGCAGTTATGGCCTACCTGTCGGATCATGGCGAGGAGGTATATGACACTGCGCGAAACCCGTTCAGCGGGCGCAATGAGGAAGCTCCTTCGCCGGCGATGTATACCGTGCCGCTGATCGTATGGAAAAATGCCCGCTATGATAGGGAGCTCAACAGCGCAGCTTTGAACTGGCCGAGGTATGCTAACCGTCCATTTCAGACGAGTGACTTTATTTACCTCTGGTTTGATCTTGTCGGTCTGAGTTTTAACGGACTTGATAACACCAGGAGTGTTCTTTCCGAACGATTTGTGGCCAGCCCCCGGTTGATTGGGAACCCTCATGGCGGTCGCCCGCTGTTGAATTATGATTCACGCTTTCCAGGTTCCGGGCGGTTGCACATCAGCGCAAGCCCCTAGCGTTCATCGCTCAATACCTTGTCCGCCACAAAACATTGCGAGTGAAATGTAATGGTGATAGCTTACGCTACATCGTATTGCGCGAGAGATGGCATGGCAGCCCAACAGCACACAGTCGACATTCTGGTGGTAGGCTCGGGAGCAGGGGCTATGACCGCCGCACTGCGGGCAGCCTGCGAAAACAAATCCGTACTGATTGTGGAAAAGGCAGCAAAATACGGCGGTACATCCGCGACCTCTGGCGGGGGCCTCTGGATTCCCTGCAACCATTTGTTACCGTCGGTCGGTATTGATGATTCACGCGACAATGCCCTGAAGTATTTGCGACAACTGTGTGGTACCGATGTGGCAAATCGCTCTATCGAAGCGTTTGTTGATAACGGGCGGCGCATGCTGGAATGGCTGGAAGAAAACAGCCACGTGCGTTACATGGCGATGCAGCATTACGCCGACTATTATCAGGAGCTTGACGGCGCTGCCCCGGGCGGCCGATCTATTGACCCGTATCCCTACAGCGCGCAGGAGCTGGGCGACGAGTTCCTGAATATGCAGGACAACCATGTTCAGACCAAGGTCATGGGCATGATGGGCTATACGAATATCGAGGGCGCTATTCTTCTCAGTAAATCGCCGGGCTGGTTCAGGTTGGTGCTCAAGCTCGCGCTTGATTACTTTATGGATATTCCGGGGCGCCTCAAATCCCGAAAATCGCGGCGCTTGACGATGGGCAATGCACTTATCGGTCGATTGCGACGATCACTGCTCGATAAAAACGTTCCGCTTTGGCTTAACAGTCCCGCTAAATCTCTTCTGGTAGAAAACGGTCGCGTTTGTGGTGCCGTTATCGAGCGGGCAGGGGAGCGTCTTGAGGTGCGTGCCGACGCCGTTGTGCTGGGTAGCGGTGGTTTTGAGCATAATCAAACGCTGCGCGAGCAATATTTGCCTCAACCGACGCAAGCGGAATGGTCCTCGGCGAGCCCGACTAACACTGGCGATATGCTGCTGGCCGGGCTGGAAGCAGGTGCTGCTACGCATTTGATGGATGAGGCCTGGTGGGGGCCGAGTATCACGCTCCCCGGTGAAGATCGCTCGCGTCAGCTGTTCACCGAACGTTCCATGCCCGGCTGCATTATGGTTAACCGTGCCGGCAAACGCTTTTTTAATGAATCGGTGGCTTATACCACTGCGGTTCAGGCCATGCAGAAAAGCGGCAACACGCCTGCCTACGTAATTTTTGATAGCCGCTACAAGCGCGAATACCCCTTTGGGCCGCTCCTGCCGGATGCCATGCATTTGAATTGGCTTCAGCCCTCACGCTTCAAGCACATTTTAACCTCGGCAAGCTCAATTGATGCACTGGCCACCAAGCTCGGGATCAGCGGCAGTCTGTCGGAAACGGTTTCCCGCTTTAACACTTTTGCCGCGCAGGGCAAGGACCAAGACTTCAAACGGGGAGAAAACGCCTACGATCTTTTGTACGGCGATGTGCGCATTTCGCCCAACCCCTGTCTGGCACCAATTGAAGAGGGGCCGTTTTACGCCATGGAAGTGTACCCCGGCGATATAGGCACCAAAGGCGGCTTGCTCACCAACGAATATGCGCAGGTGCTGGACACGAGCGGGGCACCTATCGCCGGGCTTTACGCTATTGGTAATACGGCGGCATCCGTGACGGGGCGCTACTATCCCGGTGCGGGTGCGACGCTAGGGCCGGCAATGACCTTTGGTTTTATTGCCGCAGAGCATGCTGTGTCAGGCTAAAACAAGGCGCTACATTATTGATCGCTGCGCCTTAGAAAGCCGGTAAAGTGCCCCTAAAAACAGGTATATATACAATACGTTATATATATTTAGTATCGGGGTTTCGCATGCTACTATTGGTCGCAATCGCTTCGCCTTACTACATAAGAGAGAAAATGGCATGAATAATGTACTCGGTTACCAGAATCAAAACGTAGTGATTACCGGCGCCGCTTCCGGTATGGGAGCCGCTGCGACTCAGCTTTTGATCGACGCAGGCGCCAATGTCTATGCACTGGATATTGGTGAGGTGACGGCTCCTGCCACCAAGGCTTTTAAAGTCAACATTATGGATAAGGCATCCATTGATGCCGCCATTGCCGAATTGCCCGGCAATATCTTTGGCCTCTTTAACTGTGCCGGCGTTGCGCATCCACCGACACCAGCCTACGAAACCATCATGATCAATTTTGTAGGCCTGCGTTATCTGACCGAACAGTTACTGCCGCGCATCAGCGCCGGCGGCGGGGTAGCTTCCATTGCTTCCACGGCAGGCATGGGCTGGAAGGGCAATCTGGACTTTGTACGCGAGTTTCTCGCGCAGGACAGTTTTGAGGCAGCATCCGATTGGCTCAAGGCCGGTAAAGCCGATAGTCAGGCCGACGCCTACGGCTTCTCAAAGCAATGCATCATTGTTTACACATTGCAGATGGCCGGCGAACTGGCAAAGCAGCATAAACGCATCAACTGTATAGCGCCGTCACCGACGGAGTCAGCGTTTATGGACAGCCTCAGTTCGGCCGGTATCGGTAAAGATGTTACAAGTCTGTTTTGCCCCAGCAATGGTGATTTCGCCACCGGCGCCGACATGGGCCAGGCTTTGATTGCCATAAACAGCAAGCTGGGCGGTTTTATCAGTGGCTGTGTGATACCTGTTGACTACGGCTACTGCGCCGAAGTGACCATGGGCCAGCGCGATAACCTGATGAATATCTCAATCTGAACAGGGGCAGGGGCGAGAGGGCACACAAGAATCGAGTAGGGGTTACAGCGTAATCGCCAGCCCAAACCGCAGCAGGCGTCCCGCACCGGGAAATCCTACCGCTTCCTGATAGCGAACATCAGCGACGTTTTCCAGGCCAAGGGTAAGGCTCGTTGTTCTGGTTGCGTCCCAGCGGAGCACCGTATCCCACAGGATGTAGTCGTCCAGCACGTACTCCCGACTTTCGCAGGTATGCAGCGAGGTGGCAAATTGCTCATCGGTCCAGCGTACACGATTATGCCAACCCAAACGCTTTGCAAACTGACGGCTCAGATCGACGGTAGCAGTATTTTGGGGTCGATTGGCGAGGTTGCGGTCGCTGTCTTCTACCGTAACAGCAGCATGAGCCAGCCCGGCATGCAAACGCCAGTTTCGCCACTGTGTTTGTACAGACAGTTCGCCGCCACGGCTGCGAACACGGTCCCGGTTGACGTTGGTAAAAGCTTCAGAATCGAAGTCGATCAGGTCCCGGTAGTCTGTGTCGAACAGCGTGAGTTCTATAGCGAGGGCTTGCCATTGAGTGCTGACATCCAGCTGGTAGCTTTGCGCCCGTTCCGGCTTTAAGTCCGGGTTGCCCACCAGCCCGTGACCGAGGGCAAAAAAGCTCGGGGATTTGAAGCCTTCGGAGTATGACAGGTTTACCCGTGCTTCTTGCCATAGCGGAATACCAACCAGGTAGCGCCGCACTGTTTCGCGGCGGGCGTCAGTTTTATCGCGCCGCACTCCCACACTCAATACCAGCGAATTTTCCGATTGCCAGTTGAGTTCCGCAAATCCTCCTTCGGTGGTTCTGCGCAGGCGGTAGTCGGTATCCAGTGACAGTGGCAAGGGAATAGCCAGCCCTGTTTCCACCGGCAGTGAGGGCAGGCCAAGTAAAAAACCGAGAGCATCTATCGGGATATCCGGAAACACGACGGCGCCGTGGCTCACGCCCGTTTCCCAACGCCGATCGGCACCAACATTCAGGTTGAAACCGGCAACCCGGGTATCACTGACAACGCGCCACTGCTGGCGCTGATAGTCTGCGCTGTAAAAATTTTCCGGCACGTTGTTGTAAGGCGCTATGCCGGGCGAGTGGTAGTCAAGCTCGCGTTGATATTGGCTGTACTGGGTGGCCAGACGCCAGCCGTCTGCAACGGACAGTTCACCCGACACATAAAAGGTTTCGTCCTGTCCCTCACTGCGATCACGGCCATCATTTTGTGCAAACATCGGCCCGCCGCTTTGTTCCGGGTAAGCCCGTTTGGTAAAGTCAGCCTGGCGACCGCCAAGTTGCAGCAGTGCCCGGTCGAGGGTAAGGCGGTAGTGGGCTGCGGCTTCCGTCAGGTTCCGATTACTGCCGGTCCATACCTTGCCGCTGTCGTTTCGCCCCCCTTGTATGCTGAGAGTGTGCTTCCCCTCAGCCAGCGTCGCGCTACCCGCACTGCGGAAGGCGCCGTATTCCTGAGCTTCGTGAAGCACCTGCAACCCGGTGTTATCCTCGTTGTCTGGCGCGGTAATCAGTTTCACAACACCGGCCAGTGCATCAGAGCCATATTCCAGGCTACGCGGCCCCTTGATGACTTCAACGCGCCGAATATGGTCGGGCGACAAGGTTGCCAGATCATAGGAGCCGCCACGACTGTTGGTGGGATCGTTCACCGCAACGCCATCAATTAGCACGACGGTGAAGTTTGGCTCCGCTCCCCGAATAGAAACACTGTTAATCCCGCCGGGGCCGCCCTCGCGAGACGCGTAGACACCCTCGATGCCATTCAGCAGTTGATGAAGCTCCGGCGGCTGCTGCAGATGTATATCCGCAGCCGTGAGAATGTCTACCTTGCCAAGTTGTTTGTTTGTTTGTGTTGAAGGAGCATTGGCTGTGACCAGAATAGATTCCAGTGGCGGGTTGTCAGCGCAGGTGAGTGATGGAAGCAGGGCGAAAACCTGCACACAGGTGAGTCGCAGCACGGTTAAACGGGGTTGTGAAATCACGTTGTAAGGATGCTCATTAATAGCGGCCGGGAGTTAGCTCGCGGCACCGGGTTTCGACATGCTCAGTGTAAATTCTTTGTGGATATTGTAGCCTATTGAAAAGCATAATTACTGGTCTGTGTGTACGAGCCGCAGAAGCTTCCAAGGAGAGAGATGTGAAAGACCTGTTTTCAATTGTCGGGAAAGTTGCCGTTGTCACTGGCGGTTCCAGAGGAATCGGCGCAATGATCGCACGTGGATTCCTCGAGAACGGTGCGAAAGTGTATATCAGCGCGCGCAAGGTAGAGGAGCTTAATGCCAGTGCAAAAGCCTTGTCTGCTTACGGTGAATGTATACCAATCGCCGCAGATTTGGGTTCGCAGGCAGGCACAGAGGCATTTGCAAAAGCGATACAGGAACGTGAACCGAAGATAGACATTCTGGTAAACAACGCCGGTGCCAGTTGGGGAGCACCGCTGGATGAGTTTCCCGAGCAAGGCTGGGACAAAGTCATGCAGGTTAACGTGAAGTCGATATTCTTTTTAACCCAGATGTTGTTACCGCAGTTGCGGTCTGCCGGAAGCAGCGATGATCCGGCGCGCGTTATTAACATTGCCTCAATCAACGGCATTACCCACCCAAAGCTGACAAACTATTCCTACTCCGCCAGCAAAGCCGCCGTGATTCAGCTTACGCGGCATATGGCCGTCGATCTCGCCAAAGAGAACATCAATATCAATGGCATTGCACCGGGCTTTTTCCCCAGCAAAATGACCGAATACCTGATTGACGAGTTGGCAGAAAGGGCGCCTACCTCAATTCCGCGAGCTCGTATGGGGCAGCCAGAAGATGTTGCCGGCACAGCCATTTACCTCTGTTCCCGCGCCTCTGCCTGGGTGTGCGGGCATACGCTGGTGCTGGATGGGGGCTCGGTGGCGCAGGCCGGGTGAGGGCAGCACCAATAGGAGCCGGCCTGCGCCGCATACCTTACGACTCTTCAGGTTGTTGGGCTGTGGGCATTCCTGAAGTTTCAATACGTTGCCATATTTGTGAATCTCAGGTGGGACTCTTTGTTTTCAACGAGCTGGCAGTGGTACTCCCGGTCACCGGACAGGTAGACATGATAGTGCCAGTGTTCGTTTAAAAGAGTTTCCAGGCTCTCAGCAATTTCCATGAGTTCAGCGTGAGTTTCCGGGAAGTCACATTTTAGAATTAATCCGCGTCGAATGGCTTCGGCGGGTGCGTTTTCCATCTCAAAAAATGTAAAGCCTTGCCCTTTGACGATACGCCAGTTTTCTCCGCTGGCAACGTTAGTAGGGGTCGTTACGCATCCAGCAATCGCGCACATAAGCAGAGCAACAATAAGCTTGTACTGATCTTTCATATAATTACTTCGCGTCTGGCCGGTTTGAATTGAGGAGTCACCTCATACTACCGGACTCACACTAGACTGTAATCCCCCCATTATTAGCCGTCTGATTGAGTAGAGGGTTAAGCAGCCTGCATTAGCTGCACGGGTGTCATTGCTGGCTCGGCGGTGACCTGAGGGTATCTAGAGCCCACTGCCCTGCGCCCTATACCCGCGATCTGAGGGGTGTGGCCCCGCTATCTACGCCTGAGACTCCTAATAAATAGTGCACCTCACCTAAAAACAATGGACGCTTTCCAAAGTAATTCTACCCGCAGCCAATTATTCTGAAATTCTGAAAAATTGACGATTAACGTCGTATCCGGCGAGCGTTGCAGCTAAAGGCTGGCGCGCTTTACGGAGCTTCGGACTATCGTTCAATTGGTGTTATCAGCTATATAGGCATTTACTATGCGTTTACCAATTGTACTTGTCGCACTCTCTATAACCTGTTCTGGACCTGCGTTTTCGGAAAACAAGCCAAAGCGAATAGAAGAGGTTCTGGTTACGGCCAACAAGCGAAGCCAGAGTATTTCGTCCATTGCGGGCGCGGTCAGTGCGATCGACAAGGCGATGCTGGAAGAAACCGGCGCTGCAGATCTTTCGGAATATTTGACGCTTTCGGCGGGCGTGAATTTCAGCAGCAGCACACCAGGGCTGTCGGTGGTGACTATTCGAGGTGTGTCCTCCGATACCTTTCCCGGCCAGGCGCAAACCGCAGTCGGGATTTATTACGACGATATCCCGCTAACCGATCCCGCTGCACCTATGGTTGTGCCGGATATCGACTCCTTTGATGCGGATCGTGTGGAAATTCTGCGCGGCCCGCAGGGCGCCTTGTATGGGTCCGCGTCTATGGGGGGCGCTGTCAACTATATTCCCATAGCGCCAAACCCTGAAGAAGTCGACTTTGCAGCGCAGCTAATTGCCACTGACAGAACCAACAGTTCTGTTAGCTATAGTCGAAAGGTTATGTTGAACGTGCCTTTGATCTCAGACAAATTAGCGTTGCGGGCTGTCGCTCATGAAACAGAGACACAAGGCTATATTGACAACATCGGCACAGGTGAGGAGCAAGCAAACGACGTTACAACGCGCGGCGGCAGAATTGCTCTCTCCTGGGATATAAACCCCGGGATGATGTTGAAGCTCCACGGGTTGCAACAGACCATTGCTGTCGAAGACTCCGGATACGTCGATGAGCGGCTGGATGACTTGAAAAAGGAAACAACCCAGCCAGAGCCGACCGACACAGAGCTCTCTGTCGCAGGTATTCGCTATGAGCACTCACTCGATGAACACGGCGATGTTGTTTTCGTCGGCAGTTACCAGGAGAAATCAAGCTTTCTTTCTGTCGATGGAGCCACGGCCCTGGGCATACAGGATACCGGCCTGGGGATTATTCTAGAACAGGGCGGGACCGTCGAAGGCTATAGCGCCGAGGTGCGCTATATATCACCGCCAGATGATACGTTTGAGTATTTGCTCGGTTTGTCTTATGCAAATCGTGACGAAGATTTTTATGTGATTCTCGATTCGGCGGAATTGGCCGAGATATCCGAATCAATCGTAGCACTGGCAAATCAGCTTGGTATCACATTGCCTTCTACGCTGACTGCCGCGACAACGCTCTTCCGGCAATCCGTCTTGATCGATGCACCGGAAGAAGCAGCGTTCTTCGAGGGTAGCTGGCAGTTTGTTGACAACCTTCGCTTGGTTGCCGGCGGCCGTTACTACAACAACCGTATTGATAGTGAAGTTGTCGGTCAGGGCCTGCTATTTTTGACAGATGGAAGCACTGAGTTTTACGAGCAGCGTTCGAATTCAGCAGAGGGCTTTAACCCTAAAGTCTCGCTTTCCTGGGAGCCGACCGATGATATTCTGGCCTACAGTTTGTACTCTCGCGGCTATCGGCTCGGTGGCCCTAATCTCGTTCCCAACAATGCTATTTTCAACACCAAGAGCAATTACGAGCCCGATGAAGTAAAAAACTATGAGGTGGGTGTCAAATCTTTCTGGTTTGACGATCGCCTTTCCATTGATATCGCTGCGTTCTATATCGACTGGCGAGATATGCAACTTGTTACTGCAGACGACAAGGGCACGTTCAAGTATCTTGATAATGCCGGCGACGCCGAGATTAAAGGTGTCGAACTGTCACTGGTGCTGGCTCCGCTCGATTTTCTAAATACACGCTCTACCATCACTTGGCTTGACGCTCGTTTAGCGGAGGATTATGACCCGCAAAATGGACGTCCCCCTGCACAAGCTGGAGACCGCCTGCCTGGGTCTCCTGAATGGTCATTGAGTAACACGATCAATCTGAATTGGTATAGCCACAAGTGGCAGCCATCGTTGACGCTCGTGCACCGGTACGAGGGCGAATCCCCTAGCAACCTGTCATTCCAGGATATCAAGAAAGGTGATTACCACTTGCTTGATCTTCGTGCGTCCCTAACGTTTGAAAAATTCTCTATAAGCTTTTTTGGGAAGAATCTAGAAGACAAGCGGGGCGTAACGGCTTCTAACAACTACGCGGGGACTACCGGCACGATACTATCGCACAAGTACATTACGCCGCCGCGTAGCTATGGCGTTCAGCTCGACTACAAATTTGCACCATAAAGACGGGAGAAATACGGTGACCAATTTTTCGCAGCCACCTGTTAACACACTGCAATTACCTGATGGCCGCCAGTTGGCCTGGTATGAATACGGTGATCCTGAGGGGCAGCCCTGTATCTATACAACCGGAACACCGGCGTCCGGGTTGCTGGGCGTTTTATACCATGAGTCGGCAAAAGAAGCCGGAGTCAGATTTATCTCACTAGACAAACCGGGCTATGGGCATTCGGACTACATGCCGGGAAGGCGACTGACAGATTGGCCGCGGGACGTTAATGCGCTGGCGGACCATCTGGGTTTGGATACATTCGCGGCGATGGGTGAGTCCGGAGGTGGCCCCCACGTACTGGCACTCGCATGGGGATTACCAGAGAGAGTCACGGTGGCATTGGACGTTTCGGGGATGGGGCCGGGGCATGAAGACTGGGTGCGCAAAGGCATGAAGCCGCTGAACCGTCGTCTATTTTGGTTGGCTCAGAAGGCCCCATGGCTGTTGCGGTTTGCCATGCGGCAGATGGCCAATAGTCTGAAGGACCCGAAACGCCGGGAAAAATGGATCGCAGATCAGCTCAAGGCAGCACCCCCGGCGGATCGGGCTTTAACAGAGTCAGCGCCGGGTTTAACAGAGCTGACGCTTGATGCGTATCTCGATGCAATCCGTATGGGGCCTAAGGGTGCTGCGCAGGAAATGGCGATTTTTGGTCAGCCCTGGGGCTTTTCTCTTTCAGAAATCCGCATTCCGGTGCAGGTATGGCATGGCACTGAGGACGTCAATGTTCCGGTCGCAATAGCCGAGCGCTTGTGCCAAGAGATTCCCTCTGCCGAAGCCTTAATCTTCGAGGGAGAAGGCCACGTAGTGGGTTACACGCGAGCAAGGGAGATCATGCAACAAATTGTGCAGGTCGGCAGCCGCCCAGCGGGTCAAACGACCGACAATATCACAACCAAGCCGCTTGTAATTTAAGGAGGGCGCCATTTTATGAGTGATGAAGAACAGAAGTTGGATGCTCTGTTTACTGACTATTGGCAACACATCCTGACCTCTTCTCCCCAGATTGCTCAGCAAGTCGGTGACAGTCGGCATGCGCGTACCCTGGCTAAGGAATCCTTGGCAGACTATGCGGAGCGGTACGAAGGCGCAAAAGCGCTAATGCAACGACTGCAATCGTTAGCCGCCGAGAATCTCGATGGCGAAGACGCGCAGAATTTAGCCATGATGGAACGAGAGCTTGCGAATAGTCTTCAGGATTTTGAACTGGACTCATACCTGCGTCCAGGGGTTTATCCGTTTTCGCCCCCAATGCTCGCCGGCTACCTGCTTCAGCAATCATCGATCATAAGCGTGGCAGATGCTGAGGATTACGTCGCGCGCTTGTCGCAGGTGTCCGAGTTTATCGACCATCACATTGAGCGTTTCAAAGAAGGGTTCAAGCTAGGCTATACCTTGCCCGGGTGCTTACTTGAGCCACTCACTAAAGATGCTCAAGGGCGTCTCGATGCGCCGGCAGAGTCCTGTGAAGAAATTCGCGTGTTGTTGCCGAAAACGGAACCCAAATTTGAATCGGTGCGGGCTAGCGCCCTCGAGGCGATAAACCATTCGGTTAAGGCGGCTCAGCAACGATGGCTCGAATTTGTTCGCAATGAAATGGCCCAGCATACCAGCGAGTCCATTGCGACCTGCAGCCAGCCGAATGGGCAGGCCTATTATCAACAACGCATCCGGGTCGAAAGTGGATCGGTGCTGTCACCCGATGAGATTCATGCCATTGGGTTGAAAGAAGTCGAGCGGATTTCTGCCGAGATGGTAGCCATTGCGGGTAAGGCGGGTTTTGAAGGAAACCTCAAAGGCTTTCAAGAGCACCTGAAAGCGGATAAATCGCTGATCGCTGAGTCAGCAGAGGTACTAAAAGCCCAGATTGAACAACTGTCAATGCAAATCAACCGTCGCATCCCCGAGTTTTTTGGCCGCATACCGCGCATGACGTATGGGGTAGAGAGCATTCCAGAAGCCGCCGCGGCGGGTTTGCCGCCTGCCTATGCGCAGCCCAATCCGCCCAACGGAAAGACCGCGGGTATCCATTGGATAACCAGCTTGCCGGAAAAAGCCCCTCGCTACATGCATATCCCGCTCGCTTTACACGAGGCGTGGCCGGGTCACTTGATGCATCTGGCATTGCTGCAAGAAATGTATCAACTACCGGCGTTTCGGCGCTACGGTGCGCTGAACTATATCTCCTATGTTGAGGGGTGGGCGCTTTACTGCGAACGCCTTGGCCATGACATGGGGCTCTACAATGACCCAGTGGACGCCTATGGTCATCTGGACATGGAGATGTGGCGGGCTTGCCGTCTGGTTGTGGACACGGGCATTCATGCCAAATCCTGGAGCAGAGATCAGGCCGTGGCGTTCATGCGTGAACACACCAGCCTGCCAGACGCCACGATCGAATCCGAGGTCGACCGATACATCGGGCTACCCGCGCAGGCGTTAGCATACAAAATCGGCGAGCTGAAGATCAGAGAGCTACGAGCGCGCGCGGAAGCGCATTTTGGTGACGACTTTTCCCTGCGGGACCTGCATGACCAGTTGATCAGCTGTGGTGCAGTAACCATGGAATTACTGGATAACCATATACAGCGCTGGTTGGAAGCCGCATAACGGAATGTCTAGTGCAGGCGGGTATATAGCGGAGCTACCTTGCCTGCACTAGAATGACGTAATGAACAGACCTCCCGAAAAGACGGGCAAACGAAAGGGCGAATTGATCTGGCAAACCGTCAAGTCGTTGGCCAGAGCGCCCGACGACGTCGAGCCTGATGAGCTTAATCCGCACGATACTCTCAGCGGCTTTGGTTTACGTCGATCGCTTAATAGCGATGGTAACCATGGCTATATGGAGTTTGCGCTGACCTCGCCCTATCTGACGGTTATGCGTTCAATCTTCACCACTTCGGAAGAGCAGCTCTCTATAGCCACGACAGAGCGTGACGTTTTGCGTATTAGGCTTGCGCTCAGCGGTAGAGTCGGCTACGAACCTGAGGGTGGTGACCGCGTAATCTTGCAGGCCCCCTCATGCCTTGTGGTCACTCAACCGGCCGCTGCAGAACTGAAGATGGTGATACCCGCCAATGAGAGTTTTAACTTTATTGGCTTTGTCATTCCCCGTGGAGTGGTGGGCGACACTTTGGGCTTTGATCCCTCGCTTTTGCCAGAACCACTGAGAAGCTTTGAAGCGGGTGATACGGCGGCCTTAACCGCCAGTCAGCTGACGATGACATCCAAACTTTTGAGTGTGGCGACGGATGTCGCAAATTGTGATTTCCGCGGCGCGCTACTGGATCAATTTTTGGAAGCTAAGGTGCGGGAAACACTCTGCTATCTAATCGCGGCTATGCAACCCGAATCGGAGGCTGACGCTGCTGACACGGAAGTCCGTTTATCCAGCCGTGACCGTGCCGCGTTAGCGGAGGCACGAACCATCGTAGACGAGACCTATGCTTCACCCCTGCCGCTCAACGAGCTTGCTCGAAAGGTGGGACTGAATCGCAATAAGCTATGTTCGGGTTTTCGAAGTAGCTATGGGTTGTCGGTCCATGAATATGCCCGTGAACTTCGTCTTCAAAAAGCCCTTGAGCTGTTACGGACAGGATCGATTTCAATAACGGAAGTGGCAGAAAAAGTAGGCTACGGTCACAGCTCGACATTGACCGCTGCGATAAAGCGCAGGTTTGGCGTGAGTCCGCGTCAACTCAAACGTTAGTGTGTTTTCTTTTAACTCGCACCTTACACAAAAACAACATTGTAAAATCCCTCATTAGTTACCTCCGGACAGGCACCCATGAGTCAAAATAGTATCGATATCCAGTTGATCACAGCTCGGGACGATGATGAGATCGGCAACATCATAAGAACGGTGGGTGCTGAATTTGGCGCCGTCGGCGAGGGCTTTGGGCCTGGCGATGCTGAAGTGTCTGCGATGAGTCAGCACTATACCCCCGAGCAAGGTGCCTGCTATTGGGTTGCAAAACTGAATGACCGCATTGTTGGTGGGGGAGGGATTGCGCCGTTTAACGCTGAAAAGAAGATTTGCGAGCTGCGGAAACTCTTTTTATTGCCGGAAAGCCGAGGCTTGGGTATTGGGAAACAATTGCTCGAGCATTGCCTGAATTTCGCAACCGAGGTGGGTTGCGCGCAATGTTATCTTGATTCCCTGCGCACTATGGAGAGTGCCATCAGGCTCTACGAACAGTTTGGTTTCAAGCGTCTGGATGCTCCGATGGACGGAACGCCGCATAATCGCTGCGACGTATGGATGCTAAAGCACTTACCTAGCGCCGAATAATCCGCGCCTGATTTTTGGAACTCTCCTATGAAAAATATTTCTTGGCCAATCGGCACGTTTATCAATATGGCCGCGGTGGCTGCCGGGAGCTTGATCGGCCTGGGCCTGGAACAATTATTTTCTGAAGGAATGAAGACGATGAGGTATAGTAGTTTCATCAAGGAATTGAGCCTTGCCATCAAATATTCAAAACACCGCTTATCTGTATAGATCTAGTACCGTCGTCCGTTTAAGTATTATTCAGGGTGTTTCGACATTTGGGGGTTCAAACTACCGTAGCGGAATTGAACAACCTTAGATGGCTCACCTTGCATCGCATCCAACGGTTGCGCGTATAGAGCTCCTCTCAATAAAATACAATAAATATAATAGCTTGCAATTTATTCCTCCAGGTGCAGTAAGCAATCTCGTATCTGCTATTCACAGGCCTTGGTATCACTCATGAATTCGGAAAGGAAAGCTCACATCGAGGCCGACCGCTATCTGTTGCTAAATAGCGGCGCATTTATCCTGCCGAGACTCTCGGTAGGCTTCGATTATGGCAGTCAGGGTCGCCTGCTGTAGGTTGTGCGCCGCCATTGTGAAGAACACAAAACGCTGCTATAGAAGGCGGTGATGAATTTGAATTTTTAATTGGCTGGCAGAATAGGTCTGATATTCGATTCTCCCGGCGTTTTGACAATGCCTCTCAGCTCCAGATTGGTATACGTGTTGAGTTGAGGCATTTGAAGACAGCACTGTCTGAGTACACCCATTAAGAAGCATCAATATGAGTAGGCCGCTTCCTTTTTCGAAGCATTTGCGGAGGTTTTCACCAAGCAAAGGCTCTTCCCGATACAACAGGGTATGACGGGCTCGCACAGTAACTTCGCGGCCTAAACGTCGATAAGCCTTAGCAATTTCCAGCTCAATCACGGAGCAGCCGATCACAATTAAGTGCGCATGAAATTCTTCTGTGAATAAAGCGTCCGTGGAGGTCCAAAAGGGCATGTCAGACAGGCCTTCAATCGGTGGGGTGGTCGGCGTCGAGCCAGTCGCGATGAGGACTTTGTCCGCATGAGTTTCCTGATTTCGCCAGCACTGTTGGTTATGACAAGGGTATTAGGATATTTACCAGGCTTCTACATCACATCAATTCACTACTTCCTCCTACAGCCTCGACACCTCTGGAACCTAAAGTAGCTACGATTGTCCCTAGCTCTTTTGGTGCAACTGATTTCTGGCATCTCAATCGCCGACAGCGGACGTTGCTTCGCTCAGCGATTAACATGCACTAAGGTGGTTGGTCATAAGCACACGCAAGGTCGGTAAATCAAATGGCGACATTCCAGAGGAAAATAGGCTTGACCGGGCTTATATTGTTGGCAGTCCTCAGCACGCCTTTGGTTGCAGTGGCTGACGCTCTTGCTCGGGTTGAGTGGATGGTCGACAAGCGTTTTGACATTCCTGAAGTGACAGTGGCCGAAGCGCAGGCCGAGCTTTCGACGCACCCCGAAGACTGGCTGGTGCTGGATGTGCGCGAACCTGACGAATACGCCGTCAGCCACCTGCCGGGTGCCGTGCGGATCCCACCGAATACCGATGTGGAAACCTTTGTGAAAGACATCGGTGATGCCGCGAAAGGCAAACACCTGCTTTTCTACTGCTCGGTTGGGCAGCGCAGCTCCAAGCTCGCCGCCCGCGTGCAGGACGCCGTACGAGAAGCCGGCGGAAACGGCGTTACTAACCTGCGCGGCGGCATCTTCCGATGGCACGGTGAGCACGGGGCGCTGGTCAATGGCGGCGGGGCGGTTGATCGCATCCACCCGTACAACACCGTTTGGGGCCTGCTGATGCCGCGGGGCAACCCGCCGAAATCCGCAGCAGACCATCAGGAGAATCTGCAATGAGCTACATTTTGAATCGCGGACTCTGGCGATGGTCCATATCGATCACACTAAGTGCGCTCGTGCTGCTTCAGGCGTGTGCGGCGGAGCAACCCGGGCAACCAGTCCAGTTCGTGACCGTTGAGGCGGCAGCAGCAGCCGTCGAGCGTGGCGTCAACGTGGTTGACGTGCGCACCGAGCGTGAGTGGGCCGAAGGCCATCTGAGTGCGGCGCGACACATGCCGTTGTCCACGCTGGATCATTCGCTGCCGGGCTCTGAGCTGGATCGAGACGCACCGCTGCTACTGCACTGCAAGACCGGCGGTCGGGCAAGCCGTGCCAGCCGTGCCTTTGTCGCTGCCGGCTTCACCGATATCCGCGTACTAAAGCCGGGCGGCTACGCAGAATTGGCCGCCGCCGGGCTGCCAACGGACACCGGCCGTGAGTAGCAATCAACAGACAGGCTGAGATCGACACGCTGGATCAGCGTTATCTGTTCGGTGCCCGGTTCATGACATACAGCCGTCGTGGTATTGCTTGGCGATGTAGAAAGGCAAGGATAAATTTTCAAATCAACAGGAAAGGAGAGGCTGATGCAAACCACCTATTCCGCCGAAGACCTTGTACGTGCCGCCAAAGGCGATGTCGGCACGGTATCACCTGAGGAAGTGGCAGCGGCGCGGGCAGCAGGCGCGGTGCTGATTGACGTCCGGGAGCCGGACGAATGGGCTGCGGGCCGTATCCGTGACGCCCAGCATATCCCGCGCGGCACCATTGAATTTAAGATCGGCGACGCCGTCAGCGACAAGAATACACGCATCGTGACTTACTGTGCTGCAGGGAGCCGGGCAGCGCTGGCGGCCGCAACGCTTAAGACGATGGGCTACGCTGGCGCGATTGCATCGGACGCTGGATTCGACGCGCTGATCAAGCACGGCTTGCCGGTTAATGACGGCGACGCGTAGTCCGATGAATGATGATAATCGCCCGACGGTGGTGTTGGTTGGGGCCGGCCACGCCCATCTGCACATTGCCAATCAGGCGGCAGACTACATCGATGCTGGCGCGAGACTGATCCTGATAGACCCCGGCAAGTTCTGGTATTCCGGTATGGCGACCGGCCTGCTTGGCGGTCGCTACGCACCCGAGCAGGATCAGATCGAACCAGGCGAACTGATCCGACGCTGCGGCGGAGAGTTCATTCAGGATCATGTCACCGCGGTAGATACTGACACGCGTACGCTGACGCTGGAATCTGGAGAAACCCTTAAGTATGACTGGCTGTCTCTCAATGTCGGCAGCGAAGTGGACAGCAGCGGCTTGAAGCTAGCAGACGATGGCCCGCGCATCTGGCCGGTCAAGCCGATTCCGCCGTTGTTTGAGTTGCGTGAAAAACTTGAGGCCGCAATGCGAGATTCGGGCCAGATGCCGCCGGTGGTTGTCATCGGCGGCGGAGCCACCGGTAGCGAGCTGACCGCCAACCTGGCAGCGCTTGCCAGGCGCAATAACGTCGAGCCGCGCATCACATTGGTCAGTAGCAGCCACCGCTTGCTGCCGGATGCACCGGCCGGTGCCTCACGGGCGCTGGATCGCGTGTTGGAGGAGTATTCAGTTGACGTCCGGCTACAGGTGCGCGCACGGCGAATTTCGAGCAGCGGTGTTGTACTCGATAACGGTGAGTGCGTTCGGTGCGCGCATGTTCTGACCGCCGTCGGCCTGCAAGCCAAGGCACTCACGCGCGAACTCGGTTTGACGGCAAGCCGCGCAGGGCTGCGTGTCAACGAATGTATGCAATCGGTCGATGACCCACATGTATTTGCCGCTGGTGACTGTGCCGATTACGCGCCGCGTAATTTGCCGAAGCTCGGCGTGTTCGGCGTCAAGGCCGCCGCCGTTATCCATCACAACCTGTTGGCAGGCCTGCGCCGACAGCCGCTAAAGCCCTACAAACCGCAACGTATCTGGCTCGCAATTCTCAATCTTGGCGATGGGCGGGGGTTACTTATCTGGTGGCGCATTTGGTGGCTGGGGAGGCTGGCGGACTGGCTGAAAGACCGGATCGATCAGCAGTTCATGGCACAGTACCGTAACTGAACATCTGCTCGACAGCGAGATGAATGCAGTAGAGAGAATATGTATTCAACCTTCAAGTCGGACGATCTGTCAATTTATGACACCGTCTGACTTCTTCGAAAAAGAATTATTTTGTGCGACACCAACTCAAGCCACTAGACTGTGGAGAGTCCTTCTTGAGCTGCTCGGAAAACTGGAGGCGATTCACCTTTCGCGAGCGGCCGCCTAACGCACAATCGACAGAAACTGTGAACTAGCCCCCAAAATAAAATCGCTTCTGTCCGATTGATTGCCCTTTCTGATTGCGTCTATCACTACGTGACCCAGTCACAGTGTTCTCCACGTTAACCCCACCCCAGGGTATTCTCCCGCTCATTGAGCGGGAGTTTTTTACATCAAGCGTAGGGAACGAGATACGGCAATAGTCATCCACAATTCAAGCCAATCGTGATTTTCACGGTCCTTACCTTAGCGTCGGGAGTAGAACAATGGGTATCGCTAATTTCGCCCCCTCTGAGCGCCTTTCTTCGCGTCATATTCGACCGCATAACAGTACCGAAAAGTGCTTTACGTTTAGTGAAATTTGGAATCTTCCACAGACATGGGTGGAGCCTGTCAATACACGGAACGGAGGTTGGAGTGGCGTTTCACGCCATGAGGTGGTTATTGCTGGCAAGCGTAGGCAGATATATCTGAAGCGACAGAAAGGCCAGTTCAGACGCTCTGCTCGATCCTTACTGATTTCTCGGCCGACCTACTGGTTTGAGATGAAAGCCATTGAGTACCTGCGTAATAGAACACCTCTGCCTGTAGAGATGTTGGCGTACGGTGAAGATGATGTTTTGCGCGGAAAGAAGGCGTTCCTGGTAACCGCCAGTCTGGAAGGCTATACCCCACTGGATGAACTGATTGCCAGATCGCAGCGCGATCATGACATAAGCCATTATCTGAGGTTGGCATTTTCCTCTATTTCTGAATTGCATCGTCTCGGTATCGCTCACGGGGCTCTATTTGCCAACCATATTTTCATTAATCGTGACAATGACGACGTAAAGTTAATTGACTTTGAGCGTTGTCGTCGGAGGGTCAGTCCGGAGGATGCCGCCAAGTATGACTTTAGCAAGTTTTTTCGAAGAGACTACGGATTATCTGAAGAGCATAAGAAAGTCATAGTGAAAGCTTCACTTCTTAATTGAAGGGATCTTATTAGCTTTAGATTGGTAAACGAGTCACACCAAGGTCACACGTTTCAGAAGGAAAACCAGAATGTCAACGAACGGTAAGCCGGTCAGCATTGCCATTGTTAACTACAAAACGCCTGATATGACACGAAAATGTCTTGAGCACCTTTACAGCAACGTAGATTTAAACGAAGTTGATATTTGGGTGGTCGACAACGACAGTCAGGACGATAGCGTGGCTTATTTGAGGAGTGTGGAGTGGATCAATCTAATCGAACGAGTACCAGAAACAGGAGAGGTGGGTCGCTACTCTCATGCTGCTGCGTTGGACTGCGTGCTGGATGTTATTGAAACGCGCTATATCCTCTGTATTCATACTGATACCTTTATATTTGACGGCGCACTTGTTCCCTATCTAGTTAATGAAATCAGTAGGCAAGGCGCCGTCGCGGCGGGCGTAGTCGAACAGGTACATCGTGGTGCAGTGAGAGCAGCGGTGCGTCGTTCAAAATACGCGGTCAAACGTCTTTCGGCAAAGATTTGCGGCAAGACCGTCAAACCCCCGAAGACATTGCTAAAAAGCCACTGTTTCATATGGGATGCCGATAAGATGAAAGAGCGGGGGGTAGGGTTCTCAGGCGGGTACAATCCCGGTGAATTTGCCCAGAGAAGTTTCGAAGCAACTGGCGATCGGGTTGTCACTTTGCCAACAGGTCGCGTTTTCCGTTATATGCACCATGTGCATTCCGGCACTCTGGTTGCCCAAGGGAAGCACAGTGCCAATAAAAGACGCCAAATGGCTTACGCCCACCATGTGGGCTAGTCAGCTTTCGCGAGTTTGAGTGTGGTGAGATGCTTGACGAACACCGTACTCAGCTTACGCGATGCTGTTATGCTGATGTGATTTAAATCAACGTAAGCAAACTGGCCCTGCAGATATCCAGAGCATAAGCCACTTTCACTTTCGCAAAATGGCTGTGTTGTATCCAGATAACTGACGTTAGGAAGGTTCAACTCTGCAACGGTATGGGCCAGCCACCGATTGGCCGCAGTGTAAGAGCCGGTCGGAAGGGGAGTAAGCTTCATCGGAATCCTGTATCTTTCAGCGATGAAAGCAAGCCTGCTGTAATCGCGATGGAAAGACGGAACCTGGGACGTCACGAACACCGTCCTGCTGTCTTCTGCCAGTTGTGCCAATAGCGTTTTCAGGTTATTTGTTACGATATTGCTCTGTTCGAAGCTTTCCCAGCGTGAGGCAATGAAGATACTGTCAAATTCGTGAGCATGATCGGTCAGATATTGTCTCAACTGAACACAGTGAGAATCCTTTTCAGGATATGTTTTCTGACTCGGTACCAGAACGCATCCTTGTTCAATCTTTACCTTCAATGACCCGAAGTCGAGCTCCTTGATAGCTTTGATCACGCCACCTGCTATATGTGCCGCATGAGAATCGCCAATCAATAGAAATCTCGGGGCGCCATGGTCGCCCGGAACGCAGCCCTGGCCGGAATTCACGCAAAGGGGCTTGTACTTAACCCGGTCTTTGCCATCGGTGTCGTAGAAATCGCCTAGCCCACGTGAGCCCGGGAAAGAAACAGAAGCCCGAAGTATGTCATGCTTACGCGGCGAGCGAATGTGCGGCCTGAAACTCGCTGCTCAATACAGTGGAAGCTCCAGACAGTTAGCAATACAGTTAACAACATACATATCGCTATTTCAGGGAGAGTTAGTTCCACACTGCCTTTAACATATCGCCAGAAAGACAGTACTGGCCAATGCCACAGATAGAGTGAATACGAGTATCCACCAATGGCTACCAGCAGTTTTCCTTGAAGGGCCTGATGAATGACGGATTTCCCACCGGCGCCGAGGAGCAGCAGCGCTGTACCAACCACTGGTAAAATGGCCGCTGGTGCAGGAAAGGCCGATGTGCCACTGATCGTCACCAACCCGGTAGTCAGTGCGGCCGCACCCAATACGCTCAATGAGGTTTTCTGCCAATCGGAAAACCGCGTTTTAATCATTGCGGCGCCCATACCCACTAGAAACTCCCAGATTCTTGAGATGAAGGAATAGTAAGCGGTGCTTGAGCTCAGACCATTGTCTGCGGTTCCATAGGCCTGCAATGAATAGTGCAACGAGTATACGAGGCTGAAGCAGGCAACGCTTACCATCAGGAGTATCAGCCTCGGGCACCGAAAGCTACCGACGCCAAACAGCAGAATGCCCAGCGAGAACAACAAATAGAACTGCATTTCTGCGGACAACGACCACGTATGGGTAAGCGGCTTGAATTGCGTTCCGACATCAAAGTAGGCGGTCGCACCAATCAGGTCGTAATTAGAGACAAAAAGACCGGCTTTCCCTACGGTTTTTGAGAACTGATAGAAAGTTTCTGATGGCATGATGGCAACACCCACCACAAGGCATGCCAGCAGCATGGTGTAGTAAGCCGGGAAAATACGTCTGGCCCGTCGTTTTAGAAATTGCCAGGCAGTTTGTTGCGGCTGGCGTATGGTGATAGCAGCCATTAAATAGCCGGATATGACGAAAAATATGTCAACACCAATGAATCCGCCGGGAAACCACTTTTCATTGATGTGAAAAATTAAAACAGAAAGAACGGCGATTGCGCGTAGCGCCTGGATTTCGGGTTGGAACATCATTTTCATTGAATCAGGCAGTCCTTTCTCGGATATCGGTAGGCTTGGATCGCCGATAGGCATTTCGAAAAAGTCCTGGGGCACAGGGGGAATAGTGGGTCAGCGCTTGAGTCAGTTGATCCAGGTCTCCTGCAGCCGCGGCTGTCGACGTTTGGTGCGTCACTGACATTTCGAAATCAAGGAGCCAGGTTTTATTGCTCTGTTGATCAATGAAAATATGGCGTGGATGAAGTGCGCCGTGGCGTAGCCGTTGCTGATGTAGGCGCTTCACATTGGTGGCAACGTCATCCATGGTAGAAATAAACGCTTGCTCGTGGCCAAGCAACGATTCCATAAGCCAGAGATCCATGCGTATGGCGCTACGGGGTAATGCTTTGGTGATCAACAGCTCGACGGGGTTGCCCTGGAGTACGGATCGACCAAAGAATACCCATTCTGGCGTACTGACACCGCAACCTTCGGCGATGACAAGGGCTTGGCATTCACACGCAAGTGAAGGACGGTTTGCGATTTTCATCTGTTGGCTGTTACGGGCGATCATTTGCCGCTTGATGTACAACCCTTCCTGGCGATCAAGAGGTAAGTAGCAAAGAGTTTTGTCCTGATGCCTCGTGTCAATCGAGGGGAATAAGGGAAAAGCGCCTGTATTCCACAGGTTTTCAAAGGTCAGTGATCCCAACTTCTCCAGCGTTGATGTGTGGGTTGGATGAATTAGGGTTTCTGCCGGCTCCTGGCTGGCCTTTCGCTGAATATCCACATTTCCTCCCGCAGGGCTCTCGACAACTAAACGAAGCTATAATTACGGCGAGTAAAGCTGAGAATCGCGAATACTCGGTTCCGGGAATGGCAACGAGGCTGCGCCATCGATACTTTGAATGAGACGAGGGACATGCAGGAAATCAATCGCAAGTTCGGCGATTGATTTTTCGACGGTCATCGTCTAAGTAGTTAAATCCACGTAAAAGGCGGAATAGGGTGGCGAGTGGGATACGCTGACGACATAGCTCTGGTTCGGAAGTTAATGGACAAGGATAGGCAATCTTTTTCCTATTTCTTCGATGAATACTACCCAAGGGTTTATCGCTACTGTCGATCGCGAGTCCGCCAGGAATCGTGGGAGGATATTGCCCAAGAAGCGATGTTTAAAGCGATCCAGGGGCTCGCTTCCTATCGGGGGGATGCGAGTCTCTATACTTGGCTCTGCCAGATTTGTAGGAATGAGATTGTGGATTGGCACCGCAAGAATGCCCGTCACGTGGGTATTGATCTTGACTTTGACGAGCAAGAACGAAAGATTTTGGAAGGTATCAGGCAGCAGGACGGTCTGGATATGCTTGAAGAGATTCATACCAAAAGAATTATCCATCTCATCTTGGATGCTTTGCCGTCCAATTATGGGACCATTCTGGAAATGAAGTACCTGAAAGGCATGCCTGTCTCGGAAATCGCCCACGCATTAGGTACCGGTGAAATTGCTGTGCAGTCCCTCCTGGCGAGGGCTAGATCAGCGTTTAAGAAGGGTTATCAAGAACTCGCGAGTGAGATTTGAGAACAGTATGAAGAACCCTGATGAGAAAGACATTGATAGTCTGCTAACTGGATTAAGTAAAAGAGATATGCCTCCTAGTGAAGCGGTAGAGCGGGCTTATGCACAGACGTTGGCGGTGTGGGAGGCCACGGACTACAGTGCAAAGCCTGAACCTGCGACCAAGTATGGCTATATCACAGCTTTGGCTGCTTCGGTTGTATTGGCTGTCTCCGCGGCCTTTTATGCGCTTCTACCCGCAGAACAGGCTGCCGACCACCTATACGCTGTAAGCTATAGCACGGGAAGTGTAATAGCGAACAATTCTGCAATCGGTGAATCTCAGGCGCTTGATTCAGGCTCGCAAATAAGGGTTACTAACAACGCTTACGCAGAGCTGACTCGTCGCGATGGAACCATTGTGCGACTAGACTCTGGGGTGTTACTTGATATCGTTGACAGTAACACCGTGAATCTCAGAAAAGGGCGGATCTATATTGATGCTGAACACGGCGGGTCACTGACCGTTACCACAAGCCACGGACTGGTGAAGGATATTGGCACCATTTTCGAAGTCAGCGTCAATGAGGAGGAGTTAGTCGCGACTGTTAGGGACGGGGAAATCTACATCAAAACTGAGTCGGTTTCGCTGCTGTCCTCAGCGCAAGATGAGTGGGGAGAATCCACCACTTTTATTCCGGGAAAACCGCCTGTGTCCCGAAAAATCAAACGTTCTTCTGAGTACTGGGGCTGGCTGTCAAGTACGTACGCACCGATTGATATCGAAGACAAGTCGCTGGACCAAGTCTTGCGCAGAGTCTCTCGCGAGTTGGGAGTAAAGCTTGTCTACGCCAATCCGGCGGCAGAAGTGAGTGCCAAAGCATCTATACTTCATGGCAAACTCACCATCGTTGAGGGAGACCTCTCTGGAGCCCTGGACAATGTGATGAAAACAACTAAGCTCAAACGCGTTGCCCCAGAAACTGATGAACTACTGATTGATTTTCGATAAGTTGTTGAAAGTCCAAGATTTTAAGAGGTAGAATTAGTCCTCTTCCAGCGTGCGGTTGCGGTTCGATTTGAGGCTTACAATAAAACAAATTGGGTGGCTAGCCGCGCTGATATTGTTACCGTGGCACATCGCGTACGCTGCTGAACTGAAAGATATTCTGGCCCACTGGAACCAAAGTGGCTTTAATTTCATCTACAGTTCATCCATAGTCCGGGCTGGCATTCACATTGATCACCCCATCGCCGTAACGTCACTCGACGAACTTGAGGAAAGGCTGAATGATGCCGGGTTCTCCCTCGTCAAAGAAGGCAATGGAGATCTTTACGTCGTTGAATCAGGGGTTAAGCAGTACGCTGTCAGGGTGATCGATCGGCGATCCTCCAGGCCGCTCTCAAATATCGAAGTTACTCCGGCAGGTGGGCTGTCGCCCCATAAATACCCCTCCTCCGAATTTGTGTACTCTGCGAAAGATGCTCGTATTGTAGTGAATGTTCGTGGGTATGAGCCCCTCAAGGTCACACTTCTGCCCGAATCAGACAATCTCGTAAAATTGAAACGCCGGCTGTCGCTCGAAGAAATATCAGTATCAGCCAGTAAGTATCGATTGGGGAAGCAGGGAACTCTCCCGTTTGTTATTTCATCTGAGCAACTGCAAGCCTCACCGTCTATTGGCAATGATCCTCTTCGTTCATTAAGTACATTACCCGGCATTTCCAACAGTGGCATATCCGCGGAGCCTATAGTTCGAGGTGGAAACCCCGGGGAAATTGCGTATTACTACGACGGTGTGAGGATAGAAAATCCCTTTCATTTACAGGTTTTTCAAAATGCGTTTTCTGCGGTAAATACAGAGATTATTGATTCGGCCACAGTTTATACAGGTGGCTTTCCAGTACAGTACGGCAGCTCTATCAGCGGCGTCGTAGACTTTTCCAATGCGTTGTATTCGACTGATAGCAGCGTCGAACTCGGGGTAGACATTTTTCAAACAACGGCATCAATACGGCAAGTCGGTGATAGTGGTTCGGTGACCTTCGCGGCCAGGGAAGGCAACATCGACAGCAGCTTACATCAGGTAAATCCCTCATTGGGCGAGCCCGATTTCTACGATGTGTATCTGGGGATCGAAAGTGGTGACAGCCTGGCGCGCAGGGGAGTGGGATACCTACGTTTTTCTGACAATGCGTCTGTTGCCGACGGAGACGAAGCCGAAAGCTCCCGGGCGAGAGGGATCCACAGACAGGATGTTCTCTGGTTCTATCGCGAGCGCGAGCGCGAGTTTAATTTCAACCGGCTGCAATTGAGTTTGTCCAGACGTGAGGAGAACAGCACGGAATCCACACGCGACGATCGCGCAGCCGGTAGTGTCGGTTTCCTCCGCAAGCACAACGATGTAATGCATATTCGACTGTCTTCAGAATCCACCGGATTATTGGGCGACAATGCAGAATACTCGCTCGGGGGGGCTATAGAGCAATCATCAGCGACTTATCGACGGGACATAGCCGTTGAAAAAGGCGCACTTGCCAGGGCTTTTAGCAATACACCGAACATCCGGCAATACTCGCAAATCTCACCTTATTCGTTGAACACCGAAATCTTTGGTAGCATCAAGTATGGCCTGTTTGATGCGTTAACAGTAGATGTCGGGGCGCGGGTCGATTCCGTGCATTTCGCCTCCGAGGCGACTCGCGTTCATTTCAGCCCTCAAGCGCAGATAGAATACCTCTTTACCCCGGAGATAGTTGGTAGGCTATTTGCGGGACGCAACTATCAATACCGTCAGGTGGGCAATCTCACCCTGGAATATGAGAACTACGAAATTCAGCCTTCCTCAAAGGCGGATCAAATTTTGCTAAGCTTGGATTATATAAATCAGAAGGAAACTTTCAGCGCGAGAGTTGAGGCATATAATGTAGTCGTTCAGCGCCCCTGGCTTCGTTTTGAGAATGCCTACAACCCTCTTGTGTTGTCGCAGGAATTAGCCGTTGACAGAGTACTCATAGAACCGGAATTTGAGTATCGTCAGGGAGTGGATATGCTGCTAAAGGTCAAGCCCAGCGAAACATTCTCAAGTTGGCTGACATTCTCAAAAACCGAGACAAGAGAACGGGTCAACTCCAGGTGGCAGCATAAAAAGCTGGTTCCGGATTACAGTATTAAAGTTGGTGCAGAAAAAGTTCTTGGTGACTTCACCTTTCGAGCAGAAGGATCTTGGCACTCTGGCATTCGCTCAACCGCGCTGCCCGCTACCTATCGCGGTGATTTTACAGATCTGCGATACCGCCTGAATGGGCACACCCTACCTGATTATTTCTCGCTTGATGTGCGTGCTCAGTACCAGGTGGAAATAGCACGACACGATGTATCAGCATTTATCTCACTGGTAAACCTGACAAACAGAGAGAATATCGGGGCGCTCGATTATGAGGCTAATTCAGTGGGCGGAAATTTAGTCACATTTGATCGCGAGGATGAGCAGCTCTTCGAGGTTATCCCCAATATTGGAATCAAATGGCGATATCGTTTCGAGTGAAATGAATAAAACGTTGTTTGTCCTTGCCCTGCTGTTTGAGTGGGAGGTGTGCTAGCTTACGAGTTTACACTTGGCGACTTTACTGTATGTCAGAATTCTATTTGTCTTCAGCGTAGAGCAAGAGTTTCGAATGCTCAAGTTGGGGTACTAGGGTTTTTCCGT
>DIBR01000048.1:0-3347 GCA_002415025.1 Spongiibacteraceae bacterium UBA5047
GCGGTGATCATGACCGCCGTCACGACTGCCCTGGGGCTGTTTCCACTGCTGTTCGCCACCGGCACCGGCAGCGAAGTGCAGCGGCCCCTGGCCACCGTAGTGGTTGGCGGCCTAGTGACCGCCACCATCCTGACCCTATTGGTTATACCCGCACTGTATCACTGGTTTGCCGACAAACCCGCTGATATGAGCGAATCCCATTAACCCGGAGAGATTGTCATGCAAGAGATCAAAGCCTATATCAAACACCGCAAACTGGAAGCCGTGACCCTGGCCCTGCACCGTGTACAGGGCGTCACCGGCATGAGTGTTGCCCACGTTGTCGGCTTCGGCCGAAGCAAAGTCAATACCAGCGCCGTCAACCCGATTGACGGCGCTGGGGATTTTGTCAAGCACGTGAAGGTGGAAATCGTGTGTCACGATCAATACGTAGATGAGGTCGTCCGCGTACTAAAAACCGAGGCGCACACCGGGCTGCGCGGCGATGGCCGCATTTTTATCAGTGATGTCAATCGTGCAATTAGGATTGAGGACGGTACCGAGGACAGTACGGTTGTCTGAGAAAAGAACCCGCCCTCCTGCGGGCGGGTTCCCTGTCATCCTTGCAATAATACCGTTACCGAGAGTGAAAAAAATCAGGTAAATCCATGAACCAGTCAGCGGAAAAAAACAACATTGATCTAGCCTATAGAGCAACTGGCCGTAAGTTTTTAGACAGGGAAACCGCCGGAGGGCTGCTTCTGATTGGAGCCACCGTCATCGCTCTGGTGTTGGGTAATTCTCCCTGGGCTGACACTTATCACCACTACCTTAAAGATGAACTTCTTTTTGAGCTGTCCGAGCATTTTACTTTCCGTCTGACACTCGAGGAGTGGATCAACGACGGCCTTATGGCCATATTCTTTCTGGTGGCCGCTCTGGAACTGAAGCGGGAAATTCTGGTAGGCGAACTGTCATCCATCAAGAAAGCCTCTATGCCGCTCTTGGGGGCGCTTGGCGGAATGGTCGTCCCTGCCCTGATTTTTGTCGCCCTGAATGTTGACACAAAAAATATAGCCGGATGGGGTATTCCGATGGCGACTGATATTGCCTACTCCTTAGGCATTATCGGATTACTGGGAAAACGCGTGCCGTTGCAACTTAAAACCTTTTTGATTGCACTGGCTATAGTCGATGATTTGGGAGCCATACTCGTCATTGCTTTGTTCTACAGCAACGACCTGAGTTGGTTATATCTCGGGGCAGGAGCAGGTACTTTTACTCTATTGCTGCTATGCAACCGCCTTGGCGTAAAAAATCTTTTCTGGTACCTATTGGGAGGCGTCGCTTTGTGGTACTGCTTCCTTAATTCAGGCATTCACCCCACCATTGCCGGCGTACTGTTCGCCATCACCATACCCGTAAAACCCAAATTGAATAGTAAAACCCTGAAAGAACGCACCGCCAGAAATATTGCGGCACTGGAAGAGACGGACATAGAAAACCGTGATCCATTCCAGGACAGTCGTCAGCGGAAAATTCTTGCGGCGATAAAAAAAGACACTGCAAACTCAAGCCCACCACTACTGAAACTGGAAAATGCGCTAATTGATTTTAACGTCTTTTTCATTATCCCTGTCTTCGCTATTGCTAACGCGGGCGTTAAATTGGATGTCAGTTTATTGGAGGTGGTATCGGGTTCCCTGGGCCTGGGTATATTGCTAGGTCTCGCGCTTGGAAAGGCATTAGGAATAACCCTCTTCGCGCTAATCGGTGAAAAGCTGGGCATAGCCGAATTGCACAGCTCACTGAGATGGCGGCATGTGGTTGGCATGGGCATGATAGCCGGCATTGGATTTACCATGTCGCTGTTCATCACCAACCTGGCATTTAGCGACCCTGAATTGATCAAAATATCCAAGATCAGCATCCTGTTGGCGTCGCTGATTGCCGCCGTTGTCGGTGTTGCCACGTTGTTGATCGGCACTGCGCGAGATAGCCACGAAAACAGGAAGAAATAAACGATGTCCGATGGTATTCGTGTCCAATTCGCGGCTTTTTTTGTTGCCGGAGGCCTGGCTACCGCCATTCACTGAGCGGTCATAGCGTTTCTGATCACCGTGGCAGTTCAGCCCCTCACTGTCACAGCGCCGACGACGATCTACGAAGCACGGACTAAGCTGAATACAGCAGATACACCTTTATACATAGACACCAAACGAGGTCGATCCAATGAGTCATGATCATGTGCATATGCGCCCAGAGACCAAGGATAAACGCGTTGCTATAGCCATCTGGGCGAACGGCTTTCTTACCCTCGCCCAGATCGGGGGAGGTATCTTCGCCGGCAGTCTCGCCCTTATCGCGGACGCCTTGCATAACTTCTCTGACATGGCATCACTCGTCATCGCGTTCGCGGCGCAAAAAATTGCGCGCCGCCCCGCTGATGCAAAGATGACCTTTGGCTACGGACGAATTGAAATCGTTGCAGCCCTCATCAACTACACTACCTTGATCATTATCGGGATCTACCTGATCTACGAAGGTGGTATGCGAATCATCAATCCTCCAGAGGTAAAGGGCTGGTGGGTCGTCTGGCTTGGTGGTATCGCCCTGGCCGTGGATGCATTGACGGCGTTGCTCACGTATTCGATGCAGAAAGGCAGTGTCAATATCCGTGCACTGTTTCTTCACAATCTGTCGGATGCACTCGCGTCGGTCGCTGTGGTCATTGGCGGGGCCCTTATTTTACTCTACGACATGCGCTGGGTTGATCCTGCCATCACCATCGGCATTGCCCTCTATATTCTCTACCTGGGTCTGACAGAAATCGGCGGCACCATCAGAACGCTCATGCTGGGTAGCCCGGTGGATATCGATACCGATGCTGTCATTGTTGCCCTGGCCAATGTCGAAGGCGTTATCGATCTTCACCACGTACATTTTTGGCAGATGGGCGAACACGAGGCATCGCTGGAGGCTCATGTAATTATCGAGGTAAGTGCGTGGGATCAGCTTGAGAGTATCAAGTACAGGATAAAACAGGCTCTGGAGCAGGAATTCAACATACGTCATTCAACTTTGGAATTCGAACACCCAGACCATGGGCACACGGATGCCCACACCTATGGGCATGGTTGAGAGAAAGATCTTCCGTAAGCATCAACGAGAGCGAACTGAAACCAAAGAATGCCCCGAAGGCGACGCTTTTGAGGTCCTCGGTACCCGTCGTAGATTGGACTCGCTCACGCGTGAGCAGACCCTGAGTCAGGGTGGAGATCATATAGCCCAGCGCGAAAACCCAGAATGCCATCCCGAAGAAGCCAACACTCACAAGTAAAATGAGATTCGCCGGAGAGTCCGGGCCC
>DIBR01000048.1:3566-23863 GCA_002415025.1 Spongiibacteraceae bacterium UBA5047
CTGCTTGCAATAGAAGACGACTCCCCGACTGTCGTGAATAACACCAATCTCAAGGAGGTTTCATCGTGCTAAGAAAAAAACGTAGCATGTCAATTTTTGCGCATGCCATGATTTTGCTGGCAGCCAGTGCCCATGCTGCAGAAGAGCGGTTGATTGAAGAAGTACAGATTATCGGTGAGCCTGCGGATGCAAGCCAGATTGCGGGTTCCGCGTTTGTGCTAACCGAGCTGGATCTGGAGAAGTTCGAATATACAGATATTCACCGCATTGTACGGCAGGTGCCGGGCGTTTACTTTCAGGAAGAAGACGGCTATGGCCTGCGCCCCAACCTCGGTATTCGGGGTTCCGGCAGCGGTCGTAGTTCACGTATTACGCTAATGGAGGACGGGGTACTGATTGCGCCAGCACCCTACGCCGCTCCCGAAGCCTATTATTTTCCCTCCAGCGGTCGCATGGTTGGCGTAGAAGTACTGAAAGGGCCACAGACCCTGCGCCACGGCCCCTATACCGTTGGCGGCGCCATCAATCTCATTTCGGCAAAGATTCCGGATCAAGCCGCCGGTCTGGCAATGGTGGAAGTGGGTGAGGACAGTGAGCAGCGCAGCCATTTGCGCTATGGCGCCACCCAGGGGCAGCTCGGTTTTGTGGTGGAGAGCTTCCAGCACCAGTCTCAGGGCTTCAACGACATAGATCGTTCCAACCGCGACACCGGTTTTGACAAGGAAGACTATCTGGCCAAGTTGCGCTGGACCAGCGCGGCTGGCGCCCGTTACGCCCAACAGCTGGAGCTAAAGCTCAACTACGCGGAAGAAGTATCGAACGATAGCTATCTCGGCGTCACGGATAGCCAGTTCAAGCGCGATCCCTATCGCCGCTACGGTATTACCGAAGTCGACCAGATGAACACCAGTCAGTCCGGCGCGGTCCTGCGCCACAAGATCGCCTTCAGCGATAGCCTGGAATTGAGCAGCATGATTTATCGCAATGATTTCGAGCGCAGCTGGTTCAAGGTGGCGAGCGCGGGCGGCACCAGCATCAGTAACCTGATTGCCCAGGCCAATGGTGGCGATGCCAATTCAATAGGCATTCTGGAAGGCAATGTCGATGTGACGGACGTGCGGGTCAAGGACAACGCCCGCGAATACTACGGCGAGGGCATACAGTTTGAGTTGGCTGGTAATTTTGCCACCGGCTCCGTTGCTCACGAGTGGTTACTGGGCGCGCGCCGCCATAGCGACGAAGCGGATCGCTTCCAACCCACGACGGTTTATAACCAAGTGAACGGGAGCCTAGTATTTGACAGTATTATCCAGCCGGGTTCGGGCGACAACCGCCTTGATGAAGCCGACGCTCTGGCCCTGTGGGCACAGAACCGCATGAGCATGGGCGCCCTGGATGTGACCCTGTCACTGCGAAGCGAAGACGTGGAAACCGAATCCACCCGTTTCGGCAGCCTGGATCGCTCAAGCGTGGCGAGTACCCGCGACAACGACGTGGACGACGTGCTGGCCGGTCTCGGCGCAACCTATTCCCTCGGTGAAAGCTGGCAGATTCTGGCCGGCGTGCATGAGGGCTTTGCGCCTCCGGGCGGGGGTGCGGTAGGGGGTACCGAGCCGGAAGAAAGTACCAACTACGAGTTCGGCACGCGATACCGCGATGACCGCAGCAGCCTGGATATCATCGCCTTTTACAGCGATTACAAGAACACCGTGAACAACTGTTCTGTAGCTAACCCCTGTACCGGTGCCCGCAGTTTCGGCACCGAAAGTCTCGGCGAGGCGGAGGTGCGTGGTCTCGAAATTTCCGCCAGTACCGTGCTGTTGAGTACTCCGCACTTTACCGTGCCGGTCTTGTTGAGCTACACGCACACTGACGCCGAGATCACCAGAGATTCGGATACCGGCAACGTCCTTAAGGGTGACAACCTGCAATACCTGCCGGATAATGTTACCCACGTCTCGCTCGGCCTGGAGGGTACTGGTGGTTGGAATACCTACATCTCCTCCACGTTTATCTCCTCCATGTGTGTTGATAACCGGTGCGAACGGGGCCTTGACAATAACTTCCGCAAAACGGACAGCTATCTGACAGTCGACCTATCTGCCAGTGTACCTGTCACGGAAAGCGTGGACCTTTTCGCTCGGGTCGACAATTTATTGGACGACGAATCCATTGTTGCGCGTAGCCCCGCTGGCGCTCGTGTCAACAAACCGCGCAGGGGTTACGTCGGCGCCCGCCTACGCTTCTGAGCGACAACCATTTCTCCACAGTTTCCCGCGCCTCGGCGCGGGTTTTTTGTGTCTCACCAAGCATGACGTAGTGAACGTTCTCCGAAGCTGAGCTGTGCATAATCAGGGGGGTTAAGAGCCAGCCATAAGGTCATCCTGGATTGGTAGGTTTGCCGCTCTGCATTAGCGGCTGCTAGCCAAGCAGTGCCAGAATATCGGTTGGGCTTACACCGAAGGCTTCCGAGACGGCGCGGGTGAAATGCGATTGGTCGGAGAATCCGGCATCATGGGCCGCACGGTTCAAACTGCCTGTTAAAACGGCAGTCTCCAGAGCCTTTATAAGCCTGAGCCATTTCCGATAGCTGCGCAGGGGCATGCCCGTTTCCTGGCTGAACCAGTGAGAAAAACGACTTGGGGATAGATGGCAAATCCGGGCCAGCTGCTCGCGGTCGATTGTCGCATTATCTTCAACGGCCTTGTTCAGCTCGGCCAATACCAGAGTCAGCTTGGGGTCAGCTTGCTGGCGCGGGTTTTCGGTTCCCAAGGCTTTAAAAAAGCGAGCAAGGCATTCAGACAAAGGACAATCAGCTGGAAAAAGAGATACCAGCTTTTGAATGTTGGCTTCAGACAACGCAAGTACTGCGGGCGAATGTGATAAAGGAAGACTCAGCGCATCCAGAAAAGTGCTGGTCGGGTCGACATAAACAGAGAGCACATTGGCTTCAAGCTGCCGATGTTTTATTCCAGCCGGTATCAGAAATCCGGTCCCGCAGTATTCGATGTCATTTACTTTGAATTTTATCGTTCCATCAAGAGCGAAACTGACCTGATGGGCCCAGTGCCGATGAGCCCGATTGTCGCCGGAATGGCCTCGAAAAAGGCCAATTCCGGGCGCCAAAGCGGCTTCCCCTTGCCAGTGTCCGCCGCCCATCGGTTAGTGGTACCTGCTCGCCATCGCTCCGAACAACGGAGTTAGTGCTGTAGCCAGGACTATTCTAATGAACATAAATTTTCTCCTTTAGTACCAGGCGCGAATGCCCAGCACAAATTGTGTATCTTCAATATCTTCACCGTGCGCTGCTGCAAAATCTGCGGTGTTGCCATACTTCTTGCTCCAGTTGACACCAAGATAAGGCGCGAACTCACGACGGATTTCATAGCGCAATCTCAAGCCCGCTTCGATATCGGCCAGACCGGAGCCCACACCGGTATCGCGGTCATTGTGGCCGTAAGCATTCACCTCAATTTCAGGTGACAGTATCAAGCGCTGGGTAAACAGTAGCTCGTACTCCGCTTCAAGACGCAGGCCGGTGCGACCGGCGCCGCCGAGGAATAACGACGCGTCCACCTCAAAGTAGTACGGTGCTAGCCCCTTCAGTGCAATCACGCCCCAGTCGCGGTCGGGTTCAGGTTTGAAGTCTTTACGCCCGCCCACCTGCACATTCCAGAATGCGGAAATCGCACGGCTGTACAGCACCTGCAGTTCCAGCTCTTCACTCTCGTCGTCCACGCGCTCGGCTTCGGCTTTAAGCCAGAGTTTGTTCAGGTCGTAGCCAGCCCAGAATTCTCCTTCCAATACCTGCGGGTCGTCGCCTTCGGTATCGCGCACTTCAAACTGATCCAGCTTGCCCATGGTGAGAAATGGGTTGTCTTTGCCTCCGGCAAACGCTGCGTTACACACAAAGATCGTTGCCGCAATCACGCCGACAGCGCGAAAATGGCTTTTACGAATTGAACGTTTCATGAGCGCCCTCCTTTCTCTACCCGCACTTCGCGCATCATGCCTGGCATGTGATAGAGCAAGTGGCAGTGGTAGGCCCAGCGACCCAAGGCGTCGGCTGTTACCAGATAGCTGATGGAGGAACCGGGCTGAACGATCACGGTGTGTTTACGTGGAATGTAACCCGCGTCACCGGTTTCCAGTTCACTCCACATACCGTGCAGGTGGATGGGGTGGGTCATCATGGTGTCATTGACGAGGGTGATGCGTACCCGTTCGCCGTAGGTCAGCCGCAGAGGTTCGGCGTCGGCAAACTTGATGCCGTCAACGGACCACATATAGCGACTCATATTGCCGGTTAGATGGAGCTGAATTTCGCGCTCGGGGTCTCGCTGATCGATCGTCGGATAGAGGTTTTTAATATCCCCGTAGGTGAGCACCTTTCTGCCGTAACGCTCTTGGTGATCACGCAAACCCACGCCGGGATCGTTCAAGCCATTCTGCGGTGCGGGTGCGAGCATATCGACATGTGGCCCGTATTCGGTCGAATCATGTTTTATCGGGCTATTGCTGCCCTCGCCTGCCTTAGCGATGGATTGCCTGCGGTGCTGACTGTGATCCATCCCCTGCATGCCACCCATGTTATGCATGCTGTGATCCATTTCGCTCATCTCACCCATAGCGGACCTATCATGGTTCATACCCTTCATGCTGCCCATATCATGGCCGCTATGATCCATGCCGCCCATTGCCGCCATTCCCATATCGGCATGGCTGAGCACAGGGGCGTAATCCATTGCGGGCACTTCCGCGGTCAAGGCAGCGTCCGGGGTGAGCGTCCCGCGGGCATGGCCGGAGCGATCAATGGTCTGGGCGAAAATAGTATAGGCGCTGTCGTCACTGGGTTCGACCACAACGTCATAGGTTTCCGCAACACCGATGCGAAACTCGTCCACACTGACTGGCTCGATATTCTGGCCGTCGGTCGCAACCACCGTCATTTTCAGGCCGGGAATACGAATATCGAAAATAGTCATGGCTGCACCGTTGATAAAACGCAGGCGCACTTTTTCACCGCGCTTGAACAAGCCCGTCCAACCGCTATCGGGTGTGACGCCGTTCATCAGAAAGGTATAGGTGTAACCGGTGACATCGGCGATGTCGGTCTGGTTCATGCGCATGGTGTTCCACATCTTGCGCTCGTTCCAGGTTTGCGCCAGCCCCTTCTCTTTAATGTCTCGCCAAAGATCGCCCGCCGTGCGCTCCTGAAAGTTGTAGTAGTGACTCATCTTTTTCAGGTTGGCGTAGATATCGTGGGGGTTCTCATCCGACCAGTCCGACAGGAGCACCACGTAATCCCGGTCACAAACCACGGGATCGGGCTCTTTCGGGTCAATCACGATGGCGCCGTAGACACCGGTCTGTTCCTGAAAACCTGAATGGGAGTGATACCAGTAGGTGCCGCTTTGATTGACATCAAATTCGTAGCGGTAGGTTTCGCCCGGCTTTATACCGGCAAAACTCAAGCCCGGCACCCCGTCCATGTCGGTCGGCAAGATGATGCCATGCCAGTGGATGGAGCTGTCGTGGGCCAGGTGGTTGGTTACATTCAACCTGACGCGTTCACCTTCCTTCCAGCGCAGAATCGGCGCCGGCACGCTGCCATTGACCGCTGTCGCCGTGCGAGCGGCCCCCGTAAAGTTGACCGGTTGATAACCAATAGAAAGATCAAAATTGTTGCCTGTAAGCACTTTAGGTCGGGGGTTGACCTCTGCAGCTCTAAGGGGCAAGCCGAACCCCGCAAGCGCGGCGCCAGCCGCCGCGCCAGTGACAAAACGACGCCGGGAAAGGGACGAAAACTTTTCCAGATTCACGATAGATTCCTCTTTTTACCTGATAGCCATAACGGCGGAAGCGGTCATGACACAACACACTGCGCGTGATCATTAACGCTTAGCGCAGACGGACTGATCCTGTGTCAGGCAAAAATCGGTGGGCGGAAGTGACTCTGTGTGAGCTCGCGAGGTGACTCGACTGAGGGGGTAAAGCGAGCTTGAGAGGCTGAAAAAGAGGCAACCAAAAAGGATTCGGTCGCTAAACTGGAATGACAATGGCCGACGCAACATTCGCACTCGAAGTTGCAACATTCGGCGGCATCCATAGACGAGTGAGCGGTGTGCCCTTCGGGTTCCATTAGCGCGCGATGATCAGCATGTGAAGCCATATCGTGATCATTGCCAAACTCAATGACTGTCTCGCGCATATTCACTGCCGCATGATTTACCGCAGCAAACAGCGCTCCCGCCTGCTGGCACAGGAGGAACACAATTACCGTCAAAGCAAGCCGTTTAAGATTCATCGGCGCCGATTCTAGCACCTTACTCCCAAAAGTCACTCGGTCTAACGAGATACCTTGCCGCGCGAGCATGCTCTGGCGTATTACCACCACAAAACCTTGACCCTGTAGCGCGGTTCATGGTTTAGGGTGTTTAACACGGTAACCTTCCGGAGTGAAACATGGACTACCTGATCGGACAATTGGCCAAATCAGCCAATACGGATATTGAGACCATTCGCTTCTATGAGCGCCGGGGGCTGATTCCCGCCCCACCGCGCACATCGGGTGGATATCGGCGTTATCCAGCTGCCGAGGCGGATCGCCTGCGCTTTATCCGTCGGGCCAAGGTTCTCGGGTTCACTCTGAACGAAATCGGCACCTTACTAAAGCTGCAGGAAGGCGGCGACCGCCATGAGGTCAAATCAGTCGCCCAGACAAAACTATCTGAAATAGAAGCGCGCATCGCGGACTTGCAATCCATGCGCTATACGCTGACCAAACTGGTAAATGACTGCTCAGGGCGCGGCCCCGTCGCAGGCTGCCCGATCATCGAAGCCCTGAACAGCGAGGAGCCCCATGATGCATGAATCAACTCAGGCTGATGCTACACGGGATCCCGTTTGCGGTATGAGCGTCGATCCGACAACGGCCCGGCACTACGACCACGCCGGTAACACCTACTATTTCTGCAGCCAGCATTGCCATGATCGGTTTTCCCGCGACCCGCAGGCGGTACTCAATCCACCCGATGAACCGGAAACACCCCCAGCGGGAAGCACCTATACCTGCCCAATGCACCCCGAGATTGAACAGGACTCTCCGGGTGACTGCCCCAAATGTGGAATGGCACTGGAACCGATAGCAGGTGGCGGCGACGGAGAAGACCATGAGTTCAAGATGATGAGCCGCCGTTTCTGGGTCAGCGTGCCGCTGTCTACTATCGTTTTGCTGCTGGCCATGAGCGAAATGGTACCGGGTTTGGGGCTTAGCCAGGTGCTGGGTTCCGCATCTGGCTGGATGCAGGCTCTGCTTGCACTGCCTGTGGTGGTTTGGGCCGGTGGCTTTGCCTTTGTTCGCGGCTGGAAGTCGGTGAGTAACCTCAGCCCGAATATGTGGACGCTGATCTCGCTGGGCGTCGGAGCGGCTTACGGCTTTTCACTCTTTGCGCTTATCTTTCCTGATTTGCTGCCGGAAGCCTTCAAAAGTGATGCCGGTCACGCCCCCCTCTATTTCGAGGCCGCGGCCGTCATTATCTCTCTCGTGCTGCTGGGTCAGGTGATGGAGGCCCGCGCTCGGGGGCAAACCTCCCAGGCGCTCAAAGCCCTTTTGAACCTTGCGCCCCACACGGCTCATCGTCTTCGCGACGATGGCGGCGAAGACGAAGTCTCACTCGACACCCTCAACACGGGCGACCGGCTTCGCGTACGCCCCGGCGAAAAGATACCCGTCGATGGCCGGATTGTGGAGGGGCGCTCCACTGTGGACGAGTCCATGATTACCGGCGAGCCTATTCCACAAGAAAAACAAACGAGCGATAGCGTTACCGGCGGAACGGTCAATCAGACCGGCAGCTTTGTTATGGAAGCGCAGAAGGTGGGCAACGACACCGTGTTGGCGCGAATCGTGGACATGGTTACCAACGCACAGCGTTCTCGCGCCCCCATTCAGGGGGTCGCTGATAAGGTGGCCGCAATCTTTGTGCCCGCTGTTGTCGCCATTGCGATAGCCGCGTTTATTATCTGGGCCGCCGTTGGCCCGGCGCCCGCCTTGTCTTACGCACTGGTCGCAGCCATCTCGGTTCTGATTATCGCCTGTCCCTGCGCCTTGGGGCTCGCCACGCCCATGTCGGTAACGGTCGGCGTGGGCCGGGGAGCAAACGATGGCGTCTTGATCCGGGATGCCGAAGCGCTGGAGTTAATGGAACAGGTCGATGTATTACTCGTCGACAAAACCGGCACCTTGACCGAGGGCAAACCGAGACTGATCGCCGTCGAAACCGCCAACAGCTTTGACGAGACCGAGCTGCTCGAACTGGTGGCATCCCTGGAACACGCCAGCGAACATCCGCTGGCGCGCGCGATTGTGGACGGCGCCGCGGAAAAAGGCGTGAAACCCGCACAGGTTACTGATTTCGATTCGATTACCGGCATGGGCGTGCGCGGTCGCGTCAACGCACGCGAGGTACTGATTGGTAACAGCCGGTTGTTTGAGGACAACAACATAGACGCCAAAGAGCTGTCGGTCAGGGCCGATGAGCGACGCAACGCGGGCGAAACGGTAATGCTGGTGGCCATCGATGGTCATAGCGCTGGTCTGATAGCCGTCGCGGATCCCATCAAGGAAACCACGCCCGAGGCGGTTCGTATTCTGCACGATGCAGGCCTGCGTATCATCATGCTCACCGGAGACAATGAAAAGACTGCTCAGGCGGTAGCGACCCAACTTGATATCGACGAAGTGCATGCTGGCGCCCTCCCCGAAGACAAACACGCGCTGGTGCAAAAACTGCAGGCCGAGGGACTCAAGGTTGCCATGGCCGGTGACGGCGTCAACGACGCCCCCGCGCTGGCACTGGCCGACGTTGGTATCGCTATGGGGACGGGCACGGATGTGGCCATGGAAAGCGCACGCATTACCTTGGTCAAAGGTGATTTACGCGGCATTGCGAAAGCGAGACGCCTGTCTGAGATCAGCATGCGCAACATACGCCAGAATCTATTTCTCGCGTTCGTTTACAACGCTGCGGGCGTACCAATTGCTGCGGGCGTTCTCTACCCACTGACCGGCTTATTGCTTAACCCGATGATCGCCGCGGCCGCGATGAGTTTTTCCTCAGTGTCGGTGATTAGCAACGCACTGCGGTTACGATACGCTAGGCTGTAAATTTCTCTTACCCGATACGGAGATTCAACGATGAAAATCATTGATATTATCAGCGCAACTTTCCTAGCCTTGTTTGCGGGCGTGGTCACTGCTGGCGAGCAAGCGCGTGGAAATATGATGGATGGAAGCATGATGGACGGCGGCATGATGATGAGTGGCCCGATGATGGCCGTCTGCATTATTTTCGTGCTACTAATTCTCGGTGTGCTTGTACTGGCGATATTGGCGTTGGTGAAATACCTGCGCTCAGGAAAGTAATGCCCGGCGACAGCCCGTTTCGCAGCACGTTCCCGTCGCAGGCCTTGAGCCCGGCGGGCTTGCGCGCGTACAAGGCCCAAACCTATACTCAAACAATGAGAGTGATCGACGCGTGCACATGATTCGCCTACTCCTGATCGCCCTGTGCGTTCAAGTGGCCGTAGTCAATACCGTTACCGCGGTACCTTTTTGCGTCCACGCTCAAAGTGCATCGCAGACCATGCAATCGAACACGGTAGATGGCCACCACGACCATCTCCAAGCGCAAGTAGACTCTGGGGAGGCTGGTGACGATTGCCCTTGTCATTGCGACGTAGTTGGCCACTGTTCAGCCAGCACCGCCGGTCTCCCGAACTTCGCCAATCTGGTGGCCTTCGATGATTGGCAGCAAAAGCTGCCGCCCGTAGCGTCCGCCGCGCCGTTGCCCGCCCACAAAAACCGCTTATACCGACCGCCCTCGATCACCTGAAGTGACGCCCTGCAGTGCGGGGCACGTTCACCCGTGCCCGCTCTTGTTGTCTTACTTCGGAGTGATACATGCTTACCCAAAAGACTCGCCCTTCGGGCAACGTTCATTCGTCGTCGTATAGGCGGCTGTTACGCGCGCTGATACCGCTTACCCCGCCCGCGAGCGAGCAACGGCGTGTGCTGTTTGGTCCCCTCTCCCCGACCCATGCGCCATGAACCCTGTTTGTAAACCCATTCGACTTGGAATAAAACCATGAAGAAAATTGTCATGACCCTGGCCCTACTCGCGCTCGCTACCGTCGTCGCCGTACCGACCTTTATCTACTCCGGTCTGTTCAACGTAGCCGCCACCTGGGAGGATCCGCGTCCGGTAGCCTGGCTACTCCACAGCACCTACTCCAACTCGGTTGCAGCGCGTGCCAACGACATACAAGTACCCGAGAACCTGGGCAGCCGCGAGCAAGTGCTGCAAGGCGCGCGGAACTTCGTGGCGATGTGCAGCGGCTGCCACACGCCGCCAGGACTATCCGAAACCCCGGGCAGCGCTGGCTTGAATCCCCCACCCCCTGATTTGACTGAGATCATCCCCCACCGCACACCGGCCGAAGCATTCTGGGTCATCAAGAACGGCGTGCGCATGACTGGCATGCCGGCTTTTGGTCCCACCCACGACGACGAAGAGCTCTGGGCGCTGGTGGCCTTTCTCGATCAAATGTCAGAGGCGACGCCCGAGGCTTACACCACCCTGGTGGCTCAAGCCAAGCGCAGCGCACCCGCCGACGATGGTCACGATCACCGGCATGGCACTGAAGCGGACACAACCGAGCCGGGCGGCCACGATTCGGCGTCTTCGGAAGATCACGGCGAACCCGGCCACCATGAAGCCGGGCAATCCAGCACCAGCGCGCCAGCCAGTAACCACAGCGGGCATGGCGCCCCCGGCCATCACGACCAGGGCAGTCCCTCGCAACCCGCCGGGCCCGCCGACGATGGCCATGATCACCAGCACTGAGGCGGCTTTTCAAATTGGCTATGCGGACAGCTGCCGCCTGCCATCTCTCCTAACTTTATGAAGACAAAGGTAACCTCATGAAGCATCTCAATCACAACCAACAGCGACGCCGTGTGCTAAAAGCCATGGCCTCCGCCGGCCTGCTGGCCGGTATCGACGCTCTACTACCAGCCTACGCCCAAACCAGCAGCGGCCACCTGGCGACACCGGCCTCGGATGTGCCCGGTGGGCGCCCCGGCCCGGTAACCATGGATATCGCCATCCGCCGGGAAGGTATCAAGATTGCCGGCGGTGAGGCATCGGCAACCACGTTGAACCGCACCATTCCCGGCCCCATTGTCGAGCTATGGGAGGGCCACGACGCGGTATTGCGCGTCACCAACCACCTGGCGGAAGAAAGCAGTTCCATCCACTGGCACGGTATTCTATTGCCATTTCAGATGGACGGGGTGCCGGGCGTGACCTTCCCCGGCATCGCGCCCGGTGAAACCTTCGAGGCGCGCTTTCCGGTACGCCAGTACGGCACCTACTGGTACCACAGCCATACCGGTTTACAGGAGCAAACCGGGTTGTATGGCCCCATCGTCATCCACCCCAAAGAGCCTGAGCCCTTCAGCTACGACCGGGATTATGTGGTGCAGCTATCCGACTGGACCTTTGAAGACCCCTACCGGGTCATGGCCAAGCTCAAGAAGATGAGCGACTACTACAATTTCAACCAGCGCACCGTGGGCGCATTCGTCGACGATATTCAATCAGCCGGCCTGGGCCCCGCGCTTCAAGACCGTCTGGCCTGGGGCAATATGCGCATGAGCCCAACCGACATCGCCGACATTACCGGCTATAGCTATACCTACCTGATGAACGGTCGGCACCCGGCCGGCAACTGGACCGGGCTGTTCAAGCCCGGCGAGCGCATCCGCCTGCGTTTTATCAACTCCGGCGCCATGAGCTTTTTCAACGTGCGCATTCCCGGCTTGGCGATGACCGTGGTTCAAGCCGATGGCCAAAATGTGGAGCCGGTGGAAACCGACGAGTTTCAGATCGGGGTGGCCGAAACCTATGACGTCATCGTAGAGCCACAAGCCGATCAGGCCTATACCATCATGGCCGAGTCCATGGATCGCAGCGGCTACGCCCGCGGCACTCTGGCACCACGCGCCGGTATGACAGCGGCGGTACCGCCGCTGCGCGAACCGCCGGTGCGCACGATGATCGATATGGGCATGGATATGAGTTCCATGGATATGGGAGGTATGGACATGGGCGGCATGCAGAAAGCGCCCGGCGGCAAAATGGCCATGCCCGAATCCAGGCCGGGCGGCATGAAAGGCATGCAGGACATGCAGCACACGGGCCACGACATGAGTGGCATGCAGAAAAACGCCGACAAGGGTATGGCCGGGATGAAAGGCATGGGCGGTATGCAAGGTATGGAAAAAATGCAAGGCGTCGACAGCATGATGGAATCGGCTGGCCCCATCGTCGCCCGACATGGGCCGGATCAGCACGGCTCAGGCAATATCACCGTCGCCAAGGTGCAACGCGACCGCCTCGCCGAGCCCGGCACTGGGCTGGAAAATGTCGGCCACCGGGTTTTGACCTACTCACAATTGCGTAATGTCAAACCGATGGCCGACACGCGCGAGCCCTCGCACACTTTCGAGCTGCACCTGACCGGCAACATGGAACGCTATATGTGGTCGTTCGATGGCAAGGAATTCCACGAGGTCACCAGCCCCATCGACTTCCCCTATGGCGAGCGGGTGCGACTCATTCTGGTGAACGACACCATGATGGAGCACCCCATCCACCTGCACGGCATGTTTATGGAACTGGAAAATGGCCAGGGCGACCGCCTGCCGTTCAAGCACACCATTAACGTCAGGGCGGCCGAGCGGGTCTCCTTGCTGATCACCGCCGACGAACCGGGCCGCTGGGCCTTCCATTGTCATCTGCTCTACCACATGGAAATGGGCATGTTCCGGGTGGTGCGCGTCATGGATCAAACGGGAGCTAACAATGTTTAAGACCTCACTGTTGACACATCTGCTACTCGCCACGGCCGTGACCGCCGCAGTCGGCCCGGCACAGGCCCAAGATAATTCCGGCAAGGCGTCGTTGGACAGCGTCGTGCCGGACGGACCGGTGGAACCGCGCAGCGGCGCGCCCAAGGAATGGCCCTACGGCTTCATGGACAAAAAACCCTATGCCACGGGGCTGATAGACCGGCTCGAATATGGCGACGGCGACGGCCCGAGCACCTACCTGTGGGATGCCCAGGGCTGGTACGGCGGCGATTACAACAAGTTCTGGTGGAAAACTGAAGGTGAAGGGCTGAACCGCGGCGGTAGTCCCGATAGCACCGAGTTTCAGGCCCTCTACAACCGCATGATCAGCCCCTTCTTCGGCGCCCAGGCGGGCATCCGCTACGATACCAATCCCGGTGCCGACCGCGCCTTCGCCGTGCTCGGATTCCAGGGTCTGGCGCCTTACTGGTTCGAGTCCGATACCGCTTTTTTCGTAAGCGAAGATGGCGACGTGAGTTTTCGCGGCGAGTTCGAGTACGAGTTGCTGCTCACCCAGCGTTTGGTTCTGCAACCGCGACTGGAATTCAGCGCCAGTGCCGACGATGTGCCGGAATACGGCCTGGGCCAGGGCATCAACAACACCGAAATGGGGCTGCGTCTGCGCTACGAGATCAAGCGCGAGTTCGCCCCCTATATCGGCGTACGCTGGGAACAGCTGTATGGCGAAACCAAGGATATCGCCCGGCGCGCGGGTGAAAATACCTCTAATACTTCTTTCGTTGTGGGGATCAGAGCATGGTACTAGGCACATCACGTCGGCAGTTTGGTTGGCAACTAGTAAGCGTGGCGGTGATGACACTCGTTCTCGCTGCCTGCGGCCAGAAAGAACTTTCCACCCCAACAAAGGCGTCGGATTGGCCAACGGCCATGGTGTATAGAAGCCCCACCTGCGGTTGTTGCACCAAATGGATCGACCATTTGCGCGAGAATGGGTTTGAGGTGCAAATTCGGGAGCCAGCGGATATGGATGCGGTAAAAGACCGCTTGGAAGTACCCACCGATATGCGCTCATGCCACACCGCCGTGATTGGCGGGTATGTGGTCGAGGGCCATGTGCCGGCGACCGACATCAAGCGGCTGCTGCGGGATAGGCCGAAGGCGAAAGGCCTGGCCGTTCCGGGCATGCCCCTGGGTTCTCCCGGCATGGAAGCAGGAAGTCGGCAGCAAGCCTATACGGTATGGCTGCTGAATCAGGGGGGCAACGTCTCGTTTGCGGATTATCCGGCGCAGAACCTGGATTGAAACTGATGTCGAGGTCGCGCCCCGGTCATGAGTTCGGCAAGCGCCTGGATTGCTCTGCGATGAAATGGATTTCGGGGGCACGGCCAGAAGGCTCGCGAACTCGCCATCGGCGAGACGGTCGAATAGGCACGTCAGCCAGCGCGAAGGTCAGTATCCACCTGATTTGGTTGCTGGTGGTAGCGGTGTTGATCATGTCGGCAAGGCTATTGAACTATTTACACCCGAGGAAAGCGCATGGCATATAAATTTGAGCGCCTATCCGGTAGCCCGGAAGTAAATATGCTGCTGTTTTCTTTTCTATTAAATTTTGTTTGGGAAATGTGGCAAGTACCCTTCTATCAGGGTCTTTCGACGATGGACCACTTTCGCGCAGTGCGTAGCTGCACCCAGGCTAGCCTGGGCGATGGTGTTATTACGTTGTTAGCCTTCTGGAGTGCAGCCGCTGTCGCACACTCACGGCAATGGTTGCTGGTCGTAACCCCAACTCCCGCTCTGATTTACTGGACAGTCGGAATCAGCATTACCGTGGTGATGGAATGGTTGGCTACCGGGCCGCTGGATCGCTGGCAGTACGCAGCGGCGATGCCCCGACTGCCAGTGCTCGGAACTGGTTTACTGCCGCTACTACAGTGGATTCTGCTTCCAGGAGCGATTCTGGTGTTAGTCCGACGCCAACTCAAGGGGGCAAAGACTGGATAGGCCCAGCGCCTAGGCGGCTGACGATAACCCGGTCACAAGCAGACGCATGAGGACAGGCAGGCAGGTACCACTCTCGAAGGACAAATTAAACGCAAAGGAGGAACGTGACGATGGATCTCAACACACTTTTATGGGCCGCATTGATTCTGTTCATGGTCGCATGTTGCTCAATGATGATGCGCATGGCGATGAAAAACCCACCCAACGACAAACCGCGCGACACGACTCATCACCGTAATGATTCAACTGACGTGAACCAATCGGACGAGGAAAAGCCATGAAGCCCGTATAACGAAACGCGATGACAAAACAGCGATCGCGAGGAATTCAACCATGAATGACCTGGTGGGACCTACTGGCCTGTGGGGCGTGGCATTGATCATGGTCGTGCTGGTCTCCTGGCTGTTCTATCGCTATTTCGCGCCTAAGAGCTGGCGCGAGTGGGCTGGCGCCGGTCTGGTGCAGGCCTTCATTATTGCGCTGTACGCAGAGATGTATGGCTTTCCCCTCACGATTTACCTGCTAGCGCGTTTTTTTGAACTCGATCGCGATAGCCTCAAGGCCAATTTGTGGTCGACACTCCTCGGTATGGGCAATACAGGTATGATGATTGCCATGCTGGTCGGCTATACGCTGGCGATAATGGGTATCGGCATTTTTATCCAGGGATGGCGACAGGTGTATCGCGCGCGCAAGGACGGCCACCTGGTCACGAATGGACTGTATGCCTTCGTACGTCATCCCCAGTACACCGGGCTGTTTGTTGCGTTGTTCGGCGAGGGTGTGGTGCACTGGCCAACACTGTTCTCGGTCGGTCTGTTTCCGCTAATCGTGTTTACCTTTTACCGCTTGGCGCGGCGCGAAGAGCGCCAAATGCTGCAGCAATTTGGCGACGCCTACCGCGCTTACCAACGGCGGGTGCCAATGCTTATACCGAGAGTGGGTAAATGGAAACGTTTCGTGGGAGCGTCCAGTCGCGACGCGGGACGGTTGGATCAAGACGACCAAAATGAGTAGCCAAGGTAACTGCAGACCTTGTTTGCCGCACGACAATCAACCCCGAAACCTCTTGCCCCGCTCGCCCATGGGGAAGGCCTGACTTTTCACAGTGAACGATGCCCTGTGCCGACCGTGAGTCGATGTGCGATAAAATTCTTGACTTAGAGTTGACTCCAACCTCCATGATCAACGCCGATCAACATACAGGGAGTTAAACCAATGAGGCACAGGCAACTTATACGGCGTACAAAGTGCTATGTGGCGCTCGGTCTATTGGCGGCACCCATGGCCTACGCCCACGATCCCGTTTTCGGGCTGGGCCCTCACACCCTGTTCAAAGGCGGCGTGGAAGTTCACGTAGGCAGCCATCAGGAAAAAGCCGGGGACGAACGCGCTACCGAATCAGAAATTGCGGTCAAATACGGCTTGACCGGCGACTGGGTCGCCGGTATCGAATTGCCCTACGTGCACAGCACTGATGAAAGCGGTAATGGGCGCGGGCCAACCAGCCTGTCCACCAAGTACCGTTTTTGGCGAAAGGATCTACCCGGTGTGCAGGAGTCCGCCGCCGTGCTGGCCAAGGCGATTCTCAACGATGGCGACGCAAGTCATGGGCATGCGGAGCGCAACGGCAACGATTACCTGGTCGGACTGGCCTATGGTTACGAAGGGCGCAAATGGTATCGCTGGGCCTCGATCCGCCATCGTGTCAACAACGATGCCGCCAATGGCGCCGAGCGACCGAACAAAACGCTGGTGGATCTGGTAGGAGGTATCCGCTTCGAACCCACCGAGTACCGGGAACCCGACTGGGTCTGGATGTTGGAGTTGAATTACGAGCACACCGAACATCTCTCAGCCCTTTCGGAAGGATTGCCCAGACAGGTCGGCGGTGATCAATGGTTCCTCTCGCCCGGGTTGATGTGGACCCTCAGAAACTTTGCCGTCAAGACCGGCGTGCAACTGCCGCTATATGACGACCTTGCTGGCAATCAGGACGCGGACGACTACCGCGCCCTGGTAGAGCTGGAATGGCATCTTTAGGAGTTATCACTATGCAAAGACTGTTCATGATTCCGATACTGTTTGCGCTGGCTCTGCCCGTCTGGTCAGCCGAGTTGAGCTACCAACTCCGGGTGGACGGGCTGGCCTGCCCCTACTGTGCTTACGGTATCGAAAAGAAAATCAAGGCGCTTCAGGGTGTAGCAAATGAGAGTGTCGAAATTCGACTCAATGAAGGTATCGTATTATTCGAAGCCGACACCGAAACCGCCATTGACGAAGCCACACTCAGGCAACTGGTTACCGATGCCGGCTTTACGCTCCGGGGCGTAAAAACACAATCGGTTGAACCCCCTGATGAATAACCACGACATGACGACCAACACGTCGCTCGCCAGCGGTTTTGGCCTGGCCGTTATCGGCACGACCTGCTGTGCGCTGCCGATCATATTGGTGAGCGTTGGCATGGGTAGCGTCGTCGCCTCCGTCGTTTCGGCACTTCCCTGGTTGGGCTGGCTGTCTCAATATAAGGGCATCACCTTTGGCGTCACCGCTTTGGTGCTCGCTTACAGTTGGTGGCGCCTACGAAGCGGGGCTAAATTGGGAGAGTGCAGCATTAACGAAGGCAAGCGGCTCAGATGGCAGCGCCGTGTGCTGGGCATCAGTACAGCCATCTTTTTGGCAGCCGTGTTCGCAGCCTATGCTCTCTCACCCATCACTTTGTGGTTCGACGTCTGAAATCCGACAACAGGTGTTTGATCAAGTAAGCTATTACTGATGTGGTGCAACGAAGGTACAAGTATGGCTTACCAGAAGGTCCTCGTTGAAGTGCTCACCGCCTCAGGCTGTGGTCGGTGTCAGAAGATCAAAACGCTGGCGAAAGCCGTGATCGCTGAACTGAACGACAACCGGGTGAGCTATCGGGAAATCAATGTGGTGGAGGAGATCGACTACGCCGTGAGCCTGGGTGTGATGAGCACCCCGGCGATTGCGCTGGATGGCGAGCTGGTCTTTGTCGCACCACCGTCAAAGGCAAAACTGCGCCAAGCGATCCTGGATCGCTTCGGAGAGCCTTTAGCCACTCAAGGTAAAGCGAACTGATGGATACCACGACGTGGATGCAGATGGGCGGCGTTGCTGGGCTGGGTGCAGCTTTGCTGGCCGGCCTCGTATTCAGTTTCGCACCCGTGGCTTTTGCCTCTATCCCCGTTGTTTTGGCCTATGTCACACGGGCAAGGGCATTTCGCGAGGCTGTGAGTTACGGCTTGGCCTTTGCCGCCGGGCTGATCCTGACTCATGTGGTGCTGGGCGTTGGCGCTGCGCTGGGTGGTTCCTGGGCGCAAAACCTGTTGAGTCGTCAGTGGGGCGTTGTCCTTGGGCCCCTATTGATCATGCTTGGTCTACTCTGGACGGGTTGGCTAAAAATTCCATTACCTTGGTTACCCCTGCGTGGAAAACGCGCTGCCACGCTCTGGGGCGCTTTTTTACTGGGAATGCCATTTACGGTGGGTATTTGCCCGGTGTGCTCGCCGGGGCTGTGGGTCGGCCTGGGTGTCAGTGCCTCCATCGGTTCGGTAGTCTATGGTGGTCTGCTGATGCTGGCATTTGCACTCGGCCGAGTTATTCCCCTGGCGGTCGGCGCTGTCAGCATCGGCTGGCTGGAAAACATGCAGGCCCTGGGCCATTGGCGTCGAGGTTTTGAACTCCTCGGGGGCATCACGCTGATATTGGTCGGTATCTATCTGCTCAATGAATATTATTTCTGGTTCTAAACAATGATGCGAATAGGTGAAGTGGCAACTACGCTGAAGATCAGCGCAGATACCCTGCGTTACTACGAAAAAATCAAACTGATGCCAAAGGTGCATCGCAGCGCCGGCGAAGTGCGCTGTTACAGTGACAAAGACTTATCGCGGCTGCGCTTTATCAAGCGGGCGCAAAAAATGGGCTTCAGCCTGCAGGACATCGCCCAACTGCTGAGTTTTCGCGAGAATCCCCAGAAAGCCAAACCCAACGTAAAAGAACTCGCCCATCACAAGCTGGAAGACATAGAGCTTCACCTGTCGGAACTGACCACGCTCAGGGACGAATTACGCTTATTGACCAATTTATGTGGTGCCAGCACCGACGGATGCCCCATTCTGGAAAACTTCGAGGGCGAGACGCTGAAACCCTAGCAGTCAATGCGTGTCACATCCCCCGGTTGAACCCAATGCAAGAGGCCCGGAATGACCAGAACCATCAGTAAAGTGGCCAAAGCGCTGGCCATCAACGTTGAGACCATCCGTTTCTATGAACGCAGAGGGTTAATCGCCCAGCCCGCTAAACCTGAGATTGGCTATCGCCACTATTCTGACGAGACCGTCAGCCGCATTCGCTTTATCAAACGGGCTCAAGAGTTGGGGTTTACTTTGGATGAAATCGCCAATCTGCTGAGTTTGAATGATCAACCCTGCAGTCAGGTGCAGGACCTGGCACAACACAAACTCAGCGCCGTAAGAGAGAAAATGGCGCATTTGCGGCGTTTAGAGAAAGCTTTAAAGCGGCTGTTAGCGCAATGCCAGGAAAATGATGACGCCAGCTATTGTCCAATCATTGACTCCTTGCAACTCTAAGCAACTTACCAGGGCAACCGCTTGACTCCGTACCCGGGTACGGCAATTACACTTACTCCACGATCACATCTGACAGGAGTAAGACGTGTCCCCAAAAGAAGATTCGAGTCTACCCCTTATTGGCGGTCTGCTTGCAGCCCTTGGCGCGGGGCTGTGTTGTGCCGGCCCGCTGGTTCTGCTGTTGCTAGGTGTCAGCGGCGCCTGGATTGGCAATTTGACACTACTGGAACCCTACCGCCCCCTATTCCTTCTGGCAGTCGTGGCACTCTTTGCCTATGCAGGCTGGAGAGTGTATCGCCCCATCGAAGATTGCGAGCCCGGTACCGCATGTGCCATTGGGCACGTCCGCAAACGCCGCCAAATCATCTTTTGGATAGCCGCGCTCACAGCGCTGATACTGGTCACCAGTAATTATTGGATTCTTTGGTTCACCTGATGGTTTTGATACAGACCTTTACATTGACACTTACTGATACTGGAGAGAAATCGATGAAGAAAATCCTGTTGGCTGCCTCGTTATCGTTGCTGAGCCTGAGCGCTTTCGCCAAAGAGCAAACGGTGACGTTGGAAGTACCCACCATGAACTGCGCCACTTGCCCGATTACGGTCAAGAAGGCTTTGCAGAACGTCGCCGGGGTCAGTAAAGCGGAAGTCACCTTCAAGCCCAGGATAGCCGTTGTCACCTTTGACGACGAAATGACCACGGTTAAAACACTGACCGAGGCCACCACCAATGCTGGCTA
>DIBR01000048.1:24000-34028 GCA_002415025.1 Spongiibacteraceae bacterium UBA5047
TATTTCTGCCGAGTTACCGCAAAGGAACGAGAATGATTTTGCTATCAATACAAGGCATGACCTGCACACGTTGTGCACACCATATAAAAGAAACGCTGGAAGACCTCGAAGGTGTTGAGCACGCGCAAGTGTCTTATGACAATGCCCACGCAGCGATCGCGGCAAACGGCACCATTGCGGTGGCCGCCATTATCGACGCGATCGCCGCGCTTGGTTACGTCGCTCGGGAACAGCCTAGCCCAGCCAGCGGCGATAGCGCGGAAAACGCTGCTCGCGACAATGATGTCAAGCATATTGCCATTATTGGCAGCGGTTCCGCGGCCTTCGCCTGCGCCATCAAGGCTGCCGAGCGCGGGGCGCGAGTTACAATGATTGAAGGCGCTGACGTTATCGGAGGCTGCTGCGTCAATGTTGGCTGTGTCCCGTCCAAGATATTGATTCGCGCCGCACAGTTAGCTCAGCAGCAGCGAAGCAACCCCTTTGACGGCCTGCAAAACCATAAGCCTGCACTGAGCCGTGCACAATTGACACAGCAACAAAGCGCCCGTGTAGAAGAGTTGCGCGCGGCCAAGTATCAACGCATTCTCGACTCTAACCCCGCACTGACCTTAGTTGAAGGATGGGCCAGCTTCAAAAATGCGAACACGCTGAACGTGACTACCCGTGATGGCGCAAGCCACGAGCTTCATGCCGACGGAATCCTTGTTGCGACCGGCTCTACGCCAACTATTCCCCCCATTGAAGGCCTTTCCGACACGCCATACTGGACGTCTACTGACGCATTATTCACAGACAGCCTGCCAGAGCACTTGATTATCATTGGCTCCTCGGTGGTTGCACTGGAAATTGCCCAAGCTTATCGAAGGCTGGGCAGTGGCGTGACTGTACTTGCGCGCCACACCCTGCTGTACCGGGAAGAGCCCTTGCTGGGTGAAAAACTCACCGAATGCTTCCGTAATGAGGGAATTGACGTCAAGAACCATACACAGGCGGCCAGCGTTTTATACGACGGCCAGCACTTCACGTTGGAAACCAATAACGGGGCGATAAGCGGGGATCAACTGTTGATCTGTACTGGCCGCCATGCCAATACAGAGCAGCTGAACTTGAGCGCCATCGGCGTCGAAACCAGCCAGCATGGCTCTATTGTTGTCAATGAACGTATGGAAACATCCGTGCCCGGCGTCTATGCCGCAGGTGACTGTTCCAGCATGCCGCAGCTTGTTTACGTCGCCGCCGCTGCGGGCAGCCGAGCAGGGATCAATATGACGGGTGGCGATGCGACGCTCGATCTATCGACTATGCCAGCCGTTATATTCACCGATCCACAAGTGGCGACGGTTGGACTAACGGAGGCACAAGCCAAAGCTCAAAACATTGAGACAGACAGCCGCGTACTGGCGATGGAGAACGTACCCAGAGCGCTCGCCAATTTTGAGACTGATGGTTTTATCAAACTGGTTGTTGAGCGTTCGACGGGGCGTCTGCTGGGCGCCCAGATTCTTGCCCATGAAGGGGGCGAGCTCATTCAAAGCGCAGCGCTGGCGATACGTCACCGGATGACCGTAGCGGATCTGACGGAGCAGCTTTTCCCGTATTTGACGATGGTGGAAGGGTTGAAGCTCTGCGCACAGACCTTTGCAAAAGATATCAAGGAGTTGTCTTGCTGTGCCGGGTAGAACACGGGGCTTTTCATTGAGAAAAGTTAGCTTTCGCGAACCTTATCCCTCGTTTTCAGTCTGAGAAATGCAGCGGCTTGCGTAATTGGCGGCATCGGCTATGATTGCACCAACAAAACGGCCTTTTTGCGTTTGACGGCAGATTGCCGCTTGACTCTGGAGTGTGGTACAGGGTTTAGAGTTCCACCAACTAGAAGCTTTTAATTTTTTACCCTTTGGAATAGCTTAGGTTAACGGTTATAACCACTGTGAATCGACACTTGCACCGCCTACTGCTGCTGATATTTTTCCTGACGTCGATCGGGCAGTTTGCGTATGCGTGTGTCGACATGGAAGAGCCAACCAGCCCTTCAGTCGTTTGCTGCTGTGACATTGATTCGGTGGCAAATGATAATGCCTGCCCGATGGAAGCGGCGGCACTCTCGGCCCAATCAGATGCTGCATCCTGCTGCGAAGTCCATTATCAGGTCACCGCCAGTGATGGTTCACCGGTGGACTCTCCCCCGCCACAGCTGTTCAAAAAACTTGATTTAGACTTTGGCTCGATTCCCGTTGCAGCCATCACGTCCTACCCTGAAGTACCGTTTGGCGCCTTCGCGCCCGGCGCTTTCTCGTATGCAACCATCACCTCTTCTTTCTCCCCACGGCAACCCGTCTACCTGCTGACCCAACGCCTGCGCATTTGATTCAGACTCGTTAAGCAACCAATGGCGCTGTTTCAGCGCCACTGTTTTTGGTTATTTACAACGAGATATGAACCATGAAAACCCGTTTACTTACGGCAATTATCCTTACTATCAGTGCGTCTTATGTCTACGCGAATGACACGGACGATGGCCAGGAAAAGGCGCTGCAACTGGATGCCCTGGTTGGAGCAGTGCTGGAACGCAACAGCGGCCTCAAATCTGTGGACGAAGCCACCCGGGCGGCGACCTTTCGGATAGCGCCAGCCTCAGCACTACCGGACCCGATGTTGACCTATGCGGGGGCGCCCGACACAGCCGGTGGCCCCAGAGGGCTCCAGGAGCGCGTGGAAATCTCCCAAACGCTTCCCTGGCCCGGCAAACTCGATCTGCAAAAATCACGGGCCAGCGCCCAAGCTGAGGCGACGGCCTCCTCGTATGAGGATCGTCGGCTGCTTATTATTGCGGCAGCAAAACAGTTGTATGCGGAATGGGCCTACATTCATCAGTCCCTCGACCTGAAGTACCAACACCGCGAACTCTTGCAAGAAATGGTGGGTGTGGCGAAAGCGCGCTACAGCTCCGGCAAAGCCCTCCAACAGGAGGTGCTACAAGCAGAAGTTGAAGCGGCCCAGATCGATACCGAGATTGTCAGTCACCACCGACGCAAAATCGAAGTGCTGGCGCGACTGAACGCCCTGTTGAACCGCCCGCCTACCGCCACCTTACCGCCGCCCGCTGGCTTGCCGGAATCTGTCGAGCTTCCCGGTATGCCAACACTCCAAAGCCTTGCGCTGGAAAACCATCCGGAGCTCCACCGTCTTCGCTCAAACGTACGCGCGGCAAAATCCGAGCTCGGTCTTGCAGAGAAGGACTATTTTCCGGATTTCAAGCTGGCCGGTGGCTATAACAGCCTTTGGGATGACGAGGACAAGCGCTGGTGGCTCGGTGTGAGCATTAATATCCCCTTCGACTTCTCCAACAAACGCGACGCGAGCCGGGATGCGGCAAATGCCGAGGTTATGCGATATCAATGGGCGCTATCCGACAGCGAGGCCCGCATCATCGCGGATCTCCAGGAAAGCCTTGCGCGAGTTTCGGAACTGGAACAAACGCTGACCATTTATAGAGAACGGTTGCTGCCACTGGCCAGGGCGAGTCTGGCGACCTCACTGGCGAACTATCGCTCAGGCAAGTCAGGATTTATTACCACCATTGATGCACAGCGCAAGCAACTTCAAACCGAAGACGCTTTTCAGCGCACCCGCTCCGATTACCTCCGGGCCCTCGCGCTAGTGGAACGCTATATTGCCAAACCTTTGACGTCCAAAAGCACGACGTCGCACTCCAATCATCCTTCGGCCGCCAACCTGGCTGCAATGAAATGGTAACGACAATGACAAAGCGCAATTTATTCATTCTACTGATTATCGGTGTAGGCATAGCAGGCGCGATCGCGGTTTCAAGCATCCTGCTGTCTAACGATAAACCTGAAATGGCCGCCGACAGCAACCCCGTTCGCTATAAAGCCGGCGCCTACCAGTTCGGACTGGAGCTTTCCCCTAGCACACCGATCGTCGGCGAAAATACCTTGGTGTTGACGCTACAGGATGGCGATGGCAATCCCGTAGAAAATGCCAGCCTGTCAGCCATCGCCGAGATGCCTGCCATGGGCAGCATGGCCGCAATGCAGGCGCCGGCCGAGATGACCGAAACCGCACCCGGAGTATACAAAGGCAGCTTTGAGCCTTACATGAAAGGTTCCTGGCCCCTAACACTCACCGTGAACCATGAGGAATTCGGCAAGGCCCGCGTAAACTTTGACCTTGCCACCGGACGCAAGGGCATGCAGCTTTCGTCCGGTGCCCGCGCTATCGGTGGCTCGAAAGGCAAAACACAAACGACGGAGCTGCCCTACCGGGCTGGCGATATCCGGTTTTCCGCCGAGGTTCTACCCGAAACGCCACGCGTTGGGCCAAACACCCTGGCCATAGTGCTTCGTGACCAGGATGGCAACCCCATCGATGACGCCTCTATTACCGCTATTGCTGAAATGCCTGCCATGGGCACCATGCCCGCCATGCGCGCGCCGGCCGAGATGGCGTCGCGTGGTTCAGGGCGTTACGAAGGCACCTTCAAGCCCTCTATGGAAGGAAGCTGGCCCTTAACCCTGGAGATACAGGTTCCAGGACAATCTCCCCGCCGGGTCTCCTTTGATCTGGCAACCGGGCGTAAGGGCATCCAGTTATCCTCCGGCGCCACCCGCGCCGACGGCGGTGAAAGCATGGAAATGGCGCCGCCGGGGACGGTGACCCTGGATCCCTCCCGACGTCAGCTCATTGGCGTAAAAACCGCCCGCACCGAATACCGCGACATGTCCCGTCCGGTGCGTGCCGTTGGCACCGTGGCCTACGATGAAACGAGACTGGCTGATGTTTCGCTGAAATTCGATGCCTGGATTGGAGAGCTGTACGCCGATTACGTTGGAAAACCCGTCAAGAAAGGCGACCCGCTTTTCACCGTGTACAGCCCCGATCTCTATGCGGCGCAACAGGAATTTCTCGAACTTTCCCGTCGCAACAGCTCCCGTGGCCTGTTGGAGGCGGCGCGCAAACGGTTGCTGCTCTGGAATATGTCTGAGACTGAAATTGAAGCATTGCAACGCCGTGGTTCTCCGGCCGACTACGTACTGATCCGAGCGCCGATGACGGGTGTGGTAGTCACCAAGAATATTGTCGTCGGTACGGCCCATCGCGCTGGCATGACCTTGCTGCGTCTTGCAGACCTCTCCGAGGTCTGGGTTGAGGCCGAGTTATACGAGAGCGAGCTGAGCCTTCTGTCTGAAGGGATGGCAGCGTCGATCCAGCTGCCGCACGCCCGTATAGCCCCTCTCGATGGCGAAGTCAGTTTTATATACCCCTTTGCGGATCGCACGACACGGACAACCAAAGTGCGCGTGCAAGTCGCAAATCCCGAGGGCGCCTTGAAGCCGGCGATGTATACCGAAGTCACGCTGCAATCGCGCGCGGGCGAGCGGCTGGCCATACCCGAAGAAGCCGTCATTATCTCGGGACAGAAACGTTATGTGTTTGAAGATATCGGCGAAGGACGACTGGCGCCGCGCAAAGTGGAAACCGGGCTGCGCGCCAACGGTTTCGTAGAAATTCTTAGTGGCTTGGAAGAAAACGACTCGATTGTAACGTCAGGAAACTTCCTGATTGCTTCGGAAAGCCGACTGAAAGCGGGAATTGATCAATGGTAAATCACAACAACGAACCCAATGCTCAGCCGGGTTGGATCGAGCGCCTGATCGCTTACTGCGCGCGCAATCCACTCATTACGCTGGTCGCTATCACTGCGCTGACCCTTGGCGGATATCAGGCCTTGAGGCAGGCGCCGCTTGATGCAATCCCGGACTTATCCGACGTACAGGTCATCGTATTTACCGAGTGGCCCGGGCGAAGCCCCGACCTGGTTGAAGACCAGATAACCTACCCGCTAACGACCACCCTGCTCGCCGCACCGGGCGTGAAGTATGTGCGAGGACAAAGTTTCTTCGGCCTGTCGTTTGTTTACGTCATTTTCGAAGATGGCGTGGACATGTATTGGGCGCGCTCGCGGGTACTGGAATATCTTAACAGCGCCACTGCGGATTTGCCCGACGGGGTCAACCCAACGCTGGGGCCAGATGCGACGGGCGTCGGCTGGGTATACCAGTACGCGCTGCGCGATACGAGTGGCAAGCGCGGACTCGACGAGTTGCGCTCCCTCCAGGATTTTAACCTGCGCTACGCTCTGGAAGCGGTCGAGGGCGTTTCAGAAGTCGCGTCTATTGGCGGTTACCAGCGTGAGTATCAGGTTAATCTCGATCCCAACAAAATGGCCTCCTTCGGTATATCGCTGAAAAAAGTTACCGAAGCCGTGAAAGATTCCAACAATGACGTTGGCGGTCGAATTCTGGAAGTTGCCGGGCACGAACAATTCATTCGTGGCCGCGGTTACGTGCGCTCCGTCGAGGATTTGGAAAGTGTTGTTTTAAAATCAACTGCCGATGGTGTGCCCATTACCGTTCGCGATATAGGTCACGTGTCACTTGGCCCGGGAATGCAGCGCGGTCAGGCTGAGCTTGACGGAGAAGGTCTTACCGTGGGTGGCGTAGTGGTCATGCGCTACGGTGAAAATGCGCTGGATGTGATCAACAAGGTCAAGCGCCGCTTAGACGACCTCAAGGCAGGTTTGCCCGAGGGCGTTGAAATCGTCCCAGTCTATGACCGCTCCGTGCTGATTGAAGACGCGATTGATACCTTGAAATTTACGCTGGTCGAGGAAATCCTGATTGTTTCCTTTATTATCGGGCTGTTTCTGCTGCATATCAGGTCAACACTGGTTGCGGTGATCACCCTCCCCGTCGCCGTATTGCTTGCCTTCATCCCCATGTACTATCAGGGTCTCACTGCCAATATCATGTCGCTCGGCGGGATTGCGGTCGCCATCGGGACAATGGTCGATGCGGCTATCGTAATAATCGACAATATACACAAGGCTTTGTCCCGCTGGGAAGAAGCGGAGCCGGACTCACCTCTGGCACAGCGCTCCCGCAGCGATGTGGTGATTGGCGCGATGCAGGAAGTGGGGCCCAGCATTTTCTTCTCCCTCTTGATCATTACCGTATCGTTCATGCCCGTGTTCGCCTTGGCGGGCACTGAAGGCAGACTGTTTAAACCCTTGGCATTTACCAAAACGTACTCCATGGGTTTTGCCGCCCTGCTGTCCATCACGCTGGTGCCAGCGTTGGCGGTATGGCTGATACGGGGAAACATTCGGGCCGATAAAAGCCGTCTCAATCAGTGGCTGGTTGCCGCCTATCGCCCCGTGGTTAACGCGACAGTCCGCCGTCGTTGGTGGGTGGTTGGTGGTGCGCTGGCGGTACTAGCGGCAACCTATATTCCCCTGAAACAACTCGGCAGTGAGTTTATGCCGCCGCTGAATGAAGGTTCGATTCTGTATATGCCAACGGCCTTGCCCGGCATGTCGATTACCGAAGCCACCAAAACCCTGCAGACGATGGATCGAATTATTGCGGAAATTCCGGAAGTTGATCACGTATTCGGGAAGGTCGGTCGATCCACGAGCCCGACTGATCCCGCGCCACTTTCCATGGTTGAAACCGTCATCACCCTGAAGCCCAAAGACACCTGGCGCGAAGGGCTGGACTGGGATGGGTTGATCCAGGAAATGGATCAGAAACTGCGATTCCCGGGCATGCCCAACATCTTCTGGATGCCGATCCAGACCCGTACCGAAATGCTGGCCACCGGCATTCGCTCGGCACTGGGCATCAAGGTCTTCGGGGAAGATCTCGCAACCATTGAAGAAACCGCTGTGGCGATTGAGCAGGCGCTACAGCAGGATGAGCGCACCTCATCGCACACAAGAAGCGCGTTCGCCGAACGCAGCACCGGTGGGTACTTCCTCGACTTCACGGTAAAACGCGAAGAAGCTTCCCGGCTTGGGTTAAACGTCGGCGACGTCGAGCGCGTTATTATGGCGGCGATGGGTGGCACGGTAGTGTCACAGACCGTCGAAGGACGAGAGCGCTACAACATCCTTGTTCGCTATGCGCGCGATTATCGCGACAACATCGAAGCACTGGAGCGGGTGCTGGTTCCGACGTCGCAAGGCGCCCAGGTTCCCATTACGCAGGTCGCCGATATCGAGTTTCGCACAGGCCCGCCCGCTGTGCGCAGTGAAGACGGTCAACTGGTTGGCTTTGTCTTTGTCGACGTGAAAAATACGGTCGGCATCGCAGACTACGTAGCCAGCGCCAAGCAAGTGGTTGCGGAAAATGTCGACATTCCAGATGGCTACCGCATTGCCTGGGCGGGGCAGTTCCAGTATTTCGAGCGCGCCAAAGAAAAACTGCAGGTGCTCGTGCCTGCCACGGTCTTTCTGATTTTCTTTATGCTGTTTATGCACCGGAATTCACTTATCGAAACACTCATCGTCATGTTGAGTGTTCCCTTCTCCATCAGCGGCTCCATCTGGTTGCTGTGGTTTTTGGAATTCAAATTAAGTGTTGCGGTGTGGGTCGGCATGATCGCGGTTGCTGGCTTGGCCGTCGAGCTCGGGCTACTGATGATGGTGTATTTGGATATCGCCCGACGCGAACGCCTGGAGAACGACACATTAAAAACTGTTTCCGATCTCAACGAGGTGATTCAAACCGGCACCACACAACGCATTAGACCTATGTTGATGACGGCACTTTCGTTATTCATAGGTCTAGTCCCCATCCTCTTTTCCAAAGGCACCGGCGCCGATGTCATGCAACGGATCGCCGCGCCGCTGGTCGGCGGCGTAGGCTCTGCGCTACTGATGGTGCTGGTCGTGTTTCCCGCCATATTTATGATCTGGCGAGGGCGCGCTCTCAAGCGAGAAACTGCGGAACAATCGATCACACAGTAACGTTGCAAGACGCCTCCCGGTTAGTTATGCAGTTCAACCGTGAGGCATATCGGGGGAAACCCTTTAAACTGGAGGTGTAATTATGAAATTGCGCAAAGGTAATTCAAAGGTATTACTGGCTCTCGTACTCGGCATATCGGTATCCGCAGCATGGGCCAGCCAGGCTGTCGCCCAATCAAATCCGCAGGCTGACAGGCCTGTCCACTCCCACAAAAAAACGCAAGGGAAGTCGCCAAGACCCACGCATGATTTCGGAAGTAGGTCGCGCTCCAGTCACACCGCCAACAATGAAACAACTTGGCAAGAAAGTAGATTTGGCGCTCCTGGCAAGACGCCTTTTCACTATCGCGGAATGAACGCATCAGCGAGTGACTCTACAACCAACAACGCAAAGACCAAAAAGTGGAGTGACCGCAAGTAGTAAATAGCCACCCGGCCCCTCAATCAGAAGACTGATTGAGGGGCCTTTAGCTGTACGTTCGGCTGGAATATTTCCGACGAATTATTAAATTTAATCAGGTAGTAACGGAGATCTTATGAAAAGCACGAAACATCTTATCAACGCTACAGTCACTAGTATTTTAGCGCTCGGAGCAGCATCAAATTCTATTGCTGTGCCCGACCAACCTCAGGAATGGGAAAAATGTGCAGGCGTTGCTAAATCAGGAAAAAATGACTGTGCTGCGATCGATAATAGCCACGGGTGTGCGGGAATGTCTAAAAAAGATGGAGGAAAGAAAGACTGGGTTTGGGTGCCTGCCGGTACGTGCGAAAAGATCGTCGGTGGTGAGGCCATTTCGAAAGAACCAGCCAAGGGATAGATCATGAGTAAGCGCGGCACTCCTCCGTCTGCTATCGAGGTAGGCTTGGGGTTGAGAGCAAAGCATGTCAATTATGTTATTGAAAACAAACCTGAGATTAGTTGGTTCGAGCTGCTGGCTGACAACTGGCTAGTCGATGGCGGATTGCTGCGCGCCCAGTTATTAACTGTAGCTGAAAGCTACCCAGTTGCGCTTCATGGCGTCAATCTTTCGCTAGGGGGAGCAGGCCCCATTGATTTTACGTATCTTGGAAAAGTACAAGAATTGATGGAGCTGTCTGAAGCTGCATGGTACTCCGAACACATTGCTGTCACAGGCCTCGACGGCGTTGAATTTCATGACCTTTTACCACTGCCCATGACAGAAGAATCTATTAAGCA